>CAZUKK010000001.1:0-186771 GCA_964620875.1 uncultured Clostridium sp.
TTCCTCTTAAAATTGTTGCACCAGCTCCTATCCAGCAATTTCTTTTTATGTGAATAGGCAAACATGTTATAATTGATCTTGTGTCTAAATCGTGATTGTTTGAAATTAATCTGACATTTGCAGCAATCATTGTATCGTCGTCAATTGTAATTCCGCCTGATGCCATCATTAATGAACCATTCATAATAACAACATTATTACCAACTTTAACTTTTTTAAGATTTACACCGGTAAGCGGTGTTCTTATATCGACATTTTTACCTTTATTTGGAATTAATTTCTCTAACAACTCATTATATTCATTGCTATATGGCATTGTTTGGTTAAGTCTCCAAACATCTTGAACCTCTTGTTTCCAGAGTCTTTGTTCTTCTTCTGTTAATTTTGCAACATCAATTCTTAATTCTTCCATATCAGTATTTAAACTCCTTTTCCCATTTCATAAGCTTGTTTCATTACTGGATTGTTTTGAATATCACCTACAGCTTCAACACCTGCCCCTAAAAGAGTTCCCTTTAATTGAGCATTTCCAAAACATGCAATCCAGCCTTTTATTCCTTGAACTGCAATATCTGCAGAATAAGAACTTGTATCTGCTGCAGTTGCAAGAAAATAAATATCCCTGAATTTGTAGTTTGAAGAAAAGAGAGCATTTGCTCTATCAAGCATAGTTTTTAATTGTCCTGCCATTTCATAGTAATAAATCGGACTTGCAAATGCAATGATATCAGCATTTTTCATTTTTTCGGTAATTTCTATACTATCATCATTGATAGCACAATGTCCTATTTTCTGGCACGCCATACAACCTTTACAGAAATTTATTTCTTTGTCTTGCAAGGTTACGAATTCAACATTGTTTCCTGCGCTTTGTGCACCTTTTAAAAATTCTTTTGCTAAAAGTTCAGAGTTACCGTTTTTTCTTAGAGTTGAAGATATTACAAGTACGTTTTTTGTCATAATTTCGCTCCTTATATTTATTTGTTTTCTCTTAAATAAAAAATTAAATAATCTAAACAATCAATTTTCTTTTGACTGGCACAAAGATTATCAATAAGCTTACCTCTATGTAAAGAGAGTAATCGTAGTGCTTCTTTTATTTTTCCTTGTTCAAAAAATAGAAAGAATTCATTTATAATTGCCTTGTCGCAGCCGGAATCTATGAGATTTTGACTTAATGTTTGTTTATCCATATTTTCATTATTTACGATATCTTTAGAATAGCAAATACTTATAGTGTATATTTAGCTATGCTTGACAGGCATAATTCACTAGTGATATGATTAGGCAATGGAATTTCGTGTATTAAAATATTTTTTAACAGTTGCAAGAGTCGGTTCAATTACCGGGGCTGCAAATTATTTACATTTAACTCAGCCGACATTGTCAAGGCAGTTGCATGATTTGGAAAATGAACTTGGACAAAAACTTTTTATAAGAGGTCAGCATAATATTTCACTAACTCCTGAAGGAATGATTTTAAGAAAGCGAGCTGAAGCTATTGTTGATATGGTTGAAAAAACTCAAAATGAGTTTTCTTCTTTAAAAAATGATATTTCTGGAGAAATTCACATTGGGGCAGGTGAAACAGCTACCTTAAAAATATTAGGTAATATAATAAATGAAATTCATTCTGAATATAGAGAAATAACATTTCACTTATATAGTGGAATTTTGGAAGATGTTTTAGAACGAGTTGACAGCGGACTTCTTGATTTTGGAATAGTCATGCAGCCTGTTGATTTAACAAAATACAACGCAATTAATTTACCGGATAAAGATACATGGGGAATCTTAATGAGAAAAGATTCCCCTTTAGCAAAGAAGGACTTTTTAACTTTTGAAGATATTGAAAATATACCTTTAATACTGTCAAAAAAAGCATTCAGGAAACCTACACCTGACACTGAATTTTACAGATGGTTTAATAAAAATCAATCAAAATTAGATATTGTAGCAACCTACACCCTATTTTATAATGCCGCTTTGTTGGTGGAACAAGGTGTTGGATATATGTTTACTTTAAATAACCTTGTAAATACTTCATTATCAAGCAACTTGTGCTTTAAATCAATAAAATCATGTTCAGATGTATCCTGGAGTCTTGTTTGGAAAAAATACCAAGTATTTACCCCTGCAGCAAAATTATTTTTAGAAAAAATGCAGGAACAATTTGATTCTAAACTATAAAATAATTTATATTATTGACACAATCCTATGGCTCTTAAAATACCAATCATTCCTTCTGCTGCGATATCTTCAGTAATTTTGCCTTCTTCATTAAATTTATAAAAATTCATAACAGTTACTTTAAAATTTTTCCCTGTGGCTTTGATTCCCATAAATTCTCCATCGTGAGTTCCAGTAGATGTCCAACGAATTGCAGCAGTATTATTTTCTACAACCATATCTTCAATTTTCCATTGAACATCAGAAAATCCTTTTCTTAGCCAATAGACAACAGACAAATATCCTTTACCTCCATACAAAGGTTCAGAACTTGCAGGAGTAAAAAAAGGAGCATCATTTGCAACAAGTTCTTCTGCAATTTTTTCGTCAGCAGTATTAATCATGATTTCAAATAATCTCATTTTTTCTTTTATTTGTTCCTTATCCATGAAAATGTAAAAGAACACTTTAAATGCGAAAGAGTAACACTTCAAATGCGAAATTTGGAATAAGTTAAATTTAAATTAAAAATTCTACAATATATTACTTTTACCCAAATTACAATCAGAACATAATGTTCTTAAATTATCTATTATTGTTTCCCCACCTTTTGACCAAGGTATAATATGATCAATATGCAATTCAATATTTGGATCTTTAGCTGGAGATCTTCCACATATGGCACATTTAAAGTTATCTCGCTTTAAAACTTGATAGCGTAAACGAAGATTAATATTCCTTGAAGTCTTATGTGTCATAATTATATTATTTTGATGTTCATCTTCCGTTTTTTGGTTTACCTGCTTTATTTGCTCAACTTCATCCTTATTCATATACTCAACAAATTTTTCAAGAGCATTATACCAACTTCCATATTTAGTTACATATGGTTTTGCAGAACAAATTGACAAAGGTTGATGTAAGTCTCTGTAATAAGGTTGTCTCCCTATTTTTTGCCAAATATTTAATAAATTATCAAATAATTCTTCTTCTGTTAAATTTTTAGCAACATTATAGTATAAACCGGCAGCTTTTAGTGCAGCATTCCAAGAGCCAAAAATTCTTACTATCTTATAATGATTATATTGTCCATATTTGTCATATTCTCCAGCAGATAAATTTTTTAAATTATATTTTTCAACTACGTGACACATATCGTTTAATAAATCTTCTTGAGTAATTTCTGAATAATCTATTTTACAATACTGTAAATTAGCTTTTTGTAAACACTTTGCCCAATTTCCGAATCTTCTTCTCAATGATGACGAGTTAAATTTACCAAGTTTGTCATATTCTTCTATAGTAACAATATCTTTTTTGAGAATTGTGGCAACACGAAGTAAATCTGAGATTAACTCATCATCCAAAATATTTCGTTTTTTCTTTAATTCAAATTCCATATTTAATATTATAAGCTCAAAATATATAAAGTCTCAAGATTATATTACAATTATAAAGATTATAATTCCGACTTATTTATAAACATTTCCGACTAAAATTCCAAAAGTCCAGTACCAAATTTCGCATTTTAACCGTACAAAGATAAACACCGCCTAAACTTCGGCTATATTAGGGTTTAAAGCAACTGTCCAAGTTCGGACAGATTTGGACAGCTCGTGGACTTTTGAGGACAGTTCAAATGCGAATTTTGGAAGAGTTCCGACTGGTAATTTTCAAACACACAGTGCAATACAGCCATTTTCGCATTTTAACCGTACATTCCTGAAATGTCCGTTCAAATACAGAAAAGTCTCCTCTTGTTTTATGTCAAAGTATCTGCTTACATATATAAAAAGACGGTAAATACCGTCTTAATTAAATTACGCCTGGAGGGATTCGAACCCCCGACCTTCCGGTTCGTAGCCGAACGCTCTATCCAGCTGAGCCACAGGCGCTTATATTAAATTTACTTATTTATAATATAAAAAACAATATATTTTTTCAAGTAAAATTTAAAAATTTTTTCAAAATTTTCTTAACCTCGAATTATTATTAACATTTTTCTAAAACCATCATTTAAACTGGTAATGTAACTAGTAATGGAGGTAATCAAATGAAATTATCAGCAAGAGAATCAGACATCTGTAAAGAAATTGTTTTAGGAAAATCTAACACAGAAATCGCAGAAGCTTTAGGGATGAGTGCTCATACCGTAAAATGGTACATCTGCATGATTCTTAATAAAACAGAAACAAAGAATAGAGCACATTTAGCCTATATGCTTGGTAAAAATAATATTATATAGTGTAACATTTTTGCCAAATATTCTAATAGTTATATAATCATATTAGGAAATGATTATGGGAAAAGTATTATATAAACTGTTTTGTATATTGGCATTTATCCTATGCTTTGCGGCAAAAAGTTTTGCTGCTGATTTTGACATAACATCTGTTGTGTACGATAATTCGGCATCAATACTATCAATAAATACTTTTGATAATAAAGACGTTACATTTTCACAAATTCCAAAAATTAACATAGTTGAAAATGAAAACAAGGCTTATTTTGATATAAATTCAGCAGTCTTAAAGTCGCAGGTTAAGGATATTGTTATCTCATCAAGCGAGATTAAACAAATTTCGGTTAAGCAGGTTTCTAGCAGTCCTGATATTGTTCGGGTTGCTATTTCCTATGAAGCAAATTATAATCCCAAAAATATTAAATTACTAAAAGTGAATAATACCTTAATTTTGCGCTTTAATCAGCCTAAAATGTCAAATTATTATTTTCAGCATATTTATTCTGATGAGCCTGCTTCGGTAAATTCATATTTTGAACCTTTATCAATTTTTACACCGATAATAAAAGCTTCTGATAATATTTTGTCTCAAATTAATTCGGCATTTAACCAAGGTAAATCTTCGGAATCAGTTGATTATGAACTCATAAAAAATGATATCATTTTACCTGCTAAGTATTATCTTGATGATGTTAATATTAAATCCGATATAATCCATGTTACAGGGGTTGGCTCACTTACATTGACAAAACCAATCTACCTGCAAAATCCGACTCGTGTCGCTTTCGATATTAAAGGCGCAGTTGTAAATTCTGCTATTAGAAATAAAGAAATTCAAATTTCACAAAACGAAACTCTTAAAGTCGGTCAGTTTGATCAAAACACTGCTCGTATCGTTATTACAAGTAATAATGCTGCAAATTTTCAGCCCGTAATATATGGTGATGCACAGCATTTTGTAATTATTGATAAGAAAAATTCACAAATTCAAAATTTGTTTAGCATGAAATCATCATTAAACTCAGCAGCTGATGAGATTAATGATGACAAAACCCACAGTATGAAGTTAGTATTTTCAAAACCGGTTATATACGGTATTGAACGTAATTCCGGCGGGGTTGATATTTATTTATACAATGTAGATAAAAATAATGCTGGAAGTTTAAAAAATTCCTTTATTTTTGAAGGTACAAATCTTATTGCATTAAAAGACGGCGGATATAAATTATCCATACTAAATCAGGATGGCGATATTATCAATGTGCATACAGGTGCGGATGGTAAAACTATCCGAATTAAAGAGAAGGTTGCGCACGGACAACTTCCATCATTGATGAGTAGTCCGCTACCTCCGATTGAACAAATTATTCCGGTCAAAAAAACTGGAAAACACTATGTTGTCTTAGATCCGGGACATGGCGGTGCAGACTGTGGCGCTTTAAGAAACAATATCAATGAAAAATCTATAACTCTTGATGTTTCAAAACGTGTAGAGTCTTTATTAAAGAAAAAAGGATATGAAGTTATTATGACTCGTAACGGTGATGATACCGTATCATTGCAAGAACGTGTTGACATCAGCGAAAATTATAATCCTGATATTTTTGTAAGTATTCACGTAAATTCAAGTAACAGTGAATCTCCAAATGGCCTGGAAACTCATTATTATAAAGATAACAGTTTACAATTGGCAAAAACAGTTCATGCTTCAATGTTGAATAATATCAAAGCCGAAAATAGAGGATTGTTTAAATCTAAATTTTATGTTATAAATCATACTACAGCACCTGCTGTTTTAGTCGAAATAGGGTTTTTGTCAAACCCGTCAGAACGTGCTCAATTAGTTACTGAGTCGAGAAAACAGGCGACTGCAAAAGCTATAGCTGAGGGAATAGATGAGTATTTTAAATAATAGTAAGAAGAATCTGCCAATTGCATTTTTTGATTCAGGTATTGGAGGACTTACTGTATTAAACAAGGTTAAAGCATTATTACCATTTGAAAATTTTGTTTATTATGGTGATACATTGCATATGCCCTACGGAGAAAAGACAAAAAAGCAATTGTTGGAATACTCGGATAATATTTTTAAATTGTTTGAACAAATTGGATGCAAGGCAGTTGTAATGGCTTGTAATACTACATCCTCGGTTATTTATAATGATGTAAAAGGAAAATATGATTTTAAATTGTTTCCGATAGTTCAGTCTGTCTCAGAAATGCTTTCAATGCTTCCTGTCAATCGTTTGGGGATATTCGCAACTCGTGCAACAATAGAATCTCAAGCTTACCAAAATGAAATAAAAAAATATAATACAGAGGTTAGTGTTTTTGGTCAATTCTGCCCTCAATGGGTTCATATTGTTGAAAATAATGCTATGACTGATGCTGAAAATATCGAAATTATAAAAAACGATTTAGATATTATGCTAAAAAATAAACCTGAAAGGATTGTTTTAGGTTGTACTCATTATCCATATTTGTTAGATGTATTATCTAAATTTGCCCCAAAAGATATGTTTATCGATCCTGCAGTTATGTTTGCTCAATATATTAAAAATGAGCTGGAGAAGGCTGATTTGCTTAATTTAACAGGTAATAATGATGAAATATTTTATGTAAGTTCAAATCCTGAAAACTTTGTAAACGGTGCAAAAATGTTTTATGAAGTTAAACAAACTCCAAGGTTATTAACATTTTAAATCATATCAAAGCAATCTTTATATGTATCTAATTCAATAATTTTATCAGATTTGTGCAGGTTTGAATTTGTAACGGATAATTCTGTACTATTTTCTTTTATTGCAAAGACTCGTATATCTTTTTTTATGGCCTCAAATACAGGTGTTGAACCTAATGCATTATGTGGCATTACAAGAAAATCCAGATTTTTAATATTTATACCATGCGTTAAATCTATACTTATTTTTGGAGCTTGAGCCAGTCCTAATAATATGCATGGTAAAAAAGTCGGTGTAATATATTCGGAAGCTGATTTATGATTAACCAAATCAGGATAGATTTTATAATCAACGAATGCCGGTGAATGAGCACAAGGAACTTTAAAATATTTTGATATGTAATGTGAAATTACTGCTTCCACTCCGCCCACTGGATCTGCCCCTTGACCGTTTGCATAATCAGGATTATCATCTTCAGGTTCTTCAAAAAGGCATACAACTGCAATTGCTTCACAGCCGTTGTCAAGTAATTTTTGGCAAGCTTTTCCAATTGTTTCAATATTTTTAACATTTCCAACAGATATTCCGTCTTCTGTCATAAAAAATTCTACGCCAACTTCTTCTTCAGTAATTATATGTTCTTTTATATCAATTCCGTATACTGTTTTGACTGCATTTTGAGTATTTATATGGATATTAAGAACATCTTGAGGAATTGCTTTATCATAAATTATACCGATTTTATTGTTTGAGGATGGAATTAAATTAATTTCACCTTTGAAAAAAGAATCCAAAGTATAACCTTCCGTATAGAACATCTTGTCATTTATTGCGGAAAAACCTCCGGCATTTACAGTATTTGGATTTACTATAACAGATGCTTTTTGAGTATATTTTCTGACATAAGCTCCCGCATCTCCCGCATAGCCTCCGATTGATGCCCCTATTCCTGTCGGTACGATAAATGCTCCCAGCTTTTCATTATTGTATGTCATTTAAATATTTCTCCAATCCCTTTACTATTGCATCTGCCGCTTTATCTTGAAATTCATTAGATATCAGTTTTGAATTTTCATCAGGTAAAATCATATAACCTACTTCTAACAGTACTGCCAATGAGTTTGTATTTCTAACAACAGCAAAGCTTTCTTGACGTACTTTATCATCACTTAGCCCTAATTCATCCAGTAATGTGGTTTGAATAGTTTTTGCCAGATATTTAGATTGCGGATAATAGTAATATGCACTTGTTCCGCATTTTTCTGCATTTGCTTGAGAATCAGCAAAAGCATTATTATGAATGCTTATAAAAATATCCGTATTGTTTTTTTGAGAAAACTTGACTCTATTATTTAGAGAAACTGCAGAATCATCAGTTCTTGTCATAAAAACATTAGCACCAAGATCTGTTAGTTTTTTTTGAAGGTTTAATGCAATTTGCAGATTTATATCTTTTTCTTTATCTCCAAGACAACCGATTGCTCCAAATTCACTACCACCATGTCCTGGGTCAAGTGTAATATTAATTCCATTTAGCGGAGAATTTTTATCAATAATCGGTGGATTTTTGACTTCTATTACTAGTTCATTATTGCTTTTATAATAACTCTTATAACCAAATAATTGTCCTGTCATATTTATATGAAATTCATATTTGTTTTCAGGATAATCATTAATGTTGTAGACAACTAAATCCAGCCCGTTAGTTAAAGTCTTATAATCAATATTATTATCAGTTTTGTAAACTATATTTTCAGATAAAGTATAAGGTGCTTTTTTACTTAACTTCAGTGTAAATGTGCGTAAATCAGCGTTTTCCGAATACACAAATCCTTGTATATTTGCAGGCTTGTAAGATTCATTATCAGAAAGTTTTACATGTGATTTGGAAATCCAAGCATAATCATCTCTTGCGAGTTCAACTTTATAAAAATTATTTTGTTCGCCCACAATTTTTAAATCAATACCCTTAGCTAAATGTTGTAGCCTGTTTGCGCCAAAATCGTAAGGTGTTGAACGCAACGGGATGTTATCATCACAAGTTGTATAAATTTTAGCTTCTTTATAGTAAGTTAATATTGATTCTGCCTTAGTTTTTTCTATAGGAGCTTCTCTTGTTATTAGATATTCAAATTGTTCTTCACCATTATCAAACTTAAAAGTATTTTTTCCAATGTTTAAATCAACAGGGAAATAAAACCCTCCTGATGGGTGTATATCAATTTTAATATCGTTTATGAATAGTGAGTTTTCAGGATTTTCATTACCGACAAAAAATGTTGTCGGAGAATTTATGGTTACATTACTCGATTTTGGATAAATTACTTCTGCAGCAGGAGTTGATATTCCATTTGTTATAAAAAAAACTATAACCAAAAATAATACTAAATCTCTCATAAATACAATATACTATAAAAAATGTAATTTCGTAAATTTATTTAATAATTATGATATTTACAGTCTGTTGTGATAAAATTATTATTATAAGGGATAGACAATGAAGAAAGAGATTGACAATACACAGAAATCGTCCAGAGGTAAGTTTTGTAATAATATCTCGAGTTGGCTTGATATTCTATATTTTGTGCTAATAATATTTTTGGCTATACATTTATTCATCTTGCAAATTTTTGACTTCCAAAAATACAGGCAGCGTGGAAAAATTCAGCGTTCAAGTCATGATTTTGCTGTTCGTGGTGATATCTATGACAGACACGGAATTAAACTTGCAACAGATAGAATTTACTACAATATTTACGCAAGACCTGTTGATTATTCCAAAACTGAAACTCCAAGAAAGATAGCTTCTTTATTTGCTCCTGTTTTGGATATTCCGGAGGCAGCTTTATATGCTAAATTATCACAATCAAAAATCCCTGTAATAGCAATCAAAAAAGATGTTGATAGAGATACTGCTAAAAAAATCAATAAAATTATTGCTGAAAACAGTTTTCGTTCTATTAGTTTAGATAAGAAAAATACAAGAGAATACCCTCAAGGTGTGTTTGCTTCGCATGTTTTAGGTTTTTATAATTTTGATGCAGATGTTTCCAGCGGTGTTGAATATAGTGCAAAAGACAAATTAGAACACGCAGTTAGAGCAACTTATGAAAAAACCAGAGATGGTAAAATTATTTATAAAATTCCGACTGACCCTGTCTTACCTACAAGAAACCCAAAAGGTCAAGATGTAACATTGACAATAGATGCTGCAATTCAGCACGTTTGCGAGAAAGAACTTAATAAAATAATCGCCGAAAAAGAAGCGTTACGTGGTGCTGTTATTGTTATGAATCCGAAAAATGGTGAGATATTAGCATATGCGGTCTATCCGACATACAATCCTAATGAATTTCAAAAAGCATCAAACCTTCATATAAAGAATTGGACCTTGACTGATGTATACCCTCCGGGTTCAACTTTTAAAACTATTACTGTTACAAGTGCAATGGAGCTTGGCAAAATTAATGAGAATTCATTAATTGAAGATACAGGTCGTATGAAGTTTGGAGGTTATACCATTGAAAATTACGATTACAAAGAAAAAGGTGCTCCTGGGAAAATCAATTTAGTTTACCTGTTTGAACATTCAAGTAATATTGGTTCAGTTAACGTCGGAGCTTTAATGACTTATCATGAATTTTACGGTATGCTAAAAAAATTCGGATTTGGTGAAAAGTCAGGTATTGATTTGCCGGGAGAATCCTCAGGACTTCTTGCAGCCCCAAAATATTGGGATAAAGGGCTTCGTATGACTATGTCATATGGTTATGGAACATCTGTTTCAATTATGCAAATGGTTTCCGCAGTTTCTGCGCTTGCAAATAATGGTGTAAGGGTTACCCCACATGTTATTAAATACACCCCAGAAGAAGAAGCTGAAAAAGTAAAAAGAATTGAAACAATCAGTCCTGAAACGGCACGTACTATAACAAAATTACTTGCGATGAGTGTCAATAACGGTAAATCTTGCATAAAAATGGATAAATATAATGTAGCGGCAAAAACAGGAACGTCAAGAAAACCGTTAGAAAACGGTGCAGGATATTCAGGAGCTATGTATACTTCAACAATTGGCTACCTGCCGGCAAGCGACCCTCAGGTCCTAATATATGTTGTTGTTGATAGTGCAAAAAAAGGTCCTGTATGGGGTAATACTGTTGCCGGTCCTGTATTTCATGAGGTTGCAGAACAAACAGCCAGAATTTTGGATTTAAAACCTGATAAAATTCAGGCTAAATCTAACAAAAAAGATTAGTATAAGGAGATATGAACACTATGAAACTTGATGAACTAATTGAGTATTTGCAATATGAAGATTTAATTAACTTTAAAGATGTAGAAATTTCGGGAATTTCGTATAATTCTAAAACAACCAAAAAAGGGGACATTTTTATCTGTATGGTTGGCGAACATTCTGACGGTCATGAATTTGCCAAAATGGCTGTAGAAAATGGGGCAGCAGCAATTCTTGCTCAATCTAAAGTCGATGGAATTAAAGTTCCGCAAGTTATCGTTGATTCAACACGACATAAAATAGCTGACATTGCTGACAGATTCTATTCAAGTCCGTCCAAAGGTATTAATTTAATAGGTATTACCGGTACTAATGGTAAAACTACTGTTACCCATTTAATTCAAAAAATATTTGAAGAAAATAGTTATAAATGTGCACTTATTGGAACTTTGGGCTATAAATTATCCTCAAATGGTGAGTATCGTGATGCTAAACATACAACGCCTCAAGCTCCTGAATTACAAGCAACTTTACGCATGATAAAAGATGTTGAAAAGATTGATAATGTTGTTATGGAGGTAAGTTCACACGCATTAGAACAAAACAGAGTCGGAGGATGCCGTTTTAATGGTGCAGTTTTGACTAACCTGACACAAGATCATCTTGACTACCATATTACAATGGAAAATTATTTTAAGGCTAAAGCAATATTATTTGAACATTTGAATGAGGGAGATTTTGCCGTAATTAATCTTGATGATGAGTATGGACAAAGATTTAAGGCTGTTGTACCGGAAGGAGTAAGACTTTACTCCTACGGAATAAAAAATAATGCGGATATTATGGCAAAAGATATTCATTTTTCACTAAACGGAGCTGAATTTAAACTTGTACTAAAAGGTGAAGTTTACAACGTAAATCTTCATATGAACGGAATGTTCAGTGTATATAACGTTTTAGCGGCAATTAGTGTATCGACAGCAATGGGAATAGATATAAAAGTAGCAATTAAGGCTTTGCAAAATGTGCATGGTGTTGCCGGCAGATTTGAGGTCGTTAATAAAAAACCTCTTATAATTGTTGATTATGCTCATACTCCTGACGGTTTGGAAAATGTTTTAAAATCAGCACGTGAAATTACGCCACCAGATGGCAAACTTATTTGTGTCTTTGGTTGCGGTGGGGATAGAGATGCTACAAAACGTCCTAAAATGGGTGCTATCGCTCAAAAATTATCAGATAAAATTGTAATTACAAGTGATAATCCTCGTTCAGAAGACCCGCAACAAATAATAACTGATATTATTGCAGGATTAAATTCAGTATCGCCGGATAAGGTTACCGTAGAACCTGATAGAGGTGAAGCGATTTCACTGTTAAAAACTATTGCAGATAATAATGATGTGGTGGTAGTTGCAGGCAAAGGACACGAAGATTATCAAATATTAAAGGATAAAACTATTCA
This sequence comes from uncultured Clostridium sp., assembly GCA_964620875.1. Classification (GTDB taxonomy): domain Bacteria; phylum Cyanobacteriota; class Vampirovibrionia; order Gastranaerophilales; family Gastranaerophilaceae; genus Zag111. Next base: position 12,795 of record CAZUKK010000001.1, read on the forward strand.
CTTTGATGATAGAGAGCAAGTTCGAAAAGTATTTGCAGGCAGCGTAATTTAGGGTTAATTTCATGAAAACAAAATTATTTATTGAACAGCATTTTCATGGGTGTTACGGAATTGATTTTAATACAGCAAGAACAGATGATATCTTAGAACTTGCACATTTAATTCTAAAAGAGGGGGTTGGATATATTTTCCCCACTCTTGTAACCGACTCTATTGATAACATAAAACGTCAAATTAATGTAATTAAAAATGCAATGAACCGACAGACTTCTGATATGGCAAGAATTTGCGGAATTCACGTAGAGGGAATATTTCTTAATCCCGAAAAAAAGGGGATACACAATTCTGATTGGTTTATGAAACCAACTGTCGAAAATTTTAAACTAATAGAAGATGACGCAATTAAAATTGTAACTTTAGCTCCTGAGTTAGCAGAACCTGCATTATTTGAGTATCTAAAAAATAAAGATATAAAAATTCAAGCTGGACATTGTATTGGTGGTGATTTATCTCAGTGTAACGGTGTAACTCATACTTTTAATGCTATGAGCGGAGTTACACACAGAGGAAGCTCTACGGCTCTTTCTGCACTTATAAATGACAATTTATATACTGAAATTATTGCTGACGGAGTCCACGTATCTGATGAAGCTTTGTCGTTGTTGTTTAAAACAAAACAGATGAATAAGATTATACTTGTTTCTGATTGCTTGCCTTGTACAAGAAGCAATTTGAAAGAATTTGACTTTGCCGGTTCAAAAATATATTATGACGGAGTTAAAGCAACTTCTGCTCAAGGGACTATTGCCGGTAGTACAAAGTTATTACCCGATATTGCTAAAGTATTAGGTAAAAAAGATTTATTTTTAAAACAGCACATTGCAAACTCATATGATTATCACAATTTAGACTCATTTGGTGAAATTGAATGGGATGAAGATTTTAATATTGTAAAAATTAAAACTGATGAAGGGTTATAATTATGAGAAGTGATAATATAAAACAAGGTATTGCTAGAACTCCGCACAGAGGTTTACTTATGGCAACAGGTGTCAGCCGTAAGAATATGAAAGCTCCATTTATCGGGATTGCAAGTTCTTTTTCTGATTTAGTTCCTGGACACATTGGAATGCGTGATTTGGAGCGCCAAATTGAAAAAGGAATTCATTCTGCTGGTGGGCAAGCTTTTATCTTTGGTGTTCCTGCAGTATGTGATGGTATTTCCATGGGGCATTGCGGAATGAGATATTCACTGCCTTCAAGAGATTTAATTGCAGATTGTGTTGAAACCGTTTGTGAGGCTCATCAACTGGATGGGTTAGTTCTTTTATCAAATTGCGATAAAATCACCCCAGGAATGCTTATTGCAGCTTTGAGATTAAATATTCCGACAATTGTAGTAACAGCAGGTCCAATGCTCGATGGTGAAAGCAGATGTGAAAAATTATCTATGATAAAAGGTTCATTTGAAGCTGTCGGAAAATTTAGAAGCGGGTTAATTGATGAGGATAGATTGCTTGAATTAGAAGAAGAATCATGCCCGTCTGCCGGTTCATGTCAGGGAATGTATACGGCAAATACTATGGCTTGTCTGACTGAGGTTATGGGGATGAGTTTACCTTATTGCGGAACTTCTGCTGCTGTGTCATCAAAAAAACGCCGAATAGCATTTGATAGCGGAATGCGTATTGTTGAACTTGTAAATAAAGATATTAAACCTTTAGATATCGTTGATAGGGATACCTTGAGAAATGCTATTATTTGTGATTTAGCAATGGGTGGTTCGACCAATTCTTTTCTACATATTCTTGCATTTGCCAATGCAGGCGAACTTAATGTAACCTTAAATGATTTCGAAGATTTAAGTCATAAAATTCATCAGGTAGTGAAGCTTGATCCTGCAGCTGCGCCAACAATGACAGATTTCCATAATGGAGGAGGCATTCCTGCATTATTAAAAACGATGATGGATGCTAATATCGGAATTAAAGATAAAATGACAACCTCTGGGTTAAAACTTTCAGAAATTGCTAAAAATGCTTATGTTAATACTGATTTAATTCATCCTTATCATATTCCGTTTACAACTAAACCCGGACTTGGAATTTTGTATGGTAATATCGCAACAGACGGTTGTGTTACTAAAATTTCAGGAATTGATGAAAGTTGTTATGAATTTACCGGAAGTGCAAAGTGTTTCGATTCAGAAGAAGATGCAATGAAAGCACTTGAAGATGATAGAATAAAAGCAGGAGATATTATTATAATTCGTTATGAAGGACCAAAGGGTGGTCCGGGAATGCGAGAAATGCTTGCACCAACATCCTTACTTGTTGGTAAAGGGCTTGGTACAAGCTGTGCACTGATTACCGACGGAAGATTTTCAGGTGGAACTAGAGGTGTTTGCATAGGCCATGTTTGCCCTGAAGCAGCAAATGGTGGAAATATCGCACTTATTCAAGATGGTGATAAAATTGAAATAAATATCAATACAAGACAAATTAATTTACTTGTGTCTGAAGAAGAATTAGAATTTCGCAGACAGAATTTAAAACCATTTGAACTAAAATGTAAATCAGGTTATTTGGCAAAATACGCAAAAAATGTTCAGGATGCCTCACATGGAGCTATTGTTTAATGGAAAATAAAGTAAAAGAAATTATCACAGAGACTAATTTAAAACATATTGCAATAATAATGGACGGAAACAGGCGTTGGGCAAAAGAACGAAACTTGCCAACAGCTCTTGGACATAAAAAAGGTGTTGAAGCTTTAAAATCAATACTTAGAGCCTGCAATGATTTCGGTGTTAAATATTTGACGGTTTACGCATTTTCAACAGAAAATTGGAACAGAAAACAAGAGGAAGTTGATTTTTTAATGAATCTTGTTGCCGTAACTTTAACAAATGAACTTGATGAAATGCATAAGGAAAATGTTCAAATAAATTTTATCGGGAATTTAACACGATTAAATGATGGATTACAAAAAATATTGGCAAATGCTGTTGATAAAACAAAAAATAATACAGGAGTAGTTCTTCAAATTGCTTTAAATTATGGTTCTCGAGATGAAATTGTTCATGCGGTCAAAAAAATTATCAAATCCGGAATTCACGAAGATTTTGTTAATGAAGATTTAATTTCTTCATCGCTGTACACTGCAGGTATTCCTGATCCTGATATTTTAGTTAGAACAGGCGGAGAAAAAAGAATTTCAAATTACTTGTTATGGCAGATTGCATACTCTGAAATTATTGTAAGAAATGAGTTTTGGCCTGATTTTGATAAAAATATTTTGGCTTTATGTATAGAAGATTTTGGGAAAAGGCACAGACGTTATGGAAAATAAGATAAAAATAGTTTTTGCAACCGGAAATGCGCATAAACTACAGGAAATTAATGAAATATCGAAAGGTACAGATATTGAATTTATTTTACCACCTGCAAATTTTAATCCGATTGAAGATGGTAAAACTTTTGAACAAAATTCCTATATAAAAGCAAAAGAAGCGGCAAAAGTCTCAAATAATATTTCACTTGCTGACGATTCAGGTCTTTGTGTAGAGGCTCTAAACGGAGAACCAGGAATATTTTCAGCACGTTATGCAGAAACTCCGCAGGCAAGAATTGATAAACTTTTGAATAATCTTACCCAAGAGACTAATAGAAAAGCAAAATTTGTTTGTGCTATGACTCTTGTTGATAAGTTTGGTAATATTTTAAATAAAGAAATCGGAGAATGCCACGGAGAAATTGCTAAATTTCAATCAGGTACAAACGGTTTTGGTTATGATCCGATATTTGTTGTTGATGGCTATGGTGTTACAATGGCAGATATGTCAGAAGAAATGAAAAATAAAATTTCTCACAGAAGTGTTGCTTTAAATAAAATGATTACTTTTATCAAATCAAATATGCAATAAATGAGAGGTATTTGATGAAAAAAAAGATAATAATAATTGTATCTGTAGTAATTATTGCAATCTTTATCAGGTTTGCTATATCCTCTGCTGCAAATTTTTTCAAGAATAAAGCTTCTGCTCAAAATAATCCGCCTAATGTTGTAGTTGAAACAGTTCAAGAAAATGAAATTGTCCAGAAATTTGAAATTCCGGGCAGAGTTGTTTCAAAATATCAAGTCAGTGTTATGGCAAGAATTTCAGGATACTTGCAAAAAAGCTATTTTAAAGAGGGTGATTATGTAAAAGCAGGTGATACTTTGTTTTTAATTGAGCCTGTCGAATACCAAAATGCTGCAAATGTTGCAGGTGCTAATATTCAAAATATTAAAGCTCAACTGGCTTATGCAAACAAACAGCTAAAACGTGCAGAGGAGCTATTGAGACAGGATTATATTTCAAAGTCTCGTTATGATGAAATTCTTGCAAACAGAGATGCATTACAAGCTCAATTAAAGGCTGCTAATTCAAATTATAGTGATACTAACAGAAATTTAAATTATACACAAATTAAAGCTCCTGTAGATGGCAGAATTGGTATAATTGATGTTACTGTCGGAAATTATGTTACACCTTCAACTGGTTCTTTGACTACAATTAATAGTACCAATCCTATTTATGTAACATTTTCTATTCCATCAGAGGACTACACAACATTATCGGCTATTGATATCAATAATAACGAAAAACGTCGTGTTGAACTGTATTTTAGAAACGGTATGAAATACGAACTTGATGGTATCCAAGATTTTCAAGATAACAAAATAGACCAATCAACAGGTACTGTTACATTACGAGCAACTTTTCAAAACCCTGATAACAGACTATTGCATGGTGAGTTTGTTACTGTAAGATTATTTACTAATAACAAAGTTAAAGTCCCGCTTATACCTATAAAAGCTGTTCAGGAAAATCAAGAAGGGAAATTTATATATAAACTTAATGATGATAATATACCAGAGCTTGTGTATATTAAAGTTCAAGGTCAAGACGGTGATAACTGGATTATTCGGGAAGGGGTTAAAAACGGAGACAGAGTTATTACTGACGGAATACAAAAAGTAATTCCGGGAAATGCTGTTAATATTGTCGATAAGGTCGATTTAAATAAAAAATAATACATTTACATACAACTATCAATAAGAGAAAATTTATGCCAGAAATCAGTAAGGGAAACCTGTTTATATGCAGGCCAAAACTTGCAATAGTAATATCTTTGATTATATTACTTGCAGGAATTATTATGATAAAATCATTACCGCTAGAAGAATATCCGTCCATAACACCTCCTCAGGTTGTTGTTAGTGCAACTTATGCCGGTGCAAGTTCTGATGTAATTGAGTCGACTGTAGCTGCTCCTATTGAAGAACAATTGAACGGTGTTGATAATATGATTTATATGAGTTCGACATCTCAAGGTGGAACATACAAATTAACATTATATTTTGAAGTCGGGTCTGACCCGGATATGGCAGTAATTAATGTACAAAACGAATTACAACTGGTTACTCCAAGACTTCCTGAGGAGGTTAAACGCTATGGCTTGTCTGTAAAAAAATCAACAGGAGGTCCTGGACTGGTAATGATTTCTATTACCTCTCCGCATGGATCATATGATAATTTATTTATATCAAATTATGCCGACATTTATATTAAAGATGAATTAGCAAGAATAAAAGGGGTTGGGACAGTTAGCGTCTTCGGATCTTCGAATTATTCTATGAGGATTTGGCTCGATGCAGATAAAATGGCTAACTATAAGCTATCTGCAACAGATGTAATTTCAGCCGTACAATCTCAAAATTTACAGTCTCCTGCAGGAGATTTAGGAATTGAGCCGATGAAAGATAAACAGCTGATTAAGTTAACAATGCAGACAAAAGGTCGCTTAAAAGATGTAGAAGAATTTGAGAATATAATAATTAAGTCAAAAACAAGCGGAGCACAGATAAAATTAAAAGACGTTGCAAGAATTGAATTAGGTGCAGAAAATTACTCAAATATATCTAGAATAAGCGGTAAAAATGCTTCAATTATCATGATAAATCAACTTCCGGAAGCAAATGCTATTGATTTATCAAATAAAATCAGAGAAAAAATGGTAGAGTTGAGTAAATCATTTCCGAGTGATATTGAATATAAAATTCAACGTGATGAAACAGAATTTGTTAGAGAATCTATTCATGAAGTTGTTGATGCCGTTGGTTTGGCAATATTATTGGTTTCATTAGTTACATATTTATTTTTAGGGTCATTTAGAGCGGCATTTATCCCGTTTGCAGCAATACCGGTATCGCTTATAGGTGTCTTTATATTTATGAAATTCTTTGGATTTTCAATAAATTTACTAATTTTATTTGGTTTGGTTCTTGCTGTTGGTCTTGTTGTTGATGATGCAATTGTTGTTCTTGAAAATACACAGCGCCATATTCAAGAAGGTAAAGACACGATATCTGCGGTTGAACAAACTATAAAAGAAGTTTTCGGTGCTGTTGTTGCTACTTCACTTGTACTTATGGCAGTTTTTGTTCCTGTCTCCTTTATGGATGGAATTACAGGGAGAATGTTCAGACAATTTGCTCTATGTATTGCTTCATCTATCGGTTTATCAACTTTAGTTGCTTTAACACTTGCTCCTGCACTTTGTTCAAGAATATTAAAGTCTGATAAAGATAAAGTTGATTTCAAATTCATACAAATATTTAATAATTGGTTTAATGATATTCGTCAAAAATACCTTGTTTACGTTGAAAAATTTATTGATTCACGATTATTAACCCTTGGAGTTCTTGGAATTATATTAGCATTTACAATTATCATGTTTCTAATTATCCCAAAAGGGTTTATCCCAGATGAAGATAGGGGAGCTGTATTTACACAAATTCAACTACCTGATGGCTCGTCTGTTTCACGCACTGATGAAATATCAAAAGATGTCGAAAATAAACTTATGAATATCTCAGGAGTCAATGATACTATTGCTCTTGTCGGTATGAACGGTGAAAATACAGCGTTTATTGTATCTGATTTTAAACCGTGGAAAATGCGTAAGAGAAAAGAAGAATCATTAAAAGGAATAATGAGTAATATTTATAAGGAATTTTCAAATTATCCGTATGCAAAAGTAGCAAGCTTTTCTCCACCTGCAATATCCGGACTGGGTATGTTTGGGGGTTTTGAGTATCAATTATTAGATAAAGGGGACAGGAATTTTTCAGAATTAACAGATGAAGCAAATAAATTTATAATAAATGCGATGAAAAATAAAGATTTAGCTATGGTATACACATCTCAAAGTGCAAATATCCCGCAATTGTTATTAGAAGTTGATACAGATAAAGCATTAGCACAAAATATTTCTTTGAACGAAATTTATAGTGCAATTTCAGCTTACTTTGCAAAAACTTATATAAATGATTTTAACAAATTAGGACGTGTTTATAGGGTATATATGCAAGCAGATTCACCATTTAGAGGTAAAACAGAGGATCTTCAAAAGATTTACATAAAAAATAATAACGGACATATGGTCTCATTAGCATCTGTCTTAAAAATTAAAAATATAGTTGGTCCATCTAGTCGGGTAAGATTCAATATGTATCCTGCAATAACAATTAACGGAAGTGCTCGAAGTGGAGTAAGCTCAGGTAAAGCAATGAGCATCATGGAAAACCTATCAGATAAAATATTACCAAAAGATATGGGATATGAATGGTCAGGAACATCCTTACAAGAAAAACAGTCTAGTGGTCAAATTATACCTATTCTTATAATGTCATTAGTTTTCATCTATTTATTTTTAGTAGCTCTATACGAAAGCTGGTTTTTACCTGTCAGTGTTCTATTAATAACTCCGGTAGCTCTCTTCGGTGCTTTATTTTTTCAATATGTAGCAGGATTTAATTTAGATATTTATTCACAAATCGGATTAGTAATGTTAGTTGGCTTAAGTACTAAACAGGCAATTTTAATAATTGAATTTGCAAAAGATGCTCATGAAAGCGGTTTATCTATTAAAGAAGCTGCAATTGAAGCCGCAAATTTGAGATTTAGAGCTGTTATGATGACAAATATTGCATTTATATTGGGTTTAATTCCGTTAGTAATAGCAACAGGTGCAGGTGCAGCATCCAGACATTCTGTTGGAATGACTGTATTTGGAGGAATGGTAGCGGTTGCTTTTATCGGAACTTTTTTAATTCCTGCTTTTTACGTTTTAATTGAAAATTTTAAATCAGATTTGTCATTATTCATAAACACATTCAAAGGAAATAAAAGAAATGCGTAGAATATTTATTATAACTCTCTCTTTGATAGTGCAATTTAACCAAACTATCTTGGCTTATGATATCGGGAATAAATTAAATCCTGTGGAATTTCCAAACAGCGAAACTGTTTTACCGAATTCTCATACTGATTCTAATTTGATAATTTCCGGTTCAATTGAAAAAAATATTGAAATGACACTTGAAAATTGTTTAAAAATTGCATTAGGAAATAATCCTGAAATAAACGCAGCATTTCAAGACATCCTTGCTTCAGATGCAAGAATAAAACAAGTTTGGTCAAATTATTTCCCAAGTATTTCTTGGCAAACCGGCTACACAAGATTAAGACAACTTCAATTATCAGATGCTTTAGGAGAAAATTTAGAATTTAATTATTATCTGCTTGGTCAAATCTCTTTGCAACAAATGTTGTATGACTTTGGGGTTACCCAAAATCAAGCAACAATAAGAAAGCTTGATTATGAAGGTTTTAAAAAGACATTTGAAGCAGTTGTAAATGATGTTATTTATAGAACAAAAGATGCTTATTATAACTTACAATTTGCCTATGAATATAAGCGTGTAGCAAAAGATTCCGTAGAGAAATATCAATTATTTTATAATCAAGCAAAAGCCTTATATCAAGGTGGGTTTAACCCAAAAGTCGACGTTAGAATTGCAGAAACAAATCTAAGCAATGCAAAATTAAAGTATATTGAAGCTGAAAATAATGTAAACCTCGCAATAGCAAAACTAAATAATGTCATGGGTGTTCCTTACATAGAGCGTTATGAGGTTCAAGAAAAACTACAATATCAACCAATAAATATAAGTTTTGTTCAAGCTATTGATATTGCAAGAGCATCAAGACCGGAACTGAAACGAGCTGAGATAAGAGTTGAGGCTGCAAATCAAACCATTAAACTTACTAAAAAATCATTTTTACCCACAATATCTATTGAAGGACAGTACCAAAGGGGTGGAAAATCATGGACTTCAAATTACGGTTTTAATTTGGGTGGTTACTTAACATTTCCGACAATAAATTTAATGCTTATGCGCAATGAAATAAAAGAAGCAAAATACTTATATGACAGAGAACTTGCAAATGCCATAAAAACTCAAAATTCTATCTATTTGGAAATACAAAGTGCTTATTTAAAATTAGATGAAAAACGTAATCAGCTTCCTTACGCAATTTTACAAGTAAAACAAGCAAAAGAAAGTTACGAATTATCCTATGGAATGTACAAAGTAGGTGAAGCCTCTCCTACAGAGTTAAAAGATTCAGAAAATACTTATGAACAAGCTCAATTAACATATTACACCGCACTCTATCAATATAATTCAGCAAAAGCAGAATTCGAAAAAGCAATTGGTAAAAACCTTGTAAATAGTGAGGACTGTATTGACTTAGAGCCATAGTTAAGAAATGTTAAGCAACTTAATTAGAAAAAGGCAATTATTTAAAAAGTATTTACTTTATATATACATAAGAGAGATTTAAGAGAGAGATAAAAATTATGGCAACAGCTCAAAAACCTTTTGGAACAATGACTCGCAGAGTTAACAAAAGACAATCTGCCGAAAACTTTAATTATTTAAAAAATAAAGATAGAAGAATGAGATTTAATTCATCTCAAGACCCGATATATTTCGTTTTTGATTGTATCGAAAACAGACCTATAACAACTTTAGCTAAAGAATTTGTTAAAGATTCGTTTTTCGATACCGTAAACTTTGTTTCAAAAATCGTTGGATAATCATAGGAAAATAGGAAAGAAATATAAGGAAAAAGGATATAGGAAACTCAATATACATTGCACTTCGAAAGAAGTGCTTTTTGTTTTGTATACCTCCATAAGATTATTAAATAATGACAGTTTGCGGATAAACCGCTTCAATTTGGTTAACCCACTCATTGAGAGAAAAGAATCCAATATTAAATTCTACAGCATTCTCTCCAATTTGCTGCAATCCGTGAACTTCAATCGGAGGTCCGGCAGGGGTTGTTCTTGCAGGATTTGACGGATTTGAAATAATACCTGTAGAACGAAGCATTGTAATCATAATAGATTTTCCTGAAACTTCATACTCGGATAACCCATCAGTAATTATACCAAAATCTTGTGCCCAGACAAATCTTTGTGTCGGAGCTGTGTTTGTTTTAGCTTCAAGCCCCTTGGTTTGCGGTAAATTTTCACGAATATTATAATTAGGGTCAAATTTGCGATTTATTAACATGTTCATATCCTCAGAATAAACCTCATTTACAGGTTTATTTAAATTGAAACGAACTTGCCAAAGCTTATTTGATAGTATATTTAACCATTTAATTTTAAATTTCAGCAATTTTGACAGTTTATCAATAGAAACATCTACAGTAAAGAAGGATGTATTTATCCTAATGATTGCTCTAAGTGGTCCATCCGCAATAATTTTAGCAGATTTTATTTTTGCAATCTCATAAACATCATTTTTCACAGGACCAAAATTATAGCTGTCTCCAATATCTTTACATCTGATAAATTCAACAAAGTTTTTATAACACTTAGATTTATCATAAACATTGATTTGACCATCAACAACCTCAATTTTTATATTAGAATTCTTAATAGAATTGTTAGAGATTTCAATATCCGACTTATTACTTTTTGAATTATATTCTTTTAGTAATGTATAAATTTGTGTATAATCTTCTGTAACAGGGATTTTTGACGTATTATAAAGGAGCTCTCTCGGAAATCCCATTCGCTTAGATAAAACTTGTGTACCTTTTTCAATTTCAGTTCTTTCAACCTCTATCAGTTTATATCTATCAGGATTTTGGAATGAAATTGACATATTTTGTGGCAATGTTACGGCAATTTCATTCATAATTGTATCAGCGACTTGCAAAACTTTATTGTATCTAATAATATTTTCTTCATGCACCTTATCAGTAGAACAACCGCAAATTCCATCATGAGCCTGATTTTGCAATAATAATTGATAAGCATAGTCTATTGCAGAATCATAATTTCCGCTAAAATTCAGCTGAACCTTATTCGCTAAATCAAGTTTATATGAACAAAGTGTATTTAATTGCTTTAATTTCATTCTTGATGAATATGAACCTTGTAAGATAAAGGTTTTTGAATTATCTCGCAATTCATCATTATACTTGTGTTTAAATTTAACCTTTTCAAAGTATTCAAACAGGCTTCCTATGTGGATTTCATAATCATCAAGTAATGTATTAATTTTATCAATTTTTGATAATAAATTTTCAGGCACACCAAGATGGTCTGCACCAATCGGTAAAAGTATTACATCCTGCGATTTTTCAGCAATTAAATCCAAATTCTTTTTAAGAAGTGCTGCTTTTTCTTCAAATGTATGCTCTGAGGAAAAAATATCCATGAAATAACCTCGAACAAGATTCACGGTATTTACACCGTTAAATACAAATTCTGACGGTAATTCATCGGGGCATCCTCGCCATACAACAGCTTTGTCAATACCAAACTCCTTAAGTAAAAGTGGGACATTTTTACTGTGTCCAAATGTATCTGCCAAATAGCCGATAAAATCAGTACACCCAAAATCTTGTGCAATTTTTAATCCGATTTCTAAATTTTTCCTAAAACATATACCATCGGTTAAAAACTCATCTACAAGGCAATAAAACGGTCCGATAAATAATCGTTTATCTCTAATCAATTTTCTTACCAGAGATTCATTTTCAGGTCTTATTTCAAGATAATCCAGTAACGCTGAAACTTGTCCGTCAAAATAAAAAGACGGTAAAAGATAATTTTCAAGCATAAATAGTATATTATCAAAAACTTTGACAAGTCTTAGTCTGAACACTTCATATTCTCTGTACCATTCTCTGTCCCAATGGGTATGAACATATGCAATAACTTCTTTTTTTGTTTTTTTATCTGTATTCTTCATAATTTAATATTATCATTTTATTCTTCTTTGGGCTACATATTAATATTATCTGCTTGACCAATGATTTTTTTAATAAGACCTCGTACTATTAAGCCAAAAGAGATGAGGTCTACATGAAAAAATATTTAATTTTATCATTAATTGTTAGCATATCATGCTTACTACCGGTAAAAAGTGAGGCTCAAACGGTAAAAATTCAAACTACTCAAAATAGTACTACCGGCAATTATGACAGTATTTATAGTAAAGATTTATCCCAAATTGAAGGATACTTGTACGGCAGAACATACAGCTCACAGAGCCCTACTGTACGCCTAAACAGGATTGAGAAAACACTATTTAGTAAAACACATCCTAATTTAAAACTTGCACAAAGAATGAATATGGTACTTGAAAATTACAGAGATGATTATTACAATAGAAATCATTTATCTCAATATTATGCTAATTCTTCTGTAAGAAACCGTATTAGAAACAATTTATACGGACAGCCAACCGGTTTTACTCCGCCAATATTTGATAATACATTTAACCAAACTGGGATAAATACATTTAATTCAAGTAACAGAGGTTTCAGATATAACAACTTTGTTCCTGCAAATATGGGAGTGGGAATACATATTTTAGATTAATGTAAAAAATATATTAAGGTTTAAAAAACTTCTTATTTTGATGATACTATATATATTGTAAGAATAGAAAAAGGGAGATTTAGCAATATGTGCGGTATTGTCGGATATGTAGGTACAAAACCTGTTACAGATATATTATTAGACGGATTAGAGCAACTTGAATACAGAGGATATGATTCATCAGGTATTGCTATTAAATGTGCCGATAAAATCAGTGTTTATAAAGCTGAAGGTAAACTTAAGAATTTACGTACCGAATTAGCTCCGCACGCTTACGAGCTATCTAAATCAACAACAGGTATCGGACATATAAGATGGGCTACTCATGGTGCACCGACGGTATTAAATGCGCACCCTCACACTTGTAATTGCGGAAATCTCGTTGTTGTTCATAACGGAATTATTGAAAACTACAAAGAACTCCGAGCTGAATTAGAGCAAAAAGGTTGTATATTCCGCTCACAAACCGATACAGAAACAATCGCTCACCTTATCGCATCTACTTATGATAAAGTCAAAGATTTAACAAAAGCTGTTCAAATTGCAACTAAAAAACTTGAAGGGGCTTATGCTTTATGTATTATGCACAATGATTTACCTAATGTAATTGTTGCTACAAAAAGAAATGCACCATTAATTATCGGATACGGAGAAAACGAATTTTATGTAGCATCAGATGTTCCAGCTTTTATAAAACATACAAAACGAGCACTTTATTTGAATGATAATCAGGTTGTAACATTGACTCCTGCCAGTTTACGTTTGGAAAATGAGAATGGCGAAGTTTTAGAACCAAAAATTGAAACTTTACCGTGGGAGCCGGTAGCACTAAGCAAGATGGGTTATAAACATTTTATGTTAAAAGAAATCCATGAGCAGCCTGATGTTATTAGAAATATTTTAGTTGGAAAGCTTCACACAAGTACATCCCCAATTGTCTTAAATGAAGTTAAATTAACAAAAGAAACATTAAAAAACTTGAATAGAATTCAAATTATTGCATGCGGAACATCGTTACATGCTGCAATGATTGGGAAATATATTATTGAGGATTTCTGTGGAATTCCTGTTGACGTTGAAGCATCAAGTGAATATATCTACCGCAAAACTGTAACCGATGAACATACACTTGTTATAGGGGTTTCACAATCAGGAGAAACTGCAGATACATTAACTGCAATCAAACAATCTAAAGCTCGTGGTTCTCATATTTTGATTATAACAAACAGACCTGACAGTGCTATGGCTCGAGAAGCTGACAGTTTAGTTCCTGTCAATGCCGGTATTGAAGTATCAGTTGCTGCTACAAAATCATATATAGCACAGCTTACATCATTCTATTTACTTGCACTATATATGGCAGAAATCAAAAATTCTATGCCGGATGAAGAATTAATTAACATAAAATCCGAAATGCTTCTTTTGCCTCAAAAAATTGAACAAATTCTTGCAAACAAACAAGAAATTCAAACTTGCGCAAGACGCTATGCTAACACCAGAGATTTTATCTATATTGCACGTGGAATAAATTATCCAACTGCACTGGAAGGAGCATTAAAACTTAAAGAAATCAGCTATATCAACGCTACGGGATATCCTGCAGGAGAACTTAAACACGGTCCTATTGCAATGCTTGATGAAACTATGCCTGTATTATCAATATTAATGAAAGGTTCTGTTTACGAAAAGCTTTTATCAAACAGTGAAGAAGCTAAAGCTCGTAATGCCAGAATGATTGCTCTTACAAACTCTAATGATGTAAAATTAGATGATTTGTTTGACTACATTATCAGAGTTCCTGAAATTGACGAACTTTTATCGCCAATAATTGCAATGATTCCGCTTCAACTAATCGCATACTATATTGCGGAATTTCTTGGTAAAGATGTTGACCAACCAAGAAACCTTGCAAAATCTGTAACCGTTGAATAATTGGAGTTATTATGAGCAAAATAGTTTCAGATACAATTATTCTTGATTTACCAGCTCCAGTTGATAATTTTGAGATAGAAAATTTACTTTCACAAAAATATGGAGAAATTATTCGCTGGGCAATTATTGATGTGCTTAAAAACGAAATTAAAGTTTCCGCTACATATATAAAAAATGACTAATAACTGTTCAATGAAATTGCATTAACCGGACAATTTATTGCCGCATCAATACATAAATCTTCAGTATCATCAATTCTGTTTGAATTAATAACAGCCTTATCTCCCTGAATATCAAAAACTTCAGGATTAATTATTGCACAAGCTCCGCAACCGACACAGGAATTTAAAATACTTATATACATAAAAACCTCCTAGTTATAATAATAGAGGAGGTTTTTAATTATTAAATCAGTATAATTTCTTAATAAGATATACTAATCTTCATTAGATATTATTTGTGCTCCATTGTTTTCAACAGAAAGAGTTCTTATTTCACATTTAATATTTTGGTTAGCCCAAGTTTCTCTAACTACTTCTTTAATTTTATCCAAGTTATTTTTCTCAGAAATTATCAGAATAGATGAGCCAGCACCACTTAAAACACAACCCAAAACGTTATCAAAGTGTCTTAAATTATCAATAATACTATCTAACCCCGGAACAAGCTTCATTCTGTAAGGTTGATGCAACCTGTCCTGTAGAGCAAGTTTCATAAGCGAGGAATCATTAGTATTTACAGCTTGAACAAACATTGCTAAACGTTTTGCATTAAATATAGCATCCTTCATAGGAACTTCTTTAGGAAGAACAGAACGGGCAATATCCGTTGAAAGCTCAAAGTCAGGTACACAAACAGTAATAGCCCAATTTTCAGGCCATTCTAACTTTTTATAAATAACACTACCATCATCCTCTTGCGAAGAAATAACTAATCCGCCGACAATAGCAGGTGTAATATTATCAGGGTGGCCTTCAATTTCACAAGCAATTGATAACAATGCAACTTCATCTGCAGGTCTGCCAAGTAGTTCATTTGCAGCAATCAAAGCTCCTACAATAACAGAAGAACTGCTGCCTAACCCTCTTGCAACAGGAATATTAGATTGGATAGTAATTTTTAACTCACTTGGAGTCTGCCCAATCATATTATAGAGTAGCTCTACAGCCTTATAAACGATACTATTTTCATCAACAGGAATATGATCTAATGAAACATTATCAATAATATCAGTATCCGCCAGAACATTGATTTCAACACCAGTTCCCGGTAAAACTGTTTCCTCTATTGTAATGGTATTATAAATTGGCAATGCCATACCCATACAATCAAATCCCGGTCCTATATTTGCCGTTGTTGCAGGCACTTTTACAGTAACTTTCATATTCTTAATTTACCTTTCAAAAATATTATACCAAAAACAGAATTTCAGGTTATTAATTATTAAGAATTTGCCAAAAAAACCTAAAATAGCTTAAAATGGCACTATGTATAGCTTTCATCCATATTTCACCCTCGATGGCTCAGTGGGGCTTTATAATGAGGACTATAATGATATTTACCATAGTGCAACAGGTGCTCTAACTGAAGCATATGAAAAATTTATCCTGCCAATAGATATTGAATGGCTTAAATCACTTGATGAGATAAAAGTCTTAGATATTTGTTACGGAATTGGATATAACTCAAAAAGTTTTTTAGATTTTATTTTTAAAAATTTTTCTCAGAAAAAATTTCTAAAAAATAATTCACTTACAAATAGTAATATCGAAACGATATATACCAATAATAAATCGCATCAAAATTTCAACAATAATAACGAAGCGATATATGACGATAATATTTTTAATAAAATTTCTATAACCTCAATAGACAATGATGAAATCTTAGCTTTTTTATCTCCTTTTATAAAAACCGGAGAAAAAAATATAAAAAATAAAAATGATTTAAATTTTAAATACGAAAAAATTGATAAATATTTAAAAAGTGATAAAAAATTTAAAATTCGAAAAATTTCAAAAATTATTAATTTTTTAATTTTTGAAAAAATAGCCCAAAATAACCCCGAAATATATGAAAATTCAATAGTAGAGAGTCTTTTAACCTCAAAGAGCCTTTCACCGTATTTTGAACAAGATTTACTAGGCATATTTAGGCTATATAAAAACCAAAGGTTAAATAAGTCATATAGAACTCACAACATAAGCTTTTTACATAATATATATTATAAGTATATAACTAATTGTTATAAAAGAAGCCTAAAAAGGTATAAATTACGAGACATAAACTTCGAGTATAAAAACGGGGATGCAAGAAAAATTATACTTGATGACAAAAAAACATATAATTTGATATTTCTGGATGCATTTACCCCATCAAAGTGTCCATGTTTATGGTCCTTAGAATTTTTTAAGTTACTATATGATCACATCGATAATGAAGGGTTACTGTTAACTTATTCAACATCAGCATCAATTAGAAATGCAATGTTGACTGCCGGATTTAAAATCGGAAGCATCTTTAACAAAAATGAAAATAAAATAATAGGAACTGTTGCATCAAAAAACTCTAATTTAATAAAATTACCCCTCTCAGAATTCGATTTAGGGCTTCTAAAAACCAAAGCAGGAATATTTTATCGTGATAACAATTTAACCCTTGAAAACGAGGCTATTATCGAGAATAGAAATTTAGAGGTCAAAAATTCAAATTTAATATCTTCTTCTTACTACAAAAAGCACACAATATTATAAGTATATTTCGATACGATATAATAAATTATAGCATAACATTATTTTTGAGAATTGAACTAACGTTTATTGACAATTTTATTAAAAAATGTTAAGATTATGAAGTTAAATTTCTAATTGTAAATTAGATTAACAAAATTTCAGTAAACAAATTAAAGGAGAGTAGCAAGTATGAAGAAGTTTTTAGTCGCTTTAGGCGTTTTATCAATGACAATTACCCCTTGTTTTGCAGCCCACTGGGTTCAAATTGGTCGTGGAAACTATGTAGATTCTGATAGTGTAGCTTCACAAAATGATAGAACTTATCATTTCGCAGGAAGATATTTTACTTATTGGACAAAACAAGTAGCTGATGAATCCCCTATTAAGTTAATATCAAATAAACCTATTTGGTCTCAAAGAAGCAAAGTTCTTGTTGACTGTGAAACAAAACAAGTAAGAAAATTAGCTTATTTTGCATATGATTCTGAAAATAATGAAATCGTTAGCAACAAAAAAACAGACGGTCCTTGGGAAGATGCAACTCCAAATACTGCTGATGGCGAAGGTATCCGTTTTGTTTGCAGCGGAGCTTATTATGAACATTCAGGCAATCACCGTCATTACTGGTACTTTGGCGACAGATATGATGATGTTTATTATAACAGATTCTATAATAGATACAGATATTAATTTTGCATAACAATTTTGCAATAATTAATAAGCTAAATTATAATAAAATTATGAAAACTTATGATGTTATTATAATTGGCGGCGGAACAGCTGGCTGTTCCGCCGCTTATATTTCGGGGAAACTTGGATTAAAAACTCTTTTAATCGAAAAAAATCACTATTTAGGAGGAGCTATCACTTCAGGTTTAGTTGTTCCAGTTATGAATTGTGGCAATAATCAAATAAATACTGATTTTTTTAATGAATTAGTTAAAAATTTAAAACAAATTAATGGACAAGTAACATATCTGGGAAATAAGGGCTGGCTTAATCCTGAGTTAACAAAGATTGTTCTTGATAAAATGATGAAAGAAGCATCAGTAGAGGTCTTATATAACGCTGAAGTATCGGATATTACTACAGATAATGAACAATCTACAGTTCTTACTATAAAAATTGAAAACAAAACATTATTACCACATACCGAAACGATACATACTAATAACATAATGTATAATAAAGGAGATATGTTATTGGAATATATCGGAGCGAAATTCTTTGTAGATGCAACAGGAAATTGCGAATTTTCTAAAAAAATTAATTGCAAAATGTTGACTGATAACAATGATTTTCAACCTATGAGCCTTAGATTTATGATGGGCGGAGTCAACTGTGAACAATTTGCTAAGTGGATTTGTGAATATGACACTGATAGAAACGTTACAACCGCAGAATGTATTGATAATCAATGGCATTTTTCTACTGCATACACTTGGGATACTGATAAACACTGGGCTTTAGCGCCTATATTTAAAAAAGCATTGTCTAATAATGAGTTAAAAGACTCTGATATTAACTATTTTCAGATATTTACAGTAGCAGGAATGCCTGATACTGTAGCTTTTAATTGTCCTAGGATACCGGAGAACCTTAATCCTAATAATATTAAAGATATTTCATACGCCTTAATCTCAGCTAGAGAGGCTATTTTGAGGTTATCCGAGTTTTGTATTAAATATTTACCGGGATTTGAAAATTCATTTATTTCAAATATTGCAGACACAATAGGAATAAGAGTTTCCGATAGAATTAAAGGTAAATATGTTTATACCATTGATGATTTGAAAAGCGGTAAAAAATTTGAACATCCTGTTCTTATTTCTAATTATCCTGTAGATGTTCATAACAAAGACAAAAACTGTTCGACTTGTGAACAGACAGGCGAATACCAATTACCAATTGAAAGTCTCATGAGTGCTGACTATCATAACTTATTTGTAGTTGGGAGATGCTTGAGTGCGGATTATATGGCACAAGGAGCATTAAGAGTACAGGCTAATTGTTTTGCAATGGGTGAAGGCGTTGCTAAATACATTAAATCCTTAATTTAACATCTTTTAAGGATTTTGCTGCACAACATATTTGTAGCATCAATTAACGGATCAATTGTTGTTGAATATGGAGGAGCATAAGTTAAATCACTATTTTTAAATTCATGAACGGTTAAATGACCGGTTAATGCTGAAACAACAGTGTTAATCCTTTTATCCGCTCCTACAGAACCGATTGCCTGACCTCCAAGCAATAATCCTGAAGCTTTGTCTGCAATGAGTTTTATTGTAATTTCTCCTGCATCCGGCATATATCCTACAATATCATTTTTTGAAACAACGACAGATACAGGAGTAAATCCAAATTTGACAGCTTCTTCTTCTGTTAAACCTGTTTTTGACATAGTTGTATTTAAACACCTTGATACTGCAGAACCTAAAACACCCTCAAATTCTGTATAAATCCCTGCTGCATTTTGTGCAGCGCATCTACCTTCCTTATTTGCTGTTGAACCCAATGGAATCCATGAAGAAACTCCGCTTATTATATGTGGTTCTTCACAACAATCTCCACAGGCATATATATTGTGAACAGAAGTTTGCATTAACTTATTAACCTTAATTGCGCCGGATTCACCTATTTCAATCCCTGCTTCTGCTGCTATTTCAGAGTTTGGAACAATACCGACACATAATATAACAAAATCTGCATCAAATTCTTTTCCTGAGAGCGTTTTAACTTTTTTTAGCGTATTACCGCTACCTATAAATTCTGTTACAACTTCACCAGTATAAAATTCAAAATTTCGGGGATTAATGCTCTCCAGTCGTTCTCGAATCTTTATGGATATATCATCATCAAATGCCGCAATAAGCCTATTATTTTTTTCAATAACAGTAACCTCTAAACCGTTTTTAGCAAATGCCTCCAATAATTCCAAACCAATAAAACCACTACCAATGATTACAACACGTTTTGACTCGAGCATTTTGTTACGAATATTTATACCATCTTCAATTTTTCTAACGGTATAAACATTTTCAAAATCTCTAACTCGCTTGATATTTGGAATTACAGGACGTGCACCTGTTGCAATAATCAATCTGTCATAATTTACTAATTTTGCATCTTTTTTAGTAACAACAAGCACTTGTTGCTGTGAAACTAATATCTTATCAACTCTATGTTCCAAAAAGACATCAATTCCGGAAGCCTTAAACTCCTCGACAGAACGCACCAAAAGCATCCTATAATCAATAAAATTACCCTCAATATAATAAGGCAAACCACAAGAAGAATACGAAACATGTGTATCATCCGTATAAATAGAAACAGATGAATCGGGCAGTAAACGTTTAATTTTTGCGGCGGCTTTTGCTCCTGCGGCAACTCCGCCTATTACAACTATATTCATAACTATAATCTAAATCAGTTATGATAAAATTACATTCCTCAAATGACTAATTAACACTATATGTATTTAAAATCATTTCTTTCATAAATTCACAATATGAATCTTTGTATTCATCAAGTTTTTCAATATCTTTGACAAGATTTTGTAATTCAATTATAAGCTGCATTTTTAAAAGCTCATCGTACATTTTATACACACTCCGTCTTATCTAAGTACATGTATATATACGGAAAATTTTTTGTATAACTTTAGTATTTTAATGTAATTTGTTACAAAATTTATTATAAAAGGAAATACTGCCAAACGTTTCAATTTGGCAGTATTTCTTGTTTTGCAATAATAATTATCTTATAACTGTCTAATAGAACCAATCATAGTTGTTCTTGAGGTATTTTGCGGGCTTGCACCAAGGGCTGTACGCTGAGCAGGACTTAATTGTTTAATTACTTTGCGTTGTGCATCATTCTGTGCTGTGTGAACAACTTCTTTATCCTGCACTTTTTCTATCGGTTTACCCTCTGTTCCAAGTGCCCATCTGAATCCTCCGGTCAATGCTATACCGTTTCTTCCGCCGTTTCTTAGCATGGCTTGTCCAAATGCTGTGAATTTATCTTTCCAATTGCGTTGGACACCAACTCCATATTCTACATACGGTTTCATACTCATTTCAGGTAAGCGTACATTATTTGCCAGTACCTTGTTTTCATTCATTACGTTCCATACTACTCCGGCACTTACGTATGGTTGCCAGCCGTTTTTAGTGTTTGTTATGAAACGTACGCTCGGATTTAATTGTATACTATGTGCAGGGCTTGGTTTTACTCTTACTCCTGCTGCATTTGTATAATCAAATGTATTTACAAATGTATAGCTCATAAACATTATCGGTTGTAAGATATATTTGCCTTCTTTGAATTCAAAGTTATATCCTGTTTTTGATCCCAAACCTGCCATCAAGCTTGTGAAGTCTTCTTTGCCATACATTGTTCGGCTTTCTCCGACACTTGCACCGGCAGATAGTGTTAGAGCTGACCAGAAGTTGCCCTTATACATTGTATGTGTATAACCCAACAAACCACCGTTCATTGTGGTGCTTACTCCGTTATAGTGTAATTGGCTTCCGTTATATCCTACATAACCTGTTCCTACACTATACCAGCCATTTCGGTGTTCATGGAAGTCTGTATCAAAACCTGCTAATGAACCGTATGTAACTGCATCTACTTTTGGTCCGTGGTTTAAGCTCATTTTTTCAAAGGTTACATATGGTCTGAACCAACCTGCAGTATTATTATGGTCAAATCCAATAAGTTCTCTATTTTCATCAAAATCTGTTGATAGAGCATATTTATTAGTATTGATTTTTGTCATACGATCCATTGACGGCATTTTTGTAAAGGTATCAGCGTGTTCAAATACGTATTTAAATGTTTCGTTTATTGTTGCTTGAGATGCTGCCACACTTGATACAGGTGCTGCAAGTATACTTGGGTTGAATGCATCACTTACATTACCGCCTGCACTTCCGCCTCTGTTAAATACAAAGTAGCCGCCATCGTCTCTGTTGTCATACGATACATTATATTTATAGATTGGTGTGTATACCGTTTGGTTTGCATCAGGTAGTTCACCAGTTCCATTTGTTACGTTATCTTTTAATCCTTGTTCAGCAAAATAGATTTCTGTTTTGTCTTCTTTTGCATCTGATAACAAGTTCATACCGACTACATTTACTCGAGCATCTGCAATATGTTCGCTGTACTCACTTGCTGTGAATCTATCCATTTCAGCATTCTTAAGGTCAACATCTGCAATTATATTGGTATCATTAGTAACAAGCATTCTATTAAGATTAGATACCCCGACTTCATTGTTCACCATTGAAACAGTACCGCCATTTAGCACAAGAATATTATTATCCCAGTTTGAGTCCTTTGCTAATACTGACATTGAATCTTTATAAGTTGTAATTTCAGCATTATAAACACTATTACCAAAAACAACTTTTCCTGTACCATCACCTGTTACAGCTAAACGGTAAGCAGGTTGAAATTCAGTTTTTGAGTCATCTCCTGTACTTTCCATAGCAAGCGATTCTAGTTCTCCACCCCAATTATTATTTTGAGAAGAATAGGTAACAATACCGCCATCTATTGTACCATTTAGGACAATAGAACCGCCATTTCTTGCATCAAGAGTCAATGTTACCAAGTCTTTAATTTCATCAGCAGTAGCTGTTGGGAGGCTACCAACCATTTCCTCCTGTTTTTGCCCAACAGTGGTAAGCATATAAATATCGTTATAAGTTTCAACACCTTGGTTAATAACTTTATTATTTTTAAATACCACATCAGCATTGTCTGCAATAATTTTTGTATTTTGAGCAGAATATATAGCACCGCCATGAGCTATTTGAGACACTTCAACCATCTTAACAAAGTCTTTGTACTCTTGTGTTGAACCTATAACATCCATTATTATTTCCATAGCAACATCTTCAGGAATATTACCATTCGGATCATACCCACGCTTTTCTGCTTCTGCAATAAATAAAGGTTCTAAATTATTTATTATTTCATAATTGCCACTGTCATAAAGATATTCCCAATAATCCTGAATATCCGGAGTCTGAACTTCAAGACTACTTGATGCCGTATTATTTATAAAACTTGAATTTTTAATTACCAAACCGTTTGCATCAGTTGCAGATGCTCCGTTATCATAAACAATATAACCAAGAGTATCATCATTACTCATTAAGGCTATACCGGAATTTTCATCCAAAGATTTAGGTATACTATTATAATCAATTAGAGTATAAGCTTCAGGGAGTGCAAAAATTGCACCGCCATTACCTTCTACAGCTTTATTACCGTCAAATAAAGAGTTCTCAATAATTGTAGTCCCATTTGTTGCTATAGCACCACCACCACGTTCAGAAACATCAATATTATCATCTAAATATGCATCAAAAGTCTCAATACTCGCAGGTCCTGGTTGTTCATACCAATGAGCAATAGAATTGTTGATAAACTTTGAATTTTTAATATTCAGAACCGGAGTATTGTCAGAACCCGAAGTTGTATCTATTGCAAGAGCATTCTCCATCGGATAATCTCTATAATATTCCCTAATACCACCCAAAACACTTACAGCTCCACCGGCATATTCTGCAATATTACCATTGAATATTGAATCTTCAATATTTACAGAAATAAGATCTTTAACTTGATTAACAAATGATGACCTATCCCAACCAGCTGACATATCTTCTTCATCTAAAGAGATAGGTCGTGGCTGATATCCTGAATAAATCGTCATATAATACTCAGAACCTATAGCTCCTCCGGCAAAAGCTTTGTTATTAGTAAATATGGATGATTTTATATTAGCATTACATGTTCTTGATGTTCTATCAAACTCTGAGTCAGAACGAAAAGTTCCATTAAAATTACTTGAAATAGCTCCACCAGAATAAGTTGATGCATTTTCAACAAAAATAGAATTCGTTACATTTATTGATGCATTGGAATTATATATTGCACCTTGTGATGAATAATCGTATCCATTACCTGCAAAATAACCTGTAACATTATCTATTACACCTTCATTATTATAAATAGCCCCCGAACTATTTCCTATAAAGTTTCCGACAATATTTTTTATACGGGTGTTATAATCATAATAACCATTATAATTATTAATCGCCGCATAACCATTGTTACCAGAATTTATAAAATCTCCTGCAATATTAGAAATTTCACCATAGTTTTCAATTCTGGACTGATAAAAATCTCCAACTATATTAGAAATCTTACCGTCATTGATAATCGATCCATTATTGTTATTAATAAACGAACCTGTAATATTTCCAATTATACCTCTATTATAAATTGCGGTGTTTTGATTACTGGCAAATGTACCTGTGATATTAGAAATCGTACCATTATAATCGTTAGATATTGCTGAACTAGTCCAATAAGCATTTACTCTACTAAAAGTAATTGAATTATCAATAAAATCACCAGAAATATTATTTATTTTTCCGTTATTGTATATTGCTCCACTTACAAAATCAGCTATGGTAGTTGTCCCACGAATGCCACTAATAGACACCTGATTATTTGAAAAATTTATATTATTCGCAACAAAATCTGCATTAATATCCTCTATATCACCACTATTCACAATCAGAGCATAAGGATTATAATCATAATAACTAGTGAATGTTTTGCTATATGTATTATTCTTATAAACCTTTTCATTGATAGAATCTGCAACAACTCCAGTCGGATTATCTAATATTGGAGAAGTATAAGTATTACCTGAAACAACATCAGAATATTTATCAACATAATTATCAGCACTAGTCGCAGATTTAAAATTAACACTATAATCTTGTGTTTTGATTATTTCTCCCGTCGATTTATTTATATCATATTTTGTAATTGTATTATCAGAAGGGGAATCAACGTTTGTTAAAGTATAGGAACTTGCGTAATCTTTTAACACATTCCCTGATTCATCAGTAAATTCAACACCCTGTTGGTGTAAATAATCCAAAGTTGGCGTATCAATCGGAACTTTTGAAAAATCAACAGTTGCCGAGTCCTTAGCATAAGTCGGATTACAAATAACAGAAAGACCCGCTAAAATCGCCATAGGTAAAGCTTTAAGAAGTTTACCCCCCCCCGAAACACTTGTTACACAAGGTTTCTGAACCACTTTTAATTTCATAAATTCATCCTCACTTATTGTTCTTAATTCAAAAATTTTATTAAAATAATAGTTGTAAACTTTATATATATATTATAACTTTTTATATAAAAACTTCAAGTGAGTTACAAAATTAAATTTATTCTTCTGTATAAACAAGTTTTTTTCTTAAAGACCACTGTATCAAGGTCAATACAAGAATTATCAAAAACAATACATATGCAATTGAACAAGAATAACCAATATTAAAGTATTCAAATGCATTTTTATATATCGCATAAACAAGAACATTAGTACTATCAAACGGACCGCCCTGAGTCATTAAATAAATTAAATCAAACACTTGAAATGAACTTATTGCAGTAATTATCACCACAAAAAATATCGTAGGCGAAAGCACAGGTATCGTTATATTTTTGAAAATTTGCCAAGAATTTGCACCATCTATTTTCCCCGCCTCAAACAAGCTTTGCGAAATTGATGACAACGATGATAAAAAAATTATCATATTGTATCCGATTAATTTCCAAACAGACACAATAATTATTGCACACATCGCATAACTACTGTCATACAACCAGTTAATATGCAAAGATAAAACCTTGTTCAACAATCCTATATTTGGGTCAAAAATCCATGTCCAAATAATCCCAATAACCACCATTGGTGTTATAAACGGCAAAAAATATGCCGTTTTAAAGAACTCACTGCCACGAATTTTAGAATTTAGAATTGACGCCAATACAAGCGGAATTATTACCCCTAAAATCGATGTAGAAAGAGCAAAAACAACAGTATTAAGCAAAATTTTATAAAATAAACCGTCTTTAAATAAAATTTTATAATTATCTAACCCAACAAACTCAATAGGATTTAATAAATCCCACTTTGTAAAACTTAAACCAAATGAGCAAAATACAGGTATTATAATGAAAATCAAAGTTCCCAACAGTGCAGGTAAGATGAATATCCACCCTGCAGTATTTTCTCTGTTTAACAATTTTTCCAAGAACTTTTTCATGATATTATGATTATATATAAAAGATTAGGAGATGTGAATTATGCAAAGATATGAACATGCGTTCGGAAAAAATGATATTAGAGGGATTTATACAGAAGATATTACTGAAGAATTATTCTATAATATTGCAAGCGGTTATATAAACTGGATTTCTCAACAGAATGGAAAGAAAGCTGAAGATTTGAGAATAAGTGTTTGTATGGATGCAAGACTACATTCCCCTTCTCTTAAAAAAGCTCTTATTAATGGACTTTTTGATATGAAAGTTGGTCATATTGAAGATTTAGGGCTTGCCCCAACACCGATTGGGTATTACTCCGAAGTTGCCCATAATCTGGACGGCGCAATGATTATTACTGCAAGTCATAATCCGTCAGAATATAACGGGTTAAAAATGACATATGGTAAAAGAACCCTTAATGAGATTCAAATTAAAGAAGTAAAAGAGTTAACCTTTGCAAATTGGAAAGCTTTGCCTGAAAATTTGTCAAATTATGACTTCACAACAGCAATTCTGCCTGAATATGTTGCAGAATTATCTAAAACTTTTGAAAACATTGGTCAAGGAATAAAAGTTGTCGTTGACAGCGCAAATGCTACCGGAGGCGTCGTCGGACCTGATTTATATAAAAAATTAGGCTGTGAAGTCATTGAATTGTTCTCTGAGCCTGACGGAAGATTTCCAAACCACCACCCGAACCCAAGTGTTTTATCAACTCTTGAAACTCTTTCAAAAACTGTTATTGAAAATAATGCAGATTTCGGGATTGCATATGATGGAGACAGCGACAGAATAGGTATAGTTGACTCTAACGGAAAACCGTTAACAGGAGATAAACTCCTACTAATTTATGCAATGGATATTATCAATGAAAACCCGACTGTAGTCTCAGAAGTTAAATGTTCTCAAGTTTTGTTTGACACAATAAACGATGCGGGCGGAAGTGCCGTTATGTGCAAAACAGGACATGGCTATATTAAAGACAAAATGAAAGAAACTAACGCTGTTTTAGGCGGTGAAATGAGCGGACATACTTTCTTTAAAGACAGATATTACGGATTTGATGATGCAATTTATGCAGGATGCAGAATGATTGAAATTGTTTCAAAACATAAAAAACAAAATCCTAATTTCAAGCTGGAAGAACTAATTGAACCATTTAACAAAGTTTGCACAAGCGACGAAGTCCGCTTTCCGTGCCCAAATAACTTAAAAAAAGAAGTTCTTGAAGCTATGAAACAAGAAGTTAAAAACCATCCTGATATGTTTGGAACAGAAATAAAAGAAATTGTAACTTTAGACGGCATGAGAATCGTTTTTAAAGGGGGGTTTGCATTAATTAGACAAAGTAATACCGAACCTGTGTTTACTCTCCGATTTGAAGCTCCTACAAGCTCTGAATGCGAACATTTTAAAACTTGCATGACAAATAAACTTGAAGACTTGTGTAAATGTAAATAGCAAAAAATATTTTTACCTGCGTTATACCTTCTGAAAGGATAAATTTTATGCAGATAAATAATAACAATAACCAATCTTTTACCAGTATTTACACAGTAAAAGTTCCACTAGCTCAAGCAAAAGAATTTCATGAAGTTACAGCGCCGCTTTTTTCAAAAATGTTAAATAAAAATATCGGAACATTTTACGGTAATTCTCCGATAGAAATTCCAAAAACATTGGATTCAATTGAAGAAGCTCGCACGTTAACCGGCGGATATTCACGAGAATGGTTATTAAGTCATGCCGAAAAATTCGGTATTAAAATTCCGGATTTTAAAGAACCATTATTATGGGTATTTACAGGAAACGACTGCGCAGAAATAGGTAAATATCTTACAAAACATGAAGATGGCGGCCCGTTTCTGAATAAACTAAAGCTCTTTGTATATGGACATGACGCACTTAAACGCTCATACTCAGCAGGAATTCCTGACAATTTAAGAAATTTGTTTATTAACTTAGAAATAAATAAATTCTTCAATCAACATTTCCAAAAATACTTTGAAAAATTCGGTATTGACTCAAGTTCAAAAAATATTGAAGATTTATTAGAAAAAATTGTATCAGAAAAACGAATTTAAAATAAAAAAGGCAGGTTTTATACCTGCCCTTTTTATTATTTATTGTATTCACTATAATCTTTCGCAACATCACGCCACTCTTGTTCAAGAACACTATATGCATGACTCCAGAATTTTTCTATAGCATATGTTTCTCGTTCTTCTTTGTGTAAAATATGAACAACAACATCACCATAATCAATCAAATTCCAACGATTTTTTAAATCATTTTCTTGACGAACAGGAAGTCGTGAAAAATTTGATTTTACCCTGTCTTTCACCGTTTCCATCAATGCTTTAACCTGTGGTGTAGAATCACCTGTTGCAATTACAAAATAATCTGCTAATGAGGAAACATTACTTATATTTAAAATCGTAATATCCTTTGCAAGTTTGTCATCCAAAAACTGTGCGATAATACAAGCAAATTTATGAGAATCCATTATTTATATACCTCTACTATTCTAACATATCTACTCTACGTTTATGGCGTCCGCCATCAAATTCTGTTTTTAACCAAACTTCAACAATATCAAATGCCAAACTCTCGCCAATAACTCTTTGCCCAATACACAAAACATTAGAATCATTGTGCTGCCTTGTTAGTCTTGCTGAATAGGTTTCTCCGCACAAAGCGGCTCTAATACCTTTAACTTTGTTTGCTGCAATAGACATACCAATACCAGTACCGCAAACAAGTATCCCCCTGTCTGCCTCACCTTTAACAACTTTCTCTGAAACTTGTTTTGCAATTACCGGATAATCGCAAGAGTCTGTTGTATAAGTTCCGACATCAATAAATTCAAATTCTGCCGAATTAAATTGAGATATTATACTCTCTTTGTATTGTAAACCGCCATGGTCTGAACCAATAGCAATTTTCAAAGGTTTCATAATTACTCCTTTTGAATATATAACCTATGGCAATTGTACTATTTATTAAAAATAAAGTCAAAATTAAAAAGAGGCTTAACAAAGCCTCAATTAAAAAATGGAGTTTAATACATGTTTTGATAAGAAAATTAATTCGATGTTATCATATTCATCGCTTGTTGTAACAAGTCTTTATTTGCAGAAACCAGTTTAGTAACAAGTTCCATTTGCATCTTTGCCATCTGAAAATATGAAATATTGGCTTTAAAATCCGCATTTGATAATTCTATCAGACCTGAACGAATTTCACCACATCCTAAAACAGGTTTTCCTGATGCCTCAGTTTCCAAGAATAAACCGTCTTTATATTCATACAAACCTGCCGAATTATGGAAATTTCTTGTAGTAATTCTATATAACGGTACAACTTTTTTACCATTTTCAGCCTTACCTACAATTGTTCCGTCTTTTTTAATCTCATATTCGTCATATTTACCTAAATATTTACCATTATTCGGATCAATCCAAAGTTTTATACTTGTTGTCGGAATATCCAAAGCTCCGCCTTTAAGTGCCGTTTCTTGATACAAATCAGCACTGATAGGTTTAGTACCTTGCATAATTTCGCCTTTATCATTCAAGATATAGCCCTGAACCGTATTGCCGTTTGAAGCTTTATAAACCCCATCACCATCAAAAGTAAACTCACCTAAACGAGTATAAACACTCTTACCTTCAGGGGTCTTTGTAAGGAAAAATCCAGAACCTTCTAAAAAGACATTGTCTTTTGATGTTCCCGGAGTTGATTTACCTTGCCCCATATTTTTTGAATAATCATCAGTAACTACACCACTCAAAAAGGTTTTAAAATTAACTTTCTTTTCTTTAAAACCAGGAGTGTAAACGTTTGTCATGTTATCTGCAATAACATCCATCCAATTTACTGTTGCATATTGAGTATTTATAGCTGTTATAAAAGCATCATTCATGTATTTAGCTCCTTATCTGTTATTTTCTTTTTGTTTTTCTTTTTGCTGCTTTGAACCTCTATTAGAATAAGACAAATCGCTGTATGGCAAATCTTGTTCCTCAAATGTAGCTCTCAAATTAGAAATATTGTTTCTCAAATACTGTTCTACAGCTTTATCTCCGGGGATAAAATTAGCTGAAACAACACCTTCTTTATTAATTCTCAAAATCACTGCAACATTTTGGTCAAAATCAATTCTTAAAGGTTGGTTTGTTTCTTTAGCTGTATTAATTGCATTTAATAATGTTTCGGAAATTTTAACACTTTGAGCGACTTCTTTTACATCAGCTCCTGCATTTAACAAATTTTGCGCCTGAGTTATAATATTTTGAGCAGAAATATCATTTGTCTGAGTCAAATTTAAGAAAAATTCCGCATCTGACGAGGTCATACTAATTGAATTACCGAAATCAAAGCCTTTGTTATTTTGCTTTTCCGAAGCGGCAAAAACCTCAGAAGTTGACATCATTTCCTTTATATCATTTGATAGGGTATTATTTGCATCCAGCATAGATAAAGATGCAAATTTTGAATACTCAAGATTTGACTCTAAAGTTAACTCCAATTCATTATCATCCTTTTCGCTATCATGCGAAACCGCATCCTTTTTATCATTAGAAACAGTTTCTTTATCTTCAGTTTTTGCTGAAACATCTTTATCATCTGCCTGCTTGTTTTCAGATGAGGAAACCTTTTCCATCTGTTCTTCAAATGAAGCATCAGAATTCGATTTTTGTGCAGATGAAGCTTGCGCAGAACTGCTAACTTGTGATGATGAACTTACTGATGATGTTGTAGCATTAATACTCATAATTAGATACCTTCTATTTTATTTAACTCTATTTCTTCTTCAATATTCTGTTCTTGAATCTTTTTAAAGAATCTTGTTACACCTAATTCGGAAAATTGTTTTAACTCTGCAGCTTTTTCTTCTGCGATATAAATTTCTTTACTTTTTTCTTTATGTTTTTCAAGAACTTTTACTGCTTGCTCGCATTTAACAAGTTTTGCAATTTCAATATCTAATAGCCTCTGCAATTCCTGTCGTTTTTCTTCTAATTCTTCGGCAAGCTGCCAAAGGTGAGTTAAGTAATTATCATACGCTTCATACATCATAGGGTTTGCTTGTCGCATACCTTCTTTTGTATCCAAGATATCTTGATTATTTTTCTTGATATCCTGTTCCGCTTGATAGACTGCTTTCTGAGCCTTTTGAACTCGCATACTCTGTTCTTCTTTTTGGTTTATTCTAAAGTCCAAGACTTTTTGCAATCTATAACGAAATGGCATGTTTACTACTCTTTCTCAATATATTATGTATTACTTTCTACAGGTAATAAACATCTAAACGTATGAGATTGTTTTAATGACAGAATTCTAAAAGTCAAAAAAAAAAAGAGAAGTTTAAAATAAACTTCTCTTTTTCTATTATAAATTAAACTATACTTCCGATTTAGATTCAGAATCACTCGAATTTAATTCGTGCACTGACAAAGCTATACGTTTATCATCCGGATTAAATTTCATGATATAAGTATCAATTTTATCGCCAACCTTCACAATTGATTTTGTCTCATTTTGATAATCAGTAAGTTCATTGTGAGGAAGTAAAGCTTCAACCCCAGGGAAAACTTCAATAAAAGCGCCAAAATGTTTTAATCTTGTTACGACACCTTCAATTTTGTCCCCTTCTTTAATTTTATCAGCAGCTTCAATCCACGGATCTGGCTCTAAATTTTTCAAACTCAATGAAACTCTTTGCTTATCATGATCAACAGAAATAACTTCTACATCAATTTTATCACCTACATTCAAAATATCTGTAGGATGGTCGATCCAACGCCATGATAATTGTGATAACGGAAGCAATCCATCTAATCCGCCCAAGTCGATAAAAGCACCAAAATCAGTAATTCTCACTACTTCACCTTTAACAACCTGACCAGCTTCAATTTGCGAGAATATATTTTTTCTTGCTTCCTCTGCAGTATCTTCATAAACTTTCTTATTTGATAAGATGAAATTATTTTGTTGTACGTCAAGTGTTAAAATTTTAAGTTCAATCTTTGAACCGGCTTCCACTTCAGCTTCTCTTGAACGTAATTGAGAAGACGGGACAAAACCTCTAACACCGGACACTTCTACAAGGAGTCCGCCTTTTACAACGTTTACAACAGTACCCAAAATTGTTTCATCCGCATCCTTAGCTTTTTCAAGTTCTTTCCAAGCATACGCAAAATCAACTTTTTTCTTAGATAACAAGAATTTGCCATCTTCATCTTCTTCACGAATTATTAAAAATTCTCCTTCTTGTCCTTTTGAAAAAACAGCCTCAGGGTTTTCACCTTTATCCACAGCTTCATACACTGGTATAACGGCAGTGGTTTTAGCACCAATATCAACTAAAACACCCTGACTATCAAATCCGCAAATAACACCTTTTACAAGATCACCTTTTTGAAAATTGTAGTCATACTTTGCTAATAGTGTTTCAAAATCATCCTTTTTTGTAACCATAATTAACTCCATTGTCTAAAATAAGACACTAAAATATTAAAACATGTGTCTATATTATCAGATATATGCAAATATGTAAAGTATTGTAAATTTTACTTAATAATTACTTTCTTTTTCTTGAAAAACGTTCAACATAATCATTTATAAACGAAACTGTGTTTTCAAATGCAGGCATTTCAGATGCATCCTCACCTGTTCTTCCTCTGAATATTCCAGTAACAGTTTCCTTCCAACCTCTTGACGTTAATTTTTCTTCTCTGGTTGTAAATGTATCTTCTGATAAGTTAAGAATTATTCGTTTTTTTGGTGTTAGCTGAACCATATATTCAGATTCTACAGGCGAAAAACCTGATTTTATTTCCATATTTCTATCTTTTAGAACTCTTCTTGTTATAGCTTTTGCTGTATTTGCATTTAATTCTAAATTAGTAATTCGTGGCATATTATTCTCCTTTTTCTATTTTAAAACCAAACAAATTATTTTTTGCTATATAAAAAAGAGAATTTTAACTAATACGTTAAAATTCTCTAAATTTTCTTAAATCTTAATAATATTAGGATTTTAAAGATGAAATTAATTCATTTATAGCTGATTCTTGAATTAAAATTTCATCAATTCTATCTTTAGTTTGCTTAATTAATTCTGCAGGTGCATTTGCAACAAATTTAGGATTATTAACCCTACCCTCAAGTGATTTACGTTCACCTTCTAGTTTAGCTAATTTCTTTTCTTGTCTTGCAATTTCAGCATTAAAATCAATTAAGTTTTCAAGAGGAATAACAATTTTTGAAGCTGAAACAACAGCGGTTGCCGATTTTTTAGCTACAGGAACACTATCGTCTGAATATGAAATATTTTGTACTTTTGCCATACGTTTAATATAACTTTCAATAGCTTCAAATACAGGTTTTTCAGAATCAACTGCTCTAATTTCAATATCAAACAATACAGACATTGCAATATTAAAACTTTGACGAACATTTCTTAAAGACTTAATAGTTTCAAATACTAATTCCATTTCCTGTGCTTCTTTCGGGAATGAAAGGTTTTCGCTGTATATAGGATACTGAGCAAGCATAATAGCTTTTGTTTCTGTATCTTTAGGAATTAACTGCCATACTCTTTCTGTAATATGCGGCATTATCGGGTGTAATAACCTTAATGCCATATCCAGTACATATCTTAAAACTCGTTGCGTATTTAATTTAATATCAGCATCTTGTAATTGTACCTTTGCTATTTCTACATACCAATCACAATATGAATTCCAGAAAAAGTCATATAATATATGAGCGGTCTCACCAATTCTATAATTTTCAATATTAGCGTTAACTTCTTTTGCTACATTATTCAATTTATCCAAAATCCACTTATCTGCAATTGTTAATTTTGAATAATCTATATCATTATTATCAACGCCATCAAGGTTCATCAAAACAAATCGTGAAGCATTCCAAATTTTGTTAGCAAAGTTTCTGCCATATTCAAAACGCTCATCACTAATTTTGATATCCTGACCGCCGTATGTACAAAGTGATGTCATCGTAAATCTCAAAGCATCACATCCATATTTATCAATAATAACAACAGGGTCAATAGTATTACCCTTAGATTTAGACATTTTTTGACCTTTTTCATCACGAATTAAGCCATGAATATATACCGTAGAGAACGGAGCTTTTCCTGTAAACTCAAGACCCATAGTAATCATACGAGCTACCCAGAAAAATATAATATCAAAACCTGTTACTAAAGTTGTTGTCGGATAGAATTTTTTATAATCATCTGTTTCAGAATTTGGGAATCCCATGGTAGAAAATGGCCACAAACCTGAAGAAAACCAAGTATCAAGACAATCAGAATCTTGTACATAATTGTCTGGATCTGGATTAGACTTAGCTACAACCATTTCTCCTGTTACTTTGTGATAGTATGCAGGGATTTGATGCCCCCACCAAATTTGACGAGAAATACACCAATCACGGATATTTTCCATCCAACCTAAGTAGTTTTTCTCCCAACGTTCCGGAATGAATCTAATTCTTCCGTCTTTAACAGCGGCAATTGCTTCTTGTGCAAGAGGCTTCATCTTTACAAACCACTGTTCAGAAAGTAACGGTTCAATAGTTGTTCCGCATCGCTGACATTTGCCGACATTGTGTTCATGCTCTCTAACTCTTAATAGTGATTTGTTATCTTCGAGCATTTTTATAATTTGTTTGCGAGCTTCGTATCTGTCAAGTCCGTGTAGATTTGACGGAACTTCACCACACGCTTTCATTTTACCTTCTTCATCAATTACCCAAATCGGATTTAATTTATGACGTTTTCCAACTTCAAAATCATTCGGATCATGCGCCGGTGTAATTTTTACAGCACCAGTTCCAAATGATTTATCAACATACTCATCCGCAATAATCGGAATCTCACGTCCGGTAAGAGGAATAACAACAGTCTTACCAACGAGTTCCGAATATTTATGATCATCAGGGTGAACAGCAATAGCCACATCCCCAAAAATCGTTTCAGGGCGAGTAGTTGCAACAATTATTGCACCGGATTCACCTTTAACAGGATAAGAAATTTCCCATAAATGTCCTTGTTCTGTTTCATATTCTGTTTCAACATCAGAAATCGCAGACTGGCATCTTGGACACCAGTTAACAATATATGCACCTTTATAAATTAAACCTTTTTCATAAAGTTTTACAAAAACCTCTTTAACCGCATCAGAACACCCTTTATCAAAAGTAAATCTTTCTCTTGAACGGTCAAATGATGCACCTAGACGTTTACACTGGTCAAGGATATGACTTTTATGCTCATTCGTCCATTCCCAAGTTCTTTCAACAAATTTTTCTCTGCCTAAATCATGACGAGTCAAACCTTCTTTCGCAAGCTGTTTTTCAACAACATTCTGTGTAGCCAATCCGGCATGGTCAGTTCCCGGAATCCAAAGAGCTTCATACCCGCTCATTCTATGATATCTGACAAGTATGTCTTGCAAAGTTTCATCAAGAGCATGACCCATATGCAATACTCCGGTTACGTTTGGAGGTGGTATTACCATTGAATATGGCTTTTTAGAACTTTTTGCATCTGCCTTGAAAAATTCATTTTCTTCCCAAAATTTGTAAATACTTTCTTCAGTTTCTGTCGCATTATAAACAGTAGGTAAATCTTCTATTTTTATAGCGGGCATATCTTTATCCTCTCTTAAATTTACATATACATATAACTAAAGAATAACACAAAATTTATTTATAATTCAGATTTGTAACAAAAGATGTCATATATTGAAAACGCCCCCTTAATGTGGTATAATAAAAGGATAGAGTGATTATATATGGAGTCAGAGAATGAAGTTCAAAAATAAATTAGCATATTCACTTGCAGAAATCATGATTGTAATGCTTGTGTTAACGATTATATTTGCCGCTTGTGCACCATTTTTCACAAAAAGGAGAACCAACACAGATAAAAGCAGATATGCTGTTTGGGAAGCTTTAGATATAACAACAATGGATGCTTACACTAATGGTGAGATTCCGCAACATACAGCACAGCTGTTCTTTGGGTTAACTCCGGGTAGCAAAGATGAAGTTAACTCTATGTATGCACCAAATGCAAAAATAGTCATCCGCTCCGGTCCGGTTACATCAGAAGCTAAAGTTCAACGCCAAATTCAATTCAGATATGGAAGATTTGCAAACAAAAAGCATGGTGTATTTGCCGGCACATGGCTTATGGATGGTAGCAACAACTTAATGGGTGGCAGATATAAGGAGATAAATCCAACTTCTGCTACACAAAATACTGCTGTTGGATATGATTCATTAACATCTCTTTATACCGGAACAGGTAATACTGCGATTGGTTATAACGCTTTAGCAAAACTTACAAATGGGACAAGCAATACGGCAATTGGTTATAACGCTGGTTACTATTCTGCATCAAAAAACAATACCTCGATTGGGGCTGGTGCTGGTTATAGTTCAAATCCGGGCAACAACACTTCTATCGGATATAATGCAGGAAAAAACATTACCGGACAATTCAACTTATCAATTGGTAGTTTAGCAGGTAATAATGGTTCTAAGAATGTTGCAGTTGGTTATAGCTCATTAAATAGCGTTACAACAGGAGAAGACAACGTAGCTTTGGGTGCAGGGGCGCTCAGAAATTTAACTACTGGAAATAAAAATACTGCAATTGGTTATAATGCATGTTCAGAATTAACTTCACAATCAAATAAAACTTGTATTGGAGCTAACTCCGGTCCTAAATCCAGTAGAACACACTCAAAATATCTGTTTGGCGGAAACTTTAGCAATGCTGACAATGTACCTCGTACATATATAGGCTCTACACCTTATAACTTCGGTGGAGATGCTGTTTTAGAAATTCACAATGCTCCTAACCCTAATGACAGTACTAAATTTGGTGTTAGAAGACATTTAGAAGGAGGCATTGCAGCAAATACGACAACTATTGTGAATGGAAACTTGATTATTAGAGGTCGTCCGTACTTTACATCAGGGAGTAGTCTGTATCATATATACGAATACACCGACTCAAAACTTATAGGTTCTGATGCAGGCTCAGCTAATCGTTGCTCAACAGATACTCAAAATTATAAATTTTCAGCTACTAACTGCCCAAAATGGCCAAATCAACCATCTACATCTGATAGACGTTTAAAAAATATTCTAGGTAAAAATAATGATGGACTGAATAAATTAGCGCAAGTAAAAGTTCATAATTATACATTTAAAGATGATGCTAAAAAAGCACCTCATGTGGGCGTAATTGCTCAAGAATTACAAAAAGTATTCCCTAACTCAGTTCTTCAAGGTGAAGACGGTTACTTAAGAATCAGATGGGATGAAATGTTCTTTGCAGCAATTAATGCAGTTAAGGAACTTGACAGAAAAATTGTAACCTTAGTTAAGAGAGTTGTCGGAATTGAATCTCAAATAACTAAATTAGAAAACGAAAACAAAGCATTGGAAACTCAAGTTAACTTATTGAGTCAACGTGTAGAAAAACTAAAAGTTCAAAAATAGTTTAAATTTTATATTTTAAAAGCACCCGATAAAGGGTGCTTTTTTATTAACTTTTATTATAAATAAACTAAGATAAATTTGATTAATAAAAGTGTTTAAACTACACTATAGTAAAATGGAGTGCCGGGTTGGAATTCAAAAACTTACCGGCAAAGAAAATAAATTAAGGAGAAAAAATATGACACCAAGAAACTTTTTATTTACATCAGAATCCGTAACAGAAGGTCATCCGGACAAAGTTTGCGACCAAATTTCTGATGCAATTCTAGACGAATTTTTATCTAAAGACAAACAATCAAGAGTTGCAGCTGAAACAACAGTTACAACAGGTATGGCTTTAGTTTGCGGTGAAATTACTGCAGATTGTTACGTTGATATTCCAAAAGTTGTTAGAGACACTATTAAAAATATTGGTTATACCGGTTCAACCGGTGGTGGATTCGATGCAGATACATGTGCTGTATTGACAAGTATTGATGAGCAATCAACTGATATCGGTAATGGTGTAAATAAAGCATTTGAAACAAGAGATAATAATGCAGATACATCAACTACAGAAACAGAAGAATTAGGTGCTGGCGACCAAGGTATTATGTTTGGTTACGCTTGTAACGAAACACCTGAACTTATGCCATTACCAATTAGTCTTGCACATAAATTGTCTTACAGATTATCTCAAGTAAGAAAACAAGGCCTTGTTAATTATTTGAGACCTGATGGCAAATCTCAAGTTACTGTTGAATACGTTGACGGTAAACCATCAAGAATCCATACAGTTTTATTATCTACTCAACATAATCCTGAGATTAATGGAATTTCTGATAACAGTAAAGTTCAAGAAATCATTAAAAATGACTTAAAACAACTTGTCATTGATTATGTATTTTCAAGCGAAGAAATAAAACCTGATGAAAAAACAATTATTCTAATCAACCCATCTGGTAGATTTGTAATCGGCGGACCTCAAGGGGATTCCGGATTAACAGGAA
Source organism: uncultured Clostridium sp. (assembly GCA_964620875.1). Classification (GTDB taxonomy): domain Bacteria; phylum Cyanobacteriota; class Vampirovibrionia; order Gastranaerophilales; family Gastranaerophilaceae; genus Zag111. Next base: position 51,951 of record CAZUKK010000001.1, read on the forward strand.
GAAAAATTATTGTTGATACATATGGTGGATACTCAAGGCACGGTGGCGGAGCATTTTCCGGCAAAGATCCAACAAAAGTTGACAGATCAGCTGCTTATGCTTCTCGTTATGTTGCTAAAAACATTGTTGCATCAGGTTTAGCTGAAAAATGTGAAATCGAATTAGCTTACGCAATCGGCGTTGCAGAACCTTTATCAATCATGGTTGATACTTTTGGAACAGGTAAAATTTCTGATGATGAAATTTCAAAACTTGTATACAAAAACTTCGACCTTAGACCTGCTGCAATTATTAACCAATTTGATTTAAGAAATCTACCATCTAAAAACGGCGGTAAATTCTATCAATTACTTGCAGCATACGGCCATATGGGTAGAACTGATATTGATGTTCCTTGGGAACATACCGATAAAGCTGATATTTTAAAATCACAAGGTTTATCTATTGAATGTTCTTGCTAAGAATAAAAATAAAATATACAATAAAAAATCACCTCTAAGAAATATTAGAGGTGATTTTTTATTGTATTATTAAAACTCATTTATCTTTATTTTTTAGTTTCAATTTGAGCTATTTCTGCTTCCAATTCATCTAATTTTGCATTTAGCTGTACGTTTTGTTTCTTCAATAAAACAAGTCTGTTCGTATCATCTGCAACCTTATGAGCTAAATTTTCTATTCTTAAATTCAAAGATTTAACAGAATTGATAACAGCATATAACATTTCATCCCAACGAATTTGGTAGTATCCATTTTCATTTTTTGAAACGGCATTAGGGAATACTAATTTCAAATTTTGAGCCATAACACCAACGTGCGGAGCATTTGAAGGATCATCCTTAAATGTAAAATTATAAACATTTAATTTTTTCAGTTCATCCAATCCTGCAGTGAATTTTTCTCCAATATTCTTCAATCTGGCATCCGACTTCAAATCAGGACAACAAGATGTAAAACCCATTTTATCGTTCAAAACATAAGAACTACCAACTTTTGTTTTTGGATGTGCTAATGGGAAATCTGTAGACAAAGATCCATTATCATGATCCGTACCAACATCCATACGTTCATGCCTAAAAGATGGATTACGTTCCATAGTAACCGTACCACCTACATCCTGATCCGTATACGATGCACCCATAGGATTATACTTACTATATGCTCCTGTCCTTGCAACATCGCCTGAAGATTTTGAAGTCCAATCATAAGAAGTACTTACACCATTATTAGCTGGTTTATAAGCAGTATTATATGTTTTATAACTTGAATTAGATGCAGTACATATACAATTTTCTCTAATATCCTTAAAGTTATGTCTGTTATATTTATCACGGCGTCTATTACAAGATTGATATGAAGCAGCAGTACGCATAGCTCCATCGTAACCATTAAGAACTTTAAAAACTAACCCAGCCTTTTTATCCTTTACAGCATCATATAATCTGTATGCGACCAGACCTTTTGGAATTTCAGAAGTCTTAAATGAAGGGAAAGGTGGATTTTTACCTGTTGACATTTGAGAAATAGAATATGGTCTCCAAAGCGGAGTTTCAAAGTAAGGTTGTCCTCTTACAATTAAATTACCATTAACTACAACAGAAGAATAACCGACCTTTTGTATAGGATATTGAGAACCTGATGTATATACACTAGACCCTGAAGATGATGATTTTACATTAATATTATGTACTTCCAATACAGCACCAGGTCTCTTTTTAATGGCATTTGAATCTCCATCTGTTACAGCTTCTCTTGGCAAAGCACCAATAAACACTCGCTCATGGTCATCAGTAAACAATTTGCTTAATACATTATGATTTGTATCTTTTTCGGCATTTGAACCTGAGAAATATCCTATAAAGGTTTTATTAGATCCAACGGTTAACCCTGCAGGACTTCCCGCATTATAACCAATAGCAGTGTTATTAGACCCTGAAGTTGGTGAATTTAATGCATTGTAGCCAATAGCTGTATTATTACTTCCTGAAGTAATAGAAGCTAAAGAACTATATCCTACAGCTGTATTATACGAACCTGAAGATATATGATACATAGAATTACCGCCAAATGCAGTATTATAAGAACCGGTAAAAGATTTATTAGTATCACTTGCAACATTAGCCCCTACAAAAGTATTATGAGAGCCCGAAGCTGATTTAGTATTCAATACACTATAACCAATTAAAGTGTTATATGAACCTGCTGTGATACTATATCCTGCACGATATCCAACAGCAGTATTATAGTCTGAGGTTGTCAGTTTTTGCAAAGCTCCAGTACCTACGGCAGTATTTCCGACACCTGAAGTCAATGCATTTAATGTTGAAGCCCCAATTGAAGTATTCGCAGAAGCGCCACTACTACTGATATTTCCTGAATTATCATAGTTACCGGAAATACTACCATAAATTCCGCCTACAAGGAAATTACTTCCATCAGCAAAAATTCCGCCAACTCTTGTTCCAGTACCGTTATTAGTATCTCCATATCTAAACTGCATTTGCATTTGTTTGCCAGTATTTTTAACTTGATGAGACGGTCTTATAACAAGCTTAGAATACAAAGTTTCATTACTACCAGAAGATGTCGCACTTGGAACATCAGAGCCCTGCTCCGGAGTAATACCTATAAACGCTTGACTTGTTGAAACTCTATTTATTGCATCAAAATAAGCATCGTTGTTATCATCGGTTGAAACATATGTCCAAACATCATCAAATGAAACTGCAGTTTGACGTTTTGTTATTGCAGGTGCAAATGCAGCCATTAACACTGATAATGTTAATAACAAAACCATAACCTCTGACATTGTAAATGCACTTTTTTTATTATATTTCATTTGTAATTACTCCATTACTATTTCTCAAGTTTGCTTACTCTTTTATTCAAAGCTGTAACACGTCTTTGAACATTGTTTTGCTCTTTCGTAACAACATATACATCTGCTTGCATTTTATCAACAGATTTTGAAATTTCAGACAATTTAGTATTCAAAGATTTAATCGAATTTATTGTTACATAGAACATTTCATCCCAGCGAATTTGTAGATAACCATCATCTCCTTCTGATACGGAGTTAGGTGAATATTTTTGTAAATCCTGAGCAATTACACCAACTTGTGGCGTTCTATCCTTATCTGCCTTAAATGTGTAATTATAAGGCATGATTAACAATAATTTTTCAATCGAATCTGCATTTTCAGTAATATTTTCTTTTAATCTGGCATCTGATAATTGCAAGTCCGGACAATTGCTATTGCTTGTAGGATAATTGATATGCGAATTATCATCATCCCCATAACAAGATGGAGCATCTTCGAAAATAGCACCTGAAAAAGATATTGGGTCTTTAGGTCTTTCCTTGTTCTTTTCACCAAATAATGCAGTCCAAGGACCAAACCAAGAATTAGATAAACCTGTTATCGCACCTAAAATATTAGCACCTAAAATAGAATTACCTAATGTGGCATAATCTAAAATAGCCAACCCTACTTTACCCCAGAAACTCCAACCACAGTTACTAGGATCCATCCAATGTCTTCTGCCAAAAACGCCACCATATCTACAACAATCGTCTCTGGCATTTTCTTTACCAGACCTTTTATATGAATAAGTTCCAGCTAAAGCATGAGGTCTCAATACCCCATCTTTTGTAGGGAAAATCACATTACCACGAACAACCAAATGGGAATTCATAATTACAGTCGGACCAATATCTGGCTTAACAGATTTAGAATGAGACGGTGGAACAAAATTATGCACTTCTAAAACTGATCTTCCGCCAAATCCATTAGGAGTACCACCAATATAAATGTGTTCTCCTCCGTCATTTATAAACAATTCTTGTGTTCCACTACCAGTATGCTGTGCAGACTCATAACCAATACAAGTATCAATACTGCCAGCACCTACACCAGAACAAGCATGATATCCAACTGCCGTCATTTTTGAAGCATTTAAATAGTCTATAGTAGGACTAGAATTATTATAATGAGCAAGATAAGTATTATACCCAATAATAGTATTATCTCCCTTATTACCTGAATACATAGAACCTAATATAGTATTTCCATTTGATTTATCGGTATTAAATCCTGAACTTGCGACATAAGTACCTGCATATACATTACCCTCGCCTTTTGAATCTAACATACCAAGAGCACTTGTACCAGCAACAACAGTATCAGAAATATTTGTTCCCATGCCTGAATTAGAACCTAAAAAGACATTTGATGTCAGAGATTGCTTATAATTCTGTCCTGAATTATTACCAACAGCGACGTTCATATTTGCTTTGGCACAATTATTACTAGACCTACAATCTACATTTCCTTGAAGCGCATAAGAACCTATTCCTACATTACCACTGTTTGAAGAAGCTCCAAACTGAACAACGCCAGCTCCCGCAAAAGTATTATTCGCACCTCCTGAACTTATAAAGACAGGTGGTGTTCCTGACACCAACGACCCTTGATTATTCATTCCAAATATCCCAGCTTGAATACCTCTATCAGAGCCATACCTAAAATGAATAAAAGACTGATTAGCATTCGCACGTAAAATAACTTTTGAATACGGAGTACGATCTCCAGAAGGAAGCCTAGTTGTATCTATACCAATATAAGCAGTAGAAGCTTCTTTAGGCATTTGTCCATCAAAATAAGCATCCCTGCCGGCATCATCATTAACAAAACGCCATACAGATAAATCACTAGGAGTAGCACCACTATGGCGCTTTGTCATTATAGGTGCCATTGCTGCAAATAGAACAGCTATAATAACCAGTACTATCATTAACTCTGTCAATGAAAAAGCTCGTTTATTTATATTCAATTTCATCCTCATCAAACTCCAAACTATCTGATTATAGTATTAATTATATCACATTGAACCTACTTTTTCAATAATTTACAAACTTTTAGCAACAGTTTATAACAGATAAGCATTCAAACTATATACAAAACTTTACATAACTCAAAATTTGATATGTTAATATATAAAATATGACAAGCAAAAATATTAAATGGATATTGTGTTTATTGGTTATCATAGGCAATTTCTTAGGAATGCTTGATTCCAGTACTGTTAATTTAGCACTCTACCCCATCGCAAAAGGTTTAAACATAACATTAACCGAGGTTCAATGGGTAATAATAGCATACATGCTTGTATTAACAGTCTTTTTACCTTTTTTTGGTAAACTGGGAGACATATTTCCAAAAAATAAAATTTATGCTTGCGGATTCTCAATATTTGCGATTGGAGCATTATTAAATTCAACTGCCGGAAACTTTACACTTTTAATAACATACCGATGCATTGAGGCACTTGGCGCATCTATAATGCTTGCTAACGGCCCTGCCGTTATTGCAGCATTATTTAAAGGGAAAGACAGAGGTAAAGCTCTGGGAATAAATGCAAGTCTTGTTGCTGTAGGTGGAATGAGCGGACCTGCTATTGGCGGATTATTAATAAATTATCTCGGCTGGAGAGCAATATTTTTACCATCTGTCCCAATTGCAATAATTGGAGCAATTGCATCCTACAGATTTTTACCGTCATATATAAAAAAGAAACCTTTTAAGTTCGATTATAAAGGATTTTTGTATTTCAGCATTGCTCTTTTTGCTTTACTTTTGGCAATTTCCGAAGGGCACACTTGGGGTTGGAAATCCATTAAAATAATAATATTAGGAATTTTGACATTAATCTTTGGGGGATTATTTTATTTTAGGGACAAAAAAATAAACTATCCGCTTATAAGTTTTAAAATGTTTAAAATAAAAACCTTCACTTTTGGAAATATTGCAGTCATGACATCTTATATGTGCATGTTTACAAATAGTGTCCTTCTACCGTTCTTTTTACAAGAAATCGTAAAATATAACGCATTTTTAACAGGGCTATTAATTTTACCATATTCGATTGCATCATCTGCAATAGCACCTTTTGCGGGTAGTTATGCCGGTAAAAACGGCAGCCGAACATTAACAACAGTCGGGCCTGCGATTTATATTATTTCATTAATTATTTTTGCTACATTTACACCAAATACACCGATGTGGGAAATAATTTTAGCTTCAGTAATAATGGGAATCGGAAACGGTTGTTTTCAATCTCCTTCTAATACTGCAATTATCACTTGCGTAAAAAAAGAAGAACTTGGGATTGCTAGCGGAATACTTTCACTTTCCAGAAATCTTGGAAACATATTGGGAGTTGCCATAACAATAACACTATTTGACAGTTTTAAAAATTTATTTATACATGACGGACTTACATATGTGAAAGCTTTTTTAAACTCTTACCATATAACAATGGGTTTTGGGGTATTATTTGGAGTAATTTGTTTATTATGTTCTTCTATTGCATATTCTTCTGAAAAAATTCAAAACAAATAGCAAATTATTTTTTTACAAGCATTACTACCTAAAAAGGAGTAGTATGCCTAAAGTTAGTAATGTAGGAAATCCAATAAGAGCCTTTGAAAAGCTAAGAACAAAAACTGATTCAAAGATTAAAAAAAGTATTGAAATAAATCCTATCAAGTTTTCAAAAAAAGTACATACAATTGGCGATGCCTTTATAGAGACAAAACAAAGAAACGCACTAAACAACAGATACAGCGAATTTGCGGAGAATTTGGTTTCTAGGGGATTTAATAGCCTTGCAGGAATTATTTATAGTTTTTTAATAAAAATAAACAAAGGAAACAATACAGAACTTATAGAATCTTTTTGCATAAAAGCACTCGCAATTGCAAAAAGGTTACATGACCCTGTTCACATAATGGCCCGAGCAAAAAATTTGAAAGATATTTACAAAGTCAGCGAATACGGTTCTGAAAGACATATCTCAATGCTTAGGCTAATGAAAAAAGCCCTTAATGCAATTTGTAAGGATTATGATAAAGTTCAATTGAGATTCTGCACAGTAAAAAAAGAAATGAAACCGGTAGAACACTATAAGGTTTTATTAGCTGAGACAAAATTTGAAATTGCTGAATTACTAAAAAAACAAAATCCAACAGAAGCCGCAAAAGAAGTGTCAGAAGCGAATAAAATATTATATGAACTTAAAACCTGCAATCAACCTGTAATATTAGAAGCAATCAAAAGATTTGCATTGAGTTCATAAATAAAAATTTTATATTGAAAAAAATATATTATTGTAATAAAATAAAAGTGTAAAAAGTACACTAAAATATTTAATGATTGGCGGAAATGTATGACAAGTAATGAAAACATTAGAAATATAGCAATAATAGCACACGTTGACCACGGGAAGACCACATTGGTTGACTGCTTACTAAAACAAGCAGGAGTTTTTCGTGAAAATCAACATGTTGAAGAACGAGTTCTGGACAGTAATGATTTGGAAAGAGAAAGAGGAATTACAATCCTTTCTAAGAACATTTCAATTAACTATAAAGGAACAAAAATTAACGTAGTAGACACACCGGGACACGCAGACTTCGGAGGGGAAGTTGAACGAGTATTAGGTATGGTTGACGGAGCATTACTTATTGTTGATGCCGCAGAAGGACCTATGCCACAAACAAGATTTGTTTTATCAAAAGCTCTAGAACTCGGATTGAAAATAATCGTTGTTATAAACAAAATAGACAAACCTGCAGCAGAACCGCTTACAGCGTTGGATAAAGTTTTTGATTTATTTACAGAATTGACCGACAGAGAAGATTTGATTGATTTCCCATTCATTTTTTCTAGCAGTCTAAACGGATTTGCGATAAATGATTTAGAAGATGAAAGAAAAGATATGACACCTTTATTGGATAGCATCTTAGCAAACATTCAACCTCCTTTGGGTGATGAAAATGCACCATTCCAATTCCGAGCTACAACACTTGATTACAATGACTATGTCGGCAGAATTGTTATTGGCAGAATTGCAAACGGTAAGATTAGTTCCCAAGACCAAGTATGTATAATTCATGCAGATGGTTCTCAAGAACGTGGAAAAATAACAAAATTATTCGGATTTAAAGATTTGGGCAGAGTTGAAATCGATTCGGCTTCTGCAGGTGATATTGTCGGAATTGCAGGATTTGCAGATATCCAAATCGGTGAAACTATTTGCGACGTTAACAATCCGCAAGCCTTACCTTTAATTACTGTCGATGAACCGACATTACAAATGAATTTCCAAGTTAATGACAGTCCTTTTGCCGGACAAGAGGGGAAATTTGTAACCTCTCGTCAAATCAGAAAACGTTTGTACAGCGAACTTGAAAAAAATGTTAGTTTAAGAGTGGAAGATACAGATTCAACTGACTGTTTCAAAGTTTCAGGACGTGGAGAATTACATTTAAGTATCTTAATTGAAACTATGAGACGCGAAGGATATGAATTTGCCGTATCTAAACCTGAAGTTATATATAAAACAATAAACGGTGAACACTGTGAGCCTTACGAAAATCTTATCATTGACGTACCTGAAGAATATGCTGGTTCAGCAATAGAAAGACTTTCCGGAAGAAAAGCTGAAATGAAAGATATGCAAACTTCAAAAGGTCGTACAAATTTAACATTCCATATACCTGCTCGTGGTTTAATCGGATTCCGCAGTGAATTTATAAGAATGACTCGTGGTGAAGGAATTATGTATCATACCTTCTTGCATTACAGACCATATGCAGGAGATATTCCACGCCAAAGAAGCGGTTCAATTATTGCTCACGAACAAGGTGAAGCTATTCCATACGCATTGGCACAATATGAAGATAGGGGAGTATTCTTTATCACCCCAAAAACAAAAGTTTACCGAGGCATGATAATCGGAGAATGCAACCGCCCGCAAGATATTGTAGTAAATATATGTAAAACTAAAAAGTTGACAAATATGAGAAGTTCAACCGCTGATGTAATGGTTACTCTACAAGCACCAAGACTATTATCCCTTGAAGAAGCTCTTGAATACCTTGGAGATGACGAATTAGTTGAAATTACACCGGAAAATGTAAGACTCAGAAAAGACGATTTAACAAAGAAAATTTACAACTAAAAATATACATCAAAAAAAACAAGCTCTGTCATTTTACAGAGCTTGTTTTTATATAATATATTTGTATCTTAAAAACCTAAACCTTCTCATATATTTTAATCAATAAACTTACCTTCAAACAAATCCATTACCATATTTACACTGTCTGAATGTCCCGTTGAGGATGATTTTTTAGACGACACAGAAGTTGAATTATCTTTAGCACCATCTACCGAAAGTTCATCCAATATTGAAGATTCTTCAGTGTTATCTTCAGAAATTTCGATAACATCATTTTGCAATGTTTCATGTTTTTCTTTCACAACATCAGAAACAGTTTTTGCAGGGGCAGGCTTATCATCATCAGAAGAATCTGAGGATTGTTCTTTTCGTATTGCATCATCACCCGATTCCGGAGCTCTGACAATAATCTTTGGTACAGGTTTTCCAAAAACAGAATTTGCTGCATCTATAATAAAAGAATGTTTTGCACCATCAGGTCCAAATTGTTTAAGCCAATTCGGATTTTTAATTGTAATAATAATTTCATCTTCCGTAATCTTAACCGGAATAGCCTGTTGTTTTAAAATTGCACGAGAAGGGAAACTTGAAATATTTTCCAACAATTTTACCCAGTAATTTTTCACAACATTTGGAGATGCCGATTTTGACATTGGAACAGGTTCAGACAAAATTTCTTCTACTGCATCATGTTTTGCAGTTTCAGATTCTAATTTTACATTAGGTTTAATACTCTCAGGTCCACGCAATTCTACTTTTGCAGGTTTCATTATCTCCGATTTTTTAACCGGTGATGGCGGAGTATTATACGGAGAAGAATTAACCAAAACAGGAGCACCGGTTTCAAGTGCTGACAAACGTTTTTGTAAATCTTCAAGTTTTGTATTCTCAGTCAGATTTGACATATCCAAAACTGCAACATCAAGCCATAACTTCGGATTTCTTGTTAATTTCAATTCTTTTATATAATTCGAGCATTTATCAATTAATGAAACAAGCTGATGAATTTCTATAACAGTCAAATTATCTTGTAGAACCTTTGACTGTTCCAAATTCAGCTGAACAACAGAGCTTGAAACATCTGACCCAACAGACTTAATAACTAATGCATTTCTCAAATATTCCAAAAAATTAGATAAAATTTGGATTGGCTCATTACCTTGATTATAAATATCATTCAAAACATTTAACGCTTCATTTTGATTAGAATTCGCAACAGATTTAAATAAAGCAGTAAGAGAGTCAAATGATAATCTACCCAAAAGTCTATTTATATCATCTACAGAAATAGCTTCAGAATCAGAATTCAAAACGCTTAATTGATCCAATAAAGCTATACTATCACGCATTCCTCCTGCAGAATTTTGCGCAATATACATAAGAGCATCATCTGTTATATTAATTTTTTCAGAATCTGCAATATATCTCAAATGTTTTACAATATCATCAGTCGTAATACGTTTAAAATCAAATCTTTGACAACGGCTTTTAATAGTATCAAGAACTTTATGAACCTCAGTTGTTGCAAGAATAAATATAACATTTTTAGGAGGTTCTTCCAGAGTTTTTAACAATGCATTAAAAGCTTGCGGGGTAAGCATGTGAACTTCGTCTATTATATAGATTTTGTAGCGACTTTGAACCGGAGCTAATGCAACTTTTTGGATAATTTCATCCGCATCATTGACAGAACGGTTACTTGCGGCATCAATTTCAATAACATCAATCGGTATTGTATTTGTAATATTTTTACAATTTTCACATTCATTACAAGGGTTTATGGTAGGTCCGTTTTCACAGTTAAGGGACTTTGCAAAAATTCTCGCAGTAGAAGTTTTTCCTGTACCTCTCGGACCGGTAAACAAATACGCATGCGAAATTCTATTCATTTCAATTGCATTTGCAAGAGCTTTTTTAATATGACCCTGACCTACAATTTGTTCGATAGCCTGCGGACGATATTTTCTATATAATGGAATGTAACTTGAATTCATGATAATATAATTATACCAAACAATATAAAAAAAGGATAATATATGAACTTAATTAAACCAAAAATGCTAAAAAAAGGTGATACCATTGCGATAATTGCACCTTGCGGAGAAGTTAATATTGAAAAAATAAAAAAAGCAAAAACATTTTTTGAAAATAACGGCTACAAAGTTAAATTAGGTTCACATATCTCAAAACAAGAAAGATATATGGCAGGAACGGATGAAGAACGTCTTGCTGACCTTCACGGTGCGTTTTTAGATGACGAAGTCAATGCAATAATTTGCGCTCGTGGAGGCTATGGAGCTATAAGGTTAATTAATCGTATAGATTATGAACTTATAAAAAATAATCCAAAAATATTCTGCGGATACTCAGACATCACAATCCTTTCTGCTATGATATTGAAAAACTCCGGACTTATTACTTTTTCCGGACCAATGGCACAATCAGATTTTGCAGGATGCGAAATAAACGATTTTACACTGAACTCATTTGACAGAACTCTTACATCTAACAAAATTGATATCATCAAAACAGAAGATTTAACCTATCAAAAAGGCGATTGTGAGGGAATTATGTTTGGCGGAAACCTCTGTTCATTGACCGCACTGACAGGGCAAGATTTTATTCCTGATGAAAATTTCATATTTTTTGCAGAAGACCTGAATGAGCCTGTATACAAAATTGACAGATATTTTACGCAATTACTTAACATTAACAAATTCCGAAATAATATTAGGGGTATTGTTTTAGGAGATTTCTTAGATATTGATGATAAAACATACTTTGATGATTTCTTTTCAAAACTTGCTCAGGAATTGCAAATTCCGATACTTGGAAAGTACCCGATATCTCACGATATAAAAAAAGCAACAGTACCATACGGAGCTGTTGCCGAAATAAAAAATGAGACAATAAAAATCAAAGACTATATCATCGAATAATCAAAACATCAGACATTGAAGCTTCTAACACCCGTTTGCTAACAGAGCTCAACAAAAATTTGGACAAATACTTTCTGTCTCTTGTCCCGCAAACAAGCAAATCAACAGGATTATCTGTTGTATAATTTATAATTTCTTTAGCCGGATTACCTTTTAATATAATCTTATCCGCCACTTTTAACCCTGCATCATTAAAAATATTTTCTAAACTTTTGAGTAATAGTATTGCAGCTTTTTCTTGCTTAATATCTACATCAATCATCCAATTTTCATCAATATTTCCCTCTAGAAACAAATAATCAGGAATTTCATAAACAGTTAAAAGTTTAATTTCTTTTTCTGTCAAATCAAATTTATTAATAAATTTAGATACCATTTTTGAACTTACAACTGAGGAATCAACAGCAAAAACAATGTGGGTTGCCATATTTTTATTCTTAGAGATATAAACAGAATTTTTAGCAATGGATGCAACCTCTTGAGAAACAGAGCCCAGCCATTTTTGAATACCTTTTTTACCGTGTGAACCAAGTATTATAAAATCATACTCAGACTTTTCTGCAACCTCCATAATGCAATCAACAGTAGAACCGCACATTTTAAACTTTTCACCGATTTTTATGTTATTCCCCTCTAAAAACTTATGTGAATATTCCAAAATTGAATCAGCAGAATTAGCACACTGCATAGCAAATGCACTATTTTCAACAGAAATACTATCCGGCAAAAAGCTCCAGTCAATTGCACATAAAACATCTACGGTAAAATCTTTTGCCCATTTAGAAAAATTAATTATCGAATTATAACTGATATCAGAACCATCAGTACAAAATAATACTCGCATATAATCTCCTTTTTTGAAAGCATAATTTATGTTAAGGAAAATTACATTAACTGGTCATCCTAACATTTTTCTGATATTATAAAAGAGTAAAATATGTATACATTTTATTATTAGGATTAGTTATAGTGATGTCGGCTGAAGAAAACATTAAACTGAAAAAGTATAAAGAACTTATTGAAATTATTGCAAAAGTAGAATATCAAAAATTTTCAAAATCGCATTTAATTGAGTTACCCGAATTGATAAATATTGGGACACACGCACTGTATATCCTATTTAAAAACCATAATCCCGAAGACTATAACAGCACGTATTTATCAACAGCAATCAAATGGGCTATCAGAAACGAAGTTCGCAGAAGATATAAATGGTATACCTTAAAAAATAAATCAACGGTTGATACCGCCGAAAGTGAAGAAACAGAAGTTGAATTCAGAGCAGAAGTCTATAAAAACATTCTTTCAATTGACGAACTTCAAGAGGCCGAAGTTCCGGTACAATTAAAAACAAAAGATAAAACACCGGAAGAAAATGTAGAATTTTCGGAACTAAAAGAAGGTATTTTGGAAGCTATGAAAAAACTTCCGCCTAGAGAAAAAGAATTAATTGAATATAAATTTTTCAAAGAGAAAAAATTAAGAGAGATTGCAGATGAATTTCACATTTCTCAATCAAGAATTTCAAGAATAATACAAACAGGCTTAGACAGAATAAAAAAAGACTTGGCAAAACAGGGGATAATTTAGAAAATGAAAACAATTTTTGAAAAAAGTAACGGTGTAGATGGCATAAATCTTACAGATGAAAATGTGGACATAAACTTCTTACCGGACAGTTATTTGCGAAAAGTTTCGCCAAATCTGCCTCAGCTTAGCGAGCTTGAAGTAATGCGCCATTACAAAGAATTATCCGATTTAAACTTTTGTATTGAAAAAGGATTTTATCCACTCGGCTCTTGTACAATGAAATACAATCCTAAGGTTAATGAAATGCTTGCTTCTCTTGAGGAATTTAATATTCATCCGCAAGTTGATGATGATGTTTGTCAGGGCGCACTGAAACTAATGTACAACCTCCAAAAGGCACTTTTGGAAATAACAGGAATGGATGCTATCACATTGCAACCGTCAGCAGGTGCTCACGGGGAAATGACAGGCATGATGATTGTTAAAAAATATTTTGATACAATCGGAGAAAAAAGGACTAAAGTTATTATTCCTGATTCTGCTCACGGCACAAATCCTGCAAGCGCAAAAATGAGCGGATTTGATATTATAGAAATTAAGTCAAATGAAAAAGGGCAAGTTGATATAGATGCACTAAAGGCAGTACTGGACAAAGATGTTGCGGCAATTATGATGACAAACCCTAATACTTTAGGTATATTTGAAGAAAATGTTGAAGAAATTTCTAAACTAATGCATGAAAACGGCTCATTGCTATACTATGACGGAGCTAATTTTAACGCAATTATGGGATACACAAATCCAAAACTTATGGGATTTGATGTTGTCCACCTTAACTTGCATAAAACCTTTTCTACTCCGCACGGTGGCGGAGGTCCTGGAGCAGGTCCTGTTGCAGTTGTTGAAAAACTTAAAGATTACCTGCCAAAACCATCCGTTGAATTTGATGGCAATAAATATTTCAGGAACTATGACATAAAAAATTCTATAGGCAGTGTTAAAGATTTTTACGGAAACTTCTCTGTTTTTGTAAAAGCTTACGCCTACATTCTTATGATGGGTAAAGAACTTAAAACAGCTTCTGAAAACGCTGTTCTTAACGCAAATTATATAAAAGAAAAACTTAAAAATTATTATGATTTGCCATACAATCAACCTTGCATGCACGAATTTGTACTGTCAGGGGAAAAACAAAAGCACGAAAACGGAGTTTCAACGCTAAATATTGCAAAAGCATTAATGGACGGAAATACACATCCACCAACAGTGTACTTCCCGCTAATTGTTCACGAAGCTCTAATGATTGAACCAACAGAATCTGAACAGAAACAAAAATTGGATGAATTTATTGATATAATGATTCAAATAGCTAACGATGCTAAAAATAATCCTGAAAAAATACTTTCTGCACCTCATACAACACCTGTTCAAAAAATTGATGAGGTTACAGCAGCAAGACATCCGGACTTAAAATACACAAACTAGGAAATATAAATATGACAAAAAAGAATAAAGAAACTACTAAAAGAAAAGTATCATTCCCTCACATGGGAACAATAAGCTATGCTTGGGCTGCAGCTCTAAGAATTATCGGCTGCGAACCATACGTAGAACCATACACCAGTAAAAAAGCACTATCTCTAGGGACAAAACATTCACCTGAAGCTATCTGCCTGCCTTACAAACTTATTTTAGGGAACTTTATTGAAGCAATTGAAGGCGGAACAGATTATGTAGCAATGATTACATCCCCAGGCTGCTGCAGACTTGGAGAGTATGGAAAATGTATAGAAAATGCACTAAAAGATTTAGGATACGAAACAAAATATGTAGAAATGCAGTTATATGACGGCATTGAAGGAATGTATAATTTTCTTAAAAAAGTAAGCGGTAAAAATAATCCCGCACTGTTTAGCAGAGCTATATTAATTGCAATACTAAAAGTATTTATACTTGACAAACTTGAAACAAAATTATCATACTACAGAGCAAGAGAAATCAAAGATGGAGATGCAGAAAAACATTACAAAAAAGCTCTAAAAATAATTGATGAAAATGATACAATTTTCGGACTAAAAAAAGCTGAAAAACTTATCAATGAAGAAATGAAAAAAGTTGAAATTAATCCGAATAGAGAAGTTTTAAATGTTGATATTACAGGTGAAATTTACGTAGTAAACGATGAATTTTCTAACCAAAGTATTGAAAAAGAGCTTGGCAAAATGGGTGTCCAAGTAAGAAGAAGCTTAACCGTAACCAGCTTTTTAAAAGATGCAATTATACCTAAATTTTTACGAAAAGGCGAAACTCACCTGCAAAGAGCTGACAGATTAGCAAAACCATACTTAATGCGAGATATCGGAGGAGATGCTTTAGAATGTGTTTCTGACGTTGCATACGCTAACGAACGAGGAATTGACGGTATTATTCACATAAGTCCGTTCACATGTATGCCGGAGATTATGTCTCAAAACATATTTCCTGCAATGAGAGAAAATTGTGAAATACCTATACTTCCGTTAATTATGGATGAACAAACAGGTAGAGCCGGATATATAACAAGGATTGAAGCTTTCGTAGACTTAATGAGAAGACGCAAAAGAAAACGTTTAATTCAACAAAAACAAGCTACTCCAGAAGAACAAAAAGAGGCTGAAATTTCAAAATAATAACGAGTTATTACCTATGTTAAAATTATTTAAGTACAGTTTCAAAACTACCAATGATTGTATAATCCTTGCAACACCATTGATAATATTTTTATCAATACTGGGTTGGTATTTTGAGTATGCAATATCTTCTGTTGATACCATACCAAAAGGTATTCTGGCATTAATAACGTTATTTATCATGGGTGGAGGATTTTTATCAGCTTGGCTTTATATGGTAAAAAAAACAATTGCCTTATCTAAAAAGGTATTCGTATTTGATAAAGATAGAGCAAAAGCACTTTTGTCATTAATTTTAGCTCTACCAAGAGGAATCGGCAGATTATTTTTACCAATCCTTGGAGTAATTTCCATATATGTCTGTATCTATTGCGTTGTAATTATATTAATAACATTATTAGTAACCAATACTTTTGGGACAATTTCTATTGATATTTTTGACTTAAAAATGATGCTAATTTCAAGTCAAGAACTTATTGAAGAAATAACAAACCTTTCTCAGCAAGATTTAATCATAATTAATATTTGGTATTCATTGTTCTCAATAACATCAGCTTTTATCACATTTTTAACTTTACTATGGATACCTGAAATCGTTTATACTCAGAAAAACCCGTTCTCATCACTAAAGAACGCTCTATCTAAACTATTTAAAAACTTCAAACACTCAATTATATTATATATTTATATAAGTCTGGTAATAGTATTATTGTCAATTTTGAATACCCTTTTGATGTTCAATCCGTTTTTATATTTCCTTGTATTAATATTCTATTATTATTTTCTAATATATATAATTGTGCTATTATTCTCGTATTATGAACAAAACTTTATTGACAGGTAAAAATGAAGTCATAGCAATTGTCGGACCTACAGCCAGCGGGAAAACCTCCGCTGCAATTGAACTGGCAAAACAAATTGACGGAGAAATAGTATCAGCTGATTCAAGATTGGTATATAAAGGATTCGATATCGGAACTGCAAAACCCACCAAAGAAGAAATGCAAGATATTCCTCATTATCTTATTGATATTGTAGAACCTGAAGTTGACTATTCTGCAGGCAGATACAAAAAAGATGCCGAAAATATTATCAACCAAATTTTAGCCAAAGGAAAAACTCCGATTATAACAGGCGGGACAGGTTTATACATTGATATTTTATTAAAAAATTATGATATTCCAGAAATTGAGCCTAATTATGAATTAAGAAACAGTTTAAAAATGCTAGATAAAAATGAACTTTGGGATAATTTAAAATCTCTTGATTTAGATGCTGCAAATTCAATTGATATGAATGATTCAAAAAAAATTATTCGAGCTATTGAAATTATTAAAACTACAGGAAAACCTCTCAATCAATCAAGAGGAATAAATACATCAAAATACAAAATAAATTGGATTGGTAAAAATTTTGATAGAAAGACCCTGTATACCAGAATTGATAAACGTGTTGATATAATGTTTGATATGGGATTACTTGATGAAACAAAAACTCTACTCGAAAAACACGGAAGAATTCCAAATCTCATTCATACAATCGGATATAAAGAAACCATCAGCTACATAGATGGAGAAATCTCTTTTGAAGAAGCAAAGGAATTGTTAAAGAAAAACACACGAAATTACGCAAAACGCCAACTTACATGGTTTAGGCGAAATCATGAGATAAAATGGGACATTTATCCTGAAAAATTAAAGAAATAACTATTTTCTCAGTTTTAATACAACTTTTTTTACAATCTGACAATCATTATTAATGGAAACTTGCGGAGCGTGAGCTTCATGAGGAAAAATCATTACAAAATTTGTTCCGTTTAATGTCATATAATCTTTATCAATAACTCTATCTGCATAAAATTCAATGTCTTTTTCTTTATTATAAGGAATACCGGTTGTTAACTCTTTAGTATCAGTATAATAAATTCGCTCAGAACCTGATACCAATATCTGGATATCAATATAATCCTTGTGCGATTCAAATTTAGCATCCTCAATATTTTTTGTACTATAAAGCTCCACATTAGCATAATCAAATTCAGATAAGTTATACTTACCAACCTCAATATCAGATGATAATCCTGCTATAAACTTAACTGCATGCTCAGGAACTTCAGCATAATTTAATACATTCGAAATTTTGTCTATTATCATAATATTTACCTACCTTACTTATTACAAAAAGAGCGGTAAAAATACCGCTCTTAATTACTGTCTAAAAGAATGATAACCTGCGCCTTACTGATATAAAGCATTTATGAGTTGAACAAGGGTTATCATCAGGATTATGCAAGTATGCTGTACCCTTCAATTCATGTACAACATTTTTGCTATCTTTCCATTTGCCGCCATAGAATTTTTCACCCAAATTCATACAATATGGAGAATCTTTACTAATTTCTTTTGTTGAACAAGCAGCTCTGGCATAAGATACACCTGAGAATGCAACATGCTTAACTCCGCCTTCCGTATAATAAACATCAGTTGGTAAATATTTATCACTGTTTCCACCTTGGTATACATTAACAGAAGCGTGAGAAACATCTTTATCCCCATCTACAGGATATCCCGGATATACTCTACCATTTGATGCGATAAAGAACGGGAACACATCTTCCCAAAGAGTACCATTGCCTTTATTACCATTAATATCGACTAAAATAGTAAAACCACTTATAGCGGTAGCTCTGAAATCTCTTTGATATAACGCAGTTTGCCCATTTGCAGCTGCCTGTTCCATAATATCTGAATAATCAGGAGCAGAACAACAATTACGAGCATCACCCATTAATGATGTTGAATATGCATCCATTGAATAGCAGTTATTATCACTATCAGATTCACAGAAATAAGAATTATCTATTCCCGCACATTGAACTTTTGTCTTAGCATCTTTATGATGGTAACACATATTTAACGGATAATTATGAGATGAATTATTATAAGAAGAGAAAGACAAGCCCGGAATTGAAGCTGCTTTATCTCCAAGAATCCATATTTTTAATCCGTTAGTTAAAGTAATATGAGGTTGCAAATTCTTAAAAGCGCCAAATTTGGAATCAACAGACATGGATACCTTGTCTGACTTCACAGAACTTGATGTATTTGCACCAGAGCCTAACATTGCATCATATACAGAACTGCTATATTGTGATTTATTAGTATTATTTTTATCAAACATACCGGCAACATTACAATTTGAATCTTTTATATTCCAATTTTCTACAATCAATTTACATAAACGATTTGCTTTAATTACCGGAGGATTTAAAATACATACCATTTTACCATTTATTGTTTCAGGAGAATACCCTTTTGGACATTCTTTACGAACACAGGCATTTTGCGTAGTTTCATTATCCCAGCCATAACCTGTAACACACATACATGCACCACCCGAAGCTACAGAATTTGCCGGGCAACATCTATTTCTAGATTCATCAAATCCAGTTTCACAACTCAAACATGAATATCCACCACTTACGTTACGATATGCATATGATACCTCACCATCTTTTGGCTGACAACATACCCTGTTATTATTACTTGATAATTTATATCCACTTTTACACGTACAGCTGATAGCATAAGGTTTGCCAGAGTTTACCATGTTGTACCAACCCTTATTTTCTTTACAATCAGCATCGGTAAAGTTATTTGTAACATCATCTAATTTGCCTATAGTTATAGCCTCCCAACAACTTCTGGTAACACGATTTACTACACATGAACCTTGTTTATCACTTTCATACATTTCAGCACCCGAAGTATCATCATCATCCGGATCTGATTCCGTATCATTATCAGCTTCGTCTTCAATATACGCCATACATTTGTATCCTTCATCGTTTTTTGATGCTAGATATTCTTCAAGAGTAGTATCATCAGGAACATTAGGACAATCAGTTGCCGTTAACATTTTTTTAACATGGTTACAAAAGCTCAAAGCATCCGGTTTTGCTGCATCAAATTTCATATTAGTCTTAACTGTATCAAGATCAAAAGAAATAGAATAGCTGTCAGAATCTGGATAAAGTTCTCTTAGTGCATCACCCGCTTTTGTTGCAGCACTACCCTCCGGATTAACAATAACATTACCCTTATCATCATTTGTACAAGAATCAGTAAATCCACAACAAACACTTTTCTTAGTATTTTCATCACTATCAGAACCGGCAAAATCATCTCTTGTATAGTATATAGGAATAGTTGCACCTGTTACCTCATCTGTGTAAGAACCTTTTTTTACCTTATCACCACGACAAACTTTATATTTTAACCAAAGTCCATCAAAGGTCTGACTCTCAAAAACAACATCAGACTCAGTATAATTATCACCACATTGCGTCGCTGCAATTGTCTTAGGGAACATTTTATTAAAGATATATTCTTCAGAATTAGCAAAACGCTTTGGTAAATATTCAAAAAAAGCCACCAATTTTGAAGATTTCCATTTTGCTGCAATATGGTCAAAAAAGGATACTTCAGGTTCTACATAAGAAACAGAAGCTTCTTCTGGATCTCCAATCAGCATAATCTGAGATGCCATTTTTTCTACTGACTTATATGCCATATAATAAGCATAATCATCAGCTTTTGCCATTTGATTTCTTACAATAGGAACAGTTAACATTGTCAAAATCGCAACAATAAACAGAGCAATTACTATTTCTGTTAACGAAAATCCTGATTTTTTTGAATATTTTTTAAACAACATTTATACCTCCGAAGATAGATTTTATCTTAATTCTAATATCGCACGTTCATAATCATCTTTGTTTGGAGCTTTTCCATGCCATCCGGCATTATTTTCCATAAAAGAAACTCCTTTACCCTTGACAGTATTTGCAATTATTGCAACAGGGCTTTTAATTTGTTTAGATTTCTCAATAGCTTCGTATATTTGCCTAAAGTCGTGTCCGTCTATTTCAATAACTTCCCAGCCAAATGCAGAAATCTTATCACTAAGATTACCTAATGATTTAACATTTTCTGTAGAACCATCAATTTGTAACCCGTTTTTATCAATTATTGCAATTAAATTATCTAGATTTCGGTGAGAAGCCTGCATAAATGCCTCCCAAACATTTCCTTCCTGCAATTCGCCATCGCCTAACATTACAAAAACATTTGCAGGACTTTTATCAAGTTTTAAGGCCATCGCAATACCACAACCTATAGATAAACCTTGCCCTAAAGAACCGGTTGCAACTTCAACTCCCGGACACCACAGAGAGGGATGTCCTTGAAGTCTTGTTCCAAGTTTTCTAAAAGTTTTAAGTTCAGATTTTTCAAAAAATCCTAACTGAGCCAATATTGAATAATAGACAGGCGAAATATGCCCTTTTGAAAGAACAAATCTATCTCTTAAACAATAATCTTTAGAAAATTTACCATCAACAGAATGTTTCATACATTTATGAAACAGCACCGTCAAAATATCGCAAGCAGAAAGAGAGCCTCCAATATGTCCGGACTGAGCTCCATATACCATATCGAGAATATTTTTTCGATTTTCGGCACTTAATTGTACTAATTCATTGATTTCATTATCTGTTAACATTTATTATTTAAACAACCTTTCTTTAAATACTTTTAATATAAACAACGGTAAAGTTGGAAAAATTCGCTTGAATCTCGCAGGTTCTTTAATTGTCCTGTAAAGCCATTCCAAACCTAATTTTTGGCAAATTTTAGGAGCACGTTTAGCAACACCTGCCCAAACGTCAAAACTTCCGCCTAAACCTATCATTGTAGATTCAGGTAATTTTTGTTTCATATCACTGATAAAGAACTCTTGCTTTGGAGAGCCTAAAGCTACCAGAATTAAATCAGGTGCAGCCTTTTCCAAGTCCTCATATATTAAACTTGCATCATCAAAATATCCGTCATGAAAATAAACAACATTTAAATTCGGAATTTCTTGTTTTAAATTTTCTACAGCAGCATTAACAACATCAGGCTTAGCTCCAATTAAAGCAACAGTTTTATTAAGTTCAGAAAACTTAACAATTAATGCTTTTCCAAGCTCGACACCCGGTATACGTTTAACTTTATGTCCTAAAATTTTAAGTCCTAATTCAACACCAATACCGTCAGGAACAACCAATTCTGCAGAATGGAGAACTTTCGAAAAATCCGGTTGTTTTTGAGCCGCCGAAATCATCTCAGGATTGATAGTAACAATCTGTCCACCGTGAGATGATGCATAATTAACCGCTTCATCAAACGTAAAACTATCAACCTCATAACTCAAAATTTTAACCAAGTCTCTATTCATATGTCTATTATATCATATTATGATAAATTATGCTATAATTTAAATCATGAAAAGGAATCTTTTTAAGATATTTTTTACAATCTTAGCTTTATTATTTACAACAAAACAAGTTAATGCTGTAGACTTTAATGTTCTAGTATTGCCAACAGATTTATTCAATACTTGCGAGAACTATTTTTGCTTTACTGAACCTTCTGTGATAGCATCAGAATCTATCATACAGCAATTAAATTCATATAAAAACATTTCCGCATATTCATTAGAAGATACGAGAGCAACTCTAAGCCAAAATACTGATTTAAGAACGGAAGCATCATCAATGCTTAATATGTTTTATACAAACGAAAGAATCAATTTCGACTCGTTAAAAAAGATATCATCCGCATTTGATGTAAAATCGGTCATTTTAGTTTCTGCATATGTAGTTAACAATGAAACTTCTAACAAAAGAGCTTTGTGGGAAATTCTTGAACTTTCAAGTGCATTCAATATTGCACATCCGTTTACTCTGAAGACAAATGTTGTATTGACAGATACGGTCAACAGTACAGTCATGTGGAGCGGAAAATATTCCAAAAACATTTCAGATAACAATGAATATTTTGTAGCAAAAAGCCTGCCTCAAGCAGCTTCACAACTTGAAAAACTAAAAATTTACTACAAAGATTTTGTATCTCAAACTGTTTGCCAAAATATTAAATTAAGATTTTTTCCAAAAGAAGTAAGAACTGTAAAATTCAACGAAAATAAAACTACCCCACCGCAATTTATGCCAAACGCTTTAGAGCATCTGGCAAAACCAAGAGTTGAAGAAAAACCTGATACTACGAATTTTGGGAATTCAACGGATGATTTTATTTTTTCACTTTAAAATACCCGCTAATAAAATCATTTAAAGCTTTGTCATAATTTATGGCATGGTGAGAAGTTTCAAAAGTTTGAGCAGTTACCTTATCTATTTTTTTACAACTATCTACTAAATCTATATATGCAATAGCAGTAATTATAGATAAAAATACAATTATATATCGTTTTTTCATATCAAAATCATGTTAAAAAACTCAATAAATAAAAGTATCCACCAAAGCTCTTAGTAATATATCATAATTTTTATAATAAAAAAGACCCACATAAATGAGTCTTCTTTATCTGCCGATGGCCGGGGTCGAACCGGCACGTGGTTTCCCACACAAGATTTTGAGTCTAGCACGTCTACCAATTCCATCACATCGGCATATTTAATTGTATAATTATAATAACAAAAAAATATTATTTTTCAAGAACTTTAATTAATAAGAATAATCCTATCAAGTTATACTACATTAGATTATAAAAAATAATAAATTCATAAATATATTTAATATTATGAAACGAATTTTATTTACACTATTTTTACTGATTATTCCTTACAACAACGCTAAAGCGGAAATTTTCACAGGAGGAGTTACTAAAGTCGGACAACAGGAAAGTAACCAAGTTATTGACCAAAACACTAAACAAGGTATAGAATTTGCAAAGGTATCAATTCCCCAAAAAAACTTCAGAACCTACACTGATGCTAACGGAAATTTTGAACTTCCAAAAATTCAAATAAACCAACCGACAATACTGAACATTGAAAAAGAAGGATATCGACCTTTTTCCATGACAATAAACAGTACAAAAAATTTGAATGAACCAATTAAAGTTACTATTGCAAAAAGCACACCAACGGATATTTCTCTTGATTCTGAAATTTTGCATTTGGGAGACAACAGCTACTCAAAAAACTCAGCAAATGCTGCAGACTTTAAGCTAAAATCTATCGGACCATATTACTCGAAAGATTTTATTATGACTAACAATGCCAAAAAAAGTACCAATTACCTTATAATCGGCTCTATTGTCGGACTTGATACAAAACTTGCAAAATCAATGGGGCAAAATAGAATAAAAACTGCATATTCAAGTCCTGCAGAAGTATACTTTAACGGAAAATTGATAGGACAATTGCAAATAAACGGAGACGGACAGAGAATAAAAATTCCAAACTCACTAATACTCGCAGATTCGCAAAATCAAATCACAATAAAAACAGGTCAAAACCTTATGCCAAGCGACCATATAGATTACGATGATATAGAAATAATGAATTTGTCTATTTTAAGCGAATAAAAAAAGGTGTCCATTTTTAGGACACCTTTTTTAGTATATTTAACAAACATTATCTTTTTAAGAAATCAGGAATTTCAATATTTGTAAAATTGTTTGACCCTGATGATAAAACAGATTTTGTTTGAGTATTAAACGCTCCAGAGAAGAAGTCTGAAGCATTCATTTGTCTTGTTGAATCAGAAAAATCTGAAGTTCCAAATGCAGGCATTGAAGTGTTATTTTTCAATTCAAATCCTGTTGCAATAACAGTAATTTGGATTTCTCCTTGGATATTTTCATTTACAGCTGTACCAATAATAACAGTAGCATCATCAAGAACCGCATCGTGAATAATTGAAGCTGCATCACTGATTTCATGAATACCCATATCAGGTCCACCTGTAATATTAACAATAACTCCAGAAGCCCCATTGATTGAAGATTCCAAAAGTTGTGAATTGATAGCTTGTTGAGCTGCTTTCACTGCACGACCTTCGCCTTGAGCTCTACCGATACCCATAAGAGCTGAGCCAGAAGCTTGCATTACAGTTTTAACATCGGCAAAGTCAACGTTAATAATACCGGGAACAGTAATGATATCAGAAATACCTTGAACCCCTCTCAATAATACTTCGTCAACGATAATAAATGATTCATTCAATGAAACCTGTCTATCAACAACTTGAAGAAGTTTATCGTTCGGAACAACAATAACAGCATCTACAGATTCTTTTAATTTTTCCAAACCGTTGTTTGCTTGATTTTGTCTTTTCTTACCTTCCCATGTAAATGGTTTTGTAACAACTGCAATCGTTAATATTCCAAGCTGTTTAGCAATTTTAGCAACAACAGGAGCAGCACCAGTACCAGTTCCGCCACCCATACCTGCGGTAATAAATACCATATCAGCACCTTCTAGAGCTTGGGTAATTTCTTGTTGAGCTTCTTCTGCAGCTTTTTCACCAACAGAAGGATCTCCGCCTGCACCTAAACCCTGAGTTGAAGAAGAACCCAATTGAATTCTATTATTAGTTTTTCCATTAACTAAAACTTGCAAATCAGTATTCATTAACCAAAATTCAACACCTGACAAACCTGATGTAATCATACGGTTAACAGCATTTCCACCGCCACCGCCAACACCGATAACTTTAATATTTGTAGGATTTGCACCTAATCTTGAAGTTTGGTTAGATGATGGGTTATCCTGTCTAGCAAAGATGTCTGAAACGATATTTTCCACGTTATTTACCTCTTAATTGTATTTTCCTAAAACATATAACTACTAATATTGTAATTATAACAACATAGTATTTTAAATAGAAAAAAAGTACAATGATTTTACAAAAATTATGTACAAAAGTTAATATAAAAGATTTTACGACTTAATCGGAGAATAGCTCCAATTTAACTTATTTCTTAAAACCGAATAGAAATCATTATTATTCAACAAAGCCAAATAGGCTTGTTTATCCGATTTTTTGATAACAAGTTCATTTGACGTACAAAAAGCAACCTGACCATCGGCAGATACATTATATTTATTTTTCGTACAAGGTAATATTTTTATCTCATCTGATGAAGACACAACAATAGGTCTTGCAGAAAAAGTATGCGGACAAATCGGAACGATTGTTATAGCTTCAACATTTGGAGACAGTATCGGACCACCTGCAGACATTCCGTACGCTGTTGAACCTGTCGGAGTAGAAATAATTATACCATCTGCCAAATATTCACAAACAAACTTACCGTTAATTTCCAACGCAAAACGAGAAGTCCTTGATGCCGATGCCCCTTTAATAACAAAATCATTAAGAGCATTATACTCACCCAACTCCAGCATCATACGCTTTTCAACCTTGTAATCCGATAAAATAATTGATTTTACACAAACTTCAATATCTTCAACGGAGGATTGTGATAAAAAACCTAATCTACCCAAATTTATTCCAAATATTGAAGTTTCATACTCAGAATAAAACCTTGCAGATTTCAGGATAGTACCATCTCCACCAATTACAAAGGCAAAATCGTATCCCGAACGTAAATTATCAATATCCAAAACATCAAAGTCAACAGAATACGATATTAGGATAGTTTTCAAATTCTCCATTACTTCTACAGAATTTTCAATATTGGGATTATAGCAAATTGAATAGCGTTTTTTCATATGTTTAGTTTATACCAAATATAAAAAAATATGCAATAATAAAATCATGAGTGATAAACATTTTGTATACATACTTTTAACTGAAAGAAACACCCTGTATTGCGGATATACAGACAATGTAGAAAAACGTTTTGAGGCTCATAAAAACGGTAAAGGTGCAAAATATACAAAGGCAAACAAACCAATAAAAGTCATTTATACAAAAGAATTTGAAACGAAATCAGAAGCATTAAAAGAAGAACACAGGATTAAAAAATTATCTCGAAATAAAAAACTTGAACTCATAGGAGATTTTTAAGTTTATTCATCAACTACTTGATTTTGACCTTCAGAACCATCATTCTCCGAAGCTGAAGAATCTCCTGTTACTTTTGAACTTTCTCCGCTTTGCTCATATAAAATATCAAGTTTTGCATCAATTTTTTCAATATTTTTTTTCTGTTTATCAATTTTCTTTTGAGTTTTTTCCAAATCTTTATTATATTGGTCTATTAAATATTGTCTATAAGCAGCTTGAAGTTCTTCATTCTCAGTTGTACCGGCAAGAGAACGCAGCTTTTTATAATCTCGATATTCCTCTTTATAGTCATCATTTAATGAACGTATATTATATTTATAATCTTCTTTAATTTCTCCAATCGTCTCTTTATACTCTGATTTTCTGCGTTTTAAAATATATTTGGTTTCTCTTTCATTATTTTTTTCTTGTTTTTCTACGGCATGAAAATCTTCAACACCGTCTTTTATAACTTTATATCCGTTTACACTGACAGATGGAGTCATATTTTTGTCAAAAGACTCAATCCTTGATTGATTACCTTTCCAATCAACACTCCATGTACCCAGAAACACCGGTTTTTCACCCGTAAATGCAAAACCTTGAACAATAATTCGCTCCGGATTAGTTTTATCAAAACCTATCGGATAAATATCCCAACGCTTATCATCAAGATTAAGTTTCATGTATTCTTCCCAAAAATACACAACAGCATCCCTAACCTCAGATAAATCATATGATAATTTATTTACAAAATCGTAAACATAAACTCTTGTTTCCCAAATACCGTCTTCACGGCTTCCAATTTTTTGTTTTATAAGTAATTTAGAACCATCTGAAGAAAAATCAACAGGTGTAAGAGTTCGAAATGCAGCATAATTATCTATAGCTTTATCTGTGGATAAAATAGGTTCTGCTAAACGTTTAGCGGTATTTGCCGTCAATATTTTATTTAAATTTGTACCTTCTTTATCCAGAGGAATCACAAACATATCAGAAGCAACCGAAGCACTATCAGAATAATAATATACCGCAGGATAAACAAGGATAGTAAAATCAGGGGACACAATACCCTGTCCGTTTATTTGACGGTTAAGATAAAGTGTTTTACCCAAAGATAATTCAACACTCCCCGGCGGATCATTATATTTAACAATCCTGTATAAAGGTTTCGGAACATACTTAAAATCCGAAGGAGTTTCAATCGTTGGAGCAACAAACTTTAAATTAGACCTATCTTTATATTCTGACATTTGTTCATATTCATCAACTGTCATATAACCTGACGGAAAAAGGTCTAAAATTCGTTTTTCCATATTATATTTTTCATCATCTTTTAAAACATTATACTGATATTTAATTTCTTCCGCCCTTGGATCTTTTGCAAAAGGATTAGAGAAATTAATCTCTTTTGCAATGATAGAATTTGCACTTGGCAAGAAAAACATTATACATAACAGCAAATATTTCTTCATATGAATAAAACCTTACTATACAAGTCCGTCTTTCATTGCTGTAGCTACAGCTTTTGAACGAGTTTTTACATATAATTTTTGCAAAATATTATGAACATGAGTTTTTGTTGTTGCAATAGTTATAACAAGTTTTTTAGAAATTTGAGGATTTTTCAAACCTTCAACAAGTAATGCAAGAACTTCCATTTCACGCTCTGTTAAACCGTACAAATTTTTACCTTTTTGATAATTAATACCATTTGATTTACTTTCAGCCTGACTGTTTTTTCTAATATTTGACAGTACAACTCTTGCAATTGCAGGGTCAAGCCAACCAACACCTTCACTTACAGCTTTGATTGCAGAAATTGTCTGTTCTGAAGTTGCACCTTTGGTAATATAACCATCCGCACCGGCAGCAAATGAATCTAAAATATCATCCTCATTATCTCTGGATGTATTCATTAAGACTTTAATTTCAGGCATGGAATTTTTAATTTTACGAGTAGCTTCAATACCATCAATTGTAGGTAATCCGATATCCATAACAACTAAATCCGGCTTTAACTGAAGCGCCTGTTCAACACCTTCCAAACCATCGGAAGATGTACCCAAAACTTCGATTGCCTCATTATTTGACAAAGCAAAAGATAGTCCCATTCTTGTCATATCGTGATCTTCAATTATTGTAACTCTTATTGTATTAGACATATAACTAACCTACCCTTGATTTTGCAACAACATCTGTTAATAAAAACGAAAACTCACTGCCTTTATTAACCTTACTTTCAACCCAAATTTTTCCGCCATGAGCTTCTATAATTTGTCTTGATAAATATAATCCTAACCCCGTTCCTGTTGAACGTTTTTTACTTGTGCCCTGAGAAAATCTCATAAATAAGTGCGGAATATCTTCTTTCGGAATTCCGTTACCATTATCCAAAACCGAAAATATTAAATCTCCGTTTTGAACTTTTAAATAAATATCAATAATACCGCCTTTATTTGTATAATTTAGAGCATTTCCGCACAAATTAGTAATAACTCGTTTAATTTCTGCTCTATCGGCATCAATCAATAAATCATCAGTAACTTCCGTATGAATATTAAACTCAATATCTTTCTTCTTTGATAATGGTTCAAGTTCATCATAACACTGAGTTACCAAATCTTTAATAGAGAAAATCGTTTTGCATAAGGATAACTTACCGCTTTCAAAACGATAAACCTCTAACAAAGCATTAACCAAACCCAATAAATCTTCATTACTTTGAAGCATAGTCGTCAACAAGACTCTTTGCTGTTCTTTCAATTCACCCAAAGAACCGTCCAAAAAGAATTTCAAAGTCTGAATTGCTGCCAGTAACGGAGTTCTCAAATCATGAGTCAATGTTGCTATAAAATCATCTCTTAGTCTTTCTGTTTCTTTTTGAACACTAAAGTTTCTAATTACCCCGACAAATTTTTCTTCATCAGAATATTCATTCGTCAATGAAGCAAAATTAATCTCAACAGGGATTGCTTCATTATTAAGAGCATTCCTGATATATAAATCTCTTACCAAGAACTCAGAATTATCACAGGACAATCCTAAAATAGTATTTTTAACTGAGGATTTTGAATTATTCAATGCAGGATTATCAGAAAAAGCTATCTCTTGTATTTTCATATTACATAGCGTAGTTGCGGACAGCCCCGCCATATTTTCACAAGCCGGATTAACTTGTTCTATATTACCTTTTGCGTCAATTATAATAATTCCATCTGCACAGTAATCTATAATTGCAGACAACTTAATATTAGCAAGAGTTAAATCTTTTGTTCTTTGTGCAACCAATTCTTCCAACTTTTCAGAATACTCGGTTAATTGAACTTTAGCTTCTTCCAATTCTGCAATTTTTTCACGTAAAGATGCTAAAAGATGACTTCTTTCTATTCCATTTTTAATATTCATTATTAAGTCATCATTATCCCAAGGTTTTTCAATATATTTATAAACACCGATTTCATTTATTGTTTTAATTGCATTTTCTTTATCCGCATAAGCAGTTAACAATATCATACTTGTTTCGGGATAAAGTTTTTTTGCTTCTCGCAAAAACTCCAGACCATTCATTTCAGGCATTAAAAAATCTGAAATGATTAAATCAGGAGTTTCTGTTTTTAAATATGTAATAGCTTCTAACGGATTGTTATAAACAACAACATCCTTAAACCCTTCGACTTTCATAAGTGTACTAAAAGTCGAAGTCAATAATTTATCATCATCAACGTATAATATTTTCCCTAAACTCATATCAATATGATAAAGTATTTTAGAAAATTAAACAAATTGTTTACAAATCCACACAATTTAATAAACTTGGGGGATATATTTTCGTTCAGATAATTCTTTATCCAGTAAATACAAAGATGCAAAATCTTCCCCGAAAGCCTTTAATTTAGCAATTATACGAGATACATTTAATTCTTCTTCTATTTGTTCTTTCAAATACCAATCAATAAAGTTTCTTGTAGCCAAATCACATTCACCTTCTGTCATTTCTGCAACGCAATCTATTGCAGAAGTTATCGAACGTTCATGTTCATAAATTTGTTTAAATAAAGAAATTGGGGTACTAATCTCAAAAGTCGGCATTGAAATTTGTTCCAATTTCACCTGAGAATTTCTGCCTAAAACATATTCAAATAATATCATTCCATGGTCAATTTCTTCTTTAGATTGCACTTTAGCCCAGTTAGAAAAGCCGTACAAACCAATTTCAGAAAAATAAGCAGACATTGAAAGATATAAATATGCGGAATAAAATTCTTTATTAATCTGTTCATTAAGAATATCTCTGACTTTATCACTTATCATTACAACTCCTTTCAAATATTTAGACAAATTAAGCTTCATTTTCCCAGAGCCCGTGAATATTGCAAAAAGCTCTTGCTTTTTCTAATCCAAATTTATCTTTCAAAACCATAATCGGAATATCTTGAGGGGTATAATATTGAAGTTCGGTATGATTTTTCTTGTCAGAAATTGTTTCAATAAATTGAATATAATGCTCATCAGTCATCGGATGCAATGTTGAACCGACACGAACTTCATACCCGTCATTATCTGTTGCTGCAAAAACAGGAACATGTTTTTCTCCAAACTCAGAATCCTGAGATTTTGCATCTAAATATTCCATAGGCTCACCACAACAAACCAATTCACCTATCCCCGGTAATATAACTTCAATCAAATTTCCACAAACATTGCACTTATATAACTCCAATCGTTCTGTCATTTTTAAGTATTCTCCTTTCAAAAAAGAGAATACGACATCAAAAAAAAGTTACATTGGTAAAATATCTATAAAATTTATCAAAAAATATGATACAATAGGGCAATAAAATAAAAAAGGAGAAATATATGAAAAAGATTATTACACTGTTTTTTGCAACATTGTTAATTTCAACAACAGTTTTTGCTGCTGATATTCAATATGGTTATAATTCAAAAGGTCAATACACACCTAGTTCAATCGGAGGAAAAAGAGTTGACTATGGATACAATTCTAAAGGAGACTATGTTCCAACTTCCATCGGGGGTAAAAGAGTTGACTATGGGTACAATTCAAAAGGCGATTACGTTCCATCATCAATTGGAGGGGAACGGATTGACTACGGATACAATTCTAAAGGGCAATACGTTCCGACATCAATTGGAGGAAAAAGAATTGATTACGGGTACAATGCTAAAGGAGATTACGTTCCATCCTCAATAGGTGGCAAAAGAATTGACTATGGATATAACTCTAAGGGGCAGTATGTACCGACTTCAATCGATGATGAATTTTAAACAACACATAAATAAATTTTTATGTTAAAATAAATTTAAGCCGTGTTCCATGGGGTGTTGCGAACCCTCGACCCGAAGCTTATGCGGGGTGCAGAGCCTGTTGTGAGGGCTTTATGAATACGATAGAAATTAATATAACTGTTGATACCACAGGTTAAGATGGCGTAAACCTTCGAACCGTGTCAGGGGGGAAACCCAGCAGCACTAAGATTGATTTTACGGGTGTTTTAATTTTTGGAGGAGGAAGTATTAACGGATATCGGATTTGTAAATTTCGATAGACAGAGACACGGTTTTTACTTTATAAATAACAAAAACACCGGTAAATAAAATTACCGGTGTTTCTATTTAATATTTATTTTTACATTCTTTCAGGAGCAGAAACTGCAAGAATTTCTAACGCATTCGCAAGAACAGTTTTAAATGCCCAAACAAGAACTAATCTTGATTTTGTAACTTCAATATCATCAGTAATTACACGTGTTGAATTGTAGAAAGAATGAAACTCTGACGCTAATTCCTGAACATAACGACAAATTGTATAAACTTGTCTCGTCTTAGCAGATGACACAATCAGCGGCTTGAATTCTTCAAGTTTTAAAACAAGTTTTCTTGCATCTTTAACAGCTAATTCAGCAATAGCAGGACTAAATTTAGAAACTAAATTTTCAAATTCACTCTCTGTCAATACTGCAGGAATTTTTTCACCGCTTTGAGTATCAACTCTATCTTGAGTTGCGTTTCTTATAATAGAGCAAGCTCTGGCATGTGCATATTGAACATAAAATACAGGATTTTCGTCAGATTTTGTTTTCGCAAGTTCAATATCAAAATCCAAAGTTGTATCAATATTTCGCATTGACATCCAAAAACGGGTTGCATCAACGCCAACTTCATCAATTAAATCTTCTAAGGTAACCATATTCTTACGTTTACCCATACGAACTTCATTACCATTGATAACAAGATTAACTAATTGACCCAATAAAATTTCTAATTTATTCGGATCATATCCTAAAGCCTCCAAAGAAGCTTTTACTCTTGCAACATATCCGTGGTGGTCTGCGCCCCAAATATTAATCATTCTGTCAAACCCACGTTCTAATTTATCAACGTGGTATGCGATATCAGCAGTTAAATACGTATTTGAACCGTCAGCTTTTTTAATTACTCTATCTTGGTCATCCCCGAAATCTGAGGATTTAAACCAAACAGCACCTTCTTGCTCATAAATTTTGCCGCTGTTTTTAAGTTTTTGAACACATTCATCAACCTTTCCCGATTGATGTAAAGTCAATTCTGAATAAAACTTATCAAATTTCACTCTGAAGTTATCTAACAAATCACGTTGAACTTTTTCTTCATAAGCTTTTGCATAATCACAAAAAACTTGTAAATCAATGTTATCAAGATCACTTAAAGATTTCACCTCAGGATTATCTGCCAAAAACTGTTTTGCAACAGGAATTAAATAATCCCCCGGATAATAATTTTTTCTTTCAACTTCATCTGTCGGAAAATCAATATTTTCACCTAATTCCTGTTTAATTCTTATAACAAGAGAACGTCCTAATTTTTGAATTTGAGAACCTGCATCATTTATATAAAACTCTTGAAAAACATCATGACCATAGAATTTCAAAAGATTAGCAAGCGCACTGCCCATAGCAGCCCATCTTCCATGACCGATATGAAACGGTCCTGTCGGATTAGCTGAAATATATTCTAAAATTATTTTTTCTTTTTCTATTTTATCAGGACGACCAAACTCACTGCGCTTCAGATAAATTTCATTTAATAAATTAACAAGTAAAGTTTTTCCGGCTTTAAAATTGATAAATCCACCAATTACAGAGTATCCATTGTCATCTTTTTCAACACAATCAATAATAGCATTAGCAATCATAGGCGGAGCAATTCTTGCATTACGAGCAAGGGATGAAACATTTACCGCTAAATCTCCAAACTCAGGATTTTTAGGTTTTTCAACAGGCAATGTTCCTTTGACGTATTCTGTCATTTGCCCTAATGTTCCGGCACTGATTGCTTTTTCTATTGCATCTTCAATTTTACTTATAAAATAATCTCTTAACATACTAACCTCTTATTTATTTCTAGTGCAATATAATCATATTACAAACAGAAGATTAGGTAAATATGCTTTTATTTATAGCTAAAATTCATATTCAGGCACAACAAAGACTTCATTATTAGCATCTTTATTAACGAACGCCAGATAATAGTCCATTGCTATATCTTTACAATTTTCATATAAATTTTCAGAAATAAATTGTCGATGTAACTCTGTTCTATCGCCTGAATAATTACCTAATACCGTAGCATATTTTTCGATATCGGATTTATTCAATCCGCCTCCATACGCTTTTGTTTTGGCATCAGTCCCTGAAGGTCTGATTTCAATATATTTATCTTCAAATTCCAAATAAGTTCCGTCTCCAACAAATTTGATTGATTTTAAATTATCGAAAATTAAACCTTCAGATGAAAATTTATCATTCAAAATTTTCTTGATATCTTCAATTAAAATTTCACCCTTACGATTTGCAATGGCTAAAGACAAGTAAAACATATCATTTTTAGTCCTCAAAGCTTCACCCTCAAGTTTTGCAACTTTCAATTTATTAATATCAGGTTCAGACTCATTATAATATGCAATATCAACCCTTGTATCAAATCTGCCGATGATACTGTTTAAATCAAATACATCCGCCAAATATTGAGACAAAGACATTCCGGATTTATCTAAATAAGATATTAATGCAGATGCAACGATAATAGCTTCTGTTGCACTCTTTTCTCTCATTGCAACAGCAAATCTTCCATGTTGAGATTTAATCAAATCTTCAGTACCCATAATCATACCGCCTGACTCCTCTCCACCAAACAGTAACCTCGGATTAACTCCAAGATTAATTGGATTACCAAAAACATCATCAATAATAACTTCCCCGTTCGGAGAGTTCTTTAATTTAAGCTCCACTTTCTTCATAATGTTTGCTATTTCTTTAAACCCAACAGGAACATTAACAACTTTCACATCGTTATTTTTCGCCCATTCATCCCAAGACAGAGCAGATGCAGTCGTTTTAATCATAAATCTCGGATGATTATTCCACAGATTTTGAGATTTTAATTGTTTTGCCCAAAAATCCATAAGCATTAAAAAGGCTTGATTAGCAGTAAATACTGTCAAAATTGTATTTTCATCCAATTTCAAATAATCAATACCAAGCTTTTCAAGTTCAGGAATTCTATCAACACTCTCTGTTTGCGTAATAGTAAGCCTGTCATGGTCAGGGTCTGTTATCAAAACAGCAGTTCCGCACGGATATGATTTTAATTTTTCATTATAATGCAAGGTTTCAATTACAGGAAAATATTTTGTTCCATCCTGCTTTTTAGCAATAACTGTCGCATCAACAGAATAGTCATAAAAAGCCTTTTCACCCTTTGGAGTAACATCATACTTTCCTATAGAGTGGAAAAACGAATCTTCTTCGATATTAAACCATTCAAATTTATCAGCTATGCAAAGCTTATCTAAAACTTTTGAAAGTGTTCTGTAAGCTGAACCTCCAACATTTTCAATTAAAATTTTCTTATTGAAGGATTTAATCAAATCTAAATTTATATCTTTTGCAACTCCTGATTGCAAATATTCTACATACAAATCAACACCGTCATTAAGCAGACTCATTGCTTTTTCGTTAATCAACGGATTATCTTCAGATGAAATTTTAATTTCATAAGAGCCATATTTTTTTACATAATCGAAAATTTCTTGAATTTTATCCACAAATTCCATAGATTCTTCAGGTAAAAACTGACTACCTTGTGAGTTTAAATCTTTAGTAGCATTTTTAACAGAAATTCCATGACTTGAGGTAATATATTCACCCCCAACCAAATCTAACTTAAATGCCAAAAATGAAGCAAGCCAAATAGGAATAGTACGTTTACCCTCAGGAATTAAAGTCTCAATACCTGCCGCAGCTTGTATTCTTGAAATTGCATCAAGAAAAAGTTTTGAATTATATCGTACTTCACAACCGGCAACTTTTACAATTCGTTTTGCACAACATTTTTCTTTAATCACAAGAGCTTTTGCTAATGTTGCAAGCACAATACCAACAAGGTTTATCGGAAATCTTGTATCTTGAGGATAAAGAATATTTTGAGGGCCTCTAATTCCTGCTGTGGAAACCTTTGCTTCTTTCGCATAATTTGCAAACCATTCTTCCAAATTAAGTCCTTCTGGGTTTGACAACTCGTCATACGCTCCCAAATGCTCTTTTTTTAAAACAAATGTAAATTCATCTTTATTATCAAAATTCATTAAATTTAAATTTTTAATATAATCCGGCGTTTTATCATAAACGCTCTTAAATAATTCATTCTCCAAAACGACATCCGATGACTTTAATACCATAATAACCTCCTATTTCTTTAATAATACAATAAACAATGATTAATAAACAAGCCTTTTACATTTTTTCATGTATAATATAAATAGACCTAAGTGGAGAGATTATATATGACAAAACAAAAGAAACAATATTCGACAAGACAAGCTTCCCAATATAATTGCTGGCGAACTTTATTCCAAATTTTGGTATGTAAAATCGGCTACATGATAAGACTAAAACTTGTATACAGATTAGAAGTTAACGGATTGGAAAACATTCCTGAAGACAACAATTATATAGTTTGTCCAAACCACTTATCTACACTTGACCCTCCATTAATGGTTGCGATTATACCGAGATCTGTTGCTTTCATGGCAAAAAAAGAACTCTTTGATATTCCGTTTTTAAGATGGTGGATTGACTGGCTTGGTGCATTTGCTGTAAATAGAGAAAGCCTTGGACCGTCAACCATTAAAACAGCCAAAATAATTAAAGAAAGCAAATGGGTCTTAGGAATGTTTCCTCAAGGAACTCGTGGAGTCCCAGGTGAAATCAGAGGAGTAACAAAAGGTTTTGCAGGATTGGCAAGAACAACAAAATGCAACATCCTTCCCGTTGGCATAATTGGCTCAAATGAAGTTAAACGTCTTCCGTTTACAGGAAAAATTATAGTTAATATAGGAAAAATTATTCCTTATGAAAAAGATACAGAAATTGTTAAAGAAAAATGGATAGAACAAATCCAAGAACTAACCGGATTTAAATACATTGAAGATTCAGCAGAAACAACTGTTAAAGGAGAAAATTAAGATGGCGAAAGAAGTTAGAAACTTCAACCGGAGGTATGCAAAAGAATATAACCTATTTAGAACAATATTCTACATGACTTTTTTATATGCAGTTGTATGGATGTATTTCATTATATTTTATAATTGCAAAATAGAAGGTCGCAAAAATTTACCTGCTAAAAAAGCAAAAGCCGGAAAATATATTTATGCAGCAAACCATATTTCTATACTTGACCCGCCAATGGTTGCTATGGCCGCAAATTGTCCGGTAGCATTCATGGCAAAAAAAGAACTCTTTGAACCATCAGAAAAATTAAGCTGGCTGGTAAAAAGACTTGGGGCTTTTGCTGTAGACAGAACAAAACCTGAAATCGCAACTTTTAAAACAGTAAAAGATGTTGTCAGCACAAGTTGGTCTTTAGGAATTTTTCCGCAAGGAGGAACAAGACCTTACGGAAAACTTGAAGGGATTAAAAAAGGATTTGTTGCAATTGCAAAAAATGCAAAAGCTGATATCGTGCCTGTTGCTATTGCAAATTGGGACGGATATCCAAACTATTTAAAACCGTTTTCAAAGAAAAATGTTACAATAAAAATAGGAACACCAATTTCTTTCACCTTA
Organism: uncultured Clostridium sp.; assembly: GCA_964620875.1. GTDB lineage: Bacteria > Cyanobacteriota > Vampirovibrionia > Gastranaerophilales > Gastranaerophilaceae > Zag111. The sequence continues at coordinate 90,101 of CAZUKK010000001.1, forward strand.
TCTGAAGATGAAATAGTAAATGAATGGTGCAGACAAATTTCTGAAATGGCAAACTATGAAAGCTGCCTATACGAAAAAATTGATACTCCGGAAAAACAAAAAGAAACTCAATCAGCTTAAATATATTGAGTAATTAAAAAGGTATGCATAAAATAAAGCCCCTTAAAAAGGGGCTTTATTTTATTTAAAGAAAGGAATTTCTACTTTATAAATCAAACTTTACTAGATTTGATTTAATTTATCCATAGCTGCTTTTGCAGTTTCAGCAACATCTGCATCTGTATCATTTTGAGCGATTGAGAATACTGTTGCTAAATCATTTTTGTATTCAGGTCTTTGGATATAGCTTAAAGAATCGATAGCTGATGCTCTAACAGTTGGGTTAGGATTATCCTTAATGCTGTCTACAACAGTCATAATTCCCGGTAACTCAGTTAGAGGAACTGTTGAGTTAGACAAACGAGCTACTTCATCTCCATAAACTTTTTGTAGAAGTGCTGTTGCAAATAATGCAAAGCTTTTGTTTCTATCTGCTAATTCTTTTGGAGCAACGATTTTGTTAGCAAATTCTTTATCTTCTTCTGTTACATCGTTACCACCTGCATTAACTTTTGCTCTTACCGCTTTTTGTTCTTCAGAAGCTTCTTCTAAATTTGAAGAATCAAAATTTACAATGTTTGTTAATGCATCAAATACTTTTGAATCAACTAAGTCTGATGCTTGTTCCGGAGCTTTTTTAATCAAGTCTGAAATATCTTTCATACCTTCTGCTTGAACTTCAAAATCAGGGTTAGTTAATTTTGCAATAAATGTATTTAAATCAACCTGAGGAGCTACATCGTCAGCAGGAACAACTTCAGGAGCTTGTTGTACCGGAGCTGGTTCTTGAGCTACAGGAGCTTGAGGTTGTTCAACTACAACCGGAGCTGGAACTTGTACAGGTTCTTGTGCTGGTACTGGTTGAGGAGTAACAACTACAGGTGGAACTTGTTGTTGAGGAACTTCTGCAACCGGAGCTTGAGCCGGAACTTGTGGTACAGGCGGGTAATATACCGGACCTGCTACTGGCGGATAGCACACTTGAGATCCTTGTGGGTATCCGTAAATTTGTCCTTGCGGATAATCATATATAGATGCTGGTTGATAGCCAGGTGTTGTTACAGATGGGTTATGTACATCAATTTTTACAGCATTATAGTCTGTTTTTTGAGGAACAGGCATGCAATTATTTTGTGGTTGCAGCACATAAGGGTTATAAACTGGAGCTGCGCATGGGATTTGATTCATAAAAATTTCCTTTCCTTACAAATTTGAGTCTATTACCATTCTACCGTTTAAATACGCCTAAAGGTAAAATATTGCTAAAAATGCCTAATTTTTTAATAAAACTTTACATTTAAAGCAAAATTTCAAGCTATAAGCAAGCTTCAGCATTTAACAATTATTTCGATTTACACATTGGAAAGAAATAGTTTTTTATGATAAAATTAAAACCAAAAGGATATAGTAATTGGTCGAGATAATATATATACTTGAGGATATCGATGTTAATAGATAAAAAGAAAACAAATTCAATCAGAAAAGCTTTTGGTAAAACTTTAGCCGAGATTGGTGAACAAAATGAAAAAATTGTAGTCTTAGATGCAGATTTGGCATGCTCAACGCAAACAAAAATCTTTGGAGATAAATTTCCTGAACGATTTTTTGACTGTGGTATAGCAGAACAAGATATGATAGCAACAGCTGCTGGTTTAGCGTCTGAAGGAAAAATACCTTTTGCTGCAAGTTTTGCAATGTTTGCAACCGGAAGAACTTATGACCAAATCAGAAACGCAGTCTGTTATCCTAATTTTAATGTTAAAATTATCGGAACACACGGTGGAGTAACAGTTGGAGAAGACGGAGCAACACATCAGGCGTTAGAAGATATCTCATTAATGAGAAATATTCCGCACATGACAGTTATTGTTCCGGCAGATTGCAGAGAATGCGAAGAAGTAATAAAATACGCTTCATTACACGATGGACCAATGTATATAAGAATATCAAGAAGCAATGTCCCTGATATTTTTGATGAACACTACCATTTTAATATCCACAAAGCTGTAGTACTGGAAGAAGGAACAGATGTTTCAGTATTCACAAACGGAGAAACTCTTGCTGAAGTATTATTGGCAGCTGAAGAATTAAAAGAAGAAGGAATCTCTGTTGAAGTTATAAATGTTCCGGTAGTTAAACCGCTTGATTTCCAAACAGTCATAGAAAGTGTTAAAAAGACTAAATTTGCAATTACTGTCGAAAATCACTCCATTGTCGGAGGTTTAGGTTCTGCTATTTGTGAAACTCTGGCTAACAAATATCCTTCAAAAGTTTATAGGGTCGGAATTCATGATGAATTTGGTCAAAGCGGAAGTTCTGAGGAACTCGTTGAATACTACGGTTTAGATTCAAAAACTTTGGCAAAACGTATCCGAACTATGTATAAAAAAGAAAAAGAACAAGGAAATATATAATAATGATTACATTCCAAAATGTTACTAAAAGATACAAAAACGATAACTACGCATTGAAAAATGTAAACTTAGAAATACACTCAGGCGAATTTGTCTTTGTTGTTGGTGCTTCCGGTGCAGGAAAATCAACACTTATGAAACTTCTTTACTGCGAAGAAAAACCATCAAGCGGTATCATTTCTATCGGAGGAATTAATATTGCAAACATTGCAAATAAAAACATTCCAAACCTTAGAAGATGTATGGGAATAGTATTTCAGGACTACAAATTACTACAAAACCAAACTGTATATGATAATGTTGCTTATGTTATCAAAACACTAGGTATCAGTAGCAGGGAAATTGACGCCAGAGTTAACGGTGCGTTAAAAATCGTTGGACTACATGAAAAAATGTATGCTAAACCGTCAGAATTATCAGGCGGAGAACAACAAAGAGTCGGAATTGCAAGAGCTATAGTAAACGGACCACCTCTATTAATAGCTGACGAACCGACTGGGAATTTAGACCCTAAAAACTCAATGGAAATTATGCAAATCCTTGAACAAATTAACCAAAGAGGGATTACCGTTATTGTATCAACCCACGATAACGCAATGGTTGATTATTTCAGAAAAAGAGTTATTACACTTGAACAAGGGGAAATCATAAGAGACATACAAGCAGGTACATATGAATAAAGATTTAAGAACTAATGTAAAAAGACATATTCCAAAAGATTGGTTATGCGAACTCAGAATATTATATAGATTGGGATTGGAAACATTTAACGATATTATAAGAACAGGTTGGGTAAATGTTGTTATAATTACAACAATGGCAGCGATTCTTATGATTTTTGGAGCATGTTTTAGAACAGCTCTTTCTGTTTCCTCTTTTTCAAAAGAACTGGGAAAAACACTTGAAATTTCGGTATACTTAAGAAATAGTGCAGATATTACAACCGTGAAAAATGAAATATCTCAATACGAGCACGTCGAAAAAATTACAGTTGTTCCAAAAGAAGAATCTTGGTCAAAATTAAAAACAGAAATGAGTTTGCCAAATATCGAAAATCCATTACCAAATACTTTGCATGTTAAAGTTGATAATCCTGAAAGTTTACAGGGAGTATTTGACAATATCAAACAACTTCGAGAAGTTGAAGATATGAATTATGCAAAAGACTTAGCTTCAAAAATGGAACTGGTTAACCATGTTGTAAAAACTATAACATTGGTAGTAATTGCAGTGATGGGACTTCTGACCATTACAATCATAAATAACACAATACAACTGGTTATCCAATCTAGAAAAGAAGAAATAGAAATTATGAGATTAATGGGCGTAAGCAATTGGTACATAAGATTTCCATTCATTATGCAAGGCGCATTTTACGGTTTCATGGGTTCATTGTTGGCATTAGTTCCGCTCGGATACATACAAAACGGGCTGGCAAATATACACAAATTCTTCATGATTCCAACTCCTGCTTATGCACAATCTCTTGTAATTTTTGTAATGTTTGCAATGAGTATACTTTTCGGTGCAGTAGGAAGTTTTTGGTGTATTAAAAAACATCTTCAGGTATAAAATATAATGACAAATAATAACATATTATTAATTACAGATTACGACGATGTAGCAAACGCCGTTATTAATAAGCTTATTTTACTTAGAGGAAATGATAAAATAACTGTTTGCGACAGCAGTAATGCTAAAAAAATAATTGAAACAGATATGTATGACATTGCCATCCTACATCAATCAGAAGATGCAAACTCAACAATAAAAATGCTTAAAACCCTAAAAGAGCTTAAAACTGATATTGAAATCATTATGCTCTTTAATTCTAAAGATAAAGATTTAACTTTAGAATGCTATGATAATGGCGCTTATGATTATTTCTTTGTTGACAGTACAGAAGATGAAATGCTGATTAAAACAATAAACTGTTTTAAACTAAAAACTCAACAACAAATTCTGCTAAGAAACGAAAAATTTTTATACCAATTCGGAATTATTGATGATAAAACTTCACTATACAAATACAAATATTTAAAAGAAATATTTATTGATTTATCAGATAATGTAAAAATCCAAAACGGATATTTTGCGGTATTAACGCTTAGCGAGGAAATCAAAACAAAAGTTTCAACAAACAGACTTGCAGGAATTATTAAAAATTCCGTAAGAAGGAATGATATTGCTGCAATTGTCAGAGGTGGTAAATTCTGTTTAATTTTACCAAATATCGACTTGAACGGTTCAAAATTACTCATTGAAAAAATTCAAGACAAAATCGGAAAAGCTTATCCTATAAGAGCAGGGCTTTCCAAAATAGGAATTCATTCGTTTGAAACGCTGGAAAAAAACGCAAATGATTCACTAATTTCTGCTATTCAAAACAATTTATTAACAGCATCACTTGATGAAGAAAATCAGAATATCGATATTTGGCTTAACGATGATGACAAAATTACAAAAACACAAAAAGAGTATAAACTGTTCAAACAAGCCTTTTCAAAGAAGCTTGAAAACATAATTACTCCGGCATTTTTCAGATTTCAAAAAGAGTGTGAAACTAAATTAACAAACACACAAGTTAGCCAATATTCTAATAAAATAGAAAGTGTTTTTTGTTTAAAAAATAAAAATTTGCATAGTGAATTGACCATTCATTACAACGGTTTTGCCAAGTTTACTATTGAAATAACACACAGCGGATTAAATAGTGCAGAAAATTCAAAAATAGAAATCCCTCTGGCAAAACTAACAGATAAGTATTTAGTCGGATTGCTAAGACAGTTAAGAACAGAATTCAAACAATCAAATTTATAAAAGGAGTATTTATGTTAGATATTAATAACAGCATTTTAGTAATAATAGATATACAAGACAGACTGGTGCTAGCCTCAAAATACGGATTAAACTCGGCGCAAAAAATGACAAAATTAGCTAAAGCAGCATCAATCCTTGGCATTCCGACAATTGTAACCGAACAATATCCTGCAGGTTTGGGAAAAACTGTAATTGAATTAAGCCAAGCATTAACTCCTGAGACTGCAATTATTGAAAAGGCATCATTTTCCGCAATGCAAGAACCCGAATTTGAACAAAAAATATCTTCTTTCGGACGTAAACAAATAATTATCGGCGGAATAGAAACTCACATCTGCGTATTACAAACAGCTGCAGAATTACTAAACAAGGGTTATGAAGTTTATATAGCTAAAGATGCATGTGCCAGCCGCCACAAAGATGAATATTTGACAGGGATAGAGCTATTACAGCAATACGGCGCAAAAATAACTTGCACAGAAATCGCACTATTTGAATGGTTAAAAACATCAAAACATCCTAACTTTAAAGAAATTCAAGCTCTGATTAAATAATTAAGGATTTAAAACAACCATTTCACAGTTTTTACAATCAAACTTTAAAGGATATTTCTTCCCTTTTTCGTCTTGTAAATATAGTTTTTTACTTGGTTTTCCACATAGATTTGCGGCAAATTTCAAACAATGTTTTGTCCGCATTAGTTCTATTCCTGATTTTAGTATATCTTGAGACTCTAATGCCGGCTCTGATATCTCACAGTTACATTCTTTATAGAATTCTTTTGCCTTACTATTAAAAACATTTGCATGATAATCCATCAATGACTCAGGAAATTCCGCATAACCAATAGGTTTTTGAGAAAGTCTGAGATAATTGCTTAATCTTTCTTCACTTAATAATTGTAATAATTCTCGACGTAACTCATTGATTTTTGATACAGGTAAAAACGTTAAATTTTTACTATCAACGTTAATATCCAAGACATAATAATCACTATCACCTGTTTTTTGAAGTTGAGTCGAGTAAGTTTGCTCAAGTTTTTCAAGATTCTTAGGGAGTTCCCCACTTGGCAGTATAAGGGAAACAGTATTTCCATCCTCATCAACTGCGACAAGTTTATTATCTTTTACAGAAATATTAACACCAATCTTTCTTACTGTTTTTGACGTATTTAAAAACTTTTCAACACTTGCATTAAAATTTCTGTAAATAATAACACCGGTAGAAATTCCATCCATCTTATTCGGATAAACTTTATTTCCATCGACTTTATTAACTAAAAAACCTTTCATTTTACCATCAGAAATAAAACATAAACCGTCTTGTGGAGCAATTTCAGCATCAATTTCAAAATAATTATGAAAGATTCTTTTAACCTTACCTAATTTTTCACCCCTTGATTTTGGTGATAAAAAGTTAAAACATTGCCCTCTATCATTAAGAAAATAATCAGTATATCCACGATTAAAAGTCTTATCAAGATTAGGTTCAAAATCTAAAAAGATTTTACCGGATGAAGTTCTCTCGGCATATTTGTTTATTAAATTATTATAATATGCAACAACATTTTTAACATAATTAATGTCTTTTAAACGCCCTTCAATTTTAAAGGATTTTACCCCTGAAGATATAAGTTTTTCAATACTTTCAGAAGCATTAAAATCTTTTAATGACAACAAATATTTATCTTTTAAAATAATTTTACCGTTTTCATCTATCAATGAATAACGTTTTCTGCAAGGTTGCGCACATTCGCCTCGATTAGCAGAGCGTCCACCATTTGCATATGAAAAATAACATTGTCCGCTATAAGATACACATAACGCACCATGAACAAAAGTTTCAATTTCACAGTTTGTATTTTTACAAATTTCATCAATCTTAGACAAGGATAATTCTCTGGCTAAAATAACCCTTGAAACACCTAAATTATCAAAAAACTTAACCTTTTCCAATGTTCTGTTATCGCACTGTGTACTCATATGAAGTTGGATAGGCGGAATATTACCTTCCCTAGCTAATTTCAACAATCCTAAATCTTGAACAATAATAGCATCAACACCAATATTATATAGGTTTTTCACTAATTTTACAGCTTCGCTTAATTCTTCATCATTAAGAATTGTATTAATCACAACATGAACTCTTACATAAAATTTATGGGCATAATTTACAAGCTTTTCAATGTCTTCAAGAGAATTTGGAGCATTTTTTCTTGCACCAAAATCATACGCACCGATATAAATAGCATCTGCACCACTATTTATTGCCGCTATTGCAGTTTCATAATTTTTTGCCGGAGCTAATAATTCTACCTTCTTCATAACAGTATTCTATTACAAAATAATCAAAATATCGTAATAATTAGAACAAATTTTACAATTAATGATAGAATAAGCAATGAGGGTAGCATGAAAATTTCACTAATAAATCATGGTTGTGCAAAAAACCTTGTAGATGCAGAGCTTTTACTTGGAATTTTAGACCAAAACGGATATCAAATTACTTTAGACGAAAACGAAGCAGAAATTGTTATAGTTAACACCTGCTCATTTATTCACGATGCTGAAAAAGAATCAGTTCAAAGCATTTTAGAAATGATTAACCTTGGCAAAAAGGTTATCATAACCGGCTGTTTATCTCAAAAACACAATCAAGATTTAAAAGATGCAATCCCTGAAATCGCAGGGATGATAGGTGCAACAAACCTTAATGATATTATCAAAATAATTAAAAATATTGAAAACGAAAACAAATACACAAGTATTGTTGAAGACAAGCCAAAGTATACTTATCCAGAAACAATAAAACGCCAGCAAATTACGATGGGGGCAAGTTCGTATATAAAAATTGGAGAAGGTTGTAATTACCAATGTGGGTACTGCATAATACCAAAACTTAGAGGTAAATATGTTTCCCGTCCAATTGAAAATATCGTAAAAGAAGCAAAAGAACTGGTAAGCAAAGGGGTAACAGAAATAATACTTATTGCACAAGATACATCTTCTTACGGAATAGACTTATACGGTCATCAAGCTTTACCAAAATTATTAAAAGAATTGAACAAAATTGAAAATCTGTCTTGGATAAGAATTATGTATGCATACCCAAGTCAAATGACAGATGAATTAATTGATGCAATAGCAACATTAGAAAAAGTAGTAAAATATGTTGATATCCCGCTTCAGCATTCACATCCAAGGGTACTGGAAGCTATGCACCGACCTGTTATGGATTATAAAGAATTAGTTCAAAAGCTTAGGGAAAGGATTCCCGGAGTTTGTGTCAGAACATCTCTAATTGTGGGTTATCCGACAGAAACAGATGATGAATTCGAACATTTATATAATTTTGTTAAGGAAGTTGAATTTGACAGAATGGGTGCTTTCGAATACTCAAGAGAGAAAAACACCTATTCATACGGATTAAAACCACAAATACCAGCAAAAACAAAAAAATTACGACGTAAGAAATTAATGGAATTACAACAAAAAATTTCATTGAAACATAATGAAAAATATATAGGTTCAACCATAAAATGTATCGTTGAGGGATATACAGATGAAGGCGTAGTGATTTTGCGTTCTGAACATGATGCCCCGGAAATTGACGGAGTTGTATATGCGCATTGTGAAAACCCTGTAGTTCCTGGGGATATAGAAAATGTAAAAATAGAAAAAGCTGATGAATATGATTTATTCGGGAAAATTGTAGAATTATAAGGGTAAAATATGGAATATATCGAAAACAAAGAACTTGAAGAAAAGGAAGTAAAAGGCATATTTACAGATATGATAAAATATGCACCGTCAAAATTGTGCGGAATGCTTGGAAATGTTATTACCGTACCTATTTATACAAGCTTATTTTCACAAGAACAATATGGATTGTATACAATTTCAATTGCAATGCTGTCATTCTTGTGTATAATGTTTTCCGACTGGGTCGGACTCTCCGGACTTAGATTTTTCAGGCATCACCAACTAGTTGATGATTTACCAAAGTACTTAACAACATTAGTTGCTATTCTGACAATCAACATGCTGTTAATGTTTGCGGTTTCCTTTATATTCAAAGACAGTTTATACAGCTTATTTCACATCCCATTTAAATATTTCTTATCAGTTTTGTTATTGATAATTCCGGTAGCAATCAGAGCTTTATTATCGCAAATTTTAAGAGCTCAATTAAAATCCGTATCATATACACTAACAACTATATTAAATCAATTTGCTACAATATTTTTAGCAGTATTTTTCGCTAAATTTTTCAACCTTGGAGCAGCTTCAATTCTTCTTTCAATGGGAGTATCTATATCTCTAATCGATATATTATTACTCTATCAAAGTGAAATTCTCAAGATTTTTAAATTCCAAAAAATAGAATGGAAATTCATTTTACCAATTATGAAATACGGGATACCAATTGCAGCAACATCACTCAGTGCTTGGATTATAACCCAAAGTAACAAATTCATCATGAACAGTATCAGTGGTTTTTCAAAGGCAGCACTGGTCGGAGTTGGATATGGTTTAACTCTACCCATCTTAATGACACTGTTTGCAATGATTACAGTCGCAGCAATCCCTAGAATTATTAACTTATATGAAGCAAAAATTGATGTTCGTCCAATAATTTCAAAATTCTTAGGATACTATATTCTTGTTGCATTACCTGTAATAACAGTAATGTCTGTATTTTGTGTTGATTACACACATATTTTTGTTGCAAACGAAAAAATGTACGAAGCTTATAAATTAGTACCATATTTTGCATTCGGGGTATTTTTCCTAGCAATGACAGATTATACAACATTACAATACCACTTGGCAAACAGAACACATATTGAATTTACAATTAAATTAATTTCAGGAATAATCGGAGTTATCCTCAACATCGTTTTAATACCAAAAATGGGACTAATCGGAGTTGGATTAGCTACACTTTCTGCAAATTTCTTATATTTACTGTTAAGTTTGATAATTGTTCTACCAAATTTAAATTTAAGAATGCCAAAATATACACTCCTAAAAATGTTGATTTCGGTTATACCGACAGGATGTATTTTATATATATTTAAGATATATAAAGTAAATATCCATGCAATGGCTCAAATGTTAATCATTTTAGGTGTATTTTATCTTATGTATTGGATTTCAAACCTAAAAATAATCAAAAAATATGATTAATAAATGTTAACATTTTAAACAGTGCTAGCAATTTTATTTATTTTCATACGTTATTAATAAAATAAGATCATGCATAGACATGACTTAAGAAAATGTAACAATACAACATTTTCAAGTGTGCTTGAGCTAGAATAGATATCTAGCCTAATTATCGATAATAAAAAAAGAATAACGTTATGAAAGGATTTAATATGAGAAATCGCAGCAGAAAACCTAAAAGAATACTTGCGGCAACATTGACCACATTATTCTTATCTCACCAGACTATGTTGTTATCTGTTGTAGCTACAGACATTACCGGAGTTAACGGAAACAACGGTGTCTACAACATTAACCCTACAGCTATAATCAATGGTACTGATATCGGATATCGAAAATACACTAATTTTAACCTTTCTGAAGGTGATATCGCAAATTTAATTTACAAATACGGAAAAAATAATGTCGAAACATTTGTCAACTTAGTTGATAACAAAATTAATATTAACGGTATCGTTAATACTATGAGAGACAATAATTTTTATAATGGTAAAGCAATTTTTGTTTCACCAAACGGTATGATTGTTGGAGCTTCCGGTGTACTTAATGTTGGTTCATTAGGTGTTTATACCCCAAGCCAAACAAAATATAATGCTTACAAAAGCAACCCAACAGGAGATTTATCAACACTTGCTGATTTCAATAAAGGCGGAGAAGTAACTATTAATGGTAAAGTTTTTGCCGCTAATGATATTACAGTTCACGCAGGAGACATCAAAGTTGGTAAAAATGCAGGAATGTTTGCCGGAATTAATGATGCTAAAATGGCCCAAATGACAACTCAAAATCAAGCTGATGCATTATTTAATCAGTTGGTTAATACAGACAACTTGAATATGGCTAACTCCTACGCAAGTAACAACGGCAATATTACATTGATTGCAGAGCAAGGTTATAACGGACCAACAGGTATCAATATTGCAGGTACTGTGAAAAACTTCGGAACTGGTAACACTACAATTAACAACGTTGGTGCTAACGGTACAACTATTTCAGGTACTGTTTCTAACGCAAACGGAAGATTATACATAGATAACGACTGGGGTGATTTAAATATCTCAGGTACAGTTAGAAACAATGGAACTACTGATATCATAAATGTTCCTACTACTGGAACAGTTCAAATATATGATGAAGGAAATACATATACTTATACTATTGATAGAAATTCAGGTATAAATATTTCAGGAAACATTGACACAAAAGGTAACTTAAACATTAGAAATACCGGAGCTAAAGGTCTTAATATCTCCGGAACAGTTAATAACGTAGGTAACTTAGAACTTCAAAACGGATTACCTACAGATAATGAATATTACGAAGGCGACAAAAACGCAATTGATGCTCAAAATAATAATACAGAAAAAATGGTTATTTCCGGTAATATTACAAATACTGACGGAAATACAACTATTAAAAACTTTGCTGCACCGGGTATGGATATAACAGCAGATGCACAAATCACAACAAGCGGTGATAGATTGTATATGTTCAACAGCGGCGAAGGCGGTATGCAAATTAACGGTACTGTTAATAATACAGGAAATGCAACCGTTACAAATAAACGTGGAGCTTTGAATTTAGGCGGAAGCTTTGTAAACTCAAACAATGCTGTATTTACAAATAACGGAGACGGCGGATTAAATGTTACCGGCACATTAACAAATGGCGGAACACTTGAAATGCTTAACACCGGAGATGAAGGTTTGAATATTTCAGGAACAGTTTCATCTACTGGTGATGCAACTCTTACAAATACTGAAACAGGTACAAAAGGTGTAAATATCGAATCTTCAGGAAGACTTAACGGAAATTCAAATATTACCGTAAATAATACGGCAACAGGCGGTGTTAATGTTAAAGGTTTAGTAAAAGCAGATAACAATGTTACTATCGATAACAAAAACAGCAACGTGGTAATTGGTGATAATACAGATAATAATAACTACATCACTGCAGGCAATGATATTAAAATTGTCGTTGTTGACGGAAATATTCTTAACTACGGTGTTGAAAAAACATTACTGAAAGCCGGCGGAAACTTGACTATGGACGTTACTGACGGAACAATCGGAGCTCCTGTTCAACAAGGTGCTTGTGTAGGTTCTGGATGTACCGGAGTCGGACCTAAATCTGATGGTTCACGTGATTTTACAAAATCAATCAATGCTAATATTAAAGGTAAAGTAAATGCTACAACAACCAATACTAAAGCAGCTACAAAACCAGAAGACTTAGTTATTAATTATGCAGCTATCGATTCCGATATGAATATCGACCACATCAAAGCTGATGGTAGAGTAATCCTTACGGTAGATGACGATTTCGGATATGACAATAACGGTACTCGTTACAATATGGTTAACGCATCTACAGATCCGACAAAAGCTAATATTGAAGGATGGGGCATTTCTCTTATCTCTAACGGAAATATTGGTGAAAAAGATAATAAAATTACATTTAACCAAACAAATGCTCCAGAATATGCTATGGATGTTTTAGCTAACGAAAGCATTTATATGAAAGGTTTAGATGATAAATATACCGAAAATAAAGTTTGCAATATGATTTCCAGAGAAGGGGATATTGATGTTGAATTCTCAGGAAACACATATATTGAAAATATCACTGCAGAAGGTGATATTAGAGTTATAACAAGAGGCAAAAACTTAACAGTTAATAACTTAGGACACATTGAAGACCCATCAGTTACACCTGCAGACTACTTCGGTGAAAGACCTGATGGATGGGAAGCTGACGGCGGATATGACCAAGACGATCATAAACACGAAGTTCTACCAAATCATGTTGTTCTAAAAGCTCTTGATATTAATAAAAATATCAGACCTGACGGTACTTACGATGAAGACGGCTACTACGGAGATGCAAACTCTACAGTTAGAGTAAATCACGCAGTATTAGATAACGGAACATTAGATATTACAGCTGATGAAATTTATGCTAACGGAATGCACGTTAACTTCGGGAAAGATGGTTACACAAAAGAAAAAGACCCATCTACAGATAAAGTTGAAGGAGCTTCTGAAACTCCTACAGGACATGCAGTAAGACCAGAAGATGTTCAAGATATCGATAGAGATGAACACGAAAGAAATTACTATTATCATAAAGGTGATGGTGATCATTCTGACGGATCATCAGATGTTGACGACGATGATGATGTAGTTGATGCTACACCATTAGAGCCAGATCCAGAAGGCGACGATGATGACGACGACGATGATGACGATCCAATAATTCCTGGCGACGACGACGATGACGACGACGACGATGACGACGATGATGATGACGACGACGACGATGACGACGACGATGACGACGATGACGACGATGACGACGACGACGACGATGACGACGATGACGACGACGACGATGACGACGACGACGATGACGACGACGACGATGACGATGACGACGACGATGACGACGACGACGATGACGACGACGACGATGACGACGACGATGACGACGATGACGACGACGATGACGACGACGACGATGACGACGACGATGACGGAGATGTTATCAACGATGACGGAAGAAGCATGTTCATCCAAAGAAAAATCCTTGATAATAGCGTAGATTCAATCGATAAACGTCAGTTCATGAGATATAGGGTTACTGATAACCAAAACCCTGTAGCGATAGAACAAGCAAACGGAGTACAAGGCTTGTTAGACGTATCAAGAGGCGGAGTCTCTGTTTCCCACAACAATACATTGAATGTCGGAGACGTAATTCCAATCCACATATCATACGGCGGACTTGATATCAAAACTCAAGTAAAAGTTGTCTCAGCAACAACAAGCAGAGCCGGAGCGATGTTTGTAGATTTGGATCAAGCAACAGCTAACCAGTTATTGTACTTAAATATGATACTGGACGATGTAAATAACATCTCAAAAAAATAACAATACAATTTAATAAAAAGAAAGGTAGATTAGGCTTCTAATCTACCTTTTCTATTATTAAGATATGTAAAAATTTTCCAAATTCATTAAATATATGTGATAATATAACCGTTTATTAATCTATCAGGGTACATGTATAGCATGCCTGTAAATCTGAAAATAATAAACGAGAAAATATAGATGAAAGGATTGATTATGACAGTTCAAAGTAGAAAGAATCAAAGAAGAGTCATTGCTTCAGTACTAACAGGCATGTTAATTTTGCAGCAAACGACATTAGTTGGCGCATTTGCTTCAAATATCAGCGGTTTTTCACAAACCAGCGGAACATTTAACATTAATCCTGAAAGAGCAAGCGGAACAATGGGTTTCCGGAACTACGAAAACTTTAATTTAAGCGAAGGTGATATTGCTAACTTGATTTACAAATACGGTTCAAATAACATTGAAACCTTTGTAAACCTTGTTGATAATAAAATTAACATCAATGGTATTGTTAATTCAACAAGAGACGGAAACTTCTATAATGGTAAAGCCATATTCGTTTCTCCAAACGGAATGGTTGTCGGAGCTTCCGGCGTACTTAATGTTGGTTCTTTGGGTGTTTACACTCCTAGCACTGCTAAATTTAACAGCGAAAAAAACGGAACACCTGACTTTGAAAGTATGACCAAAAATGGTGATGTTATAAACGGTTACGGTTCTATCACCGTCAATGGTAAAGTTTTGGCAGTAAAAGATGTTGCCCTATACGGACACACTGTTGACGTTAGCTCAACAGGCGGAATTGCAACAGGCATAAACTCAGCAGTTATGGGAACAACCAAAGCTAATGCAGATTTACTTTTTGACAGTATTGTTAGTGGTAACTACAAATCAGCTACAGGCTTTACAAATAACAACGGTTCTATTCACATTGAAACTAACCAACAACAAACAAACGTTGATGGCAGAGGTATAAATATTACCGGAAAAGTTAGAAATGTAGCACAAAACGGTGGAATTACTCTTTCTAACAGATCTCGTAGCGGCGGTATTACAATTAGCGGCGATGTTATCAATGACAAAGGTTCAATGGTTATAAAAAACTACCAAAATGATATCAGAATAACCGGTAACGTAGAAAACAACGGCTCTACAGAAATAAAAAATCTTCCGGGTGGTGTTGCTTATAGAGAAACTGATGCTTCAGGGAATCTAACAGGCGGTTACGATTACGGTTCTGTCAATTCAGGTTTATATATTTCAGGTAATGTTAACACATCAGGTGGAACATTGGATATTGTAAACGGCGGTTTAAAAGGTATGGAACTTTCAGGTAATATCAACCATACCGGAGCTTTAAATATCCAAAACGGACTACAAGGAACATCACCTGACGTTATCGAAAGAAATGCCGGAATGGGTGCTCTAAAAATTTCAGGCAACGTTACAAACACTTCCGGTAATACAAATATTACAAACTATGCTAAAGGCGGTATCAATGTAACTGCAGGCGAAAACAGAGTTGTTAACTCTCACGGTAACTTAACAATGTTAAATACCGGAGCTGACGGTATGACAATTAACGGTAATATCAGCAACACAGGTAAAGCTACAGTTACTAACCAAGCAGGTGCAATGACTATTGGCGGAACATTTGCAAACACAGGTGATGCTATATTTACAAACGAAGAAGATGCAACAAATCTTACAGTTTCTAAAACAGGTAAAATCAAGGTTACTAACGGTAAGTTAACAATGACAAACGACGGTTCTGAAGGATTCTATGTTAACGGTGATGGAACTGGCAAAGCTAATATTACAAGTACCGGCGGAATTGATATGACAAATAACGGTGCTGGCGGTTTACACATTAACGGTGCAATTACCAGCAACAGCACATCAACTTATGTTAATAATGCAGATGCTTTTGAAGTTGGACAATATGCAAACATTCAAAACACTGAAGGTACTGCAACATTTACAAATAACGGCACTGGAGATATGACATTTGCAGGAACTGTTAATAACTCAGGAACTACATATGTTACTAACTCTGCAAACTCTGGAAAATTACTTGTTGGCGGAAGCTTCACAAATAACGGCACAACAACAATGACTAATAATGGTACAACCTTTGATGTTACCGGTACAGTTACTAATAACACCGGTAAACTTACAATGACAAATAACAAAGGTGCGTTAACAGTTGATACAGGAGCAACAATCAACGCTCAAGGTTTAGAAATGGAAAACAACGGTGATGGCGGATTTAATATAAAAGGTGCTATTACTAATACAAAAGCAGGAACATTCACAAACAATAAAGGTGCATTCGTTGCTGCTGCAGGTTCAAACATTCAAAATACATCTAACACCGCAACATTTACTAATGGTGCAAATGCAACTGATATGACTTTTGCAGGTACTGTTAACAACTCAGGAACTACTGTTATTACAAATAACGGCACTGGCAAGTTAACTGTCGGCGGAAGCTTCACTAACAACGGTGAAACTACAATGACAAATAAAGGTACTGGATTTGATCTTATCGGTACTGTTAACAATACAGGAACTACAGTTATTACAAATAATGGTTCTGGTAAATTAACTGTTGGCGGAAGTTTCACTAACAACGGCGAAACTACAATGACAAACAATGGTGCTGGATTTGATGTTACAGGTACTGTTACAAACAAAACTAACAAACTTACAATGAGAAATAACAAAGGAGCATTAACCGTTGACACAGGTGCAACAATCAATGCTCAAGGTTTAGTAATGGAAAACAACGGTGATGGCGGATTTAACGTAAAAGGTGCTATTACCAATGCAGGAGCTGGAACTTATACTAATAATAAAGGTGCATTCAATGCTTACGAAGGTTCTAGCATCAAAAACACATCTAATACCGCAACATTCACTAACGGTACAAATGCAACTGGCATGACTTTTGCTGGTACTGTTGATAATACAGGAACTACAAACGTTACAAATAACGGTACTGGTAAATTAACTGTCGGTGGAAACTTTACAAATAACGGTGCTACGACAATGACAAACAATGGTGCTGGTTTTGATGTTACAGGTACTGTTACAAATAAAGGCGGTAAATTAACACTAAACAACACTAAAGGTGCTTTAGACGTAACTTCAACAGGTAAAATCGATGCACAAAACAATTTAGATATGACAAACTCAGGTGCTGGCGGACTACTTATTAACGGTGAAGTTACTAACTCAGGAGTTGCAAATATCACAAACAACGCAGGTGATTTAGCTGTTAAAGGTAAAGTTACTAATACTAAAAACAGACTTACTATGCACAATAAAGGTAAAGGCTTGTACATCTACAGAGGTGCTACAGTTACTAATAATAGCGAAACACTTATCGAAAACAACGGTAATGATGGTTTAAATATTGAAGGTACTGTAACAAGCAATACAACATTCATTGTTAATACCAATAATAAAGTTGATATCAGCGGAAAGGTTCATTCTGACAATAATACAACAATTACAAACTCAGGTAATAATGGTATTCTAATCCAATCATCAGGAAGAGTTGATGCTGATAATGACTTAATAATTGAAAACAACATAGCAACAAACAGAAGAACTGATGGTGCAGTAAAAGTTCAAGGACTTTTGAAAGCTAAGAATAATGTATCAATTACTTCAACAAACGGCGATGTTGTAATTGGTGATGGCACAACAAATGATAATTACATATCAGCAGGTAAAAATATCAATTTAACAGTTAACGATGGCAGCATTCTTAACTCAGGAGTAGAAAAAGTTCTACTAAAGGCTGACAACGACCTTAATATGCACGTAACAAACGGAACTATCGGGCTTGGCGTTCAACAAAAAGCTTGCGAAGGTTCAGGTTGTACCGGCATAGGACCTAAAGCTGACGGCTCACGTGATTTTACAAAATCAATCAACGCAAAAATTGGTGGTAACGTAACAGCTACAACAACTAATACCACAGATAATGCTCAAGATTTAGTCATAAACTATGCTGCAATAGATTCAGATATGAAAATTGACCACATCAAAGCTGATGGTAGAGTAATATTAACAGTTGATGATGATTACGGTAAAAACAATACCGGAAAAAGATATAACATGATTAATGCTTCAACTGACCCTACTAAAGCAAATGTTGAAGGTTGGGGTATGTCCTTAATCTCAAATGGAAGCATTGGTTCAAAAGAAAACAAAATCACCTTTAACCAAACAAAAGCTCCTGAATATGCAATGGATGCTCTAGCAAACGAAAACATCTATATGAAAGCTTTAGATGATAAATATACCAAAAACGAAGTATGTACAATGATTGCCAGAGAAGGCGATTTAGATGTCGAATTTGCAGGTAATACTCATATCAAAAATATTACAGCTGAAGGCGATATGACTGTAATCACAAGAGGTAAAACTTTAGAAATCGATAACATTGGTCATATTGTTGATAATTCAGTAACTCCTGCAGACTACTTCGGACCTCGCCACGACGGCTATGAATTTGACGGACGTAACAACGGCGAATACAAAGCTGATACTCTACCTAATAACGTAAAAGTTAAGGCTTTGGATATCAATAAAAATATCAGACCTGACGGTGTTGACGTTGACGGCGGATACTACGGAATGGCAGATTCAACAGTAATCGTTCACAATGCAGTAATCGACAACGGCAAAATGGAAATTACCGCAGATAACATCTATGCTAACGGTATCTATGCCGGATTTAATCAACACGGATTCAGCAAAAAAGAAGACAACAGAACAAATAAAGTTATCGGTGTTGTTGACCCTGACTCATTCAATATCCCTGTGGGTAAAGCTGTGAGACCGGGAGACGTAACTGGCATCGACCGTGATAAATATGAAAGAAACTACTATTATCCAACAGGAGACGGTGATATCACAATCGGAAATAAAACAACAACAGTTGATGATAACGATAATATAGCTGATGGTACACCACTTGCATTTGGTGATGCGACAAAACCTGAAATAAAACCTGATGATCCAACTCCAAAAAGAACTGACGACGGTAAATCTACTTGGAAAAAACGTGGTGATGATAACGTTGAAGCAATTGATAAACGTCAATTCATGAGATTCAATATCGACGGAAATACTTGTCCGGTTGCAATGGAAAAAATGGATAACGGCATTGACCAATTACTGGACGTATCAAGAGGCGGTATAGCGGTATCACACAGTAACAAATTAAATGTCGGAGATGTTATCCCTGTACACCTAACATATGCAGATTTGGATATCAAAGCTGACGTAAAAGTTGTAACAGCTACAACAACAAGAGCCGGAGCAACATTCGTAAACATAGATAAAGCAACAGCTAACAAACTACTATATCTAAGTTTAATGCTTGAAGACAACAAAATGATGTCATTCAACAGATAATGAAAACAATCAAACCTTTTATCTAAAAGAAAAGACCTGTCAATCGACGGGTCTTTTTATTGCAATATTATGCAAAAAATTTTTATTACGGATTTTATAATAATCATAAATCATGTATAAATAAAGTTACATAGACTTATAACTAAAATTTCAGCAAATATAATATTTATAGCTAGCAAGAAATATAACAGCAAAATGGGGTCAAAGAATACTGTGAGTAAGGTAAAGACATTAACAACAATTTTACTATTTATAGGAATCATAATCACTCCAATCGTACAGAAAGCTCATTGCGAAAGCATTTATGAAAACAATACAGAAAACAGCATTTATCCCCCTAAAGAAGCTCTTGAATATACCCAAACAGAACCAATCATCGTAAACGAAAATATAATAGAAGACAACAGCTCACAACTTAAAATAAACGAAGAAAAAGCTTTGATAGAAACAGATAAACGCCAGTTCATACGTTTCAATATCAATTCAATTAAGACCCCCGTATCTATGACATTAGCAAACAATAATACTTCTAAACTGCTAGATATATCAAGAGGAGGTGTAGCAATTTCTAATAACAAAGAACTACACACAGGCGATATTATCCCTGTTAAATTAAACTACAAGGATATTGAAATAAATACCGATATAAAAATCATTTATACAACAGAAGACAAAGCAGGAGGAGAATTCACAAACCTTGATACCCCTACACAAAACCAACTGCTCTACTTAAGTATAGTACTTGAAGCTGATAACAATATGCTAAAGACAAAATTTTCAAGCTAGTACACTCAGCTTATATTACAGAATGTACATTCAGACAAATAAAAAACACTAGACTAACTAAAGATTATACTATTAAAAAGAATCTCTCAATAAATAATACTGAGAGATTTTATATTTAAAACAATGAATTCTAATATTAGAAACGTCTTCTTTGTAAGTGTACAGGTCTTGTTAAAGTTCTAACACCTGTATTTTGATGTTGATTTTGTTGTTGATATTGAGCAAGCATAGCTCCTGTTGTTTGTAATTGAGAGCCATATTTCATAAACTCATCTTTATTCTTATCAAGCCAACCTTTTAAGCCTTTGCCAGTAGATGCGTTTTTACCGTCTGCAGGGTTTGAGCCGTCTGCAGGTTTTGAGCCGTCTGCTGGTTTTGAGCCATCTGCCGGAGTTGAACCGTCTGCCGGAGTTGAACCATCTGCTGGTTTTGCACCATCTGCTGGTTTTGCACCGTCTGCTGCTTTTGTACCATCTGCCGGTTTTGCGCCGTCTGCTGCTTTTGCGCCGTCTGCTGCTTTTGCACCGTCTGCAGCCTTTGCTCCATCTGCAGCTTTTGAAGCATCTGCTTTTGCAGCTTTTGCTTCTATTTTTGCATCTGATTTAATTTTAGCATCTGCTTTTGCAGTTTTTACATTTTGGTCAATTTGTTGGAAATCAGATTTCATATTTGCTGTAGCATTAACTGCTGACATACCTGACTGAATTGCTGTACCTGCAGATACTAATGCACCTGCAATATTACCTTGAGTTGCATATACTGCTGTTTTAGTAATATTTGCCGCACATTTTCCGTAATTACCAACCATTTCAGTAACATTACCAACTTTTTCAGTAACACCACCGGCTGTAATCATTGCATTACCAACAGCTACTGTAGGTGGCCATCCTGAAGCTGCTAAAGGTTTACCAGCTAATTGTAAGCCTTTACCAACATATTGTGTTGTTTGACCAATCGTTACTGTTGTTGAAGCGATTTCATCTGCTTTATTTGCAACATTCAAAACTTTATCTGCTGTTGATTTTTCAGTATTAATGCTTTGAATATTTGCTTTTTGAACTTTTTGGAATTGTTTTGAAGTTCTTGTCAAAGTTCTAACATTTTTATTTACAGATGATTGATATTTTTTTATTTGAACATTTGATTTTCCAACTGTTTTAGTAGCTGATTGAAGTTTTGCATTTGAAGATTTTACTTGAGCTTGAGCTGCTTGTTTTTCTTCTGCTGATGCTGTATCTGATTCTAGAATTTGTTGTTTAGATTCTATTTCAGCAGAAATTGATTGTTGTTCTTTAGCTACTTTTTGTAAATTTTTAATTTCTTTTTGAATTTGCTTTTGAGCTCTTTGTGCTGTCTTCTTAGCAGTTTTCATCTTTTTATCTAAAGATTTAGTATCGCTTTTCATTTTAGAATCAAGAGACTTCATTTTAGAAGCTGATTGATTCATTTGAGCTGTGCCTTGTTCAGTTTGAGCTGTAGCTGATTCAGTGTCTGTTGCAGAAGATTCAGATTCTTTATTTTTAGCTTCACTGCTTTTTTCTTCTTTTTTAGCTTCGTTAACTTCTTTAGCTTCTTTAGAATTTGTATTTTCTACATTATTTGATTTTCTTTTATCAATTTCAGTATCAACTTTTTTCAACTTAGATTTTAAGCTGTTTTCGATAAATCTTGGAACATCACCATCTAAGTATTCATTTAATTTATCTTTTAAATCCCCTAATTCAGAATCTGAAACAGAAGTTAGATTATCAAAATCATAGTTGCTGATATCGATATCTTTTTTAGATTCAGAATCATGACCTTTAGCTTCTTGAGTTTTATCTGCATTATTTGTTTTAGAAGAGTTTTCAGTTTTTGCTGTTGCTTCAGTTTTATTTGTACCGTTAGCTTGTTGTAAATCATTAACTGATCTTAAAGTATTGTTTCTAACAATATTTTCAGAACCAGTTGTTTGTGTTAATTGTTGAGCTTTACTTCCAAAAGAAGCTGCACCTAAAGTTTTAGCATTAGAAGCGAAAATAGATCCATTCATAGTCATACGAGGATCAACTTTTTGGGACATACGAGTTTTAGCGCCTTGTCCGCCTTTCATAGCTTTCAACAGCTTTTGAATATCTATATTTTGATTTACGCCGTTTATGCTCACTTGTTTAAGCTCTCCAAAATTAAAACTCTCTTACATATATAAAAAATTTTGAAAATGCCTAATTTCAGAAGTTAAAAGATTGTTTACAATTGTTTACAATTAAGTTATATCTATAATTTCGGGGGTAAAATTTCTTGCAAAAAATTCATTTTCTTGATAAAATTGTTACGATAGATTTGTATAATAAGTTAGGGAGAAATTAATATGGATTTAATGAAAGGTAAAAAAGGGGTTATTTTTGGAGTTTCTAATACTCACGGAATAGCTTACGGTATTGCTAAACAATTACATGATGCAGGTGCAGATATTGCATTCACATATGCAGGTGAAGCAATGGAAAAAAGAGTTCGTCCTATCGCTGAAGGTATGGATGCAAAAGTTATTATGAGCTGCGACGTTACAAAAGAAGAAGAAGTTAAGGCAGTATTTGAAGAATGCGAAAAAGTTTACGGAAAACTTGATTTTGTTGTTCACGCTGTTGCATTTGCGAAAAAAGAAGATTTAATGGGCAGATTTGTTGAAACATCAGCTGACGGTTGGAATACAGCTTTAGGTGTAAGTGCATATTCTCTTGTTACAATTTGTCGTCATGCAGAACCTATTATGAACGAAGGAGGTTCAATATTTGCGCTAACTTACCTTGGTTCAATTCTTTCTGTTCCAAGCTACAACGTAATGGGTGTTGCTAAAGCTGCATTAGAATCAGCTATGAGATTCTTGGCTGTTGATTTAGGAGCTAAGGGCGTCAGAGTTAACTGTATCTCTGCAGGACCTGTTAAGACTCTTGCTTCAATGGGTATCAGCGGATTTTCAAAAATGCTTAAGGCTGCAGCAGCTCGTTCTCCATTGAAAAGAAATGTTGCTTTGGAAGAAGTTGGTAAAGCCGGCTTATACTTGGCTTCTGACCTATCAGCAGGCACAACAGGTGAAGTTATTTATGTAGACTGCGGATGCCACTCTGCATATGCTTCTGCTGAAGAAATGGATATTCTATCTGATAATTTAGAATTATAATTTAGAATTTAAATATTTTCGCTAAAAGAGGTAAAAGCCATTAGGTTTTTACCTCTTTTTATTAAAAATATATAAAAAAATTAATACATAGATTGAATATCTAACTCAATTTGAGTTTTAAGTGAATCTATATTATCAAATTTTATTTCATGTCTTAGCATTCTGTTGAAGTTTATTTTTATATCTTTACCATATAAATCACCATCAAAGCCAATAATATAAGTTTCTAAAAGAGTAATTCCATCATTTGTAACAGTTGGAGACGTTCCGAAATTTGAAAGACCTTTGTATATTCTGCCATCTTCAAGAATTATTTCTACATCATAAACACCATGTGGAGGCTCAACAATATCAAGAGGGTAAATTATATTAGCAGTCGGATAACCAATAGATCGTCCAAGCTGTCTACCTTTTATAACTGTTCCTGCTACAGAAAACTTCTTACCTAGCATTGATGTCGGCATATCCATAACACCTGTTTTAATAAAGTTCCTGATGGCTGTTGAACTCACAACATCTCCAAAAATTGATTGTGGAGGTGTCGCAACATAAGAATAACCAAATTTGTCCTGACACTCAGATAAAAATATAACATTTCCAGATTTATTAACCCCAAAATGATGATTAAATCCTGTAGATATAGCTTTTGGCTTAAAGTATTTAACTAAAACTTCCTCCATATACTGCATTGGATACATTTTGCATATTGAGCCAAAATCCAGTTCTATAAGATAATCTACACCCAAAGCCTCAATACATTTGTATTTATCTTCTAAAGTTAAAATATATTTTGGAGATTCACCCTTAAAATAGCAATACGGATGTTCTTTAAACGTTACAACACCGGATTTACATCCAATATATTTTGCAGCATTCACTGCGCACCCTATAACAGCTTGATGACCTAAATGCACACCATCAAAAAAGCCAAGCGCTAACGATAAATTTGGAATTTCTCTTAATTCTCTGACAATCTCCATAATATGATTATATCTAAAAAAATAAGAAATGTAAAAAATTTAATAAATTTTAAAATTAAGACTAAAATAAAATTCCAACAATTGTTGCTGACAAATAACAGGTCAAAGTACCGCAAATTAAAGCCCTAACGCCCAATCTTGCCAAGTTTTTTCTTTGGTTAGGAGCTAACTCTCCAATACCACCTAATAAGATTGCAATAGAACCAAAATTACCAAAACTGCAAAGAGCAAAACTTGCAATTAAAAATGATTTTGAAGATAAATGCATGACATTTGATGTCAAATCACTATAAGCAACCATTTCATTCAAAACAAGTTTTGTGCCCATCAATCCTCCAACAGTAGAAGCTTCCGAAATCGGGACGCCCATTGAAACGGCAAGGACACCAAAGACCTTACCCAAAAGCAATTTTAATGACAAACTTTCAAAGAAAACTCGTACTGAGTCTGCAAGATGTATAAATGAAATACCATCACAAAGTTTTATAACACAAATACCAAAGCCCTTTAAGAACCAATCTATCATTGCAACCAATGCGACTAATGCCAAAATCATCGCTACAACATTTATTGCAACCTTCATCCCTTCAGATGCACCGGATGAAATAGCATCAAAAATATTAACATGTTGTCTGTGCCTTTTACTAACAGTCAGTTTAAAATCCTTACTGGTCTCAGGAACACCTGTTTCCGGATAAACAATTTTTGAAATAACCAGAGCTCCAGGAGCAGCCATAACTGACGATGCCAACAAATACTCTGCAGGAACACCCATCCCGATATAAATTGGCATTATTGCACCGGAAATACATGCTAAACTTCCGGACATTGAAGCAAGAAGTTCCGAACGTGTTAAATTAGCAAGATACGGTTTAATCATAATTTGAGCAACAATTTGTCCAACAAAAGCACTAGCAACATTAGATAAAGCCTCTGCTCCACTCACGTCCATTATTTTATTTATACCCTTACCCAAAATCGCAACAACACGCTGCATTATTCCGTAATGATATAAAATATTAACAAGTATCATCATAAAAATTGTAGAGCAAATAAGTTGAAGTGCGAAAATTGACCCCCCTGGGAAAACAACTTCACCAAACTTATCACTCATCAAACCGCCAAATACAAAAGCTCCTCCCTCTTTTGCAAAAACTAAAAGTTTTTCAATAAATTTGCCTATAAGTAAAAAAAGTTTTTGACCTAAAGGAACTCTAAAAATAAATATTGCAAAGAAAACTTGTAAAGCAAAACCTGTAATAATAGTTTTATAATTTATTGCCTTGCGATTATTTGACATCAAAAACGCAATTGCAAATATAATAATTATCCCAAAAATTCCAATAAATCTACTCATATTAACCCTCTTTGCTATAATTTTATTATACAAAAAAGAAGCCATAATCGGCTTCTTTTTGACAAAAATGTGATAAAAGTTAATGATATTATTTCTTTGAGAAAAATCCCATTATTTTATCAATTAAACCAATTGATTCTTCGGTATCACCAGAGCCAAAAGTGTCCAGCTTATCTAAACGTTCTTTTGCAAGTTTATATTCAGCAGGATCAGTAACCAGCTCTAAATATTTATTATAAGCATCAATTGCCTTATCTCTTGCTTTAATTTTCTCATAAGATTTTGCAAGAGTTTTTAAAGTATTTAAATCCTTAGTGTCAGCTTCATACAGCTTTTCTAAATATTCTGTTTGCATTCTGTAATCACCGATACTTTCTCTAAAAGATGCCAATTTACGCAAAGCTTCTTTATTTTTGGAATCCAATTTATAAATTCTTTCATAATATTCAGCAGCATGATTAGTATCACCATTTTCGGTTAACAATTCAGCTAAAGTAAACAATACATTTACATCATCATCTTTTATTTGAACTGCGTTCAAAAATTCATTAATTGCAATATCTTTATTTTTTCTGAGCATATTGTAAATACCCCAATTTACATGGGCATTATAATCATCATTTGATTCGTCATATACAAGCGCTCTCATTTGATAAGTCAACGGAGAATTTGGAGAAAGCTTATTATATTCTTCAATACATTCTAAAGCCTTTGTAAAATCTTTAGCAGAATAATAATACTGAGCCATCAAAGTAAAATATCTTGGAGATTTTTTATATTCTTCTGGCAAATTTTGAAGTTTGTCGTAAGCTTCACTAATTTTACCAAGCTCAAGCATTGATTGAATTTTCAAAAGCTCATCCTTTGTATATTCAATGGCAGATTTTGCATCTCCGCTTCTTAAATACACCGCAGCCAAAGCTTCATTTATTTTATCAGATTCAAAGCCTTTCTTTTTGGCACGCATTAATGCATCAATTGCACTTGAATAAGCATCTTCCTGCATATAAATATCAGCAAGTTGTAAGAAAATTTCTTCGTGCAAATTATCATATTCTAATATCAAATTATATTCATCGAGAGCCTTAAGATTATTACCGGTTTGACGGTACAAATTCGCAAGAGTCAAACGAGTCATAACCACCTGAGCTTCATCTTCCGTAGCGCAAGACAACGCCTTTTTAAAATCACTAATTGCAAATTCTAATTTACCCTCAATAGAGTTTTTATTACCTCTATAAACGTAATACTTATATCTGTCTGTTGTTTCATAAATAGACATCAATTGTTCATAAGCAAGCGGATTTGTAACATCTCGTTTCAAAATTTCATAGTAATAATTTGCAGCCTCATCATTGTTTTCTAAAATCAATGATAAATGACCTAAGCGTTCTAATACGCCAAGATCATCAGGATTTTGTTCATAAAACTTTTTATATTCCGCATAAGCAAGTTCATATTGTTCATTCGCTTCAAATTGTTCAGCTAACTGTAAACTCATTTACTTTTTTCTCCCCTTTAAACTAAATATATTTGCCATAGTATTATAGCATTAAATCTATGTTTAGACAAATTTAATTAAACTTATTTTGAGTACTTTGCATACCATTTTCAAAATAATATTCTAACCCTTCAACAGATTTTTTAAGAACAGGTTTTAGAGTTTCAAGCTGGTCCTTGTAAAAATTTTGGAGCACAAAAGTTTCTGAAGGGATAGGCGGTTGCGGTCCAATTCCGACTTTTAGTCGTGGAACATTTTGAGAACCGACACATTTAATAACCGATTTTATACCATTATGACCACCATCAGAACCGTTTGCTTTAAACCTTATATTACCAAGTTCCAAAGACAGATCATCATAGACAACAATTAAATCATCTAAATCAATTTTATAATAATTCATAACAAGCTGAACAGCATCCCCTGACAAGTTCATAAATGTAGTCGGCTTTATAAGCATAATATCCTCTAAACCATGCTTATATTTACCAATAAAGCATTTTAATTTTGAATCTTGCTTAAAAGATACATCATGTTCAATTGCCAACTTATCTACCACCATAAATCCTGCATTATGTCTGGTAAAACAATACTTATCACCAACATTTCCCAAGCCTGCAACCAATTTCATAAGTATATTTCCTTCAATATTATATCAATCTTATATTTAGTATTTTAACGTAAATAAAAATTACCGTAATGGTATAGCAGGTGTATGCTTAACAAAAAGATAAATAATAACTAAATTAAGGGAAATAATGAGGTAAAAGATATGAAACACGAAATTAAAAATCTAAAAAGTTCACAAAAAGTCGCAGATTTTTTAGAAAAAAACTCGCTCCATAAAAAAGATTTTGCAGAAATGATAGGAGTTACGCTTTCTTATGTTTACAATTTAATAGACGAAACAATACCATTTTCAACAAGAAGTACCACTCTCGAGCGCATAGCAACAGTTATGAATATTGAACCGGAAGAATTTGAAGAATACAAAATTCCTCAAGAACCGATATTAAAAGATGATACAATTGAACTTCTAAAAAGCATGCTTAAAGAAAGAAAAATAAGTATTGTAAACTTTTTAAAAGCTTTTCCAAGAAAAAAAAGAGTTGAAATCGTTGATATGTTAAGAGGAGCTTACCCAATCCCAATTGACTTTAAAGAGCTTTCCATGATTGGTCAAATATTAGATTTGGACAAAAATGATATATATAACATTTGGGAAGAACGAGTTAAACAAGTTCTTGAAACCAACGGAATGAATTTAAATAACAATTCAGCACTAATAAACTCAATGTTTGAATGTGCAAGAAAATATATTGATATATAGAAAGAAGAAAAGATTACTGAAAATAATCAGTAATCTTTTTAATATAAAAATAAATAAAAACTGTTGACAATAAAAAATGTTCTTGCTAAGATGAATTTACACGGTGAAAGCCGATAGTTGGAAATATAAATATGCAATTTGCGCTTGTAGCTCAGCAGGTAGAGCACTCCCCTTTTAAGGGATAGGTCGCGCGTTCGAATCGCGCCAAGCGCATTTTTTGCTGTTTATACAATACAATAGGAGAGTTAATAAATGAAAAAATTAGCATTATCAATGTTGTTAGCTTTTTCTGTAATCGTAAACTCAGGAATTTGTTATGCTCATAACATTCAAAATATTTCTGCGGAAGAAGCCTTAATCAAACTAAAAGACGGGAATAAAAGATTTGTTCAATTAAAAGAAACTCACCCTGATGATACAAAAGAACGCAGAAAAGAAATGTTAAAAGGTCAACATCCGTTTGTTGTTATTCTTTCTTGCTCTGACTCAAGAGTTCCGCCCGAACTTATATTTGACCAAGGATTGGGTGATATTTTTGAAATTCGAAATGCCGGAAATGTATTAGATGAACACGTTATAGGAAGTATAGAGTATGCAGTTATGCACTGTGGCGTAAAACTAATTGTAATAATGGGTCATCAAGATTGCGGAGCTATTGCAGCAACACTTTCAGGAAAATCCGAAACAAAATATATCAAATCTCTGGAAGATTCAATACAACCGGCTGTAGAAAACTGCAAAAAACACGGACTTGAAGTTAATTCCGATAATGTTGTAAAAGAACACGTAATGCAAGATATTCAGGAATTAATGTCTCAAGATACAGACTTAGTTAAATACATGAAAGAAAATAATGTAAAACTAATCCCTGCATATTATCATCTTGATTCAGGTAAAGTAGATTTTTTTAATAATTAATATAATTTACGAATTATAAAAAGATATTTTTGACAAAACGTCAGAAATATCTTTTTATTTTACATATCCGAATTAATAAAATATTCTTCACCGTTTTCAATAACAATCGCTGTAAGCGGAGCATCTTTATATTTTCCACAACCGGTATCTATACAGATTTTATCATCCTGCACTTGAGGTTCAGAAAAATCAGTATGACCAAAAATAATTTTATACGGCAAATGATGCTTTTTATTATAAAATTCGCTACGAATATACACCAAGTCTGTTTCATCCTGATCTTCCAGAGCTATCCCAACCCTAACACCGGCATGAACAAATAGATAATTTTCAATAATATGATAAAACTTAAGATTATTATAAAAATCTCCATGGACTTTCATTATATTCTCAAATCCGCCATAACTTTCAACGGTAGCATCTCCTCCATAATTCCAAAACAAATAATTATAATAATCATCCAAATTAGAATGGAGCATAGCATATTCATGAGAACCTTTTAAATAAACACAATTACAAATATCTTTCATTGATAAAATCTTATCAACAACCTGACAGGATTTTGCACCCCTATCAATATAATCACCCATAAAAACAATCGTATCATCCTTTTGCAAATCAAGTTTTTCAAGAACAATACAGAGTTTTTCTAATTCCCCGTGAATATCAGATATACCAATGAGTCTTCCCATACTCAAATTTTAATATAAAAATACGATTTAAACAAATCTAAAACATACCAACTACGCTAGAAAAAGATATGTTAAAAATTGTTACAAAAAAGCAATAATATAAAGTTTATATGTTTTATATATATAAGGGGAATTGATTATGGGATTTTTTAACTCATTTACATCTTTCAATATGAATATGTTTGGCGGATTTTGCGGTGGCTTTAACACGCCGTTTATGAGTTTTACAAGTCCGCAAATGTTTTCAAACTCCTTTTTCGGTATGTTCAGTAATTGGAGTAATCCATTTAACTTCAATTGCGGAATATTCAACAATACATTCAGCTATACTCCAACATTCAATTATAATTCATCAATTTGGCAATCCGGTATAAGCTGTAACACTACAGGAACTTTCAGATTCAACCCTTGTAATATCGGGGGATTTAGTTCCGGAACATCAATCTTTAACAACAGTACTTACGGAAACTTCAAATATAACGCAACATATACACCATCTACTTCAAGTTATTCAGCATCAAATCCATTTAGTATTACAAGTTCAAATTCAACAAACAAAACAAAATCTAAGTCTAAGACTAAAAAATCGAACAAATCAACTTCTACTGGTGTCGGAAACGCAAAAACAAGAACAGAATATGCAAACAGAAATAAAAGAATTAACGCAGGAAAACTAAAAAATCTACCTGCATTCCAAGATAATACAGGTAGAGCTGAAATGTGTAACCCTGCAGTTGTAGACACATTGGCAGATTTAGCAAGAGAAGCACAACGCCGTGGATATAGAATTGTAGTATCAAGTTCATTCAGAACAACTGCAGACCAGCAAAGACTAAGAAAAACAAGAGGCGCATACGGCAAAGGCGGATTTGCTGCAGCACCGGGCACATCTCCACACGAATTCGGACAAGCAATTGACTTCCAAGTTTGGAAAGGCAACAAAAAGATTACAATTGGCAAAAGTACAACACCATGGGTATTATCCATTTTGAGCAAGCACAACATGGTTTGGGGCGGAACTTTCAGCACAAGAGAACCTTGGCACTTTAACACAGCTAACGCAAAGTCTTATAGGAGTCAGCTTGCTTAACTCTATTTAACAGCTTTCACTACATTTTTTATAGAATCACCTAACAATTGAGTAGCATCAAAATAAGATTTACTAGGCACTGTATCCTTAACCGCAGAAGTTACAGCTTTTGAAACGGTTAAATTAGCAATTGAATCAGTCTTTGCCTTAACAATAGAATCCATTTGAGATTTCAAAGACTTACCTACATATTCATCTTTATAAATTTGAGCAGGTAGTTCTGCAGCACTTCTATCACTATGCCTATTTCTCAGTATCGAACTGGTCAGAACTGCAGCTCCGACACATAAACCTGTAAAAATCCTACTGCCTGTTTTCCCTATTTTCATTATTAAACCTTTCTAAATTACTATTTAACTCTAAATGTTACATTTGAAACAGCTGTAATTTTCTTTTCTATAGTTGAAGTATCGTTTATTCCCATATCAGAAACATCTGTTGAATCAACAGGAGTAATTTGAAATACACCCATACGAACAGATTCAATTTTACCAACAGAGTTATGTGTTGATTTTAGCATTGCAGCTGCACGCTGTTTTGCATCATTAGTAGCTTTACTAAGTAATTCAATTTTCAAATCTGATAATTTTGAATAAGAATAACTGATATTTCTGACTTCAATATCAATATTTTTATCAACCAATGAGGTTATATCAAGAGCTGTATCTTTAATTTTATCAACATCATCAGATTTTACAGTAATAATCTGAGAAAGATTATAATATGCAATTTCATTAGTATTAACACCACTTGGCAAATATCTGTATGTTTCATAACCTGTAATTGATTTAACATTCACATCCTTATTAATATCAAAACCTTTTGATTTCAAATAAGCCAAAATTTGTGGTAGTTGAGTCTTTGCAGTTTTATAAGATAAAGCTTTAGTTGACTGACGAACGTTTAAGGCAAGCTCCATACTGCCTGAATCTGATTGTACAATTTCGTAAGCAGAGCCGGTAACAGATACCGAATTCTTAGAAACCGATGCCACTCCGAGTTTCACCGCAACAATTAACCCAAATGCCAATAATAATCCTAAAATTGCAATCTGTAGTTTTTCTATTCTTTCTATCATCATAACGTCTCTCCTTATTTAAACATTAAGCAGCTTTATCAAAGCCATTTGCTTTTTCTGATTTTGCATTCTTATACAAGAAATAACCTCCTGTTAAGACAATCAAACCACCAACAACGCCTAAAATCAATTTCATTGGTCTTGAATTAGCTTTGATATTAAATACCTTTTCAGCGGTTTCGCTAAATGTGCCAAATGTTCCTACCAACCTATTAAGTGGAGATTTGTTACGAGCTTCATAACCTCTACCTACTTCAAAAATATCATCTAAATAACGACGGTTAGCAGATTTTCCATGGTTATATTCTATATTTTCATGCCAATCAACTTTTTCTTCTATATTTTTCTTAGCCATTGCAACATAACGAGGTTTATCATGCATATAAACAGCAACCATATCTTTAATCATATCAGATACTTGTTTTGCAGCTGATCTTGTTCTTGCCTGAGTCAATTCGTGTTCCGGAGTTGCCCATGTTAAACCAAATTTTTCAGGTGATAAATCAACCGGAGTTTTTGTCATAAAGCCATTTGACGGATTTGTATAATCCACAAAACCACCAACTCTTGTAACACCATATGGTGTTCCCGCAATTTTTGATTCAATCGGTGTAATACCAAACATTTCTTCTACAGAAGTAAACATTGTATAATGACAACAGCCAAAAATTCTATTCGGAGTAAAACCGTCTATGTGCATATAATTATGTTTAAATATACCACCTTCAAGTTTAGCTAGCTCCTCCATATCTCTGGCAATTGCCTGATATTCAGGATTTGACTTATCCCAAGGTCCTGCACCTGAAATAAATTTAACCTTCAATTTAACTTCTGTCGGGATATCTTTTCGTTTGAAAAATTCCAACACCCCACCTGATGTAATAGGTAAACCTTTTTGTTTATCAGGACGACCTAAACCTGCAATAAGCACTTCTCCGTCTTTTATCGGAGTAAGATATCCCATTACGTTATGACCTTCACTAATTTGAGTAGAATTAAAGAATAATTTATTTAATTCATCCTGACCGGCTTCACCTGCTTTATAAATTAAATCAGTAATCCACTTTGCATTTTTATGGTGAGCATTTAAAACTTCATCAATATTACTTCCATCGTATTTAAAGGTTGTAAAACCTTCTTTCATTTTTGACAAACCGTTACCGCCTCTGCCAAAATCTGCTGTCGGGTCATCAAAACGCATATTTGCAGGAGTTACACCATTTGCTACAGTTTTAGTTTCAACACTTGCAAAATCACCTGTCAAAAATTTTGCAGCTTCCGGAGTTTCTAAGCTTTTTGTTTCTCTATCAAAATTATACGAAACAGTTCCGATGGACATGTTTTCAGGATTACGTTTTGCTGCAACAATACCTGTTTTAGTAATATTATAAGCACCCTCGCCATCTCTGAATGGTGCAACGAAAGGTTCTAAGATATCTCTTACAATTTGTTTTTCTCTAGGAGATAAAGCTTCTGAATCAAAACCTTCTCTCTGTGCCCGTTGAAGAAGTTCAAACTCAGGCATTTGTCTTAAAGCTTCAGCATCCTTTGCATCTCCCACAATTGCTAAATATTTAAACAAATCATGGGTAAAACCTTGATAAAATCTCATTGTATTATGACCAATATTGTGAATTTTCAAGCCATTTACATCTGTATTACCTCTTGCAGAAAGATTTGCAATATGGTTTCCATATGTTGCAGACGGTCTATCATGGGCCAACACACTTGCAGGATTAAAAAAGTCAAATTCTTCAGTATTCATTTGAGAATGAACAAATTGAGCCATAGCTCTCATCCAATCTGAATTAATAATTTCAGCTTCAAAAGGAACATTCCCCCAACAATCATAAGCATACGGTTTTGAAGCTTTTGCCAAATCCGGAGTATATAAGAAATAATCAGCCTTACCTTTTAATTTGTTATAACTCGGATTATTTTTTGAAATTTTCATTAATTGATATGGGACAGAATCAACTTCACCAATACGAGAAGGAGATGGTCGTTGAATTTCACCCGCAATACTCGTAGGTTCTAATATACAGTATTTTGATTTACCATCTACAGGTTTACTTTGGATAACATAGCTCAACTCACTTGTTTTTAAACCAAATTTTTCAGCAACCATTTCTAAGGTTTCACCAACATTAGCACTGTAAAATTCAGTCGCAGGCATCATATCAGGCAAACCTGACGCCCCGTTAGGATATTGGGAAAGCCTATGGCGTAAAAATTTAAAACCGCCTTTTGGATTATCATATTCCCAAAATGGCATGCAACTGCGGCAATCAACTTTTTCATGACGACGCAAACTTGCCGGAAGCTCTGCTCCAACAACACCTTCTCCGCCTTGAGAAGCTTCAGGTAATCCTAAATCCTTATTTTCAGGGGTTAAAGATAAAATCTGATTAAGATTTTTTACTCCGCCTAAAAAAGAAATACTACTTACACTTTGTGGGGCTGTAACTCTATTCAAGCCTAACTGTTGACGTCTCTGATTAACAATCCCTGTTGAACTAACGATACCAACTCGCATTTATACCTACTTTCACCTGTGTGCACAATTATTATGTAGAAAACATATAAAAAATTTTTTGAACAGAAAACACATAAATTGTAACTATTTGTTACAAGCCGGAGCTAATGCTCCGGCTTAACAAAAATATTTAACTAAGAAGCAGGAGTTTCTTCAACTTCTTTTTCTTTTTTAGTTCTACGAGTCTTTGATGCTTTATCAAAAGAAATTTTACCATCTTCTAAAGTTACTTTGATGGTATCACCATGACCATATTTGCCTGAAAGAATTTCTTCAGCAAGACTGTCTTCCATTTTACGTTGAATTAAACGACGTAACGGACGAGCACCATATGCTTCAGAGTATCCGTTTTCAGCCAAATGGTCTTTTACTTCATCAGTAACATCAATGTTCAATTCTTTTTCTGCAAGACGTTTAAACAAATCTTTCAACATCAAATCAACAATCTGTCTGATTTCTTCTTTTGATAAGTGTGCAAATACAATTGTCTCATCAATACGGTTCAAGAACTCAGGTCTAAATGCCTTTTTCATTTCTTCAGAAACTGTATCTTTAAGTTTTTCATATTTGCTCTTAGATTCATCCTCAGCAGTTGTAAATCCAAGTTTCGAAGTATTAGTAATCATACTTGCACCAACGTTTGATGTCATAATAATTACAGTATTTTTGAAACTGATATGACGGCCTTTAGAATCTGTTAATCTACCATCATCAAGGATTTGTAACATGATGTTAAACACATCAGGGTGAGCTTTTTCAATTTCATCAAAAAGAACTACTGAATAAGGTTTCTTTCTAACAAGCTCAGACAAGTGTCCACCATCATCATATCCAACATAGCCAGGAGGTGAACCGATAAGTTTCGCAGTTGAATGTTTTTCCATAAATTCTGACATATCAACACGAAGCATATTATCTTCAGAACCAAACATAGCTTCAGCCAAAGCTTTTGCCAACTCAGTTTTACCAACACCTGTAGGACCACAGAAAATAAAACTTCCGATAGGTCTGTTTGGAGCTTTCAAACCTACACGAGCACGTCTGATTGCTTTTGAAATAGCAACAATAGCATCATGCTGACCGATAACTCTTTGGTGCAAAGTATCCTCTAAACGTAAAAGTCTTTCACTTTCACCCTCTGTAAGTTTTGTAACAGGAACTCCTGTCATCATTGCAATCACTTCAGCAACATTTTCAGCAGTTACAGTCGGTTTATTGGCATCATGCTCATCTCGCCATTTAGCTGTAACTTCACGAATTTGATCTCTCAAATCAGCTTCATCATCACGAAGTTGAGAAGCTGTATCAAATTCTTGATTTCTGATTGCTTCTTCTTTTTCTTTAATTAATGATTTTAGTTGTTTTTCAAGTTCTTTACCTTCAGGGCAAAGATTTGAGACTTTTAATCTAACTTTAGAACTTGCTTCATCAATAACATCAATAGCTTTATCCGGCAAAAATCTGTCATTTACATATTTGCTGGATAATTTTACAGCTGCTACGATAGCATCATCTGAAATAATCAATCTGTGGTGATCTTCATACTTAGGTTTCAAACCTTTAATAATTTCAATAGATTCATCAATTGACGGTTCATCAATCAATACAGGTTGGAAACGTCGTTCTAATGCTGAATCTTTTTCAATATATTTTCTGTACTCATCAGATGTTGTAGCACCTATAACTTGGATTTCGCCACGAGACAATGCCGGTTTCAAGATATTTGCAGCATCAATTGCACCTTCTGCAGCACCAGCACCAATCAATGTATGCATTTCGTCAATAACAAGAATTACATTACCGGCTTGACGAATTTCATCCATGATTTTCTTCAAACGTTCTTCAAACTCACCACGATACTTTGTACCGGCAACCAAAAGTCCCATATCAAGTTGGATAACTTTTTTACCATCCAAAATATCAGGAACTTCAGCATTAACAATTCTAATAGCTAAGCCTTCTGCTACTGCGGTTTTACCAACCCCAGGTTCACCAAGCAACACCGGATTATTTTTTGTTCTTCTTGCAAGGATTTGAATAACACGTTCAATCTCTTTTTCACGACCAACAACAGGATCTAGACGAAGTTCTTGAGCCGCCAAAGTTAAATCTCTGCCAAATTCATCAAGACTCGGTGTCTTTGCTTTTGAGCCTGAACTTGAAGAAGAAGTTGAAGCCGTAGCCGTAGAACCCGAACTTGATTGAGGTTTAGATTCCCCTAACATTTTTACAACATTACTTCTAACTTTATTTAAATCAACACCAAGATTTTCCAAAACTCTTGCTGCAACACCTTCACCTTCTCGGATCAAACCTAAAAGCAGATGTTCTGTGCCGATATAATTATGACCTAATTGTCTTGCTTCATCCCAAGAAAGTTCCAAAACTCTTTTAGCTCTAGGTGTAAATGGGATTTCTACAGCAACAAACCCTGAACCTCTGCCGATAATTTTTTCGACTTCAGCTCTGGCATCTTTCAAATTGACCCCCATGGATTTAAGAGTTTTAGCTGCAACTCCAGTTCCCTCTCCGATTAAACCAAGCAAAACCTGCTCAGTTCCGACAAAATTGTGTCCTAATCTTCGAGCTTCTTCTTGAGCAAGCATGATTACTTTTATTGCTTTTTCTGTAAAACGTTCGAACATTATTTTACTCCTATCTCTTCTTATATTTTGATTATACAACAAATAGGAAAACTTTCAAGGGGACTAACAAATATTAAAACGGTAAAAATTTCAAAACCTGCTATCTTGATTATAAAATATATTTCAAATAAAATAGTTATGCTTAATGTTAAAAGAAAAGAGGTTAGAATGCTTGATATTAAACTAATTAGAGAAAATCCGGACAAAATTAATGAGCTTTTAAAAAGAAGAAATCCGGAATTATCAATTGATGAAGTTATAAAAATTGATGAAGAAAGAAGAAAAATTCAGACTCAAGCAGATGAACTCAGAGCGAAAAGAAAAACCGAATCTCAAAAAATCGGTTTAATGAAGAAGAATGGAGAAAATACAGATTCCATTCAAGAAGAAGTTCGTCAACTTGGAGATGAAATAAAAGAACTTGAAGAAAAACAAAATGAACTTGATTCAAAACAAAAAGACATCTTATTACATATTCCGAACATTCCAGACGAAACAACACCAATAGGAACTTCAGAAGATGATAATATTGTTGTTTCAACATGGGGCGAACCTACAAAATTTGATTTTGAAGCAAAAGCGCACTGGGACTTATGTGAAGAAAAAAATCTTGTAGATTTTGAAAGAGGAGTAAAACTTTCACAATCAAGATTCACACTATACAGAGGCAAAGGCGCAAGACTTGAAAGAGCAATTATTAACTTTTTCCTTGATGAACATACTCAAAATGAAGGGTATGAAGAAATTCTACCTCCATTTATGGCAAATGCAGCTACAATGACAGGAACAGGACAACTTCCAAAATTCAAAGAAGATATGTACAAATGTGTTGATGAAGATTTATATTTGATTCCAACTGCAGAAGTTCCTGTTACAAACATATATTCAGGAGAAATTCTATCAGAAGATGAATTACCAAAATATATGACAGCATATACACCTTGCTTTAGACGTGAAGCCGGTTCTGCCGGTAAAGATACCAGAGGACTTATCAGAGTTCACCAATTCAACAAAGTCGAAATGGTAAAATACACAACTCCGGAAAATTCACCTGAAGAACACGCTAAACTTACTGCAGATGGAGAAAGAATGCTTCAACTATTAGGGCTTCCTTATAGAAAAGTTGCATTATGTACGGCAGATATCGGATTTAGTGCTAACAAATGTTGGGATTTAGAAGTTTGGATGCCATCTTACGGTACATATAAAGAAATCTCAAGTTGCTCAAACTACGGTGATTACCAAGCTCGCAGAGCAAATATCAGATACAAAGAAAAAGCTACAGGAAAAACAAGATTCGTTCATACAATCAACGGTTCAGGTCTTGCTGTCGGCAGAACATTTGCTGCAATTGTTGAAAACTTCCAACAAGCGGACGGCACAATTATAATTCCTGAAGTTCTTAGAAAATACACAGGTTTTGATAAAATATAAAATAAATCGGAATGTAAAAAAGGAGCAAGCTTTAAAACTTGCTCCTTTTTATTTGAATTTTATAATTTTAGTTACTAAATAGATGCAACTTTATTTTGAACAGTTTTAGCAAAATTAGCATCAGCTTCCAACGCAACAGCATCATGTCTTGCTCTAATATCTTCTGCACATGCAACAGCTTTCCTAATAGGTTTTAAGATACTTCCAAAACCTTCTTTAAAAGTTTTTGCACCAACTTGAGCTGTTAAGCGACCTTTAT
The DNA here is from genome assembly GCA_964620875.1 of uncultured Clostridium sp. Taxonomy (GTDB): domain Bacteria; phylum Cyanobacteriota; class Vampirovibrionia; order Gastranaerophilales; family Gastranaerophilaceae; genus Zag111. Next base: position 129,778 of record CAZUKK010000001.1, read on the forward strand.
CCGAAACACCCAATAAAACATGAGCAACTTCATTGTTGTTTTCTGTTGTTACAAAACGATCAAAAGCAACCCAATCTTTCACTGACTTAAGTTTTGAAGAAACTCTTTCCATTGCTTGCGGAGTAGCTTTAATAGCCATCCCGAATTGAGGTTGTCTATTTTGAATTTGCGAATTAAAATTGATATCCATTTTAATATTTCCTTTCATGTTGAAGTAAAATTTCGATGATAGTTAAATACCCAAAAATTATTTTTGTTGCAAAACCGGTAAAATAATTTTACAAAAATACATAATGACAATGAAATATGTTATAATAATAATGAATAGCTATCATAAAAGGATAATAACATGTACGAATTTCCATTTGAATTGGATGATTTTCAAAAAGAAGCTTGTGAGACAATCGATAAGGGAGAAAGCGTTGTGGTATGTGCGCCAACCGGAGCGGGCAAAACCGTTATTGCGCAACATGCAATTCACAGAGCTTTGGAAAACAATTGCAGAATATTTTACACAACACCGCTAAAAGCATTATCTAACCAAAAATTTTATGATTTTGGAGAAAAATACGGTTATGACAAAGTTGGATTGTTAACCGGAGATACTTCTATCAACAGAAATGCACAAATCGTAATCATGACAACCGAAGTTTTTAGAAATATGCTTTATGGCACAAATTTCGGAGCTGTGGCTGACAATTTAAAAGATGTAAAATATATTGTCCTTGATGAAGTTCACTATATGAATGACGAACAAAGAGGAACTGTTTGGGAAGAAAGTATAATATACTGTCCTACAAATATCCAAATAATTGCGCTTTCTGCAACTGTTGCAAATGGGGATGAACTTACAAATTGGATAAATACAGTCCACTCAAAAACCAAACTTGTTAATACGGATTTCAGACCTGTCCCTTTGAGATTTCAATACTTTGACAGTTCTCAACCATTTAAACTTTTGCCGTTATTAACTCCGAACGGTAAATTAAATAACAAAATCCGACCGGAAAAACCTCAATGGGCAAAAGGAAAAGATAAACGAAAAAAATCGTATGTAAAACAAATTATTCTTAACCTTGCAGAGCAAAATATGTTACCTGCCATATACTTTACATTCTCTCGAAAAAAATGTGATGAACAAATGGAAAAATGTTCCGGTCTTGCTCTCAATACAAAAGAAGAACAAGTTAAAATCAGAGAATTTATTGATGAATTTATCGCAGATAATCCCCACTTATACGGTAACAAACATATTGAATACCTGATACAAGGAGTCGCTTCTCACCATGCAGGACTTTTACCGGCGTGGAAAAACCTTGTTGAAAAACTATTCCAACAGGGATTAATAAAAGTTGTTTTTGCAACAGAAACACTTGCCGCAGGAATAAACATGCCTGCAAGAACCACTGTAATAAGTGCAACAAGCAAACGAACAGATGCAGGACACAGAATGCTTACGGCTAATGAATTTTTACAAATGTCAGGCAGAGCAGGAAGACGAGGAATGGACGAAGTCGGCTATGTAGTAATAGTAGGAACATCCTTCCAAACTCCCGAAGAAGTTGCTCAACTTGTCTTAAGTAATTCTAATCCGTTAGAGAGTAAATTCTCTCCAAGTTATTCTATGGTTTTAAACTTACTGCAAAGATTTAGTTTAGATGAAGCAAAAGAACTTATTCTAAAAAGTTTTGGGTATTATTCATCTGATTACAGAGTAAAACCAATTCTTGACCAATTAGAAATCTACGATAAAGAACTTGCGGAAAGAGCTTTTACCTGCCCGTACAAATTACCGGATGAAAGTATATCCCAATATGACAAACTTCGTTTTATATATGTTCAAAACAGACAAACCTACAAAAAAATCCTAAAACAAGAAAAAGCAAAACGCAGAGAACTTTCGGCAGAAGTACTTGAATTTGGGAAACGAAATAAAGCAGAACTACAAAGAATGCAAGAATTTGCATGCGACCAATGCAAATTATATAAAAAGCATTCAAAAAATATTGAAGTTACAAACAGAATTCTTTCCAAAAAGAAGAAACTGCAAAAAGAAGTTGAAAAACAAAAAGATATTTATTGGAATAAGTTTTTAGCACACAGAGCAGTACTTGAAGAATACGGATATCTAAAAAATGATTATCCTGCAGAACAAGGTAAAATGACATCTCAAATACGTTCAGATAACGAGCTGTTTTTAGCAGAAATAATTCTTTCCGGAATTTTAGAACAGCTTAAGCCTTCTGAGCTTGCAGGTGTAATTTGTTCGATAACAACAGAAGATACCCGTTCTGAAACTCCGTATATTCCATTCTCTGAAAAAGTTAGAAAGACTCTTAATAAAATCAGAGACATAAAGAAAAAACTATACAAAGTTCAAACAAGATACGATATAGATACACCTATAAATATCAATCCTGATTATAGTTCTTTAATAGAACTATGGGTTGAAGGCGCAGAATGGGAAACCGTAACAGAACAATTCGACCTGAGTGAAGGAGATATTGTAAGAGCTTTCAAACGAGTAGTGGATGTACTAAGACAACTGACAGTGATTGATAACGTTCCTGAAGCTCTGGTATTTACAGCAAGAGAAGCTATCGAAAAAATTATGAGAGCTCCTGTTGATGCTGACTAACAATCAGTAATCAACTCCAACGAGAAACTTTCTTCGCCGGTTCTCTTTTCATTGCTGAAAAAGCATTCTTCCTTGCTTTAAGCAACAGTTTACGACCTTCCAGATTCCTTGTATACACAATCTCACATGGTCCGATATATCTATTCCAAAGCACCTTAAATAAATCTACATATTTTTGTTTTGCACCAATTACTGAAGGAATTGCATAATAATCAGTCTGATTAACTATATTCAAGAATTTATTCTTTCTGACAAGTATATATCTCGGATTTTCAATAGGATCAAGAAACTCTTTCATCGCCATTACAAGAATATTATTTTCATCCTCCGGCAAATTAGTGCTGTGAACAAATATAGAATCCTCTGTATTTGAAACAATTAACCCAGTATTTTTTGTTGAAGTTTTAATAAAATCAAAAGCGGCAAGAGTTTCTAAATGTACAATTGCAACCTGCTTCATTACTCCCTCTACAGAACCCGTTCTTAAATAGTTAATTCCAATATATAATACTGAACCAACTAATACAATAAACAAAATTAAAGCAACCCACTGCAACAACCGACCATACGACGAAGCATAACAAAAAAGTCCTAAAAATAATGTAATAACAGAATAAAAAATTTGTTTATATCCCATATAACAAAGAGATTTTGCAGAAAGGAAAGGGGCTTCCACACCTGTAACCATATGATGAATTTCGCCTGTATTATAACCGAGATTAAGAGCTTCGTCCCACCATTTCTTTATTTTTGCTCTGTTTTTTGCTAACTCCATAGTCTGAAGATTCAAATATTTGAAGACATTCTCTCCTGATATTGACATTTTTCTATAATTTTCATCTTTAAAAACCCGAGAAAATCCATTACGAATTTCATGCTCAGCATAATAAGAAGGAGCTTCAAAACCCTCAAACCGCTTTTCTAATTGAGATATATCATACATACAGGCATTTAATGTATCCATAACCTCAGATTCATTAATAGTTTGGAATATATTACCGTAAACATCCGACATTTTAGGAATTTTTACGGAAGCCAAATGCCAAATATTTGAAATTTTATTAGGATTATTTTTATCAATTCTTATAGCCCTCCCTCTCATCTGGTTTGAAAGCATATAAGAACTAACCGTGCTTGATAAAATTAAAGAATTTATACAAGGAGCATCCCAACCCTCGCCAAGCAAAGCCTGTGTTCCGACCAGAACTTTTACAAATCCCTGATTAAATAATTCTGTTATTAGCGCAACTATTTTATGTTTTGCAGATTCTTTAGGAGTTATTTTGATAAATTTATCATCCTGCTTAAATGGAGAAACCACAACATTTTCACAAGATATTCCATTTTTTTCAAGTAATTGATAAAAATATCTTTCGCAATCCCAAGGTAAAAGAATTAATGACCCACACAAAACTCCAATCTGGATTCTTGAAAATTTATCTTTAATAGTTCGCCAAATAGGAATAACCCCCAAATGAGAATTATCAACATCGTTTTCTTTTATATAGTCAGCCAGAATAACCATTCGCAAATCATTTCCCAAATTTTGATTTTCTAAATCTACAATTTGCAAAATTGACTCAAGTTTTCCTAACGAACCGGCCACTTGCTTTTGAATTTTTCCGCTATCATCTAATACAATTCGTTTATTTTGTACTAAGCCTAACGATTTTGCCAATGCTAAATATTGAGAAATTTTTTCTTCCATTTCCGGAAAATCCGAAGAATTTGTTACTAAAAAACCGTTTAAAAATAATTTTGCCTGCTTTAAGTTAAACCTAGATAAATCTTCAGATTTTGCTCCAAATAATTTTGTAAAATTTTTATTAACATCAGCCCCTGTTGCTTTTAACAAAGAAGCAATTGAAACATAAAACTCAGGATTTTCAAATACCATTTCAACATCAGAATCCGAGACAGGATTTAGGGGAGAAATACCCCTTAAATAAATCAACAATTTCCTATCTTTTAATATCTTATCTATAAATTTTGAGATATTTTCATTATGCTTTTTTATAAATTCAGATTCATTATCACGCAATAGTGAGAAATGAACAAAATCCTGATGCGGACATAAATCATTATTTTTAACAAGTTCAGGAATTGAAATAACTTCATCAATTTCACCACATAAATCCTCATACCTTTTCCATTCGGAATAACTGACATCATATGGTGGCGTTGCGGTTAAAGCTACCGTTTGACGGGGTTGAAGATTATCAACCAAATAAGTCAATGCCTTCCACCATTCTTTTCTTAAATGATGAGCCTCATCAAAGCATAATACCGATATTTTTGCATTCCTCAAAATTTGTACAATTTCTTCAGCTTTAGCCGAATTGAAACGTTTTGACGTTACTAATGTTTCCTCCGAAATATCTTCTTCAATTTCTTCAGAAATATCTTGTTCATCAACAGATTTTTTCCCGCAAAAAGCTGCCAACAAGGCTTGGTAGGTAATTACAGTAATAAATTTTGGCTCTCTGATATCAGTTGAGATTAAATCATATTCATCTTCCGACAAAAAAGATTTACAAATCCTATCCCTCCACTGATTTTTAATAGTATTTGTAGGACATAGAACAAGAGTCGGACTTTTTAGCCTTGATACAACTTCAATACCTAAAGTTGTCTTCCCTGCCCCAGGAGCTGCAATAATATGAAGCTTGTCATCACATAAATGATAATTAAGGTTATCCAATATCCTTTTTTGATAACTCCGCCACTGTCCTCTAAATTCTAACCCCATAAATACTCCCTCTTGGCACTTCTTGATTTTTAAATATTTAATTTATATCCGCCGCCATAAATAGTTTCAATATATTTTTTACCATTAGCTATTTTATCTATTTTACTTCTTAAATGTCTTATATGTACTCGTATAGTCTCAATATCATCGTCAGGAGAATATCCCCAAATATCTTTTAGCAATTTTGCTGAGGATACCATATTCCCATGATTTTGGAACAGCAGATTGAAAATTTCAAACTCTATCGGAGTCAATTTTGCTTGATTTTCCCCAATTTTTATACTGTATATTTCAGGAAGCAATGTGATATCTCCAAGAGTCATCAAATCTCTTGTTGAAGCTGATACCGGAATTTGATTGGTACGTTTTAACAAAGCTCTCACCCTGACCATCAATTCCTCAATTTCAAACGGTTTGACCAAATAATCATCTACCCCTATATTAAAACCGTTCACCTTATCATTAATCTGAGATAATGCTGTAAGCATAATAATTGGGATATTTTTTGTTTCTTCATTTTGACGTATTCTTTTTGCAACGGTAAACCCGTCTACTTCAGGCATCATAACATCTAAAACGACAAGAGAAGGTGCTTCCTGCTTAACCAAAGCAAAACCTTTGACACCATCATAAGCTTGAACTACAGAGTAACCTGCAAGCTCCAAATTAACCTTAATCAATTCATTGATAGCAATATCATCATCTACTACTAAAATTTTGTTATTCATAACAAAATCCTATAATAAAAATTAAATATTTTAAATATGTTTAATAAAACTTAATAAACGCAAAAAGCGCAAAAGCAAAATATAAGTGTAATTATGACGATTATTAGCTTTTAAAGGAAAAATAATTATAAAAAAAATAACAAAAAATAATTTTTTATTATATTATGTAATAGTGTGAAAATATACATTTATGACAGAAGGAGATAAATAAATTGACAGATTCACCTATAGATATGTTCCAAATGAATTCAGATGAAGAAGAAATGCATTTAGGACAACATGTACTTGCAGAATTTTTTGAATGCGATCCAAATACATTAAACAGCCTTGATAAAGTGGAAAAATACATGATTGATTCGGCACTTGAATGCGGTGCTACAATTGTTCAAAAATGCTTTCATATGTTTAACCCGTATGGAGTTTCCGGTGTAGTAATTATTGCTGAAAGCCACTTGGCTATCCATACTTGGCCTGAACTTGGATATGCTGCAGTTGATTTATTTACCTGCGGTTCAAAATGCGATCCAAAAGTTGCTTACGAATTTTTGAAAAAGAAATTCAGTTCAAAAAGAGCTTCTTTCACAGAACTAAAAAGAGGTATAATTTCAAAAGCTACAATGAAAGTTGAAGAAAAACCGTTTGAAATTATGCAGCAAATAGAAAGCTAATTTAATTCTAAAGTATAATAAAATTTCATAGCCTAGTAGGAGAGAGTTATAAAACTATTATCCTGCTGGGCTATTTAAATATAAAAATTTACAACTTTAATAAAATAGAAAACAAAAAAGGAGAAAATAAATGTTTATCACCGCAATCGAAACTAAATTTACCCCGGAAATTTTAAAAGTAGCAACAAAAGTAGAAGAAAAAGTATCTAAAGCTGCAAAAAAGACTGACGAAGTAAAAGATTTAGGTAATTACTACTTACGCTATGACGCACGTAACGCACTTATAAAAAGCCCTAAAATTGAAATTAAACCATCTAATTACTTTGCTCCATCAACACCTATCATAAGATAATTAGAATAACTATAATCCTATTTGCCTTATTGCCTCATACGCAACAATGGCAACAGAATTAGATAAATTCAGGCTTCGTTGACCATCCCGCATAGGGATGGTTCTTGCGTGAGAATCTTTTACATATTTATCGGGAAGTCCTCTTGTCTCAGGACCAAACACAATAAAATCACCATCTTTAAATTCAATATCGGAGTATAATTTATCAGTTTTTGTGGTCAGATAATAAAAAGTTCCATTTGGGAATTCTTCATAAAGTTTTTCCATAGATTCAACTTTATGAATATCTACGCTATCCCAATAATCCAGACCGGCACGCTTTGTATATTTGTCAGACAAAGAAAACCCTAATTTTCCTACCAAATACAAACCAGCACCGCAACAAGCACAGAGTCGAGCAATATTTCCGGTATTTTGAGGTATTTCAGGTTCATATAAGACAATATTAAGTTTATTTTGCATTACTTGAACAACTTTCCGCTTTCTACAACAACAGGAATAGCTCTAACAACACAGAAAATAATAGCAAGCCATGCTGAAATAACAGCTATAAGTCTGATTATATTAGCAATTTCCACATCTAATCCAGGAATATAAGCGACAATTAACAATACAAACGCTACAACTTTTGCAACCGCATAACTTATTCTCATAAACTTTGAAGAACAAATAAATTTACCCCACGCAGTAGATTGCATTGACTTATCGCCAAATGCTGTCATTCCTTTTGATAAAGCCACACTTCGTATACCATCGGTAGTAAACGCTCTTGCAACACATATAAGCGGGAATATTATATTTAACCATCCCATTACTGCAAATGCAATCCAATAGGAAAGTTCAACAATTCTATCACCTAAAATATCAAGAACTGAACCCCATTCGGAGGCTTGATTGTATTTTCTGGCAATATATCCGTCAACTCCGTCCATTATAAATGCAATAATAGTCAAAGCAACAGCCCAAACATATGCACAAGTTGTATGTACAAACAACAACCCGATAGCTGCAAAAGCTACAAAAACTCTCGTAATTGAAACGATATTTGCCGTATTATTTTTAATATCCATTTTACTATCCCTTCTTAGTTCTTGATAAAGCAAAATTAACTTCATCAAGATTATTTCTTCTGTCCCCAAGCATTATTTTTTCAGCTTCTTCCAAAGCACTAACGACAATAAATCCGTTTTCTCCATCTGAACGAGCCTTCTTACCTGTTTCACAACAACTTATGAAGTGTTGACATTCCAATTTCAGAGGTTCAATTTCCAAATAATCCGATTTAATAACTTCAGTATTACCGGCCTTGAAATTATCATATATTGTTAATTTATCTTCTGCAACAGTATCATCCAAAATTGCAGTAGCTTTTGAACCTCTTACAAGAAGCTGTACGTGCTTTCTCGGAGTAATCCAACTATCCGTAATTTGAGCAATAGCTCCGCCTTCCATCTCTATAGTAATATGAGTAATATCCATAATATCATTTCTATCAGAAGAACAACCTGTTGCAGAAATTACACGCTTAGGATTTTTGCCCAAAACATAACTAATCATTGATACATCATGCGGTGCTAAATCCCACATTACGCTTCTATCATTTTTAAAATAGTTGATATTTAATCTGTCGCTTTGAGCATAAACAATCTCACCTAAAGCACCTTCTTCAACAAGCATTTTTAATCTATTAACAGCAGGATGATACAATAATAAGTGTCCTACCATCAAGACTAAACCTTTTTCATCAGCCAAATCTGCTAAATCACGAGCTTCTTGAGCTACAGTTGAAATAGGTTTTTCTACATAAACATGTTTCCCTGCTTCCAGCATCGCTTTTACAAATTTAAAATGAGTATGACTCGGAGTAACAACAACCACTCCGGTAATTTCATCTGAATTTAATATATCGTGAAAATCTTTTGTTGTTTTAACGTTTGGATACTGTTCTTTTACTTTTGCAAGATTTTCTTCATCCAAATCACAAACCATACCTAAAGCATTTAAATTATAAAAATTGCGAACAATATTTCTACCCCATAGCCCGCAACCTAAAACTGCAATTTTTTGTTCACTCATACTACCCTTACTTTCCTATGTAATAATAACTTATCTTAATTATAGCCTTGAAAATATTTTTTGTAAATATTATAAAATATTACTCACGATTATTTCTCTCTTGAGTTCTCATTTCTTCCTGAGCTCGTTTTCTTAACTCATACATATTTTGAGCCATTTCATAGAACAATTCTCTGTCTTCTTCCGGAAATTTAAGAACCAACTTATCAAGCAGAGGTTTCGGCATTTCAGAAAATCTTCCGATTCTTTCCAAAACTTCATCTGACATCGGATACAGATTTTTGTAATTCTTGTAATAAATATGTTTTGACTCAGCCTCAACCTGTTGCAAATATTTTGTAACTTGTTCTCCCAGTTTGTAAGTTATACAATTGCGTTCAAAATAAATTCCCTTATAACCGTTCAGCATCAACCTTATAATCAAATCATAATCAGCTAAAAGCTTAAACTTTGAATCAAAAGAATGAAGTTCTTGCATAACGGATTTTTTAATAAACATAGCCTGACGAGGAAACGGAGGAACTTGAAAGACATTTAGCATTGCAGGAGTAAAAGGAAAAACAAACCCGTCAGGATGACAACAATAACTAGGGAAGAAACAGAAATCAGCTTCCTCCTGCTCCATCACACCCGCAATATCCAAAAACGCAGCAATATCATGGTAAAAATCATCACAACTAATAAATGAAATATATTTACCCTTAGCTCTCATAACACCTTTGTTATAAGCTTCAAACTTACCGGAATCAGGTTCAGAAAAGAAATTTAGATACCCAAGATTTTTATAATCTTTTAAAATATCCAAAGTTCCGTCAGTCGAAGCATTATCAATAACTAAATGCTCAACATACGGATACGATTGTTTATCTAAAAGAGTTACTTGCAAGTTAAAGTCATCAATCAAATCTTTTTCTACAATATTTGAAGTTGCTGTTATAACAGTTATATGAGGTTCGTACATAAATCCAATCCTTTTCTCTAATAATTTGCATAAATACTTCTTAAAATTTGTTCTTCGATATTTTTCTTATCTGTTTGTGATGATTTAACATCCATAACCATAATATCAAAGGCATATAATTTACCTCTGCGAGTTGTAATATATCCGGCAATTGCACTGGAATCAGAAAGAGTACCTGTCTTTGCTCTTAAATTATCTTTAAAATAGAGCATTCTGTTTTTTAAAGTTCCTTGTCCCGGAGTTGGCAGAATATTTTTAAAAGTTTCAAAATTATCTTCACTTGACTTACGTATCAAGAAACTGGTCATAAAATCAGCTGTGATTAAATTATTTTTAGAAACGCCACTACCATCAACAATTTTTACATTATCAGTATTCAATCCGATTTTCTCAAAGTATGCATTTAACATTTTTATTGAGTTATCACCATTACCTGTAGAATTAGTATAAACAGAACCAGCTGTTTTAAATATAGTTTCCGCCATTAAATTATTACTGTTTTTAAGCACTAACGGCATTATACTATCCAAAGTATGTTCAACTGACTTAACTAGATAGACATTTTCTTTCGGAAGCTGAGCAGACTTTAACGGTGAAAAATACTCAAACTTTTTGTTTCTGATTATTTCTTCTAATCTTAAAGAAAAATTCATTTTCGGATTTGCTACAGGAATTGAGATTGTATAGGTTTTCGCAACCGTACCTGTTAAATTCAACATATTTTGAACAATATCACTATTTTTTTTCATACTGACAGAAGTCGGAACGGTAGAATCTGTTGTTACCAAATTGACAAATGTTAACGGATAAAAAGGTTTTACCGCAATTTTTGCAGGGCGCTTATCAAAAGTCGGAATAACTTCTATTTTTAACAGATTTCCATCAAGATTATAAACACTAAATTTTGGCATATAAGGATTCAAATCATCATCCCATTGCCAACCTTCACCCCATTCTACATCATCAAAAACTGTATCATCAATATAGAAAGTTTTTGGAGCAATGGATTTTTCTCTTGCCGCAATAATCAATTGTTCCAAATCTGCAGATTTCAACAACGGATCACCCGATAACTTCAAATATAAATCATTATTTGTACTTTTATACAAAGCTGTTTTATATACATAATCACCACCCAACAAATCATACACCGCAGATGAGGTAATAAGTTTTAGGGTAGATGCAGGAATCATAGGAGCATTTTCATTTAGAGAAAATACATCGTTTCCTGTTTTAACATCTTTAACAGATATTGCTATTGCAGCTTTATTTATACCTAATGTATTCAGGGTCTTTAAAATATTATCTGCGAACGCAGAATTTAGAGACGTTAGAAAAAATATCAATAAAAAAAAGATTATTTTACGCATAAAATTTTAACCTCATAATTATCTTTTATATCATTTAATATTGGGGATTTTGCACGAAACTCATACATTTCATCAATATTTAACATGCCGGATACAATACCTTCCCCCGACAAAATCGACGAAATTTCATCTCCCTTATAATCAATCAATCGAGATTGCCCAAGATTATATTCATCGTTTTCAATATAACCTGACTGAGTCAAAGCAACCATATAACATTGATTTTCAATCGCTCTTGATTTTGTCATCATCTCCCACGGAACAGGTTTTTTAGAGCCCCAAGCTGCGCAATTTATTAAAATATCCGCACCGGTTTTGGCATATGCTCTGTAGACTTCAGGAAATCTTATATCATAACAAATTGACAATCCGTAATTTACACCGTCCAATGACACCATTTTTAAGGCATTTCCTGCTGATACAAAACTACCTTCCGCACATCCATAGTATGAATATAAATGATTTTTCTGATAAGAACAAACTAACCTGCCCTCTCTGTCTAACACAGGACAAGTATTAAAATATTCATCGTTTTCTTTTGTTATAAAACTTCCACCAATAATATTTATATTGTATTTTTTAGAAATTTCTGACAAAAAAGCTATAACAGAACCGGAAAAATCCTGCGCAGATTCTCTAAAATGAGAACAAGACCAGCCAACAGTCCAAACTTCCGGTAGAACTAAAACATCACTATCCATGGGCAATTCTTGTTCAATAATTTGCCAAACTTTAGATATATTAGCATCTACATCACCAATAATTGATGACATTTGAAGCATAGATATTTTTACTTCTTTTTGCGCCATAATTTTAATCTCTTTGCTTCTTTATATTTTTCAGGAGCTATTTCTTGAAGATGCAACAGAGAAGCTCTAACTTCTTCCGCGACCTGTTCATCTGTCTTATCACCGACATATATCGGTTCTCCATAGATATTCATTAATCGACAAGGACCTACAGGGGATGTCATTTTATCCCATGACGGGAATTTTACATAAGTAAAATCCTCGGAATACCAGTGTTGAGGAATTATAGGAACACCTGTTTCTCTTGCTAAAACAATCGCACCCGGCTTAACTTTGTGCAAAGGTCCTCTCGGTCCGTCAACCATAATTGCGGCATCTTCACCATCTTTAATTCTTGAAATCATTTTTAAAGTACCAGATACAGCACCTTTACGCTGGGAAGATCCTCGACATGTCTTAAACCCAAGCATCTCTACAGCACTGGCAATAATTTCACCATCAATTGAATTACTGATTAATATATTAGTATTACCTTTGTTTTCTAAACCGTATACACTAAACTGATTTTCATGCCACATTGCATATATACAAGGAGAAATTCCAGGATTGTTGTATTCCGCAGTATAAGTTACAAATGACTGAAGTTTCATAAGGAAACATACAACATTTTTAACATGCTTCATATTGTCTTTGTTTATTAGTCTTACCATAACACTTTGATTGTACCACACAAAACGGTAAATGCTAAATTATTAAAATTCATAACAGATTTATAAAATCCTATTCATAAAAATTAAAATCATTACCTAATCTGTCTTCTATAATTTTTACGAAATCAGAACACTTGTAACCAAAAGCATTTGACAACTTCCACAAAGTAGAAAATCTTGTATCAACATTTCCCTTTTCAAGTCTTGATAATAAACCATTACCAATGTCATATTCATAAGAAAAAGTATTAATCCCTTTACCTAGCCTTGAACGATTCGTAAAAACAATATCTCCAAAAACTTCCAATAACCTTTTCTTTTTTATTCGTTGAATATAAGAATCATTATCTTGCATATAAGTATATTTTAGATTATATTGATTATGTTCTATTGATTATTGTCTATAGAATTTAGTCAATACGGGATATTATGAAAAAGAGAAACTTTATAGGGATATTATTAACCGGTATTATATTGTACTTAACTCATCATCTTTGGATTGTAGATAAGAACAATTATAATTTTGATTTCTATGTTTTTTCGATAATAACAATACTTGGATATTTAGTATCAACAAAATTAACATCATACCTTGCAGATTTTAAAGATATAAAAAAACAATCAAGAATTGATATAGTATTTTTAGCAATATTCTTCATCATTTTATTTATACCAATGAGTAAAATTAACAAAGAAAGAGTATCTATAGGCGAACATAGAGCACTTGCAACTTGGAAGCCCTTAATATCTGAAGAAGGTAGTTTAAATTACAGTTTTGGGAAAAGTTTTGATAACTGGTTTAACGACAGATTTTTCACCAGATTAACTTTGGTGTCTGCGTATATGGATTTTAGATACTTTATTGCACATAAATATTACGAAACTCAAACTTGCATTATAAACAAAACTAACAACTGGATGTTGGAAAAATCAAAATACAAAAATATAAAACTTTCAGACAAAAACTTAAATACCACTGTTGAAAATATTAAAAAATTGCAGGAATTCTGTAATAAAAATAACATTAAACCATATATAATCATTTCACCGTCTAAATATGCTATTTATAAGGATAACCTTTATCCGTATATCGGTAGAACAAACGAAGTTTCCGAAACAAAACAAATAATTTCTTATATTAAAGAACAAACTAATATGGAAGTTATTTATCCTTATGAGCAAATGAAAGAAAAGTCAAAAGAGGATTACGTATTTTTTAAATCAGACCATCACTGGACAGACGATGGAGCTTATATCGGATATTTAGAACTTATGAAACAAGTAAAACTAGACTATCCGAATATTTATATAAGCAAGCCTGAAGATTATACTTATTCTTATTCAAATAAAATACGGGTTGAACCTGATAAAAAATACCACAGAGGAAGAACTTACGAAAAGATTTCATTACATAAAAATAACTACAAAGCCTTAGACGTAAACTACAAATATTACAGGCACAAAAATTTTGACAAAATAAAATTATCAACAGAGAACTTTTCAAAAGATTATTACCACTTCAAACATGTTACCTACAACATAAATGCACCAAAGCTGGTGCTTTTTGGAGATTCGTTTGGCGAAAATCTTATGCAGTCAATAATTTTCAGCTTTAGAGATACCGAAAGAATTTATACATACGCTGGAGCTTCACTTAACGAAACAATGAATATTGAAAGATTTGAAGATTTCATAACTAAAACCAAACCTGAAGTTTTAGTGATTTGTTTTTCTGAAATAGACAGAATTATGTACCTGTATAAAAATGATAGCAAGGAGCAATAATGCTATTTAGTTCAATGACATTTATATTTATATTTTTACCGATTGTACTTTTACTATATTTAACAAGTAAAAAAGAATTACATAATCCTATTTTACTTATAGCAAGTATAATATTTTACGCTTGGGGCGAACCAAAATATTTAGCAATAATGCTTTTCACTATACTTATCAACTATTTTGGAGCAATTGCAATTGATAAATGTTCAAAATATAAAAAACTTCTTCTTTATACAACGATTTTAGCAAATTTAGGATTTTTAATTTATTTCAAATACTTTAATTTTTTGATTACGAACTGCAATAACATTTTTCATTCGCAAATAAACGCTCTTGATATTGTTATGCCGATTGGTATTTCATTCTATACATTTCAAGCTTTATCATACGTTGTTGATGTTTACAGGGGCGAATGTAAAGTTCAAAAAGATATCTACAAACTAGCCTTGTACATATGTTTATTTCCACAACTTATAGCAGGCCCTATCGTAAAATATCACGATATTGCGGAACAAATAGAATCCAGAGAAGTAAACTTTGAAAAAGTTAACTTAGGTGTAAAAAGATTCATTATCGGATTATCAAAAAAGATGCTTATTGCTAACACCATGGGTGCAATTGCAGACAAAATATTTATTCAAGATCCACATACCTTCTCCCATGGAATAGCATGGATAGGTTCAATTGCGTACTCTCTACAATTGTATTTTGACTTTAGCGGATATTCTGATATGGCAATAGGATTAGGATTAATTTTCGGATTTAAATTTTTGGAAAACTTTAATTACCCGTATATTTCAAAATCAATCACCGAATTTTGGAGGAGATGGCATATTTCATTATCAACTTGGTTCAAACAATATGCCTATATACCTTTAGGGGGAAATCGTGTCGGCAAGATAAAAACCCTGAGAAACCTTGGTATCGTATTTTTACTAACCGGAATTTGGCATGGAGCTGCATGGAATTTTGTAATTTGGGGTATCTGGCATGGAATATTTATAATCATTGAAAAAATAATAAATATAAAAGAATTTGAACAGGTACATACCCAATGGTGGGTAAAATTCTTACAACATATCTACTGCATTTTCATATTTTTGATAGGGTGGGTAATGTTTAGAGCAGATTCAATGAGCTATGCTTGGCAATATATTTTGAATATGTTTGGTTTATTAAAAATTCAAACAGAAAACATCTCTTACGGTCTTTCTTACTATGTTGAGACCTTTGAAATAATAATATTTATAACAGCAATCATCTGTTCTATTCCGATATTTGGCAGAATTTTGGAAGTAAAAAACAAATTTGGCAAAACTTGCATAAATCTTTGGTTATTATTACTATTCATATTTTCGGCAGCAACAATAGCCTCAAACACTTACAACCCGTTTATATATTTCAGATTTTAAAAAGTATGCTTGACTTTAAAAAACTTTTATCCTAGAATGAATGAGTAACAAATATTACCGATGCAGGTAGTATTTACCCCCGGGATGTAGCGCAGCTTGGTAGCGCACCTCGCTTGGGACGAGGGGGTCGCACGTTCAAATCGTGTCATCCCGACCATTTTAAAAAGGAGATGTCATTGACATCTCCTTTTTGCTATCTTGAACGATAATAACCTTTAACCTCTGTTCCGTCAGAACGAGTATAAGAATTTACATAAACAACACCGCCGCCGCTCATTGCTTCACGAGCCAAATCTCCATTTGTTGGCATTGTCCCATTCATAGATTCTACTTGTGCATCTATTTCTTTTTCATATTTTGAAAATTCCTCAGAAGACATATTTCCAACATCTTCTCTTGTATAGATTTTATTACTTCCTGTTAGAGGATTTGTGTAACCATAAAATTTTGATTGTTCGTTTTGAAACTGATTATCAATTGCACTTGCAAAACCAATTGGCGAACCATTATTCCAAACAGCTCCGACTCCTCGAGTTGGGGTGAATGGTAATTTTTGATTATCTTTAAATTGTCTTGGATCATCTAATCCTGTAATAAGTTGTCCTGCTTTCATTCTTTGTACGACTTTTTGTGCAATAATATCTTTTTGTTGGTTCTCAGGTAAAGATTTAAAATTTGGATATTGTTTACAGATTTCATGATATATTTGTTGACCTTGGTTATTATTCCATAAGTCCATGTTGGATTCGCGCGGATCTTGCTTTTTTAAAGTCCCAATATATTCATGTCCTGAACTTACAATTTTAGCTGGTAAAATTCCGTGTCTTTTGGAAAGAATACTTTGCATATAAGTATGTCTAAATGCATCGGATTCATTGTTATGTGCTAAATTATTTTCTCCAATTTTAAATCCATATTGTTTTTGGTATTTTAACGTATCATTAATCATTTCTTTAGTAAATTTATTCTTATTTTTATTATAATCATATTTTTGATTCATTTTTATTTCCTTTCAATTTGTTTGTCTTATTATTATGAGTATGAATATAACAAAATATATATGTGCAAATATTTTATCTTTATTGGGTAATTTTGGTTTACTTATAATGTTGTCTTATTTATTTCTGGCTGGACTGGTATATCCAGACTATCTTGTAGATGGATATATCTTTGCATTATTAGTTATATGCTCAAAAACATACATATATATAATTCCAAGCTTTTTTATTTTGTTGCCAATAGAAAATACATTAGCTCGTAAACTCATCAATAAGGAAAGTTTTTTTGAAATCCAAATAAAAAATAAATATTTAAGACATACATATAATGTTATATTTTGGATTGGTATAATTTGCTCTATAATATACTTGATTGGTTATCTTTGGTTATTATCAAGATAAAATAAAGCAAATTAACTACGAAATTGTACTGTAAATTCAAGCGTATTACAGATTTTAATATTTCTATTCAATTATTTTGCTATTTAATATTTCGTATTATTTAATTAACCCTCTCTTTCTTTTCCTCAAGTCCGAATTTTGGAATACAAAACGACACAAGCTAGTGTAAATATTGCGCAACAAGAAATTATATTGCTCATTATACTACTTTGATAGTATTTTGTCAAACTTTGAAACAATTTATTGTTATCTAACTTTGTTTATGCTAGTCTCAATATGTACGAAATAATATTTATATTAGATGAGGGATAGAAAAAGTGGATTTTATTACTTATACAATTAAGTTTCTAAGTTTGTTAGCAAAATTTGTCGGCAATTACGGTCTGGCAATCATTCTTTTGACAATTATTGTCAGAGCTGCATTGTGGCATTTGAACGTTCAACAACAGCGTTCTATGAAGATGATGCAATCACTTCAGCCAAAAATGAAAGCTATTCAAGACAGATACCAAAAGAACCCGCAAATGATGCAACAAAAAATGATGGAGTTCTACAAAGAACATAAATTCAACCCTATGGGTGGCTGCTTACCTCTTTTAATCCAAATGCCGATATTCATTTTATTGTACTCAGCATTAATCAGCCCTCAGTTTATTCAAATAGCAGGCGACCAACATTTCTTATTTGTTAAAAGTTTGGCAACTACAATGAGAGCAACTGCCGGCACTTCAAATAACGGAGTATTGGGAGTTGCAAAAGGTGATAAATTTATTCTTGGAAATACAGCAACAGTATACTTAGAAGATGAAACCCTTAAAAATGTAAAAGTTTCTGATCCAAATCAAGCTATCGAAATAGCAGGAGAATTAACGCCGGGTGAAGATCTAGATTTAGCTGTAAGTCTTGACCATATAAAATTAAAATTCAGTCAACAGGATAAAATCCAAAAAGCTGACTTAGTTGTAACAAACAGCAACATCAGAGAAAATGAAACAATAACTTTCGTTAGAGATGGCGGATTATTAAAAGCTACAATCCCAACAACTCAGGTTAACAAAGGTTGGCACTGGGATGTTGTTATCTTGATATTGTTATTTGCCCTAACTATGATTCTTTCTCAAAAAATCATGATGGCTATTAACAAAACTGAAAACGCTGATCCTACCCAAGAAGCTCTACAAAAATCCATGGGTACATTTATGCCATTGATGATTATTGCAACATTTGTTGTAATTCCAATTCCTGCAGGGGTTTTATTATACTTGATTACAAGTAATATTATCCAAATTGTACAATCTATAATTATCAATAAACAAATCGAAAACGAAGAAGCTAAGAAAAAAGAAAAAGTTGATGATTTAGAATTAAAAAACGCAAAAAATGTAAGTGAAAAATAATTAAATAACAATACAAAACAACTCCAATTCAAATTGGGGTTGTTTTATTATAAAGGATAAGAAATGAATATATCAGAATTTGATTACATTCTACCGGAAGAATTAATAGCTCAAATGCCGGCAGACAAAAGAGAAAACTCAAAAATGCTTGTTTTAGATAAACAGAACAAGACAATTGAGCATAAGCATTTTTTTGATATTACAGATTATATTGATGATAATTGTATTCTTGTTCTAAACAACACAAAAGTAATTCCCGCAAGACTTTACGGAACAAAAGAAACAGGTGCTAAAATTGAAATTTTTCTATTGGAAGAAAGACAAGAAAAACAATGGTCGTGCCTTATCAAACCATCTAAAAGAGTTAAACCTGATACTGTAATAAAAATTTCAGAAGAATTATCGGTACGTCCGATAAAAAGACTCGAAGATGATGGAGAATGGCTTATTGAACTAATTTATAACGGAGACTTATTTGAAATTCTGCATAAAGTCGGAAATATACCGCTTCCACCGTACATTGAAAGAAAGTTATCAACAGAAGAATTAAAACAATTTGATAAAGAAAGATACCAAACAGTCTATGCAAAAGATGAAGGTTCTGTTGCTGCACCAACAGCAGGATTGCATTTTACAACAGAAATTTTAGAAAAACTAAAAGCAAAAGGGGTTGAAATTGTCTATGTAACCTTAAATGTAGGTTTAGGAACTTTTAGACCTGTAAAATGCGAAAATATCTTGGAACACAAAATGCACTCCGAAACATTTGAGATAACACAAGATGCTGCAGACAAAATCAATTTAGCAATACAATCCGGTAAAAAAGTTATAGCTGTAGGAACAACAACAGTAAGAACACTTGAAACAGCATACCAAAAATACGGATGCATAAAAGCATGTCATGATCATTCTGAGCTGTTTATTTACCCTCCGTATGAATTTAAAGTTGTAGATAAACTTATAACAAATTTTCACCTTCCAAAATCAACTCTTTTAATGCTTGTAAGTGCATTAGCAGGAAAAGATTTTATATTCAAAGCCTACAAAGAAGCTGTTAACAACAACTACAGATTTTTCAGCTACGGCGATTGCATGCTGATAAAATAATAAAATTTTAAATATTTGACTTCCAAAAAATAATCCTTAAATCAAATGGAGGATAGATTTATTTGCAATCTTTAGTAGAATAGAAAGTGAGGGAGGCAGATAAACAGCATGTTTTCTGAAATGATACAAAACTTACTTAACACAGGCGGAAAAGCTGCAGCTATGCAAAGAGCAGCCAGTTTAAACACGTATGTAAACAGCGTAAACAAACAAATAAAAGGGCACAACCAAACAGCTAATTCTCTTGATGCAATTTATCCGCCAAGCGCAGAAAATGTACAATCTTTTGAAAAAGTCTTATCCTCAACAACCGGAGCAAACTTTGGTTCTTTATTACTTAACCCGACATCTTTGAATGTTGACGGAAGTATTTATAACAGAAACACCGATATTGATGCAAGTAATTTTACCAATGCAACACTAAGACGTGCTATTCAGGAAGTGAATGATGCAACAAGAGTGTACAACCCTGATGCTGCAAAAAGTACTCTTGATAAAAAATCTCAAATCATTGATATGGTAAATAAAGTTGCAAAAAGACACGGTGTAGATGAAAAATTAGTACAGGCACTAATTAAACAGGAATCAGGCTTTAACCCGAATGCAAAATCAAAAGCAGGGGCAATGGGACTTATGCAATTAATGCCTTCGACAGCAAAATCTCTTGGGGTTAATGACCCGTATAATGCTGTTCAAAATGTTGAGGGTGGGGTTAAATACTTAAAATCAATGTTGAACAAATATAACGGTAATATAATTTTGGCACTTGCAGCATATAACGCAGGTCCTGGAGCAGTTGACAAATATGACGGAGTTCCGCCATACAAAGAAACTCAAAATTACGTAAGAAATATCCTTGCAAATTATCTATAATTTAGGAATTAAGTTTTGCAATTTTTACACCAAATAACTGTTCAATATTTAAATTAGTTAAAATATCTGCAATTAAACTATCTGGAGCTGGTGAATAAATATCCCCATAGTCAGGCAAACTGCCCAAAACATTTACATTGGTAAATTCTTTCAAAATTTGAGCAAAATATTTTTCTTCCAGATTTTCCGAAGCCTCATCATATTGATTTATTACAACGCCTGCAAACTTCACTTTACTGTTATAAATATAATTCAAGCCGGAAATTGCAGTATCTAAATTTGTCATTTTAGGATTTATCACTAATAATAACGGAACATTTAGCATTTTAACCATATCTATTTCAGTAAAACCTTCTATAATCGGAGCAGAAATACTGTTGCAACCTTCTAAAATTGTGCATTCCGCAGAATTAGAAATTGTTCGATACTCATTATAAATCTCATTAATGTTAATACTTACCTTATCTTCATAAGCTGTTGTAAACGGAGAACCCGCACCGGACAACACATAAGAAGAAAAAGTATTAATATTAGGGTCAGTCCTTTTTACAATAACCAAATCAGGAGAAGCCTTAAAACCATTCATATCTTTTGCAGAAGTTTGGATAGGCTTGTAATATGCCGTAGTATAAGAAAGACTCTGCATAGTCGCTGCAAGCCCTGATGCTAACATAGTTTTTCCTGATTGTTTAGATAGTCCTGATATAAATAGGTTCAACATATTTACATATTATCATGAGCGATTATTTATTGCAAAATAGACTTCTTTTAATCGTTTTTTGGTAATATGGGTATAGAGTTGGGTCGTCGAAACATCACTATGACCGAGCAATTCCTGTACAACTCGTAAATCCGCACCATTATCAAGAAGATGCGTTGCAAAACTATGCCTTAATGTATGAGGAGAAATATGTTTGTGAATTTTTTCGCCCTGAGAACGTATAAAAACATAAACTTCTTGCCTTGAAATTTTCTTTCCATCAGCTTTCAGAAGTAAAAATTCCTTATTTGCCGAGGGATATTTCAAAAGAATAAACTCTCGTTCTTTTAAATATTTATTCAAAGCAGATTTAGCTTTTTCTCCAAACGGAACTATTCTTTCTTTTGAACCTTTTCCAAAACACTGGATATACTTTGATTTTATATCTACATTATTAATTTTCAAATTTACAAGTTCCGATACCCGTAAGCCACATCCGTATAAAAGTTCCACAATTAAAGATTCTATTTTATTTAAGTCTGAATTCAAAATTGTATTCAGTTCTTCAACTGACATCACTTTAGGAAGCCTTTTGGGCAATTTTGGTTGTTCAAGAGTTTGTGCAGGATTAATTTTTCCATACTCATTTGCACAAAACCATTTAAAAAATCCTCTTAGTGATGCGACTTTTCGGGTAACAGTTGTCGGAGAATACTTTTTTTCACGCAAAGCTAAAATAAAAGCATTCAAATCATTTCTCGATATTTTATCAATAGAACAAATATTTCTAACATCAACACAAAAATCAATAAAAGATATTAAATCTCTACGATATGCATCAGTAGTATTTTTAGAAAGTCCTTTCTCTATTTCTAAAAACTCTAAATATTCAGATAAATACTGTACATCCATAGAATTGATTATACTCTTTTTTTATAAAATATCAATCGTGAGAATTTGCAAGTTTGAATAAATAATCCTCCCTTGCTCCTGATTTTATACCAACAGGAATAAATATTTCCTTAAATCTTTCCACCGCATATCGGTCTGTCATTCCCGAAATATAATCAGCAACTACTCGATGAATTTTATTTTTATCGCAAATAGGTTCAAGCACATTAGAATAGTGATAAAAAAGTTCCTTAATAACCCTGCGAGCCTTAGTTTCTTCTAACTTGGCAATACATTCATCATTATATACATTTGCAAACATCCATTCTCGAAGTTTTGTAGTATAACCCCAAGCTTCTTCACTCATTGAAATTTCAGATTTTCCAAGAGAATTATTAACAATCTCCGTAATCATTTTATTTAAACGTTTGCTTTGATTTGATGAAAAATATTCAATACAATCTTTGGGCAAATCACTTTCTGAAATAACACCTGCTCTTATTGAATCTTCTATATCGTGATTAATGTATGCAATTTTATCGGCAAGTTGTACAACTTTTCCTTCAGGAGTTATCGGTTTAAAGCCCCAAGTATGAGTTCTTATGCCATCAATTGTTTCCTTACACAAATTCAAATTTTCAAGAATCTCTACAACTCTTACACTTTGAATATTATGATGAAACCCATCTTCAATCAACTCATTTAAAACCGATTCTCCGCAATGACCAAAAGGGGTATGACCTAAATCATGACCTAATGAAATTGCTTCTACCAAATCTTCATTTAGGGATAGCGAACGCGCAATAGTTCTACCAATCTGTGAAACTTCAAGGGTATGAGTTAAACGAGTTCTAAAATGATCATCAAACGGAGAAAGAAATACTTGTGTTTTGTGTTTTAATCTTCTGAACGCTTTAGAATGCAATATTCTATCTCTATCACGTTGAAAATCCGTTCTCAAATCACATTTTTTTTCTTCAATTTTACGACCTTTTGAATTTGCAGCCTTTGTTGCAATTTCACTCAAACATGCAAATTCTCTCTGTTCTAAAATTTCACGAATAGTTGAAGTTTCCATAATTATCCTTTTAGTTGAAATATTAACAGAAATATGGATTTTAGCTATACATTTTTTAGATGATTTTTAAGAAAGAAATAATGAAGAATCAGGTTTTAAAGAGATATTAGCTGTTTTCGGCTGTTGTGAAAATTGAACAGATTGAGGTAAAATTTCATCTTGTTTTTTTGTTTTATGCAAATATTTTTTACGCAAATCATCAGCCAATACTCCGATTTTGTTTACTAAAAATGATGAACCTGAAGCAATAAGCATTGATTTTGTACCTGCAAATAATTTGGCATTACAGTATAACATAACTCCGATACCTGCAAGTGCAGGAATTCCGTATTTTAAAGAAATAGACATTCTTTGATCATTATCATCCGATTTTGCCAAGTTATAGCCTAAAATTCCGACACCACCTGCTATAGAAAGTAAATCCGTAGGCGCAGAACCCATCGATAAATCCCGCAACTTACTTATGAAGTCATCAGTTTCAGTTCTAATAGACCTATCTAACGATTTAATTGTTTTACTATAAGCTTTAGTTAAAAGTCGATAGTCATCTTTTGGTAATATTTG
Source organism: uncultured Clostridium sp. (assembly GCA_964620875.1). Taxonomy (GTDB): domain Bacteria; phylum Cyanobacteriota; class Vampirovibrionia; order Gastranaerophilales; family Gastranaerophilaceae; genus Zag111. Next base: position 153,983 of record CAZUKK010000001.1, read on the forward strand.
CTTATAAATAGCCAATAACTCCTCAACTCGTCCCAGTTGAAAATCTGTAAAGGTTGATTGCAGGTTAGCAAGTTCGGATAAAATTTGCTTACCATTTGTGGAGTTCAATTTGCCTGAACCGATAGCAGCTTTAACTTCTGTTTGTAAAGTTTCTATAGCCGATGATATTTCTTGTTTTAATCCTGAATTAGGATTTTTAACATATTGTTTTATTGAAGTTCTTATAGCCCCAAGTCTGGATATCTTCTCCCTATCTTTGAAAGTGAATAAATCTGTTAATTTCAAAATAGAATTATCAGTATCTTTTCTCAAATCTGCTAATGAGTATGTAAGTTGATTTCTTGTTTTTCTAACTTGAGTCTGGACAACTTTCTTTTTACTCATAATTGCACTATCGGCCATAAATTTTGAATAAACATTTCTGGACCAAAATACTTTTATTTTATCAAACATGGATTTCAGGGATTCTGTTGCTTTCTTGAAATAGTAATATCTTGAACGTAATGCACTCTTACCGAAACCTCTTTCATATATTTCAGAAATTTCACCGTTTAGGGTATTTATCCTACCAAGCCAGTAACGTACAGGTTTACTAACGCCATTAACCACAACCAGCCTGTCAAAATCCCCATTAACAGCATCCCTTAAAAGTTGAGCCGACAAATTTTTTGAATTGATTACAAGATTTGAAGTTTTATCATATCTGTCAATAACAGCTTGTCTGCCAAGTTTTTCAAAAGACCGAGTGATTTTATTATGAGCCTTTGCCATATGCTTATTAGTACCCATAAACTTTTTAAAAAGTAAATCTTTGAAGGTTGTAAAATTGTTAACAGCCTCAAATTTGCCAAGCAACTTCTCAATTTTGTTAAACAAATAAACGTAAACTTTTGCAGTAACAGATGCAGCATCGTCTTTATCGAGCTTATTCATCATGATTTTTTTTGCGAGGAAATCCCTTAAATTAGTAAACCCTTTCACTAAGCCTTTCGGACCACCCTTCATCAAAAGGAAAATTCCTGCAGCTGTTAAAACAGTAGCACCCGCAATAGATAAGCCAATGATTTTCAGATTCTTTGTTTTTCTCGCTTCTTCCGGAGTTATAATTAGTTTTGATATATCCTTTGAGGATTTTAGTTTACTTTTTTTGTTTTTTATGACAACTTTATCAGGCTCAGATTTTATCCAATAACGGCAAGTATCCATCCTTTTAGTATCATCTAAAAAGACATTAACATCATTTGATTCAATTTTTGAAATTGAATTAATCATAAGTATCACTGGCCTACAATTTTATAAAAAAAGAAAATATCAAATTTTTGCGAAAAATAAGATATGATATGAACTTTTATTACGAAAATAATTCATTATCAATAACCTTAGCAACTTCAAACGAGGATTTTTTATTAGATAACATCTCTTTAACCATACCCAGTTCTTTGATATTATTTTCACGAATTGCCTGATTGTACAGCAATTCCTCAATTTTATATGTTATATTCACAGGTTTTACATCTTTTTGAATAATTTCCGGAACAATAGATTTATCAGCAATGATATTTGGCAAAGATACACGTTTTATACATCTTACAAGAAGATAAATCCAATAGAACAATTGAGGACCTCTATATGCAATTATCATCGGAGTTTTGTATAAACAAGCTTCCAAAGCAACTGTTCCTGAAGCCAATATAAGTGCATCAGAAACGCTCAACAATGCTTGATTTTCACCCTTTATTACTTTCACATCAAAATCTTCACCCAAATATTTTTTATAAACTTCATCGGATAAATTTGGCGCATGTGAAAAACAAAACTGCAAATCAGCATGTCTGTGGCTTAATTTTGTAACTGTTTCTTTAAAAACAGACATAAGATTTTTTAACTCAAATTCCCTAGAGCCAGGGAACACTGCAACAAGCTTTTTATCCGGATCTAAACCATGCTTTCTGAGAAATTCTCTGCGGCCCGCCGGAGCAGGTAACTGAGAAACCAATGGATGTCCGCAATAGTGTGTTGGTATACCGTATTGAGCATATAATTGACGTTCAAACGGAAAAATACACAGAACTTTGTCTACATATTTTTTAATAAGTTTGATTCTATATTTTCGGCTTGCCCAAACCTGAGGAGGTATATAATAGAAAATTTTAATTCCAGCTTTGTGCAAGAATTTAGCAATAGACAGGTTAAAAGCACCATAATCAATTAACAAAACCAAATCAGGTTTATACTCATTTTTTAAATATTTAACAAGCGATTTACCGAGTTTATAATGATTCCATAGTATCTTCGGTGATAGTCCCATTGCTGACATATTGTCATGATTTGAAAACAATTTAACACCGGCAGCTTCCATATTCATACCGCCAATACCTTCTATTTGCAAATCACAATTCAAAGCCTTCAGCTCATTCACAACATTAGATGCGTGAATGTCTCCCGAATATTCTCCCGTGATGATAAATAACTTTTTCATACTACACTGCCATTATAACTATATTGTGCTCATCCGCATATTTTACAACTTTTTCCTGATCAACAATAATTGTTTCATTTGCTTCAACTGCAATTAATGAGGCATGTTTATGGCTCATTGTTCTTAATGTTTTCATACCGATAGCAGGAATATCAAATCGTTTATCTTGCTTTGGTTTTGCAACTTTTACAACTACAGCACCCTTTTTAGCAAGTTTAGCTCCACGTTTTATACAAACATCAGTACCCTCAATTGCTTCAACTGCCATAATCATTTTATCTTTAATAACAACCGACTGTCCGACATCCAATTTACCCATCTCTTTTGCAAGCCAAAATCCGTAATTTACATCATCCATCTGACTTTGAGTTGGTTTATGTTTGCCCAAAACTCCGGCAGGAATCATTAAATTTTTAATAAAAATAGTTTGATCTAAAACTTCAACACCAATTTTCGCAAGTTCATCAACAATCATTAACATAACTTTGTCATCATTCAATCTAGAAGCTTCCTTAATTAGTTCAATAGCCCTCTTATCGAATTTATTCAATTGTAATAACACTTTTTTATGAACTTTGCCTAAAAATGTAATTTGCTTTATCTGTTCTTCTTTTAATATTGACTCTATTCTGTCAACTTCTCCCGGATGACAGTTGTATACTTTTGAACAATATTTTTTCAACTCATGAGCATTATCGTTTGCAAGCGAAATACAAACAACATCAAATCCGTTTTCTTTTGCATACTGAGCCATTTTAACCGGTAAAGTACCATCGCCGGCAATCAATCCTTGTTTATTTTCTAATGTAATTGACACAATTATATTCCTCTTTAAAATGCTATCTTAATAAATAAATTTTTTCTATTTCTTCTTTTGGTAATATTTTAACACCACCAAGAAGATTTGTACAAATTATTGTTTTTGCGTACGCTTCGGTTAATTCCAGCTTTAAATACGCATCCTTAACAGAAGATCCGCCTATTATAACACCATGATTTGCCATTAATACTACATCATGCTTGTCAAAAAATTTTGCGGTCTGATTAACCAAATCAACTGACCCCGGTAATGAATACTGAGCTAACGGAATTTCTCCAAAACAATAGATAATTTCAGGAGAAACCCCCATTGTCAAATCTTTACCGGAAGAAGCAAACGCAGTTAAATACGGACTATGAACATGAAAGATTGCATTTATATCAGACCTTCTTTTATAAAATTCCAAATGCAAAAATCTTTCACTTGACGGTTTTTTTCCGCCATTAAGCACATTCCCGTCATAATCTATTAAAATCAAATCTTCATCAGCCAAATAACCGTTAGCAGAACCGGATGCCGTTATCAATACACCATCATCAGTTCTTGCTGAAATATTACCTGAAATTCCGGGAGTAAAATCTTTAGCTCCCGCAATCCGACCAAATTCAATTATATCTTGCTTAATATTTTCAATCATATTACTGAACTTGCTCCATATTCGGATCTTCTATATCTATCACCTGAGCATACTGCAATACAGCAGGTTTAGCATGTGATTTGGAAAATTTACCGGACACTTTCACTTCATTGTTTTGAGGCTGATTTGGAGTGAACGCAACTTTGCGTTGTTCTCTTTCCTGTCTTTTGCCCAATCTTTCAGGATTTTTTATTTCCATTCTGCCATAATCAATATTTGAACCTTTAGTATCAAAAGCTACATCAAATCCAAAATAAGTGGTTTGTCTTACAAAGTCATACCCCAAACGGATTTTTAAATCATCCGGTCCTATAGCAAAAACAAATCGATTTTCTTGGAACAATTTGCCATTTGGAGAATCATCACTCATATTGACCAAACCGGACCAACCAACTGACAAATATTTATTAATTCTGATAATTTCAGCAAGATATAAACTTGAATGACCATATCTGTAACTGTCGTATCTCGGAACTGGAGAATTATCTTCATATCCAGCCTGATAGTACGCTATATCCTGCATCCAGTTTTTATATTGCAAATGAGCACAAGGACCAAATCTTGCAATAAACTGAGTATCACCAGTACCGTATAACGCAGCCGAACCCTGCAAAGATAAACCTAAGTCAAAGTATAAACGTTGTTCAGGATTGGAATAAGAATACAGTGCCTGACGAATTTCCGCCATATATCTTAATCTTGTGGTCGTTGTACCGTTAGAATTAATATGTTCACCATAATAATTTCTATCATTATCTTCCATCAAACCAAATCCGGCACGGTGTCTAAAAGATAACCCCTTACCCTCAGCTAAGAAATTAGGAAGTTTATATTTTTTGTCATAGTATACTTCTGCCATATACTTAGGCATTCTTGACCCCATGAACCATTCATCCATAAATGAATTCGCAGAATATTGCAAATACAAATTGTCATCAAGTCTTTGTCTGCCTCGTAAGAAAAAGATATCTGAAGCAGATGCATAACCTAATTCTGTCATATTATAAGTGTTACGATATTTCAACGCACCACCGAATCCGAACTTATCATGCTGATAGTTTAAAAACGGAATGGCTTTTAATACAGAGCCGTTCGGTCCGCCAAACACAAATCCAGGACCTGCAAACATACCTACTTTTCTTCTTGTTCCAAATTCAGGATAATTAGCTTCAAAATAATCTCTGTCTTTATTTGTGTAAGCAGTCAAGCTCGGCCATTTAAACCAATATTGTCCCCTTCTACGAACTTCAATATTTTTTAAGGTAAAGACATCATGATTTTTTCCGGCATTTACATAAATTCTGTCAGCTTTGATATGAACCTTATTACCTCTCGGATCAGTTAAAAAGTAGGATTTTTCATCATCATCCAACATCATATGGGTGAATTTTGGTCCAATCATTCTTGAAGACATTCTATGGATTTCTGATTCATCCGAATGGAAATTACCGTCTTCCAATATAAGAAGTCCGTCTTTTTGAACCCCTCTCCTTGCATTCATTTGTGTAGTTTCTGATTTGGATTCAATATTATCCATAGACAAAACTTCTTCATTTATATCAATTTCTAAATAATCAGCCTTGGAAGGATTACCGTCTTTTATTACAACAACATTACCAATCGCCTTCAATATATTTGATTCTTCGTTATAAATCATTTTATCGGCAATTACTCTTGTATTTTGAGGAGGCAGGAACAAATCAGGTCTGCCGGTTGCTATCATATCGCCAGTTTCCTCATCAAAATTAACGTTATCACAATCAAGCTGTAATTGTTTTTCTGTAATTTGTTCGCTAATACCTGATTCTAAAGAGATTGAATCAGCGTTTTCAATATCAGAAGAAATCTCATCTTGAATTGTTGCAGAAATCGAATTCTCCGGAAGTTCAGAAACAACATCCGACTCCTGTTGATTATTCTTTTTCTTCCAAAATTTAAAATCTATTTTCGAATTCGTTTTATCTTTTTCAGGTCTTTCAGAAGTCAGATAATTCCATCTGTTCGCAATCCCCAAACGCAATTGCTTAAACAAAGGCATATTATGAGAATCAATTTCTTTTGAAGACACTCCGCCTGAACGTCCATCGTATGTATACGCATCAAAACTTCTATATATAGGATCTTCTCGCATATCTTGCATAGTTGCAGACATTGGAGACTTGAAGAAATTCTCCGGCTGTAAATCTTCTATAGAAACTGCCGAATATTCAGCACTATTCTGTTCAATCGCATATGCTGAAGTTGAAGAAATTGATATTATTAAAAATGTTAAAAATAAAACCTTTTTCAAAATTTTTTCCTTTTTTATCTTATATAATCAAATGGGTTAGTCGGTTTTCCGTTAACACGGACTTCAAAGTGGCAATGAGGTCCTGTACTATAACCAGTAGAACCCTCCCTACCTAGGGTTTGACCTTTAGTAACATTCTGCCCGTTTGAAACATTTATTGCAGACATATGGGCATATAAAGTTGTAATAGGTTTACCATTAATTACACCATGGTCTAATATAACAACCTTACCATATCCGCCATACCATCCGGAAAAGATTACACGTCCGTCATTTGAAGCTTTAATAGCCCCTCCGTTCGGACCTCCGATATCAATACCCGAATGAAAAATCCTGCTTTTAAAGATAGGGTGAATTCTGTATCCGAAAGGCGAAGTAATTGGTCCGGATATCGGTCTTATAAAACCTGTAGATGAAACAACAACAGGAGCTGTTTTCTTACCGCCTGTAAGTCCTGCAATCATATTTTGAATACTTGCAGATTGTCTTGCCAATTCTCTTTCTGTTCTTTCATAGTAACTTTTATCTTTTTTAAGACGCTCAATCATTGTTTTATTTTCAGCAATTGAACCTTGAATTATAGATTTTTGCGCATTTATATCTCTAATTGAAGCCTCAACTAACTTTTTCTGAGACTCAACTTGAGCTTTTAATCTTGCAATCTCATCAGCTTTTGCCTTGACAGCCTGCATTCTTCTATAGTCATCCTTAATAACAATCTTTTCAAAATAGAACATATCCAGCAAAGTATTAACATCCGTTGCCGATAAAATCAATTCAAACATCCCTGAACGTTGATGCTTATAAACTTGACGAATTCTGTCTTTCATCTGTGCATCTATTGAATTAAACTCCTTAATTGCATAATTCAATTGGTTTTCCATAGAACTTAAATTATAAACCAATGCATTATACTTTTGAGTTGTAGAAGAAAGTTGAATCTGTGCCTTTTCAAGTTTTTGTTGATTGTTGTTTAATTTATTACGTTCATTCCTTAACTTTAAATCTGTTTGGTTTTTCTTCCTGAGAATATCATTTCTTTTGATGTTCGTTTGTTTTAATTTTTGGTCTAAAGATGCTTTTGTCGGCTTTGCAGCATAAACTGAACCGCCACAAATTCCGACAGTCCCAACTAAAATCCAGCATATTAATCCATATATTAAAATCTTTTTTATATTCATATTTATTTTTCTATAAGTAACGGTAACACCATTAAACCAAATGTCCAAGCCATAAACGTAAATGCAATTAACGCTATTATAGCTTTTTTATGTTTTCTAAAAAATTCCATAAATTCTCCCCTTACACGGTTACATTCTACAATAAAAAAAAAGTTTGTGCAAATAATTCTTATATTCCTGATTGCAAAACTTAAAAATGTTTATATTTTGCAATATGAACAATTTTATTTTATAATCGTTATATAGGTACAGAGGTTAAATTATGAAAGACAAATGTACAAAATACGAAGCATTATTCACTTTCAGAAGTGATGAAGAACTGAATGAGCATCTTCAAAACTGCGAGGATTGCAGACTTGAGCATGAAAAGATGTTAAAGGTCTCTGAACTTATTCAGGAAGCAAAACCTTATTACAAACAAAGACGCAAAAATTTTGCTAAACTAAAAATAGCTTGTGCTCTGTTTATGGTAATGACAACTACCGTTAGTCTTGGAGTTTTAAACTTGAATACCGACATTTCCGACACTCTAAAATATGGCACAACACTTGGTGCTGAAGACTTAGATCTGCCGGTAGACTCTTACGGACTAATATCAATAGATTAAGGATATAATGAAATTTAACGAAGTAATAACAAACAATAAACAATATATTAAAAGCATTATAAGACTAATTACTAAAGAAGATAATGAAGATTTAGAACAAGAAGTCTACTTAAAAATTTGGAAAAATTCAGACAAATACAAAGAACAAGGTTCTGTTAAAAGCTGGATTAGTACCATTGCTAAAAATACTTCGTTAGATTACCTAAAATCTGCATATCATAAGGTTTCTCAAACTTCTACTTCCGATGATTTCACGTTGGTAAATATAAAAGACCATAAAACATCTCCGGAAGATAACACAATAAAACTTGAACGCCAAAAGCAAATCGTTAAAGCTATAGACTCTTTAAAACCAAAGTTTAAAGAAGTTATAATAATATGCGAAATTAACGGCTACACATACGAAGAATGCGCTCAAAAACTTAACTGCCCGATTGGAACAGTTAAATCAAGAATTTACAACGCTAAAAAAGAATTAGCAGAAAAACTAAAGGACTTACTATAAGAAAGAGGATAAAAATGAAAAAACTATTTTCATTACTATGTATAACAATATTTACAATGTCTACTGTTGTACTTTCGGCTGACGCAACGGAAAATTTACAGGTAAAAACTCCGTCAATTACTCAACAAAGCTACAAAGAACAACGCAAAAAAGAGTTTGAACAAAGACTTAATCTTAACGAAAAGCAAAAAGAAAAAGCAAAAGAAATACACAAAGCAGGCAAAGAACAAATAAAACCTGTTATTATGCAAATAGAACTAAAAAAACAAGAAATTGAAACAGTAAGACTTTCAAGAATAGCGGTAAAAGCTCAAGAAGAAAAAATCAATCAACTGCAACAAGAAATAGCTCAACTTGAAAAACAAGCTCAAGAAATCAGAAAAAAAAATTCTCAAGAATTTGAAAAACTTTTAAACAAAAAACAAAAAGCCGAACTTGATAAAATGAAAGCTGAAGGCAGAGCAAAATATGAAGAAAGACACAAAGCCCGCCCACCATTCCAAGGATTAGGCACTCCAAACTTTCTTTTAAGACCGCTCCTGCCGCCGGCACAAAATAATCACATGTTGAAGTAACTTATAAATTCAAATTATAGAAATAGTGTACAATTACCACTATTTAGTTTTGTAAAACCCTTATCAGCAAAAGGATTGAAACTTTTGTGAATTTATGTTACAATAATAGTAAGAACACCCTATTTGCCCGCATAGGTCTCTGATGAGTGTTATTCCCCACACCACTCTAAAAACAAAAAGGTATCCGGTTACTTTAAAATTTTAGGTTGCCACTATGGATACACTTATTGAAAAAAAACAATTTGTCATTCCGGTAAGGATTTGCGAATACCTTATTACACTATCGCTTTTTACATTTTTTGTTCTTACCAATACAATATATTATCCGCCGATTTTAGCAAATGATTTACTTGCAAATTCTTCAATAAATACACCTACTCTAATCAACATGAAAAATTATATTAATGAAGAACTAAATCCGCAGATAAGAAAAGAAAAATTCGAAACCCGAATAGCAGAAAAATACAAGGGCAGAAATATTCAACCTGTAGCTGACGGAATAAAACATGTAAAACTAATCAAATACTATAACGGGAAACCTGTAAGGATAAACATTGTTGAAATTAATCAAAAAATCGCAAAGGACTTTGAAGTAAAACCAGCAATTGCATCAGAAACCTTAGCAAATAAAAGAACAGTTCGAACAATCGCAAAAAATACAAACGCTATAGTCGCAATAAACGGCGGATTTTTTAAACCACAAACAGGTGTTCCGCTCGGAACTCTTATGATAGACAAAAAACTCTATACCGGACCTATTTATGACCGTGTAGCGTTGGGAATCTTTGAAAACGGATATGATGTAGGCAGAGTTCAGTTAAATGCAAAAATTATAGGCAACGGGAACGAAATAAAAATAGATAATATAAATCAGCCAAGAATGTTATCCTCATATACAATCGCATATACCGGGGATTGGGGAAACACCGCACCGGCTTCACCTCAGTATGGTGTCCAACTTCAAATAGTTGGAAATAAGATTACGGCAGTTTCTGCTAATCCCCTTTCCATTCCAAAAAACGGAATGGTTCTTGTCGGTCCAAAATCTCAACTAGGAAAACTCTTTGGAGCTGAATATGTAGATATACAAATCAACACAAACCCTAAATGGGAAAACGTAAAACACATAATAAGCGGCGGACCTTACTTAGTTAAGGATAACGAAATATTTATCGATATGACTGCCCAAAAACTACAATCTATAGGGGGAAGAAACCCTAGAACAGCTATTGGTTATACTAAAGATAACGACTTAGTGCTGGTCGCAGTTGATGGTAGGGAGGGCAGTTCTATCGGTTTGACACTTGTTGAACTTGCAAACTTGATGAAAAGTTTGGGCTGTACAAATGCTATAAACCTTGATGGCGGAGGTTCAACAGTAATGTATGTGAACGGACAAATAGTAAATAATCCGCATCAACCTGGAGGAATCGCTCTATCTAATGCTCTCATCATTTCTAAAAAATCTTACAACTAAATTCTTAAAAACTTTTGAAAAATTGGATAAAAATATAATATTCCTAGCTTGATTCAATTATTTTCCCGAAAGTTTTTGAATATCAGAAATCAATTCTCTAACGTTTTGATTATCTTTAACTGATTTTGCTAAATTTGCACTGGACAAAGCTTTATCGTACTCTTGTTTGTTATAATAAATAACTGCACGATTAAAATGAATTAAGAACTTTTCATCAGCATTTTGAACATATAATTCACCTTTCGCTAAAGTAGATAAAGAAGACTCAAAATCTCCTGCATCTGAATATACTGCTGCCAAATTAATATATCCTGATGCAAAATTAGGATATTTTTTTACATAGTCCAAATTTTCAGCAATTTTTTTATACAAACGCTCATCATCACTTCCTATAACAAGCGGAGCGTAGTAGAAAGACTCACTTTCCAAATTTTTAACATTAGATATTGTAGGCTTTATTCTATATAGAAGAACAAGAGTCTTCAAGTCCCTCTTGGAAAGGGTATGAACTCCAACAAAATTATATTTTTCAATAGGGACTAGATTATCCTTAATTGCAAACATTATATCGTCAGGATTATCACTATGTCCCATTATACCAAGAGTATGTCCCAATTCATGCAAAGCGGTGTTGAAAATTTCATCTTTAGAAAAATATTTATCCAACGGATTAGTTTTGTAAATCGTTAAAACCATTTTCTTCAAAACTTTTTCTCTACTAACATCTGGTTCAGTATAAGCAGCAACATACCTGCAAACTCCCGCATTACACAAATCGTTCGGAATATCTTTAAACTTAATTTCAATATCCGCCCCATCAGGAGAATCTACTTTTGAAAATTTTACAAAATTCGTGTATTTAACCCACTCATTTAGTGCCTTATCAATTTCTGAGAAATAATAATCAGGAACAGCTGTATTCTTTTCAACATAAACCTTTAAAGGAAAGGAACGAATATCCCAGCGCAAAATATCATTTCCCATAGATGCATTGTAGATATAATTATTATTAATCCCGTCCAACAATTTATATTTCAAAGAAACGACTTGAGATTTTGCATATTTTGAAGCTTCATCCACAATTGACGATTCTGACATTTCATAAAGTTTCTTTTGAACAGAATAATCAGGTTTTGATTTAGATAAAGCTAAAACATAATAAAATCTAGCTAAAATACCCTTATTATCTGCAAATAACGATTTTTCAAAATACGGGAGAGCCTGCTCATACTGTTTTGAATCATACAAAGCCTTTGCTTTATTATAATTATACAAAGCCGAGAATGGCGATTTGTAAACTAAAGCAATCACTAAAACTATAAAGAAAATTAATAGCAGAACCTTACGCATTATTTTTTTCTGCCAATTCTTTTTCTAATTGTTGAGCTAATGCGCGAGTATCTCCTTTTAATTTAAAATATTCCGCAAATTTAGAAGTCGTTTTTACATTTATACTTCTTCCGTTTTTATCCTTCACTTTTGAGACTAATCCTTTTTCAACCAAATCAGCAACATGTTCATATGCAGCAGAACGCAATTTTACCAATTCGGTTTGGCGAATAGGTTCTTTTAATGCAATTACCAAAAGGGTTCTCAAAACCGCAGGAGATAAATCAATCGGGCATATTTTTTCGACAATATCGCTATAATCCTCTTTTACTTGCAAGATATAACCGTTTTCATCATCAATTTCTAACGCTCCGTCTCTGGAAGCATAATCCATAATAAGTTCCAACAAAGCTTCTTCAACAGCATCCGGCTCTACATCTAAATACAATCCAATTTCATCTGCAGAAAGAGCTTTTGCTGTAACGAATAAAACTGCTTCAATTCTAGACTTCAACTGCTGCATCTCTACCGCCTTTTACCACATATAAATCAGAATAAAATTCATCTTGTTCCAGCTCATAATCAGTATCACGACTTAAGAACAATAATGCCAAATACGCACTGATTTTATCCATCCCTAAAATTGTTAATTCATTAAGTTCAATTTTATCCTGATGGTTAAAAATTTGTTCTAAGTTATCTTTCAATTTCAAAACTGATTCTTCAATATATTCTTCATGAGCCATTGATACGATTTCATCAGGAGTCAATCTTGAATAATTTCTAACATGACGTTTTGCACGTTCATGAGCGCTTTTCATAGAAGCTCTTTTTTCCAGTTTTTCATAAAATTCCAATTGCTTAATCAAGTCTTTCAAAGTAACAACTCGGTTACGATTCAACCTGATACTTGTTCTGCGCTGCAAAGCTTCATCAAAACTTACAACATTACTGGTAGGAATATACTCTTGATTTTCGTCAGGATATTCAACAATAAACCCGTCATCATCATATATCGGTTCTTCCGGTTCATCCTGAAATTCTTCCAATGATAGCCCTGCCAAAACATTTGACTGCAAACGGCATAAAATAGAAGCAAATAACAATGTTCGACTTGCAACTCTAAGATTGAGCGATTTTAACTCAATCATACGTTGAAGATACTTTTCCGTAACATCCAGAATATCAATGTTCCAAGGATCAATTTTACCTTGTTTTGCCATATCAACAAGAATTCCAATCCCGTCATTGGCATCAAAATCACCTTGCTTAGAATATATTGTATTTTCAATATCTTGGGTATTTATAACATTATTATTCATTATCGTCTTCTCTTAATTTAACACCTGTAACTTTAGTTTTACCTTTTTCTTTTTGGGTAACACCAATTGTTCTGTTTGCAGCTTCAATCATAGGTCTTCTATGGCTTACAACAAGGAACTGAGTATCCGAAGATTGCTTTTTAACCATATCGGCAATTCTTTCAACATTCATTGTATCCAAACTTGCATCAACCTCATCTAACGCATAAAACGGAGCAGGAAGATATTTTTGAATAGAGAATACCAAAGCTAAAGCGGTTAAAGCCTTTTCACCACCGGATAACGCTCCTAATTTATTATTTGTAGTTTTATCTCTAGGTTTAGCTTCTATTGTCATGCCGGCAGAAAGAGGATCTTTTTCATTTTCCAATATAAGTCTGCCTTCCCCTTCAGATAATTGATGATAAATATCTTTAAAATTCTCATTTATGGCAGTAAATGTTGTCATAAATGCTTCTTTTTTCTGTTGTTCAAAACCGCTCATTTTATCTAATATAGATTGGCGTTCAGTAGAAAGTGTTCTTATTTGTGTGTCTAATTCCTCCTTGCGCTTAGCTTTTTCATCATAGGAAACAATAGCTCTCATATTGACATCACCAAGCTCTTGCATACGTTTATCCAAGCGCTGAATTTTTGTATTTAATTCATCAATAGAAATTTCAACCGGTTCAAGTTTTGCAACCTCTACACCTGAATTTTCAAGGATTTCTGAAGCTTCTTGCAATTGAGGTTCAAGTTCTTTTCTTCTCAGCTTAAACGATTCAATCTGCTCATTAATTCTATCAATCTCAGAGGCCTTGACTGCACTATTGGTTTGTAAATCAACTAAACTTGCATGAATTTCTTCTTTTTGTTTCACAAGCTCTCCGATTTTTACATCAATTACAGCAATTTTATCAGATAGGGTATTTAATTGCTCCTCTAATTGCAGGATTTCCTCAGCATAAGTTTTCTTATCCTGTTCTAAAGATTCATTATTTTTCATTGTATTTTTGATATCATCCTCTTTAGAAATAATAAGCTGTTCATTGAATTTGATATTTCCGTTATAACCGTTAATTTCGTTATTTACACCCATTAAACTATTGTTCAAATGGCGAATTTCATCTTCAAGACCTTGAGTTTTTTCTTTTAAGTCTTTTAAATCTTTGTCATTTAACAATGCATCCAAGTCAGACAATTTGTCTTGAGCCGATTGAATTTCATCAGCCAAATTTACACGTTTTGTTTCAATTTTATCAAGCTCTGCATTAAGTTTATCAATTTTTGGTTCATTTTCTTCAACAAAAGCCTTTTTAGCATCAAGCAGATTTTGACTTGATTCAAACTGCGAAGTCATATTTGATAATTCAATCCTGGCTTTTGAATACTCTGTTGAAGATGAAGAATAGGTAACTCTCAACTTATCCAGCTTTTCTTCCAGTAACCTTTTTTTAGAAACGGCATCCTCATATTTCTTTTGAAGCTCATCATATTTTGCTTTAATTGCTTCAAGTTCTTTATCATCATTCTGCCCAAAACCAAACATTGATTTTTTTACATAACCACCGGTGATAGCAGATGATTTTTCATACAATTTGCCATCCAGAGTAACCATTCTGAATTTGCCCATTAACTGCTCTGCTGCATCAGCATCTTCAACAATTAAAGTATCCCCCACGGCATAGAAAAACGCATCCAAATAAATATCATCAAAATCAACAAGGTTTATTGCAAAATCTATAACACCTCGATTTTTTGGTAATTGAAGTTTTGTCGGAGCTTTTTTTACTTTATTTAACGGAATAAACGTTGCTCTGCCTGCACGAGAGGAAGTTAATAATTCCATTGCAACATAAGCTGCATGGGTATCATCAACAACAATATGAGCCAATCTTCCGCCAAAAGCTATATCCAATGCGGTTGAATATTCCTCATCAACAGTTCCTAATTGCATCAAAGGAGCATGAACGCCTTCTAAATGAGCATTCATAACCGTTGATATCGGCAAGCTTGAACCTGATTGAGACATTGCACGTCTTTGAGCTTCCATTTCCGTAAACTTACGATATGCAACTTTAACATCATGGTCATAATCGTCAATTGCGGATTTTACATCATCAAGCTCCTGCATAGTTTTGGTTTGAATTTCTTTTAATTCATCCATTTCTTTTTTCAAATCACTGACTTGCAGTTCTTTTAATGACTTATTATCTCCGAAATTAGCTTTTGATTCCAATGCACTTTCAATAAATGCCTTAGCCTCGGCAACCTCTTTTTTCAAATTTCTTAAATCATTTTCTTTCGGTAAAGATTCTTTTAATAACTCATTGTCTTTATCTTTCAAGGCATCTAAGTTTCTCGAAACATCATTTCTTTCCTGAATATATTTATCTGCAGTAGAACTTAAACCGGAAATATCCGATAATTTTTTCGCTAGTTCATCTTTCTTTTCTTTTAGCTGCGTTTCAAGAATTCCGATTTTGTCATGAGCAAGCTTGATATTAAGACGTTCATCTTCAATCTTTTTCTTATATGTTTCAATACCGTTTTTCGCATTTTCAATAGATTGAAGCCCTTTTTGAATTTGGGTTTGAGAATAATCAATTGCATTTTTCTTCGTTTGAATACGAGCAGATATATCACTTTGAATATCTTTTAATTTAATTCTTTCTTCTTCTCCCTGCTCTTTTAATTTTGCATCTAACTCTTTATATTTCTCATTAATTAATTTAATTTTTTCATCCAAATCGTTTTTATTTGCCTGTTCTTCTTTCAGCTTTTTATTTGATTGCAGAATATTTTCATGGGCAAGTTCCAAATTTCGTTTCAAATCGAAGAATTTAACAGTACTGACTTGAGACTCCAGCCCTGATTTTTCTTCTTGAAGCTTTTTATATTTTAAAGCAACTTCTCTTTCTGACTTCAACTGTTCTAATGTTTTTTCAACCTCAGTCAAAATTAACATTGCCGCATCAACACGCTGTTCAACTGTTTTCAACTCACCGGTTGCTTGATCTATTCTTCTGTCAAAATCCGCAACACCTGCAATTTCATCAATAATACCACGGCGAGCTTTTGAAGAACACATAACAATACTGTTAACATCACCCTGCATCATTACATTATAACTGTTTGGAGTAATATTATATTTTTCTAAAATTGAACGAATATTTGTTAATGTATCAATTTTGTCATTCAGGTAATATGTACTTGCAAAACCTTGATTAGTCTTTTTAATTCTACGGCCTACAGTTAACTCTTTATCCCCATCAACATCACCGAAAGTAACTTTTACCATCGCTTCATTTTTATTGTTAAAAGTTGTAATAAAATCGGACAAATTTTCAATACGCAAAGCACTACCTGTCCGCAATCCCAATGCAAACATGACACTATCAATAATATTACTTTTTCCTGAGCCGTTCGGCCCTGATACAGTCGTAAAACCTTTTAACAGGGGGATTTCCGATTTATTGGCAAATGATTTAAAATTGTCGATTTCTAATTGTTTTATGTACATACTCTACCTAATCATAGTCTGCAAAACCTATTATCGCAGATACAAAGTAAGCATGTCAAAAATATTGATTAATATTTACAATCCTGAATAAATTTTAAGCTAGTTATTAATTTCTTCTTCACTATATTCTTTTGCATACTGAGGGTTTACAGCAAGCCATTTGAATGCCTGAGTTTCAACTTCAGGAATATCAATAACAAAAGTTCCGCCATAGCGTCCTCTTGAGAACACCAAATACCCCTCCTTCGCAAGATTGTGAAAAGCTTTACGAATTGTATTCGGGCTCAAATCCAATGATTTTGACAGTTCTAAGATTGACGGAAGTTTATCTCCTACTTCATATTCCTCCGCTATCATTTTCTTTAAATACTTTTGAGTTTTTTCATAATGATAAAATGCGGTATCCTTCGCAGATGCAAATATAGAATTTTCTAATTTCATAGATGAAAAAGAAGTATTCGGAAGCTTAATAACAGAAGTTCCATATCGTCCTCTCCTTGGAAGAAGAATTCCTTTTGCTATTAATAATTTCAATGCATCATGAACAGTTTTTAAACTTGCCTTTAAAGTTTTTGAAAGCTCTGAATGCGGAGGCATTTTATCACCTATTTTCAAATTATTTGAAATATAATTTTCTAAATCCTTAGCAACAATCTCAACAAGAGTTTCTGTTTTTTCATCCTGAACAGGAGCGGAAATCTCAAAATTAGTTGAAACAAGAACCCATCCTGCATCTTTTGCTTTTCTGAATTTATGAGAAATTATTCCTTGAGTAGATAAATATTCAAGGGCTAGTCTTGTTGTATTCGGGCTGTATCCTATAATGGTTGATATTGTCCTTGATGACGGTAACTGAGCACCGACTTTAAACCCGTCTGTTATAATATAACGTTTTATTGACTCAGAAGCCATATCTCGTTTTGATGTAAGTTTTCTCATTTTTCCGGCTTCAGAATTCGGACTTGAAGATTTAACGAGAGTACCGATACATTGCTTAGATTCAACATATCCTAAATCTTCTATATATCTTAGAGAATTTTGAATTGTTCCGATACTGACACCCAGCATATAAGCAAACTCTGCTTTTGACGGTAAGATATTATAAACTTCAATTTCTCCGTTATTTAATCCGTTGCTAATCCATGATGCAAGCCATTTCCCGATAGCTACAGACTTTGATTCGGATATATTCTTTAAATCAGGAAGTTCTATACTAACCTCTGATATTTTAATTTTCTTTAATTCTGATTTTTTAGGAAGCAAATATTTATCTTCAAAATTCATTATTCTACCTACCTTTTTTCTAATGATACAATATGTATAAAAAAACAACAAGTATTTTTTTGCGTTAATTTGTACTTTTGTTACATCCGAGAGAAAATCCTCAAAACTTCTTGACCAAAAAGAACAAATAAACGATACTAAAATTATGGTTAAACAAAAGTATATTGCATTAGTTGACTGTGATTCTTTTTTTGTTTCCTGTGAACAAAAAAGAAATCCTGAACTAAAAAACAAACCTGTTTGCGTTCTTTCAAACAAAGAAGGCTGCGTAATTTCCCGTTCGAAAGAAGCAAAACTGATGGGCGTAAAAATGGGTGAACCCTACTTTATGGCAAAAAAAGACCATCCAAAAGCTATCTATGTCGTTGCTGACCACGAATATTACTCCTATGTTTCAAAATTAGTAATGTCAATATTGAAAGATTTCAGCCCATATGTAGAGGTATACTCTATCGATGAAGCTTTTGTTGATTTAACAGGATTAAGAAAATTATATAAAAAAAATTATAAAAGCTTAGCAATACATTTAAGAGAACGAATTCTTAAAGAAGTTGATATCCCCGTATCTATAGGGGTAAGTTCAACAAAAACTCTGGCAAAACTGGCTTCTGATAAAGCAAAATCCGTAAGTAACGGAATTTATACAATCGGAAGCAGAAAAATTCAAAAAGAATTAAAAAACACAAAAATAGAAGAAATTTGGGGTATTGGCAGACGGCTTACCAATACACTAAAACAAAACGGTATACTTACAGCAGAAGAACTTGTACAAAGAACAGATGACAAATTGAATAAACTTATTGGGATTCACGGAATAGAAATGCGACATGAGTTACTCGGACAAATGGTTTCAGAAGTTTCAAACGAAACAACATTACCAAAATCCATCCAAAACACCAGAGCTTTCGGAATTTTTACTTCTGACTTTAACTATATAAAAAATGAACTTAACAAACATATTCATACCTCTTGCAGAAAACTAAGACAATACCGCACTAAATGCTCACAAATTGGTGTTATGCTAAGAACTAAAGATTTTAGAGTTTTCTACACGAAAAAAGACTTAATTGCGCCCGTAGATTTTGAACTAGAAATTTCAAATATAGCAATTAAACTACTGGAAGAAATCTATAATCCGACAATATTATACAGAAGTTGTGGAGTATTTCTTGAAAAAATAGGAGAGCAATGCTGTGAACAACTATCTCTTTATTCTAACGACATTGAGATAACAAAAAAAGCAAATCTGGCTAAATGTTTAGATAAATTAGAAGAAAAATTTGGAAAAAATATTGTTCAAACAGGTTTTACACTGCCAAAATAAACTAGCAAAAATTTATTATTTTTGTTTTAAAATAATCAAGGATAAAGGAGAATATTTATGAAAATTGCATCAATTAATCCAAATTTTGGAAGTTCTGAAATTAAACCTGCTAAAAAAAATGGTTTTTTAGAAAAATTTCATGAAAAAGCAAAAAATTCAGCAGATATGACAGATACAATAGTTGTTCCTCGTACCATTTTTAAGGGTTATCTCGGAATTATGGCCGGTACATCATTACTCACACTTGGCGGCGTTTTTAATAAAATGCCGAAATTATCAAAATCACTAAATCTGCTCGGAGTTTTAAGCTCGTTATACGGAACTTATGCATTTGTCAGACCCTTCATAATTAAAGATACTAAAGGCGTTGAGAGTAAAAAATAGCAAATTAATAAAATACTACGAGTTCTTTTTATAAACAAGATGAACATATTCATCATCAACTTTGAAACCGCTGTCTAAATATAAATTTGGTGATGCCTGATTTGATATTCTGGCTTTTACAATGAGTTCTCTATCATTTGCTTCTTTTTTCAATTCTTCCACTAACTTTTTTGCAATTCCTTGACGACGAAATTCCTTATCCACATACATAGCTTTTAATCGAAATCTTTCCCCAACCCTCAACGTTGACAACTCCTTACCATAATGAAGAAACCCGACAGGCACATCATTATGTTTTGCAACAATAATGTTATCACCGTTTTTACGACATTCTAAATTAAGATAATCTTTAACTTCTTTGATAGATGAAGCAACATTTGCACTATTTCGATAACGTAAATAAATCGGATAAATTTCTTTTAAATTTTTATTTGAAAGTTTTGAAATAACCGGTGTCGATTTAACAAAAACATCTCGATTTTCTCCTAAAAAAAACACAGGATAACCTGAGTCGATATTATAGTTATAACGGCTTTTTAATACTCTAAAGCTTTGAGGATAAACCGATGTTATCATTATATTACCTTCCCTTGCTAATATACACTGCTGATAAAAATTTTTCAAATAACAATAATAGTCTAAATTTTCAAAACTTTATCATATAAAAAATGACTAAATAATATATACTCCATATAACCGAAAACACAAGTTATAATTGAATTGTAAACCTTTTGTTACATTGATAGTATTTTTATTTTATTCATCATATACTACAAAAAAAGCGGAGGTTACACTTAATGAAAATAAATAGCATCCAAGCACCTGTATACTTTGGGTATAACAAGCAAGTTAACGACAGAGTAAACAAAAAATTGGAACAGGCAAAAGGCAATAAAGAACTGGCTCAAGATTTATTGACCCTAAACAAACTTTGCATAAATACAGAAGACAAATTAAGAAAAGCTGAAAAAGAAAAAAATCATAGACTTATGGACATCTATGAATCAATCTTTATGACAATAAAACCACTAACTACAGAACTATTGGAAGAAAGATTTCCTCTTTTAAACTACAGACAAACAGAACTTGATACATATAAAAAAGAAGTCGAAAAAAGAAAGATTACTGATGAATTTCACTGGCTATATTCAACCGTCGAAAATCTGATGGATGATAATGAGTTTGAAAAAGAAATGATTGAACACTACGGAGAGTTAGACGGAGAAAAAATTGAAGAATCACCGAAAACTGAAACTCCGAACAAAACAGATAAACCTAAAACTAAAGCCGCAAAAAAAGAAAATGATGCAAGCGATTTAGTTGAAAAATTTGTACCAACAGAATACTCTCCGACAGGATTTGCAAGCTTGGGCGGAATGCAAGAATTAAAAGATGATTTATATGATAAAATTATATTCCCTCTATTAGAGCCTGAATTAGCAAAATTAGACGAAATCGAGTATGGCAAAAAGAATCCTAGAGGGGTAATCCTATACGGACCTCCGGGATGCGGTAAAACCGTTATGATGCAAGCAGTTTCAGGTGAAAGTAACATTCCTCTATATTGTTTAAAAGTTGCAAAAACAGGTTCTAAATTCATTAACGAAAGTGCAACAAATATACAAGAAGCTTTCGAATATGTCGTAAAACAAGTTGAAGAATCAGGAAAACCTGCAATTCTGGCAATGGATGAAATGGAAACATTAACTCGAAAAAGAGACGGCGATTCCAGCGGAAAAGAGGACGATAAAGTTGTCGGCACACTACTTCAAATTATTGAAGAAGCCCGTGGCAAAAACATAATCATTATGGGGGCTACAAACCACTATGACTTGCTTGATGATGCAATAAAAAGTCGTTTTGATAACAAGGTTTATATTGGACTTCCTGACAAAGAACAAAGAAAAGATGTTCTAAGAATCCACTTGAACAAAATTACCAAAGGTAAAGCTCTTGCTGCAAATGAAGAAGAACTTGATAGACTTGCATCAATGACATCAGGATTCTCAAACCGAGATTTAACAATCCTACTATCAAAAGCAGCTTTAATTGCAAGAAAAGACAGCCGCCGTGATATCACTACAGATGATTTTGTAGTTCCGATTGCAGAAAACCAAAACATGAAAGTTAAAGAAAATCAGTACAGAGATAAACAAACCAGACCTGCAGTTGGATTTAACAGTATACATAAATCATAACAAAAATCTAATCAATTTAATTTTCAAAATAACACTACAAGAATACTTGTAGTGTTATTAAATTATAATAGAGTTTCTTATACTATAATTTATGTATTTATATTGCAATTTATAAAATCTATGTTAATATTATTAATAATTGTTAAGATTAGACATAATATTAAATGTTTAATAATGAGAATTTGTGCACTTATGCTAGAAAATGAGAGAGGTTATAGTATGATACGTAACAGGAAAAATACTTTATTGTTGGCTATATTAACAGTCATTTCAACAACGGGTGTAACATATGGTCAAGATATTGAAATTAACAGTTGGAATAATTTAAAAGATAATTCCACTAATTATGATAATAAATATATTTTACAAAATGGAGTTTCTGCTGGAGACCACATTAAAATAGGAAGCTGGGATAGCGAAACTAAAGGTAATTGGAATTTAGACGGTAACAATGTTGAGTTATCTCGTGGTTATTCGTCATCAGGATTTTCTATTGAAAATAATATAAATTCATTTGTTTTTGAAAACTTGAATATAAGTGAGTTCAAAAATGGCCAATCACAAGGATCTGGTGCTGTGTTTTGGAATGGCGGTAATGGCGGTGTATTAAAGAACTCTACAATACGCCGTTCAGGCACAAATTCAGCTGATGGCGGTGTTATCTATAATAATACTTCAGCCTCCTTTGATAGTATCAGCAACAGTATTTTTGAAAACAACTTTGTAGATAACGCTAACGGTGGTGTCATATATAACAACGGTACTATCACAACAATTTCATCTTCCGAATTTAATCACAACGGAGTTTATGACGGAGGAGCACTAGGTGGCGGTGCGATTTATAACAATAGTAAAATCGGCACAATAGAAGATTCAAAATTTCAATATAACGCATTAAGGGGGTTTGCTAAAAATGGAGCTGCCATTTTTAATGCGCAAGATTCTAGTATTACAACCATAAAAAATTCAACTTTTCTTGAAAACGGAAAAAATACTGATGGTAACGATTACGCCTCTGTCGGCGGTGCTATTTACAATAAAGGAGTAATAGGTAACGAAAATGATACAACCTCAGGTATTATCGGAGGATCATTTACAGGAAACGAAGCTCAATATGGCGGTGGTGCTATATTCAATGAGGGAACTATTTACAACATTTCAGGAGTTACGTTTAAAGAAAACTATAGCGGAGATGATGGTGGTGGTGCTATCAAAAACTTAAATTATATAGCTTCTATTACTAATTCAGTATTTGACAGCAATAGGGCAAGTACAGATTTAGGCAATGATATTGATGCAAAAGGCGCAGCTATATATAACGTTAAAGATAGTAACTCTGATACAAGAGCAACAATTGATGAAATCACATCTTGTGAATTTTACTCTAACCTTTCAGAAGACTTTGGAGGAGCTGTATCTAATTTCGGAGGATATATAGGAAAAATAGACAACTCAATCTTTGGTGCAGAAGGGAAGGGAAACCAAGGGGCTTCTGCCGGTGCGCTTAATAACCAACGAGGTGGAACAATCGACGCAATAACAAACTCTACTTTTGCTTATAACAAAGCTTTAGAACCACATGATTTTCCTCAAGGTTTTGGTGGTGCTATAGTAAACCGTTCTTACCAAGATGTAGACACAAAAATTAACCTTATTGATAATGTTAAATTTTTAAATAATGAATCCAGAGGTCTAAATGACGAAAATCAAGGGGATTCCGGATATGCATATGGTGGCGCAATACACAATATGCAGGCTGAGATTGGAGCAATAAAAAACAGTACCTTCTCAGAAAACAAAGTAATTGCCGGTGAACGTGAAGATTTCCACGGCACAGCAAAAGGCGGTGCTATCGCAAATGTTAACGGGGATATAGAACGTATTAGCGGACATATAAAAACAATATCCGATTCAACTTTTATCAAAAACGAAGCTTCCGGTAGTGAAGTGTACGGTGGTGCAATTTATAACGAATGCATAATCGGTAAAATTAATGAAAACGGAGAAATAACCGACGGTATTGTGAACTCAAGCTTTATAGGTAACCATGCGGATACTGAAAACGGTACAGCCAAAGGCGGTGCTATTTATACTTCAACAGATTTAAATATTATTGCCAACAATGGTAAAGCTTCTACTTTTAGCGGTAATTATACAAAAGTTGGAGATACTGTTGAAAACAATGCAATATACGTGGACTCATTGGAAGAATCGGATATTGTTACTTTAAATTTAGATGCATCAGATAAAGCTAAAATCATTTTTGATGACACTATTGACGGTAATAAATACAATTTAAAATTGTCAGGGAATAAATCAGGAGAGATTTATATTAATAATAAAATCTCTAACGCTGATATATCTCAAAAAGATGTTACAAGTATTGTTAATGAAGCTTCTAACTTAAATTATAATAATACTCTTGCTATAGAAAGCGGAGTGATGAATATAATGCATTTGGGAATGAATGAAGCTTCATTATCTCTTAATTCTTTTTCAAATAACGGAACAATTAATATTAATTCTGTAGACGTAGACATTGCCGGAGAACAAATGGGGCAAATTACCGCTGACAGTTACGGTAGTATGAACGGAACAATTAATGTTAACGGTTTAAATATTTTAACCAATCCTGTTAAAGATAAGACAAATATTATGTTTGCAGATAAAGCATTTTCAAATACAGTAAAATATAACGGTGCAAAAGAATATGCCTCAAATGTTTATAAATACGGCATAACTTATCTTCCTGAGACAGGAGAATTTGAATTTTTGAAAGGTGCAGGAAACTCACCTTCTTCAGCTGCAGCTTATAATCCTGCATTATACGTAAGTTCGGTTGCAACACAAGTTGGCGGATTTTTAACACAATCTCAAACTTTACAAGATGCTTTTTACCATATGAATCGTTATTCAAAATATACAAAAAATATGAGATTAATGGCTGAAACTTCAAATTCATACGCAGTAACAGAGGGTTCAACATATAACAACTCATCAATCCCTGAAACATCCTCTGCGATGTGGGTAAAACCTTATACAGCATTTGAGAAAGTTAATCTTAAAGGTGGCATAGGGGTTTCAAATATAACTTACGGAACTTTATATGGTGGTGATACCGATTTAGTTAACTTAGGTCATGGATTTAAGGGTGTAGTTTCTGCTTTTGTCGGTTATAACGGAGCTCACCAAACCTTTAACGGAATTAGCATGAATCAACAAGGCGGTACTTTAGGCGCTACCGGAACATTATATAAAGGGAATTTCTTTACCGGTTTAACGGTATCTGCAGGGGCAAGTTCAGGTGAAGCATACACAACTGCCGGTCGTGATAATTTTGCAATGTTAACCTCAGGTATCGCATCTAAATCAGGTTACAACTGGGAAATAAAAGAAGGAAAAGTTATTGTTCAACCATCTTTATTTGTCGGATACACCTTTGCAAATACCTTTAACTATATAAATTCTTCGGGCGCAAAAATTCATACAGACCCTCTTCATGCAATACAAATTATCCCTGGACTAAAATTCATAGGAAATACCAAAAACGGATGGCAACCTTATGCCGGAGTTGATATGGTTTGGAACATTATGGGTCAAAAACATATTATGGCAAATGACGTGAGATTACCGCAACTATCCGTAAAACCATACATTCAATACGGTGTTGGTATACAAAAATCTTGGGCAAATAAATTCACCGCATTTGGTCAAACAATGATACGCAACGGAGGTAGAAACGGTATTGTGCTTCAAGCTGGTTTCAGATGGATATTAGGTAAAATTACTAAAAATGATACGGTAAAAAATAACATTCAGTCTAAAGTTGTTATAAATCAATTATCACCTACACAAAAATCAATTCTAAAAAAAGAGAACATTTAAAGACCAAAGTAATAAATAGTAAAATAAGAAAAAAAAGCGACGAGTTTAAAACTCGTCGTTTTTTTGCCTATACTAAACCAATCGACTTATGTCTTTGATAAATCTCTCCTGCTAAATCATCTAATTTATCAAAGTCAAAAGGTGTAGGTTTACCTTTTACCTGCAATGAACCTACAACATCCAATTTTAAAGGTTTCAAGACTTCACCAATATGTCCGAACAGATTACCGCCCCAACCATAAGAACCAATCAAAGCTGCAAACTTAGCTTTTGGTCTTAATACAGCAGCAAGATTAGCAATATTCACTGCCATAGGGTGTGCTCCCGCAAGAACCATTGATGCTCCCATAACTATAGTTGCAGAATCCACCAATGCCATTGCCAAATCACCCAAATCACCCGATACTATATCAAATTTTATCGTTTGAATCCCTTTTTCATTAAGCTTTTCACTTAAATAATCAATCATTCCTTTTGTACTTCCATACATTGAAACATAAGGCATAACAACAATATTTTTCGGAACATCAGCTGTCCAATCAGCATATAAATCCAAAATATAATCAGGTCTTGCATGAACCGGACCATGGCTTGGTAAAATCATATCAACACTCATATTTTTAACCATTTCGGTATATTTTTTACACATTCCTCTAAATGGCATCATAATTTCTGCATAATAACGTTTTGCACTATGCTCAAGTTCAACACTTTCCTTTGCAAAAACATCTGAAAAAGTATAATGTGCACCCAAGAAATCACAAGTGCAAAGAACATTATCTTCTTTAATATAAGTAAACATCGTATCAGGCCAATGAACCCCCGGAGCAAAAATAAATTTCATAGTTTTATCGCCCAAAGAAAGTTCTTCGCCATCCGAGATTTCAATAATTCTATCTGCAGGAACATGAAGCATTGATTTAATATTTGCAGCAACCTTAGAGTTAGTAACCACCATTGATTCTGGGTATTTTTCCAGTAATGCGGGAATAGCACCGGAATGATCTTGTTCACCATGATTTGCAACAATATAATCAACTTTCTCAATACCATTACCTGAAAGATTATCCAAATATTCACCAATTTTAGGCGGATACATGGTATCTATAATTGCAGTTTTTTCTGAACCTACAACAAGATAAGAATTATAACTTGTCCCATGTTCCAATGGAATAAGTTCATCAAAAATCTTTCTTTCACAATCATTCAAACCACAATAGAATATATTATTTTTTATTTCTTGAAATTTCATAATCTCTCCTCTTATTAATTATCAAATGGTCTTTTAAAAAAGAAAACATCTTCATTTAAACATAAAACACATTCTTCCGGCATCTCCTTTTGTACAATACTTGCACCACAAACCGAGCATTCCCAGTTAAAATTACCATCAGCATCAGGTTCAATATTCGCATTCTGAATACCATAAAGAAGCTTTTTAAACTTTTCAAAGTTTTCCTTTTCAACAGAACATATATGTTCAAACAAATCCGCAATATGGTCAAAACCTTCTTCTCGTGCTACTTTTGCAAATTCTTCGTACTGTTCGATAAATGAAGCATACTTTTCAGATGTTACCTGTTTTAAAACATACGGAGTTTTCGGAAACTCTCCGTTATGAAGCCATTTATACCACAATTTAGCATGTTCATTATGATTGTTTGATACATTCTGAAAAGTCTTTGCTATATAATCATAACCGTCCTTTTCAGCAATAATTCTGCACAAATCATATCGACTTCTTAACTGCGCTTCCAAAGAAAAAGCTTTTAACAGAATTTGTTCTGTTTTTGAATCCTTTACTCTCTCCATTATAACTCCTTTATCCTTTACTCAATACCTGCGTAAATTATACATAAAAATTAATCGTTTGTAAATTTATTAATCTCTACACAAAAAGGCTACAGGGAATTTTCACCCATATTCTATGAAATTTTTCCTTTATTAACTTTAAAAATGGCTTTTTTACGAGCAAGAATTTTGTTGTATTCAGGTTTTAAATTTTTGATTATCGCACGACTTGTTTCTACCAATCTTCCAAACACAAGAATATTAATCATATCAACGAATACCATCTTACTGCTCGTTTTTGCATGATGATATCCTAACCCGGTTGCAATAACTACATTTGCAGCAGAAAACGCCCTGATTTTTTTGGCATTTCTATACTGTCTTACAATTGAATTACCTGATTTTATATTTAAAATCTTTCTTATCATATAATGAGTTTCTCCATTCGGGGCACAACAATTATCCTAAACCTTGTAAAAAATAAATTTGTCATCTGCACATAAAAGATTTGTTATGATTTAACAATAATAAAACTTCTTTTAAAAATTTTCTCAGCATATATCAAAGATTTCAATAGATACATTGTTTTTATGGATTTTCATCGCCAGTTAAAGATGAAAGTCAAAATGTGTAATACATTCTTGAACATTAAGACAATTTAGAAAAGAAATAAAACTTTATATAAATATGATAGAAAATATTTCAAACAAAAGTACGCTTAATAATCAATACGCAAATCCATATTTAAACCAGAATACAAATACTGGAGTTCAAACCCAAAACTCTCTTGAACGTCAGCCAAAAACCGATAATATTGAACTACAGGATAACCAACCGTTACCTAATGAAGCAAGGTCAAAATCGCTTTTAAAGGGACTTGCTACAGCTATGTTAAAATCAATATTATATCCAAACAACCCGAAAAAAGAGTTGGAAAAGATAGAGCGTAAATTTTTGAGACTACAAAAAAACTTACCTGAAGTACAAAAAACATTTAAGAGGGTATTTTTACGTAAAAATCTAACTGAAGAAGAAGCTCTTGAAATGTTAAACCGATATAAAGAAGTTGAAAAAATTCAAGTTACTGGAACTAAAGAAGAATATATACAGGCTGTATTCAATGAAGCAAAACGAAATTTTGGATTTACTGACAGCAAAATCAATATAGAATTCATAAAGGGTCAAGCTTCTAAATCCGGCAAAACACAAGGTAGAGCTGGAATACTTTGCAATAGAGTAGAAATTGACCCAAACACTAAAATCAATCAAATACAAGGCATCATACATCATGAAATAAGACATTTGAAACAAAACTTCTATGCTGTGAATTATGATCCACAGACATATAAATATGCACTGTTACGAGACAATAATTTTGCAAAAAATTTATCCCCTGAAGAACTGGAAGAAGTTCTTGATGACTGCTTAAAACATATAAAAGAATCATTTAACTTAGAATCTTTTAGCACGGATAATATTCCTAATGAACATTTGCAATATGCCAAAGCTTGTTTAGAAGCAAGTACAACGTATGTGAACGGACATAACAACTTTAAAGCATATTATGACAATTTCAAAGAAGCTGATGCCAGATATGCAGGAGGCTTAATTGATAAACTATTTAATGGTATTGTTCTAGGCGGTAATAGATAAAAGTATTTACACCAAAATTGTTCATTTATTTTGAGCAGTAAATTTTCAGATTTAAATTTTTATTTTTGTTTTTTGAGTTAATAGGGTCAATGCTGTTAACGTTTGACCACTTGCAATCTTACCGCATTTTTCCATTTCAGAAAGCCATTTATTCAAGTTTTTTATCGGGATAAACCACCAAGATTTTGTAACTCCATCTGTCATTGCTTTAGCTTTTGGTTTAAGTTCTTTTATATTTGCTACGAAATAACTTGTTGCTTCATCTGTTAGACCAGGCGTTGTCGGAATTGGTCGAGTCGGGGTTAAAGGTGTTATTTTATTTGCAACAAGACCTGTTTCTTCGGTTAATTCTCTTACTGCACTTTCTATTGCTGTCTCACCCTTAACTTCATCACCAATAACACCAGCCGGAAATGCAAACAGTCTGGATTCCTTCCCGTTTCTAAACAAATCTATTGGTCTTGCTTCTTCCTGCAACAATGTCCATAATTGTCCAAGTTTATCTTTAATTATCGGGATTATCATTGTAACATTACCAGCTTTATGTTCATCTCCTCTTGATGCCATTGTCCACATAGATTTACTGCCAAAATCATCAATCGCTTCTAAACCATAACGTTTAATAAAACGATCAAAATCTGACTTACCTGCAAATTTCCAATCCAAATTTTCCTGATTCTCAGCCTTAACGCAAACACTTCCCAACAGACCTTTCTCTGCATTTGAGGATAATCCGTCTTGATATAACCTTTTTACCATTGAATTTTGAATAATATTATCAACAATATTCATTACTAAACTCCTTACATATTTTATATACTAAAACCCCTAAAAAATTTTTTTGCATATTGGTAAAAATTTATATTCAATAATATAAACCTTATTTTAAAATATTTTTATACTAAAAAACTCCGATACATTTAACATATCGGAGTCTTTTTAACTGTAATAATTATAACGTTTTTAATATTGCATTATGAGTTGTTCTTGAGGTACTTTGCGGGCTTGCACCAAGGGATGTACGCTGTGCAGAACTTAGTTGTTTAATCACTTTGCGTTGTGCATCATTCTGTGCTGTGTGAACAACTTCTTTATCCTGCACTTTTTCTATCGGTTTACCCTCTGTTCCAAGTGCCCATCTGAATCCTCCGGTCAATGCTATACCGTTTCTTCCGCCGTTTCTTAGCATGGCTTGTCCAAATGCTGTGAATTTATCTTTCCAATTGCGTTGGACACCAACTCCATATTCTACATACGGTTTCATACTCATTTCAGGTAAGCGTACATTATTTGCCAGTACCTTGTTTTCATTCATTACGTTCCATACTACTCCGGCACTTACGTATGGTTGCCAGCCGTTTTTAGTGTTTGTTATGAAACGTACGCTCGGATTTAATTGTATACTATGTGCAGGGCTTGGTTTTACTCTTACTCCTGCTGCATTTGTATAATCAAATGTATTTACAAATGTATAGCTCATAAACATTATCGGTTGTAAGATATATTTGCCTTCTTTGAATTCAAAGTTATATCCTGTTTTTGATCCCAAACCTGCCATCAAGCTTGTGAAGTCTTCTTTGCCATACATTGTTCGGCTTTCTCCGACACTTGCACCGGCAGATAGTGTTAGAGCTGACCAGAAGTTGCCCTTATACATTGTATGTGTATAACCCAACAAACCACCGTTCATTGTGGTGCTTACTCCGTTATAGTGTAATTGGCTTCCGTTATATCCTACATAACCTGTTCCTACACTATACCAGCCATTTCGGTGTTCATGGAAGTCTGTATCAAAACCTGCTAATGAACCGTATGTAACTGCATCTACTTTTGGTCCGTGGTTTAAGCTCATTTTTTCAAAGGTTACATATGGTCTGAACCAACCTGCAGTATTATTATGGTCAAATCCAATAAGTTCTCTATTTTCATCAAAATCTGTTGATAGAGCATATTTATTAGTATTGATTTTTGTCATACGATCCATTGACGGCATTTTTGTAAAGGTATCAGCGTGTTCAAATACGTATTTAAATGTTTCGTTTATTGTTGCTTGAGATGCTGCCACACTTGATACAGGTGCTGCAAGTATACTTGGGTTGAATGCATCACTTACATTACCGCCTGCACTTCCGCCTCTGTTAAATACAAAGTAGCCGCCATCGTCTCTGTTGTCATACGATACATTATATTTATAGATTGGTGTGTATACCGTTTGGTTTGCATCAGGTAGTTCACCAGTTCCATTTGTTACGTTATCTTTCAATCCTTGTTCCGCAAAATAGATTTCTGTTTTGTCTTCTTTTGCATCTGATAACAAGTTCATTCCGGATACATTCAAGCTGCCCTCGTGTTTGCCGTAGGAAGTTGCTGTAAGTCTGTCCATTTCTGCGTTTTTAAGGTCAACATCCGCTACAAAGTTTATATCATCTGTTAAAGTTAGCTTGTCGAAATTATATGTGTAAACTGAGTTGTTAACAGTATTTAAAGTGATGTTACCGATTGAAACATTAGCATTATATATATCATTATACATTCCGAATGTTCCGGAGTTATCGCCTATAATTTTAACGTTATAACCTTGTTCACCGTTGATTTTATCGTTTACAAGAAGTTTACCGCTGTTTACTATATTTAGTGTCAATGTTTTGTCAAGGTTTGCCATATAGATGGCTTCCTTTTCACCATTAGCGCTGTTACCTGAAATTTCAGAAACTGCTTTATCAGCAGTAATATTGACATCTGCATTTGAATATATTGCACCGCCTTCAGCTGTTGACGTATTTTTCACCAAGTTTACATTGGTTAAGTTAATTGCAGCATCAGTATTTGTAACATTGATTACTGAGCCGTTTTCTCCGTTACCATTTGCAATTGTTATATTATTTATATTTAGGGTTGTGGAATCGTTTACTTCAAAGCCTTGACGGTTGTTAAGGTTAATTGTTGACCGATTACCGGCGTTATCAATAATCCCGTTTACGTTCAATACCAAACCTTTGGTTTCACCTAAGCTCAAGGCTTCCGGATTATCTTTTGCTACTATATAGACATCTTTTGCGCTATCGAAGTTGAAGTTTTTGGTTTCTTCGGTATCTAAGCTGTTCCACAAAGCAAGTGTATCGCCTTGACTTTCTTTTAATACAATAACTCCTTTTTCTATTTTTGTTATTGTTAGATCGATTGAGTCGTTAGTTGTTTTAGTTGTATCAAGTTCTACTTTTCCATATATATTTGTCTGTTTTTCTGAGATATTGTATTTGTCCTTCCAGTTTGTTACCGTCTTAATTTCATCTACGATTTCTTCGCCTGAGAAGCCAATTCGGTATTCACCTTTAGCAGCCTGTGATTTTATCTCGTTAGATAAAGCTAATTGCAACGTATCAGTTTGAGTATCTAATATTTGGATTTTGTAAGTATCATTAAGATTTGTTGCAAACACATTTTCAACTCGTAATGCTCCAATAGTAACAACACCTTCTGATTCTGTTGTTGTGGTAATTTTGTCAGATGTATTATTAATAGGATCAATATCCATAATGTATTTAG
>CAZUKK010000002.1:0-115475 GCA_964620875.1 uncultured Clostridium sp.
ACACTATACCAGCCATTTCGGTGTTCATGGAAGTCTGTATCAAAACCTGCTAATGTTCCATAGGTGATTGCATCTACTTTTGGACCATTTTTTAGGTTCATTTTTTCAAAGGTTACATATGGTCTAAACCAACCTGCTTTGTTATTATGGTCATAACATAATGAACCTAGGTTATAGTTATAATCTGTACTTAAGGCATATTTATTTGCTTTTATTGCAGATAGCCTTTCCATCATTGGGAATTGAGTAAATGCATCAGCGTGTTCAAATACGTATTTGAAGGTTTCGTTTACTGTTGATTGAGATGCTGCTATATTTGATACCGGAGTTGATAATACTGCAGGGTTGAAGCCTGAGCTTGGATTACCACCTACACTTCCGCCTCTGGTAAATACAAAATAACCTTCATCACCATATTTCCCGATTGTATCATAACTTACATCATATCGATAAATTGGAGCATATGCTTCCTTAATATCACTTTTTACAGTTTCTTTAAAACTTGTGTCGGCAAAAGCTACAGGAGTAACATTTTCTTTACCGTCGTTAAGTAACATCATACTTTGAACATTAACATTACCACCTGTTGATGCACCGTAATCTTTTGCGACAATTCTACCCATAACTTTATTCTCAAGGTCAACTTGAACATTTTGAATATTAATATTTCCTCCGTGAATTTCAAAATGTTCAAAATTCACAGGTTGTAAAGTTAAGTTTCTAATATTTAAGTTTCCGCTGTTCATAACTAATGAGTTGTGGTTATCACTTAAGTATTTATAAGCATTAACATTTGTAGTTACATAATCGTGAGAAATATTGGCATTGTAAATTGAATTATTAATTTCAACTTTACCTGACTCATCTCCTGTGAAATTAAGATTATATTGATGTTCACGAGTAACTGTTGTATGTTCAGTGTCTATTGAACCACCATCAATAGTATCATTTAGGATAAATTCACCATTATTTGTTGCGCTCATAATAATTGTAGGGTTTGAAAATTCTTCGGTATCATTTGAAATTGTGTTTGTACGAACAAAAATAGCATTATCCAATTTACCGCGATAGTCTTCTGTTGTGTTACCCTCAAACAATGTTGTGCGATTTTCTGAAACAAATTTCATATTTGCATTGTCAGAAAAAACAGCACCACCAAGAGCTAATTTATCTTCTGATGAGGATTTTACTGAATTATTTAAGAAATCACCTTCAATACTGTTAATTTCTCCTGTATTGTAAATAGCACCACCATAAGCGTAAGATTTTGCTTCTGCACTATTTGCAGTAAAATTACTTTTTAAATTTTCAATTTTTCCATAATTATAAAGAGCTCCACCTTGAATAAGCGTATTTGCATTGGTAATATTTTGTTTAAAATCACCTTCAACACTTGTGATAGTTCCAGTATTATAAATACCTCCACCTAGAATACATGTATCTGCAGCTGTAGCGTTCTCTATAAAATCACCTTCAATACTGTTAATTTCTCCAGTATTGTAAATAGCTCCGCCATAAGCGTAAGATTTTGCTTCTGCGCTATTTGCAGTAAAATTACTTTTTAAACTTTCAATTTTTCTATTATTATAAAGAACTCCACCTTGAATAACAGTATTTGCATTGATAATATTTTGTTTAAAATCACCTTCAACACTTGTGAGAGTTCCAGCATTATAAAGAGCTCCACCTTGAATATATGTATCTGCAGTTGCAGCGTTCTTTATAAAATCACCTTCAATACTTGCGATGTTTCCATAATTATAAAGAGCTCCACCTTGAATAAGCGAATTTGCATTGGTAATATTTTGCTTAAAATCACCTTCAATACTTGTGATGTTTCCATAATTAGCAAGAGCTCCACCTTGAATATATGTACCTGTAGTTGCAGCGTTCTCTATAAAATCACCTTCAATACTTGTGATGTTTCCATAATTAGCAAGAGCTCCACCTCTAATATATGTAGCTGCAGTTGTAGCATTCTTTATAAAATCACCTTCAATACTGTTAATTTCTCCAGTATTGTAAATAGCTCCGCCATAAGCGTAAGATTTTGCTTCTGCACTATTTGCAGTAAAATTACTTTTTAAACTTTCAATTTTTCCATAATTATAAAGAGCTCCACCTTGAATAAGCGTACCTGCATTGCTAATATTTTGTTTAAAATCACCTTCAATACTTGAGATAGTTCCATCAACATTATAAAGAGCTCCACCTTGAATATATGTACCTGTAGTAGCAGTGTTCTTTATAAAATCACCTTCAATACTTGTGATGTTTCCATAATTAGCAAGAGCTCCACCTCTAACATATGTAGCTGCAACTAAATCATTACTTATAAAATTTCCTTTTATAGAATCTATTACAGCAGATGAAGAGTTTATCAATGTACCAACCAAATAGCTATCAGTACTTCTTCCGACGTTATTTATAAAGTCTGCTTCTATTGTATCAATTGTACCCTTGTTATATAGTATAAGACCATACTGGTATCCATTGGAAAAAGTTTTATTATTTAGAAAATCTGCTTTAATACTGTGGATATATGCATTCACAGAATTAGCGAGCACCCCGCCATTAAGGGTTGTGCCTACGTTTGCAGTATTATTTGAAAATGTTCCGGATATTTCACCATTAACCTTACCTTTGTTATTATAAAATACACCACCATTTGTAGTGTCGTTGGAATTTGATGTGTTACCTGTAAAATTACCGTTTATATCTGTGATAGTTCCTAAGTTTGTGATAACACCACCACTCACGCTTGTTCCGGCTTTTACTGTGTTGTTTATAAAATCACCACAAATAGTACCAATAGTACTTGAGCCTGTTGAGTTTAGTATGGCAGAACCTGCAGTAACATCTTTTGATTCCATATAGTTGGACTCAAATTTGGCATTGATAGTATCAATTTGCCCTTTCTCATTAAAAATACCACCACCATAAACATTTTTCTCAGCATTAGATATGGTTTTATTATTTACAAAACTACCAGAAATTTCTTCAATATGTCCGTTTCTGTTTGATATTGCACCTCCCCATAGTTCTTTATTTGAGGTTAGTGTGTTATCAATAAAATCAACATTTTTGAAGTTACTTATTCCTGATCCGCCTGTAATATTTACTACAGAACCTGAATCTGTATTACCACGTGCATTTTTGAATACAACATCTTGTGCATTTAGATTTGTATTACCATTAATTTGGAATCCTGAATGTCCGTCAAAATCTATAACAGATTTTGAGGAATCAGATGCAACCCCATTTATATTGATAGTTCCTTCGGTAGATTTTCCTAAATTTTCAGTAACTTTATATGTTTCATTAGCATTATTAAAATTAAAATTACGTACTTCGTCTGTTTTTAATAGATTTAATTGAGATAAACTTGTACTGTCATTTACATTAACATCCACTGCAAGTGCAGAATTGCTGTTTGACAATAAACTCACTCCACACAAAGTCGCTACTGATAAAGCTTTAAGAAGGTTACCCCCCCCCGAAATACTTGTTTCACAAGGGTTCTGAATCACTTTTAATTTCATAAATTCATCCTCACTTATTGTTCTTAATTCAAAAATTTTATTAAAATAATAGTTGTAAACTTTATAAACATTATATCAAATTTTACACATTTGTTCAATACATTAACTATATAATTTTATAAAATCTAAAACTCCAGATTTATTAAAATAATATAAAGAAATAGCATTAATATCTTTATTGTGTATAATTATTGTGGATATATTAAAATGGGATAGATATTATGCAAAATACGTTAGAAAGAAAGAGTCTGAAAAACATAGATTTTAACTGTGATTTAGCTCAAAGTTACGGTATATATAAAAACAGTACTGAATCAAGATTATTAGATTACGTAAGTTCTGTTAATATTTCATGCGGATTTCATGCCGGCGACCCGCTTACAATTAAAGAAGCTTTATTGGAAGCAAAAGAAAAAAATATTGTAGTCGGTGCACATATAGGTTTTGACGATATTCAAGGTTTTGGTTACAGACAAATGGATTTAGACTCCGATGAACTGGAAGCTCTTGTTATGTACCAAGTCGGAGCTATAATGACATTTGCAAAAGCTTACAATATGGAAATTGAACACGTAAGACCTCACGGTGCAATGTATCGTCAAGCTTCTGAAGATTTAGACTTCTCAAGAACCGTTGCAAAAGCAATTAAAAAATGTTCAAAATGGCTCGTATATTACGGTGCTACCGGAGAAAATCTTGCTCAGATTGCAGAAGAAGAAAATATACAAGTTGCTCACGAAGTTCATATAGAAAAAATTTATGATGAGAACGGAAATATTGATTTTTCAGCCCGTGATTTAGAAAATACTGAAATCTCAATCCAAAGATTAAAAGATTTACTCCAGAATTCACACGTAACAAATAACTCTGGCGGAAAAACAGTTGTAAGAGCTGATTCAATTCACTTTTCTAACAAATTATCAAACGCAAAAGATTTGATAATCAGAGCAAGAGAATTAGTTGAACCGTTACCGTTCAATTACAAAAATGCTCAAAAATCAGGCTGGGTTGACTAGAAATAAGAATAGATAAAAGGATAAGTATGATTAGGAAAATAAAAATACCAAAACAAGCCGGATGGTTAATCCCCGGTTTACAAGTAAAAAGGTGGTTTGCACTGATATTTGCAGGCACAGTATTGATGACATTAGGTATATTAATTCTTGTTGATTTGCAACCTATATACAATATAATGCAATTTATTAGTAAAGTTGCAACTAAGATTTCTACGGAATGGCTTGCTTTCGGGATTGTTATGATTGGTGCAGCCGTATTTTTCAAAGGCTGGCAAAAAACAAACTTATCCATGCTTGATATTACAGAAGACAGAAACAACGATGTTCTATTAGAACAATTATATCGAAGAAGAAAATTAAACAGAGGTCCTCGAATTGTCGCAATTGGTGGTGGTACAGGATTGTCAATGCTTTTAAGCGGAGTAAAAAACATCACAAATAACCTAACTGCAGTTGTTACGGTCGGAGATGACGGAGGAAGCTCCGGCAGACTAAGAGAAGAAATGGGAATTCTTCCACCGGGAGATATCAGACACTGTATTACTGCGCTGGCAGATGATGAAGATTTGGTAAACAAACTGTTTAAGTACAGATTTGATAACGGAACGGGACTGGAAGGTCATAGCTTTGGAAACCTATTTATTACTGCATTATACGATATCACAGGAGATATGGTATCTGCTGTTAGGGCATCTTCTCGTGTTTTATCAATCAGAGGCAGAGTTCTTCCTGCAACCCTTGACGACATGAAACTTGCTGCAGAAATGGAAGATGGAAGAATAATTCATGGAGAATCTACAATTCCTGAAGCTAACGGAAGAATTAAAAGATTATTCACAGAACCTGCAAACTGCAAAGCTTTACCTGAAGTAATAGAAGCTATCAGAAACGCAGAACTTATCATCCTTGGACCAGGAAGCCTATATACCAGCGTTATTCCAAACTTACTTATCAAAGAAATCTCACAAGAAATTATTAACTCCAAGGCTAAAAAAATATATGTTTGCAACATAATGACGCAACCAGGAGAAACCGACAATTACACAGTTTCAGACCACTTAAAAGCACTTATTGAACATGCCGGTTCTGACAAAATAGTTGATGCCGTTTTAGTAAATGATTATTTACCGGAAAAGCTTGCAGACAAATACCAAAAATCAGGTTCTTACCCTGTAAAAGCAGATATATCAAAAATCCGTAAAATGGGCATTAGAATATTTGCCAAAAAACTTATTATGGACAGCAAAGAAGGTCTAGTAAGACACAGTTCAAATCGAGTAGCCAGAGCATTATATTACTGGTTCAGAAAAGAACAGAAAAAAAATAACGGGTTTTTCAGATAAAGCTCTACAAAACAAGAAATATCTAAATTATGGTAAAAAAAGTAACAGTACGCACTTTAAAAAAGTTAAAAGAAACAGGCGAAAAAATCACAGCATTAACAGCTTATGATTACTCAACCGCTAAATATTTAGATCAAGCAGGAATTGATATTATTCTTATTGGAGACAGCCTTGCAATGACGGCCTTAGGCTACAAAGATACAACAAGCATCGGTGTCGAAGAAATGACAATTTTTACAAAGGCTGTGGCTAAAGGTGCAGAAAGAGCGCTAATTGTAACAGATATGCCGTTTATGAGTTATACAACAGATATTCCGACAGCCTTAAAAAATATCGGCAATATGATTAAAAACGGGGCAAATGCAGTTAAACTCGAAGGATGTAATGATTATATCCTTGAGTTGGTAAAACGCTGTACAGACGCAGGAATTCCAGTTATGGCACATATCGGATTTACCCCTCAATCTCAAAATATAATCGGAGGATACATAATTCAAGGAAAAACAAAAGAAGCTGCAAAAGCTCTATTATCCCAAGCTCAACAACTGGAAAAAGCAGGCGCTTTTTCTATAGTGTTAGAAATGATTCCTGAAGAATGCGGACAATATATTACAAAAAATCTTACAATACCAACAATTTCATGCGGAGCTGGCAGATATTGCGATGCTCAAATTATGGTTTGCGATGACTTATTCGGGAAATTCTCGGATTTTAAACCTAAATTTGCAAGAAAATATGCAGATATGAAAACCCTAATTCTTGATAGTGTTAACAATTATATTGATGATGTTAAAACAGGAAAATACCCTGACGAAAATGAAATTTTTAAAATATCACCATCAGATAGCAATTAGTTGCAAAAATTATATATAACTAACTTATAATATTAAGAAATGTAAAGCACAAAAATCCTTTTATTTTGTGCTTTTTAGCCATACAGAAATTTTTCATAAAAACATTTAAAGCAATTCTCCAAAACAAAAATACTTTATAGAAGCATAGGATATTACAAAAGAGAAAAGTAGAACACACGAGAAACCAAATTGCACACGATTAAGATGTGCAGGTCAACACGGGGAAAGTAACGAAAGGGGAATTAACATGACAAATTTGGGAAAAGTACAAGGTACAACAACTGTAGCATTTTTAGGTCAAGACAACACATTTGCAAAAAGAACAATCCAAGCTGGAGACACCGCAGTATTTAATTTATCTGCAAAAGCTGAAAAAGACGAAAATGTTTATAAAACAATGGGTATGTCTTTATCATCATTTGATGAAAGAGCAGCTGAACCACAAGGCGAAACAACTGCAGCAGCAGGCGCAAATGTAAGCGTAGGCGATAAAAATGGAACAACGATTATTATAATTGGCAACGGCAACAATGTTAATGTCGGTGCAGCAGGAAAAGCAGACGATGTCGACGATGTAGATGACGTAGATGAAACTGAAGATCCGGATGAAGTTGAAAATCCTGATGAAGCAGAAGAACCTGCAGCTGAACAACCTGCTGAAGACAAAAATAAGACAATTATTGATGTATTGAAAGAAATTATAATTAAATTACTTGAATTGATTGCTCCAAGCACAGCAGAAGAACCTGCAGTTGAAGAACCGGAAGAACCGGCAGCAGCTGAAGAACCGGAAAAACCAGCTGAAGAAGAACCTGCAAAAGAAGAACCAGCAAAAACAGACAGAAATGCTCAAGTTATTAACACATTAAAAGATGTAATTGTTCAACTACTAGGTTTAATTGAAGCAGAACCTGCTAAAGCAGAAGACAAAGAAGATAAAGAAAAGAAAGAAAAAACTGAAGAAGTTTAATATCTAAAAATCAATATAAATATAAAATATAACATCGACCGATAGACCAAAATCTATCGGTCTTTCTTTTTCACATAATATAAATCTAAAAGCATATAAATTAATACGCCATAAATCATTAAGAAATATTACAAAGCCTGAAACCTTTTAATAATAAGCTTTTCAGAACTTACATACAGTTTTAAAACACCCCCAACAGTCAATTATTTAAACCCAAAATACTTTATAGATATATAGGATATACAAAATAAAGAAAAATACTATACGGGGAAATTTAAGGGGAAAGAATACACAACTTATTTGTGTAAGGAACTCAATAGAGTTCAAATTTCACACGGGAAAGAGTATTGAAAGGGGATTAAAATGACAGATTTGGGGATTACAAAAATCACAATTAAAAAAGGGCAAGGCTTAACTCACGCTTTGAGAGATTTAGTGAAAGAGAAAAACATGGTAATGTCAGACGGCTCAATTTCAAAAGCTGAATGGAATAATACTATGGACAAACTTGCAGAACTTCAAGCAAAACGTTCTGCAGAAGGAAAAGCATCTATCTTTACAGGTGGCACAAACAAAACTGACTATAGAACAAGTTTTGTTGTTCATCCAAACCAACAAATTGACTTTACTGAAGAAGAAATGAATGAATTATATAACGCAATGGGGGTTTCATTTGCTGAAACAGAAAAACCTGCAGAGCCTGAAGCTCCTGCAAAACCTGCAGCACCTAGCGAACCTGCTGAACCTGAAGCACCGGCTGATAGCGCTTCAGCAGGAGGCACAAACATTACTGTAGGAAACGGCAACGGAACAACCGTTATAATCGACGGAGATGAAAATGGAGTCATTATTGGCAAAGCTGATAAACCGGCTAAGCCTGAAAAACCTGAAGAACCGGTTGCACCACCTGCTCCGGAAGAACCTGAAGCTCCAGTAGCACCGGCTGCACCTTCTACTCCGGAAGAACCTGAAGCTCCTGCAACTCCGGCTGTACCTTCTGCTCCGGAAGAACCTGAAGAACCTGCAACTGGTAGCGGTGATACAAAAACTGATGTTAAAGTTGGTAACGGAAACGGAACTACTGTAATAATTATTGGTGATGACAATACTGTTATTATCGGAGATACTGGCAAACCTGTAACCGGAGTTGAAAATCCAGACGAGGTTGAAGATCCGGATGAAGTTGAAAACCCGGACGAAGTGGAAGATCCGGATGAGGTTGAAAATCCTGAGGAAAGAGAAAATCCAACAAATCCTGACGGTGCTGCGGATAAAAACAAAACAATTATTGATACATTAAAAGATGTAATATTAAAATTATTAGGTTTAATCAAAGCTGATGATGTTGAACCGGTAAAACCAAAAGATAAAGTTGAACCTGAAAAACCGGCAGAACCGGCAGAACCACAAAAACCGGAAAATCCTGAAAAGCCACAGGATACAACAAAATTAACATATACAACACTCACTCAAAAGCTTATTGAAATAATCAAACAACTACTTGAACTTATTCAAGCTCAACCGATTGAAGCTAAACCAACTGAAGATAAAGTTAAAAATCCAGAACAAAAACCTATTAAAGCACAACAAGGTTGGATTGACAGAATGCCATATAGAGATTATAACCCGAAAAATCCGGCAGAAGACTTTTTAAACAGACTACACGGAGTAACTTTAACCGAGACTCAAAAAGCTGAAATACGAAAACTTGAATCTCAATCCGAAATGATTAAATATCTGAAAGAACAAGGAATTGAAGTAACAACAGTTTACTAAAAAGATAAAAACGGCACTGACAAAAATTTGTCAGTGTCGTTTTTATGTTATAATCATTATAAGAAAAGAGGGATATAAAATGTTAATACACACAATAGCTGAAGTTAGAGAACAAATTAAGAAATGGAAAAAAGAAGGTTTAACAATTGGACTTGTTCCGACAATGGGAGCATTACACGACGGACACTTAAGCCTTATAAAAAAATCAGTAGAAAAATGCGATAAAACTATTGTATCCGTCTTTGTAAATCCAATACAATTTTGCCCAGGAGAAGACTTGGACAAGTATCCGAGGACTCTGGAAGCTGATACTGAACTGTGTAAAAATGCAGGTGTAGATATCGTTTTTGCTCCAAATGCAGTTGAAATGTACGGAGAAAATCAAATGCGAACAAATGATTTTTTAACCTACGTAATTCCACCGTTTTTCTATGTTAATAAGCTATGCGGAAAATCCAGAGTCGGACACTTTGACGGAGTTTGCACAGTCGTTAACAAATTATTTAACATTGTTCAACCGGATTTTGCATTTTTCGGACAAAAAGACGCTCAACAACTTATTATCATAAAAAAAATGGTTCAAGACTTGAATATCCCTGTTGAAATCATCCCTTGCCCAATTGTTAGAGAAGATTCAGGATTAGCCTTAAGTTCCAGAAATAAATATCTGACAGAAGAAAATAAAACCCACGCCCTTGCACTAAGCAAAATTTTAAATAATATAAATTTATGCTACCAAAAAGGGATTACTGATGTTGAAGCCCTAAAAGAAACAGCCTACCAATTTTTAAACGAAAACCACGACTTAGAATATCTCGAATTTTTAGATGAAAACGATTTAGAAGAAGTTAAAACAGCAAACAACCATACCAGAGTCTTTATTGCTTGCAAAGTAGGCGGTGTTCGTTTAATTGACAATATTTTGTTAAAATAAAAAATTCACAATAAAACAATTTTAAATCATCTTAAATATCATCAATAAAAACTACATCAATTAAATTATTAAAAATTTGACATTAAAGAAAATACACCATGCGGTCAAAGCATGATGTAGAGCATGATTGAGAATTTTTCTAAATCTAAAGATTTAGACTAAACCTTCAATCTTGCATCTTCAAATTATCAACCAGTACATGGATTTAAAACCCCTCTAAAAGAAGTAGTATATAAAGTGTAGAGAGCAACTAACTTACGGGGGAAATAAAAATGAGAGATTTTAACAGAAAACTAAGAGTTTTACTAATTGATGATAACGCTAACCACTTAAGAGGCATCAAAGAACTAATTACTCTTGAAAGCAGCTATGAAGTTGTAGGAACAACAACTAGCGCAAATCTGGGAATTAATCTTATAAAAAAATACCATCCTGATGTTGTACTATTAGATATCAATATGCCGGAAAAAGACGGATTACAAACAATTCAAACTGTAAATAAATTAAACTTATCAACAAAAATAATTGCATTAAGCGGATATGATGATGCGGATTTAATTTACAGAGCTATGAAACTTGGAGCAAAAGGCTATGTTTTAAAAACTATGGCATCCGTTAAACTAATTAATGCAATTGAAGAAGTTGCAATGGGTAAAATCTACTTACCGGCAGCACTTTCTACAAGATTTTTTGAATACTTCCAATCAACAGCAAAAGAAGAAGCAAATTCATCAGAAGGCGAAAATCT
Source organism: uncultured Clostridium sp. (assembly GCA_964620875.1). Taxonomy (GTDB): domain Bacteria; phylum Cyanobacteriota; class Vampirovibrionia; order Gastranaerophilales; family Gastranaerophilaceae; genus Zag111. The sequence goes on from CAZUKK010000002.1 coordinate 11,184, forward strand.
ACTTACAAGTTTAACAATGAGAGAAAATGAAGTTTTGGAACTTTTAACCGAAGGAATTAACTACAAGAGTATTGCAGGAAAATTAATTATATCAGAAACTACAGTTAAAACTCACGTAAACAATATTTTCCAAAAATTGCAAGTGAACGACAGAACCAACGCTGTATTATACGCTTTAAGCCACGGGTTTAAAACAAGCAAAACCTCTGCTATGACTACAGTATAAAATCTGACACATATATCATAAGGGTTCAGCATATAACTTGTGCAGAACCCTTAATTTTTAACTTTAAAGAGGACAAATGACTACTAACCAGCTAACAAATGAAGAATTATATTCACAAATAAGATGTGTCTCTCACGAAATCAGAAACAACTTATCTATTTGTGATATGTATTCACAAATAATAAAGAAAAATCTTGAAAAAAACGAGATTAAAAACGAGTCTATAGAAAATGCGATTAATTGCATCCAAAAATCAATCCAAATAATTAGTACAAACCTACTGGACTTAAAGTCTTTAAACATTTCAACACCCCACATCACAGATTTCAAATCAACCGTAACAAAAGCATCTGAAATGGCAAAAGCATATACTGCCGAAAAAAATATTGAATACGAAATATTTATAAAAAATACAGCAAACATAGAAATTGATGAAAACAAATTTCTTTCCTGCATAATAAACATTATTAAAAACGGAATTGAAGCCATTGAAATAAAAGGAAAAATAGAAATTCTTGCAGAAATTAAAAACAATTTTGGAATAATAAAAATTTCAAACAACGGAAAACCTATTCCTAAAGACAAACAAGAAACTATTTTCAAACAAGGCTACACAACAAAACAAACAGGCTGCGGTCTGGGACTTTCGATATGCAAAAACTTTTTAAACAGCATAAACTCAGACATAAAACTGGTTAAATCAAACAAACAGCAAACCACATTTGAAATAATCATACCAATCTCTGATAATTATAAGCATAAAATGTATAAAGAATTATAATTAACCAAAGGCGGCGGTTGTAAAAACAACCGCCGCCAAAACTTTTAATTAACCGGTGGCATATTTATTGATTGTCCGACAAATATTTTATTAGGGTCTTTAATTTGAGGATTAGCCTTAATCATCTTTTGAACATAATTTGCAATTTGCGTTGCTGACGCACTTGAGCCTAAAGTATTTTTAGCAATTTTCCACATACTTTCTCCACGTTTTACCGTATGCGTTTTGTTTGTTGTAGGCTGTGTTGGCTGTTCTACCCCTGGAGTATTACCCGAACCACCGTTAGGAGGAGTACTTGGAGTAACTACATCAGGAATATCCGAAACATTATTTTGACCATTTTGGGTTAACGGATTGAGAGACATCGCTTTTGCCGCTTGTTTAAATTCGTCTTTTGTCATTACAATTTCTTTTGTAGGATCCCAAGGATTTTGGAGGTATACTTTATCACCCTCAACCTTAGTAATACTAAATGCATGTCCGCCACCTTTTACATCTTGACCATTGACAGTTTGATTTGTAACATTAAAACTTGCACAAGCTGCAAAATCATCAAGCTTACCGTCTTTGCAATCTTGTTCAATTTTATTAAGCATATTGTCAATATTAGCTGACATTTCAGGAGATAAATCAGAAGAATCTCCAACAATTGTCATATTCAAATCTGCGCCAATTTGACATACTGCAATATCATCTTTTGCATCAGATCTGATACGTAATTCTTTAGACGGTTTACCTGTCAACATAAATATAGCATCAGCACCCTGACCTCCGCTCAAATTATCATCAGCTCCACCCAAGCCTCCATTCACACCTCTTGCATGAAGCATAGCTTCAGCTTGAGACGGCTTCATATCTGGTTTAACCGCGATTAAATCCTGAATATCATTTTTTGCATCAGTACGATATTGTTCATATGCAACTTCTAATAACAATACGTCTTTATCACCTGCTGAATACTTTTTACCGGCTTCTTTTGCTTTTTCATGTAATTCTGCCTCTGTAAAAGTATAGGATTCTTTAATATCAATTTTATCTTCAGGAACACCTTGTTCTATCAGCTTTTGTCTTGCTTCCTTTGCTCCAGGGAAATTAATTGTATAAACATTATTACCTTGAGCATCCTGAGTTATTGTTATATTCTGCTTTAACAATTCCATACCTGCACTTGAGGCTCTTAGAGCGTTTAAACCCGCTAAAAGGTAACAGTCTCCTCGTCCTTTTTGATACGAGGTATCAAAAGTACCGTCAACCTTTGAAAAATCATGAGTTGATATTACATTACCATCTTTATCTTGAATTTCTTGTCCAATCAAAACTCCGTCAGCGTCAAATTTATTGATAGTTTTTTGCTTAACCGTTACACCATCAGCTTCGTATTCGATTACTTCAGACGGAATATGTCCATATCTGTTATCTAAATTTGCACCTTCGTAATGTTCCTGAAACTTAGAACCTCGTACATAATGGTTTCTATCAACAGTAACTTTTTGACCTTTACTATCATAAATTATAGTTTCACTATATTCATTACTGTCGACAGTTCCTGTAGTTACAGATTTCGTAGGGGTTTTACCATCTGTACCGTATTCATGAACTGTAGTTAGATCTTTAATTACAGTGCCTTTACCATCAGTTACAACCATTTTCTTTTCAGTAACTTTACCTGACTCGTTATATTGAGAATCAGTTTTTGTAACTGTACCATCGTGGTTTGTAACTATTTTCTCAGATTGTGCTAAAGTTTTTCCATCTGCTTGATATTGCTTATGTTGAACTGTTGTTGTTTTTTCACCTTTTGTATTTGTCTCAACAGTATTTGCTGTTGAAGATGTTTTTACACCATCTTTATACTCGTAAGTTACAGTATTTTCGGTTGTACCTTTCTTTGCATCTGCAGCTTTTGTTGTTGTAGAAGTCAAAAGCCCGTTTTCATAATTATATTGAGTTTTTGACTGACCTGTGGTTTTTCCGTTTTTATCGGTAACCACAACTTCAGAAGATATAGGTTTACCTTCAGTATTAAAAGTATTATTAGTAGTTCTAGTATTACCTTTGGCATCTGTTGCAACTTCTTTTAGCAAAACTCCGCCTTTACCAAAAGTTCTGGTGATTTTGGAATTTTTTGATTCAATAATCTGAGTACCTGAACCATCGGCATTAAAGTTACTTGTAATTTTTTCACCATTTTTACCAGTTTCGGTTGTTTGTGTAGAACCTGTAGTTTGTCTTGTTGCAATAGTATTTAAACTATCCCACATTTTTTTAAATTCAGGAGTACCGACTTGAGTTCCGGTAAGTTCAGCAAACTCTTTTTCTGATAATTTTTTATCAGAACCTGCATAATCAACAAGAACTTTTTGTAAAACAACAGCTTCCTCTTGAGTAAGTTTACCATCCTTATTGTGGTCAAACCTATCTAAAAAAGCTTTTACATCACCGGTAATTTTTATATCTCCCTGAGTAAAAACACTCATATTAATCTTGGTTTTACTATCACCAATTTTAATTGATTTGTTGTCATACTGCTGTTTTAACTGTTGAACTTTCTTTGCACCTGTTTGTGATACATCCATTTCAATACTCCTTAACATTTTACATAAATTTATTTACATAGTTATCGGAATATTTTTCAGAAAATTTAACAAACAACCAAAATTTTATTTATAAAAATAATAGAAACCAGCTAAAATCCTGATATTTTCAGAATAGAGACCACTTTACAATAATTAACAATTAATTAACTTTACCCCTTAATTGCCCGCAAGCAGCATCAATATCTGCACCTCGTTCCAATCTGACAGTAACTTTCTTACCTGAATGCTCCATTAAAGATTTAAAACGCATAATTGAATTATTCGACGGACGCTGATAATCATTTTTCTCTGTAGGATTGTATGGAATTAAATTAATATTACATTTTATATCTTTTAAATATACAGCAAGCTCTTTTACAGCATCAACAGTATCGTTCAAATCTTTTATAAGAAGATATTCAATAGTAATTCTGCGACCTGTTTTTTCTACATAATATTTTAAAGCTTTATGCAATTCTTCCATCGGATACTTATTTTCAATCATCATAAGTTTAGATCGTGTAGCATGATTAGATGCATGCAAAGATAACGCAAGAGTTGATTGCATATCAAGGTCAGCAAGCCTTCTTATGCCGGGTATAATTCCTGATGTTGAAACAGTTAATCTACGAACACCTATTTGGAAATTTTCATTAAAAATCTCCATAGCTTTCAACACATTATCCAAATTAAGTAAAGGTTCTCCCTGTCCCATAAACACAACATTGGTAACCTTTAAACCTGTATCTCTTTGTATTGTCAAAACTTGTTCAATAATTTCTTTATAGGTTAAATTCCTTATAAATCCACGTTTTCCGGTTGCACAAAAAGAACAGTTAACCGCACAACCTACTTGAGAACTTACACAAGCAGTCAAATTTGCTCGATTATCAAATCTCATCAAAACAGTTTCTACGCATTCGCCATCAGGGAACTCTAACAAATACTTGATAGTACCATCAGAACTTACTTGTTTCACCTTAATTTTTATATCTGTAACCGTTGCAATCTTCTTTAATTCATCTCTAAATTTAACAGATAAATCAGTCATTTCATCAATCTGCTTAACAGATTTTAAATAAATCCAATTATGTACCTGTCGTGCTCTGAATTTCGAAGCACCAAGCGAATCCGTGATTTCTTCTATTTCTTTTAAATTAAGTCCTGATAAAGTTTTCATAACAATACAATTATCACATGCTAAAAGTGGTAATTCAATTATTTTTTAATCTTAGAAAGATAGAACTCTACAATTGTCATCATTGCATTTACCTTTAACAGTTGATTTTCCACTTCTGATTTCCAACCGTTATACCCACAAGACAAAGGCAAAAAAGCAATAGGATTATCCGGAAAATCTCGGCAAATCTGTGGTCTATTTTCATAATCAGGACATTTATTATCATCCGTAACTTTCGGACAATGATAAAAATAAAAATTATCCTCGTTATTTTCATTCAAAAGGGATAAATATTGAGGAAAAATCATCCTAACTTCACCTAAATCCTCATAAGGAAGAAACGTTGATACAAATTGTTTAGCATAATTGTCTCCATTTTCTGCCTTAAATTTTATTTCTTCATAGGAAAATTCACTGCAAGACAACCTGCAACATACCCCACAACCTTTACAACTATATTGATTTCTTAATAAATTTATATCTTTTATTATTTTTTTTAAATTTGGAATTAATTCTGCTTCAAAATAATTAACAACACTATCCTGCCACTTTCTCCCTTCAGAATTTTCTAAATAACAATCTAAAATATCCGAATTAAAATCATTTGGTCTCAATTGCTCTATTTTATTTTGAATTTCAGTCGCAGCAGACAGAAAAAACTTTCTATACGACCTACGCATTGTTTCAAGTTTTTCTGACAAATCTTCCATTATAATCCAACACCATTTAAAACACCTTAAACATGACGTTCAACAGGGTTTAATAGCAAATCAGCAAGTCTGTCTGCTCCAATAAAACCACGTTTAGACATAATATTTGCAGCAGCAACATTATCATACGGAACAAATCTATGACGAACTTCAAACGAACCTTGGTTAAAATCAATAACAGCATAACAAGCCTTTGGTTCTTGCGTCATCGGTCTACCAACACTGCCTACATTTACAACAGTCTGACCGGAGTTAGTTTGATAACCGCATGGTACGTGCGTATGTCCGCATAAAATCAATTTTTCCTGAGTACCTTCAATTATTTCTTCTACAATTTCTAACGGCATTTCCGGTAAAATATCTTCATTATTTGCTCTTGGAGATCCATGAACTAACAATACGCTACAACCTTCAACATCCAAACTCAACATTGGAGGTAAATCATTCAAGAAAGCTCTGTGAGCATCATCCAATTGCTGCACATCATCTGCTATAGCATTTGCCATAACAGGATATTGAGCTTCCAAAAATGTTTTTACATCATCACCGTATTGGGCAATCATTTTATCTGTATTACCTTGAATCACCGTCCAAGTACCTTGTTGCGCCATAACATATTCCGTAACTTCACGAGGTTGCGGACCGGCTAATGTAATATCACCCAAACAAAATACATGCTCACAATTTTGAGTCAATACATCACTCATTACTGCCTCTAACGCCTGTACATTAGCATGCAAATCCGACAATACCGCAATTCTCATAAATTTACCCTCTCATTTTTTATTGTGCTACAATTATTGTATGATAAAAAGACGAAAATCAAAAGAGCTTACCATAGGAAATGTAAAAATCGGTAATAATAATCCGATAAGCGTTCAATCTATGTGTAATACAGACACAAGAAACGTAAAAGAAACGCTTAAACAAATTCAAGAATTAGCAGATGCAGGATGCGAACTTGTAAGACTTGCTGTGTTAAATAAAGATGCTGCAGAAGCTATAAAAGAATTAGTTAAAGTTTCACCCGTTCCCCTAATTGCAGATATCCATTTTGATTACAGATTAGCAATACAATGTATAAATAACGGAATTTCTGCATTAAGATTAAACCCGGGAAATATCGGAAAATCCGAAAATGTACAAAAAGTTGTAAAACTTGCAAAACAGCAACAAATTCCTATAAGAATCGGAGTTAACGCAGGGTCTTTAGAGAAAGGTTTAATAGAAAAAGACATTCCTTTGGCTGAGAAAATGGTAGAAAGCGCATTGGGTCATATTAAAATTTTAGAAGATTTAGATTTTGATTTAATCAAAATTTCTTTAAAATCTTCCGATGTTCTTACCACAATAGATGCGTACAGACTTATGGCTCAAAAAGTTGACTACCCGCTCCATCTTGGTGTTACAGAAGCAGGGACTTTAAAAAACGGACTAATTAAGTCTTCGGTAGGCTTGGGAACGTTACTTTCGGAAGGCATAGGGGATACAATCCGAGTGTCTTTAACCGAAGCTCCGATAGAAGAAGTTTATGCCGGTTTTGAAATTTTAAAAAGCCTAAATTTAAGACAGAAAGGTGTTAATTTCGTCTCATGCCCAACCTGCGGAAGAACTCAAATTGATTTAATAAATCTTGCAAAAAGCGTAGAAGAACGATTTAAAAACTTGGATAAAAATATAACAATCGCAACAATGGGCTGTGCAGTTAACGGTCCGGGAGAAGCTCGACACGCAGATTTTGGTATTGCCGGAGGTATTAACGAAGGCTACGTATTTAAGAAAGGCGAGATTATTGCCAGAGTTCCGGAAAATCAATTATTGGACAAATTGGAAGAAGTAATTAAAAAATCCTACATTTAATATATGACATATTAATGTAAACAAATTATAATAATATTGATATAGTAGAAAAAAAAAGCTATAATCAAATAAAAAGAGGTGGCTATGAAAAAAATATTATTACTAATGATAATGATGACAGCAATCCAATCTCAAGGATTTGCGTCCATATCAGTTGACGAATCAACTTCTCCGGCAGTATTACATAATAACGGATACTCAACAGATTTTGCAAACACTGTTAATATCTCAAAATCCAGAGCAAAAGGTCAAGAGTACTATACTCAAGATGAAATTGACTATAGAAACATGAATAAATTCACAAAGTTTTGGAGAAAATTATATGTATATGCTGATCCGGCTGCAGAAGATTATTCATTCTATCATCATGATATTAAAACAACTCCACACTACTCTGATTTATAATAAAATTATCAGGTATTACAGCCTGATATTAATAACAGTAATGTCAGTTGGAGTTTTATCACCAAACGCTAATGCAATTGAGTTTGGTGAAATTCATCATAATGATACTTATATTGATTATTCAAAAATTGATAAAAGTTCTACATTACAAAAAGCTGACTTTTACTTTCAAAGAGCTCAGCAAACATCAGACGAAGCGGAAAGAAAACTTTTCCTGCAACAAGCTGCCGGTGAATATTTTTTATTAAGTCAAGTTAATAAAAAATCGTTATATCCAATTGTGCAACTTGCAAGAATTTATGATTATTCAGGTAAAAATCGTTATTCTAAAGCGTATTTTTATCAAGCACTAAGGATTGACAAGCTAAATCCTGCTACAAATTACTTCTTTGGAGATTATTACTACAAAAGGGAAGAATACCACAAAGCTCTACTGTATTATAATACAGCATTTGAAAACGGTTATAAAGAGAATTATGATGTACTGTTAAAAATGGCTACAATGTACGAAAAGCTTGGGGATTTATTAAGAGCAAATCAATATTACAAAAAGGCCTTTTTAATAAAACCAAACAACGAAGAAATACCTGATATAATAAGAGAATTAGAAAGTCTAAATTATAGAAGCACAGGTTATTACGACAAACAAAAAAGGAAATAAGCAAAAATGAAACTACAAAAACTGACTATAATTTTAACAATTGCGTTAATGTCAGTTTTTTGTGCTGCAAATGCGGATGAAATTGAAGACATACAGTTTTTTCCGGAAAGTCCAGAAACTCAAATTCAAGCATTTTCTCCAATTGCACTAAAACCTAACGAAGTAATATTCAGACAAAACAGTGTAAGAATTGATTCCATCGACCCAAGTTTTAGCGCAAGTATATACCCTGGAGGTCGAGGTGCAAACAAGCTTATAATCTACACTCCTAAATTTGGACTACATACAGGAACAAATGAATTTGGAACAGAAGCTATAGTTGAAAATTCAACAGTTACAGCTTTAAGTGGAGCAGATTCAACAATACCGAAAGACGGTCTGGTAATCAGTGGTCATGGAATTGCTAAAAATTGGATTACCCAAAATATCACTGTCGGGTCAAAAGTATACGTAGATAAATTAAATAATATTTTAACAGTCTACACAACATCAGAAAGCTTTACTTATGAAGCAAAAGCAAAAATAGCCGAAGCCTCATCAATGGTTGAATATTACAAAAATTCAATCCAAAATTATAATTACCAACTACCCCAAAGCCACATTCAAAATGCACAAAATTATCTAAATATTGCAGAAAACGGAACTCAACAAAATATTTCCGTATTGAAACACTACTCCCAAGAAGCAATAGATTCGGCAAATATGGCAATAAAAACATCCCTGCCATATATTAAAAACGAACTTAAAGGCACATGGATTAGACCTACAGAAACATCCAAAGAACAAATTATAACAACTCTTGATAAAATTAAATCAAACGGATTTAACAGTATTTTCTTAGAAACATACTATCACGGAAAAACTATTTTTCCGAGCCAAACAATGAATAAATACGGATTTACAGTCCAAAATGAAACTTTTAACGAATTTGACCCTCTTGAAGTTTGGATAAAAGAAGCACACAAAAGAGATATTCAAGTTCACATATGGTTTCAGTCGTTTTACGTAGGTAACCAACCCCCTAGCTATAATCCGTCAAGTATACTTTCCGTAAGACCTGATTGGGGCAACAAAACAAAAAAATATGCTGATTTGCCTACAGCTACAAAATCAATATCCGAACATAACGGATATTTTATAGATCCTGCAAACCCAGAAGTGCAAGAATTTTTGCTTGAACTGCTTTCTGAGATAATTACCGAATACAAACCTGACGGTATAAATCTTGATTATATAAGATACCCGAACGTTACCAGCAAAAATGAGCAAAATGCATGGGGATACACCCAATATGCAAGAAATGAATTCAAAGAAAAATACGGAGTTGACCCAATTGATTTAACAACAGCAGATGTTCAATGGTATGACTGGAATCAGTTCCGTAGAGATAACATAACAAACTTTGTACAAAAAGTGAGTCAGCTATGTAAAAAAGACCACATTTACCTGAGTACCGTAATATTTCCGGATATTGCATCAGCTCTTGCAACAAAGCAACAAGATTGGAGAACTTGGTCCAAAAATGGCTATATTGACGGGTTTACACCTCTATTTTTAACATACGATTCATCAATGTTAGTCTCTATGATGAACGATGTAATGAAAATCAAAGCTCCTGAAACTGAACTATACGCTGGACTTTTTGTAACATTTATGGGCGGAGCATCTGAAGATTTGGTAAGACAAATTTACCAAACAAGAAAAATGAATGCAAATGGCATAATTTTATTTGATTATGCTCATACAACTCCTGTTTACACAACAACCCTTATGGCAGGAGCTTTTAACGATGCAAAACCATCCAAGGTATATATAGCAAAAGATAATCAAAAAAAAAAGAGATTCCTGTTTTTTTGCAAAAAGGAAACCAAAGACAAGCCTACACCCCAAACAGACAGCCTGCAAAAAAAGTAATAACTTCGACAAATAACAAAGGTTCTTGGGTGTTTACAGCAAAATAAAATTTCCTAATTCAGAACAAATTTAAAAGGTGTTTACATAGGAGTATGCTTTTACTATAATTTTAATAGTTATAGGAGAATAAAAATGAGTATTTATTTGTTAGAAGTTGGAACAGAAGAACTGCCATATAAATTTATCCCGCAGGCTATTGAACAATTGCAAAGCGGATTTACAAACTTTTTAAAAGATAATAAAATCAAATATACAGATATAAAAACATATGCAACACCAAGAAGACTTGCTGTTATAATTGACGGTTTGGATAATAAAACCGCAGATGAAGAAAAAATTGTTAAAGGTCCGATTAAAACTGTTGCCTTTGATGATAATGGAAATCTGACAAAAGCAGGTGAAGGTTTTGCCAGAAAAAATAATCTTACAAAAGAAGATTTATACATCGAAGATAATTATGTACACGCAAAAATTATTGTAAAAGGCAAAAATATTACAGAATTACTTCAAGAGAATGTACCAGATGTATTTATGAAACTTCAGGGTGCACACTTTATGAGATGGGGTTATAATGATGAAAAATTCTCCCGCCCTATTAAATGGATTGTTTCAATATTAGACAACGAAGAAGTTAAAATAAAAATAATAGATAAAGAATCTTCAAAATACTCAAGAGGACACCGATTTGCACAACAACAAGTCCTGATTGATAATCCAAGAGATTACATTGAATCAATGAGAAACGCTTGTGTCATCGTTGACCAAAATGAAAGAAAACAAATTATTGTAGAAAAAGCTAAAGAAGCAGCAGCAAAATTAGGTGCTGAACCTTATTACACAGATGATTTACTTGAAGAAGTAACTTTTATCACAGAATACCCAGTTGCTGCGGTTTGTGAATTTGACCCAAGATATCTTGATATTCCTGAAGAAGTAACAGTAACGGTTATGGCTGTTCACCAAAGATATTTTGCATTGTACAAAGAAGGAAAGCTAATCAATAAATTTATTACAATGACAAACTATATAGGTACGGATTTTGACAACATAAAAGCCGGAAATGTTCGAGTTATTAAAGCAAGACTTGATGATGCCGTATTTTTCTTTAATGAAGATACAAAAAAACCTCTTGTTGATTATGTAGAAAATCTTAAAGGGGTAACATTCCAAAAACAAATGGGAACAATGTTTGATAAAACTCAACGCTTAATTCAATTGTCAAAAGAAATTGCCAAAGATTTGAATATTACAACCGATAGCGTTGAAAGAACCGCACTATTATCAAAAGCAGATTTAACAACAAACCTTGTATTTGAATTCACTGAACTTCAAGGATTTATTGGCGCAGATTACGCAAGAGTTTCAGGTGAAAAAGATGAAGTTGTTAAAGGTATAAAAGAACACTACTTCCCACTAAATGCCGAATCTGAAACTGCAAAAGGCATTGAGGGACAAATTGTCGGAATTGCCGATAAAATTGACACAGTTTGTGCAGTATTTGCAGCAGGGAAAAAACCAACAGGTTCATCAGACCCGTTAGGCGTACGCCGTGCAGCTTTGGGGGTTATCAGAACAATCCTTGATGCTAATTTAAAAATAGATATTGATAAATACATCAAACAAGCTCTTGAACTACTTCCTGTAAAAAGAGATTGTGCTGATGAAATCAATGAATTCTTTGTTCAAAGAATGATAATATTACTATCTGATAAATACAGTAAAACTTCACTTGAAGCATGCTCTGCCCGTAATCCGCTATCTGATATCGCTGATTACGTAAAAAGAGTAGAGTTAATTCAAAACTTAAATTCTCCTGCACTTGTCGAAAATGCAAACAGAGTAACCAGAATTCTTAAAGAAACATCAGATAAAGCAGTTAATGAAAACTATTTTAAAGAAGATATTGAAAAGAAATTGTACGAAGAAATTCTAACTGTACCTGAAACATCTGACTATAATTTGTATTTGGAAGCATTGGAAAAACTTAATCCGACTGTTTCAAAATTCTTTGAAGATGTTCTTGTAATGGACAAAGATGAAAATGTTAAGCAAAACAGAATTTCATTACTGACCATACTGAAAAATAAATATGCTTATATAGCTGATTTCAGTAAAGTTTAGAAAAATGTTAATTTTTGTAACATTTGATTGTAAAAAAGTCAATTAATTTTTTGAGCATACTTTAAAATATAATCAAAGAAGATTAGTTTATCGAGGTGGAGAAAATGTTTAACAGAATTAGAAACTTGAAAATTGTTAAAAAATTAAAAGATACAGTAAGCCCAAAGTTACGTTGGCTTTCATATTCACAAAAAAATGCGTTGGATAAAAGCACTACAGAATACTTAGAAACTATTAGTGGTGTTGATAATTTAAACAGTATTGCTGAAGGTTTTGAACTGGAAGCAATGGTAAGAAAACAGCTTAAAGAAGAATTTCCTAATATTGAAAGTATGAAATCTTATGAGTTGTTAGTTGATGCTGTAATGCATAACCTTAGAAAAAAAGAACTTCAAGATATATCAGACAGTCTTGATATTGAATAATTTTTATAAAGAAAAGAATATATTAAAAGAATAATACCTGAATGTGGGTATTATTTTTTTTTGAAATCAATAATATTTATTATCGGGAGGACAAGATGAAAGCAATAATCGGAATACAACTGGATAATAGAGTAGAAGAAGCCCTCAAATTTCAAAATATTCTAACACACTATGGCTGTATGATTAAAACCCGTATCGGACTGCATGATATGGGAGAATACAAATGTTTAAATTATGGAATAATATTAATCGAAGTTATTGATAAAATAAACGAAATCTACGATGAACTTTCAAAGCATTGGAAAGTTCAAATCATGAAATTTGATTAACTTTTATTATAATTCTCTATCAGACTCTTTAATAGGTGCACCTATCACACGCTCAAGTTCGGCAGCATTGATATTATACTGTAATATTGTTGAGTAGTAATCAAGTTGTGCATTCAAGTATGTATTTTCAGAATCTTTAAATTCTATTGCATCACCCAATCCGACTTGATACCTGCGAAATGCCTGATATTGTTGTTCTTTTGCTTGTTGAAGCGCTAACTTAGAAACAGCAATACTATCATGTGAATTCATCAAATTAATGTATGCACTTTTAACATCCAAGTATACATTTTGGCGTTCTTGTTCATAATCTGCTACATACTTTTTATAAGTTGCAGTAGCTTCATCAATTTGTTTTTTTACTAACATCATATTCAAATTAGAATACTGCAATTGCAACCCAAACTGATACCCGTAATCAGAATTTATTTCTCTACCGCCATATTGATAAGAGCCAAATGCACCAATATCAGGAGTATAAGAACGTTTTGCACTCCTTACATTAAGTTCTGCAGCATCCATACGCTTTTTCGCAGCTAATAAAGATGGTCTTGATTCCTCCGCAGTTTGAAGCAAATCTGCAAAATTCACATCATATTCTTTTGTATTTAAACCGTCTTTTAATACTACATCTGCCATTTCAGGAATTCCTACAGCATTTGCAAGTTCCACAGCAGCAAGTTCCAGAGTATTCTTTGCTTTGATAAGATTTAACTTAGCCTTACCTAAATTATACTCTGCATATGTTACATCGATTTTAGCCTTTTTACCAATATCAAAATATGCTCTTGCTTGTTTCAACTGAAGTTCATAATCCTGAACAGTTTCTTCATAAACTGATTTTTGAATTTTAGCAAATATCAAATTATAATAGGTAACTTTAACATTATATATAACATTTTCAATACTTGTTTCAGCATCATATCTTGAAGATTCATAAGTTCTTTTTGCAGAATCGGCAATAGATTTAGTTTTCCCAAAATCAAATAACAGCATATTTGCCGAGATGTTTGGAATATAATACATATTATATTTCTGAACCATCATACGTGCGAAATTACTGCCCATGGTCATAAACATATCATTTCTGGAATAACTTACTCCGGCTGATAATGTAGGGAAATAATTAGCCCAAGCTTGTCCGACACGAGTTTTATATATTTCGGCATTGCTTATCGCTGACATAATCGCAGGATGATGAGTAAGCGCAAGTTTTATACAATCAGACAACGTAACTTCACCATTCATATCTGCATAAGAAATTTGACTATTGATTGTCGGGAATTTGGTCTCATACATTCCCTCAGCCTCTTTTGAAGAATTCGCTTTAGTTTTTGCATTAGACTTTAGTTTTTTTATTTCTCTTTTTTGGTTAACTTTAACTTCTTTTTCAGGTTGAATTATTTGAATTTCTTTTTCTTTTTTAGCGGCAAGTAATGTTCTGTCAGGATTTTTTGAAACTTTTTTAGCAAATACACAGTTTCCTGATAGTGATAATATTGATGCGGCTATTATTAAATTTAAAACCTTTTTCATAATTCTTAAATCTCCAAATCTTTTTCAGTAATTTCTCTTTTTGGGAATTTGTCAACAAATTCCTGAACAAGAACATAAAATGCAGGAGTTAATACTGCACCCAGGGTACATGCAGCAACCATACCACCAAATACGGTAGAGCCGACAGAAATTCTTGAGTTTGCACCTGCACCTGATGCAAATATCATCGGCAATACACCAATAATAAAAGCTAATTCTGTCATCATAATTGCTCTAAATCTCAATTTTGCGGCTTTTACTGCAGCTTCTTTAACCGATAATCCATGTTTTTCGTGTTCTTCTTTCGCAAATTCTACAATCAAAATAGATTGTTTTGCGGCAAGACCTATCAATGTAATCATACCTACTTGAGAATAAATATCAAAAGATTGGTTAATCATCATTTGGAATATCAATGCACCTAATGCTGCAATTGGGGAAATCAAAAGTACAGCAACAGGGATTGTATAACTTTCATAAAGCGCAACCAAGAACAGATAAACAAAGATAAGAGCAAAGAATACTATCATCACGGTTTGACCGGAAGCCTCTCTTTCTTGAGCAGAAGTACCTGACCAGTCAAAAGTCATATCCGATGGCAATGTTTTTCTTGCAACATCTTCCATCGCTCTCATCGCATCTCCTGAACTTTTTCCTGAAGCTTGTTGTCCGTTAATTTGTACAGATTCATATTGATTATATCGTGTAATAGAGGCAGTACCAACAGTTTGTCGCAAAGTTACAATTGATAATACAGGGACTTGAACACCATTTCTATTTTTTACATAAATACCTTCTAAGTCTGTAGCTTTATCTCTATAACGGCTTTCCGCCTGTATTTGAACCTTAAATACACGTCCGTATTTATTAAAATCGTTTACATAGTATGTACCAAGCATTGAAGATAACGTTGAATACAACTCTTGTAAATCTACATTTTGAGCTAAAGCTTTTTCATAATCTATGTCTAAAATATATTGCGGAACATTCGCTTGGAATGTTGTTGTTACATTGGACAAATTCGGGTCTTGATTTGCTGCAGCAATAAGTTTCTGAGCCCAAGACTCCATTTGCTGTGAAGTATAATCGCCTTGCGATAACATTTGAAATTCAAAGCCACCTAACATACTCATACCATTAATTGCCGGTGGTGAAAATACAATAATCGAAGCTTCTTTTACATTGCCGGCAATTTGTCTTACCCTTGATAAAATTGCAGCGTGGCGTAAATCAGTCGGTTTGCCTTGGAATTTTCTTATTACCCATTCTACAGGTCCGACACGACGATCTGCATAATCATCAAGTAAGATAATAGCAAAAGCTGAATTTGTTGCACCATTACCACCAAAAACAGTTAATTTCGTTTCATCAACACCATCCAAATTTCTTACCTGATCTACATAATTTGTTGCTACTTCTTGAGTTCTTGTTAATGATGCACCGTCAGGAAGTGTGATACTTGAAATCAAAACACCTTGATCCTCATCCGGAATAAAACCTGTTGGAATAATTTTAAAAGAACCTAATGTTAATGCAACAATTATAAAATATGTTATAATCACAAGTTTTTTATTATATACAAACTTTTGAACAAACTCCATATAAAAATCTTCAAGTTTGCTAAAACCTTCATTAAAATTTTCAACAATTTTTGCGGTTCTTTTATTCATCCTTTGCCAAATATGTTTAAATCTATTGAATATCGGATGGTTAATATCTTCCGGTTTCTGAACGATATTCCTGCCTAAGAAATGCGAACACATAGCAGGAGAAAGCGAAAGTGCACAAATTGCGGATATCGCAATAGACACAGCAATACAAACAGCGAACTGTTTATACATAACCCCTGTCATACCACCCATAAATATAATTGGTACAAATACCGCCATCAACACCATAGCCATCGCAACTAGAGAAGCTCCAACTTCTTCCATAGTTAATTGAGTAGCAATAATTGCAGATTTACCTTCCTCCATATGGCGTTTTACATTTTCAATAACAACAATCGCATCATCAACGACAACCCCGACAGCAAGTACCAACGCAAACAGTGATAATAGGTTAATCGACATACCAAGAGCTTTCAGAGCCGCAAAAGTACCTATTAATGATACAGGAATTGTTGCACAAGGAACTAATGTTGCCATCCCGTCCCCTAAGAATAAGAAAATAATCAGAACTACAATTATACCTGTTAATAAAATCGTAAATTCAACTTCTTTCATTGATTCACTAATATACTCGGCATCATCTTTAATAGTAATAATTTTTATGCCGTTGGTCATTCTTGCATTAAGTTCGTCAACCTTGGCATGAACAGCTTTTGACAAGTTAAGAATATTAGCATCCGGCAATTGAGAAACTGCGATAACCGTTGCTGGTTTACCATTAATTAAACCCAGTCTTGAATAAGATTCTGCACCTAATTCAACTCTGCCGATATCTTTAATTTTTACATTTGACCCGTCCATATTTGAACGTAATATAATATTTTCAAATTCTTTAACATCATCCAAACGGCCTTTTGTTTTCAATGTTAATTGAAGTGCTGTCTCATCTTCTGTCGGCAATGCACCCAATGCGCCTGCCGTTACCTGAGTATTTTGAGAAATAATTGCTGATCTAATATCAGATGAGGAAATATTTAACCCAGCCATTTTCTGAGGATCAAGCCAAATTCTCATAGAATAATCCCCAGCACCATATACATCAACATCAGCAACACCATCTATACGTTTAAGCTCATCTTTAATATATATAGATGCATAGTTAGACAAATCTAATCTCGACCAATCTCCGGATTCTGGATACAAAGACAATAACATTGCACCTGCACCACCGGTTCGGCTTATTGCTGTAACACCTGTTCTTTGAACATCTTCCGGCAATTTTGATTGAACTTGCTGAATTCTGTTATTAACATTCATAAGGTTTATATTCTTGTCTGAACCAACCTTAAAATACATCGTTAACGTATAACTTCCATCATAAGAAGTTGAGGTCATATATGTAAGATTTTCGACACCGTTTAACTTATTTTCTAAAACCGTTGCTACTGATGATTCAATAACTTCTGCCGATGCACCCAAATAAGATGCACTAACCTGAATTTGCGGAGGTGTAACATCAGGATAACTTTCCTGCTTTAATCCTAGATATGAAATCAACCCTACAATAACTATACAAATAGATATTACAAGAGCAAATCTGGGTTTCTGTATGAAGAAAAATAACTTATCCTTATCGAAAATCTTTTTCATTATTTTTTACCTGCTTTTTGTTTTTTCATATATTCTTCGTTGCTCAATATTTTTAGAGCCTGACCATCTTGATTAATACTTTGAATTCCGGCAACAACAATTGAATCCTTTAAATCTAAGCCCTCTGTAACTATCCAATTATTATCAATAGTATCGGCAACTTTAATATCTTTTCTTATTGCTTTGTTATCTTTAACAGTCCACACATAATATCCACTCATGGCATCACCCTTTGTACAAGACTGAGGAACAGTCATAAACGAAGTTTTTTGAGGCGCAATTAAACTTACTTTCATATAATCTCCCGGAACTAACCATCCGTTTGGATTTTCAAAAGTTGCTCTCATTGGAATAGAACCTGAATTTTGGTCAATTTGATTATCTACAAAGTCAATTTTACCAACATAAGGATATACCTTACCGTTATCGGATTGAATTTTCACTTCCACGCCATTAAATTTATCACTTGCCTTGAGAAGCTTCACAAAATCACTGCTTCTTAAGCTGAAAGAAACATAAACAGGATCAGTACTGGAAATATTAACCAAAGGACCAGATGTTGCATTTACATAGTTACCTTCAGTAATTTTAATTTTACCGATACGACCGTCAATCGGGGATTTTATAGATGTATAGCCTAAATTAACAAGAGCTAATTCATATTTTTGTTTTGCTGCATCTAACAAAGCTTTATTAGAATTACGAGCCGCCAAACTTGAATCCACATCCGAATGACTTATCAAATCTTCCTTAATAAGAGCATTTGCTCTATCCAATTCCTGCTGAGCATTCTTTAATAAAGCACTGTATTGACTAACTGCAGCCTTGGAATTATTAACTTCTATCTGAAACTCTTTTGGATCAATTTGGAATAAAAGTTGACCTTTATGAACAAAATCACCTTCATTAAAATACTTTTTCAAAAGCCAACCTGAAACCCTTGCAATAACATCAACAGAATATTTTGCTTCAACTCTGCCGGTAGATTCCGCAGAAATAAATATTTCTTCAATTTGCGGATTATCAATAACAACTTCTTTAGGCATTTTCATTGCCTGCATCATCATATAACCACCTACAGCACCTGATATTTTATTCCAAATTATAGGCACAATAATTATCAACAAAACAGCAATTGCAATTTGTTTTCTTGTCATTTTTATTTTCATACTCATCTCCAAAGTCTTATAGTCAAAATATCCTATAATAATGATAATTTATACATATTTTTATGTCAATAAAAAAAGGGATTTATACGTTAAACAATGTACAATCCCCCCTTTTTTATATTTACTGTTCAGAAAACTATCTGGATATACTTTTTATAACTTTTTTCTCTGTATGAGATGGAACAACAGATTCTTCATCTGTAATACCTGCATCTTTTAAAAGTTTATCTGTTTTTGACTCTAATAACACATCTATCAAAGATTTTTCCTCATCGGAATTTTTGACTTTTTCCTTTTTGACTTTTTCTTTTTTTATTTTTTTAACAGGATTTTCTTCGAGTATTTCAACCACGGTAACCTCAGATTGTTCTAAAACTTCAGTAACTTCCGAAACTTCCTTTTTTGTTGAAGTTTTACGTATTTTATTAAACATACGTTTAAATAAGTTTTCTTTTTCTGGCTCGGCAACAATAGTTTCTACATCCGAATTAACAGAAGCTACATCCTGCGACGTTTTTGTATTTTCACTCTTTTTAAAAATATCAAAGAAAGATTTCTTATCTGCTTTTTGTTCATCGTTTAACAACTCTTGCTTTTTAATATGCTTTTTAGAAACTTTCTTTTCAGAATCTTCATTTAAAAGTTTTTGGACAATTCTTTCTGAAGATTCCTTTGTAAGTTCTGTATCATTCTCGGTTTTTAACGGTTTAATCTTTTCTTTTTTAGCTTTTTTAATCGGCTTTTCATCCTCTATAACTGTTATTGCAGGTTTTAAATCATCATCAACAGTGTTTACAGCTACAGTTTTTTTAGACTTTTTAAGTTTTTTATTTTTCACCTTTTTAGTATCGTTTACAATAGGGGAATCTGTATCCAAAACGATTTCTGTATCCGGAGCTGTAACTATTGTTTCCTCGACCTGAGGTTCAACATCTATAACTTTTAATATATTTTTAACAGCTTCATTAGTTTCTTCCGTTTTAACAGAATCTTCTACCGCAGCATCCTTATCTAAAATTTTAGAAGTTACAACAAACTCATCAGGGATTTGTACCGATTTTGGTTCTTCTAACGTAGGATTTGCTACCGGAGTCGGAATAATCACATTTGCGGTTGGTGATTTAACCTCATCCTTAACTATGATAGAAGCAGAATCTTTTTGAATTTCAGTATATGAATATGTGCTTTTCAAAGAATTTCTACTTGTAACAGCTGAAATATCATTTTTAAAATCAGCTTGGGCTTTATTTATTAAATTATTATTTGGTTCATATACTATAATTTCATCCGTATCCTTAATCTCCGGAGCAGTTTTTTTAATTTCATACTTATCTAAATCAACATTCGCAAATTTTTCTACCACTTTAGGCTCATTATCCGTATCTTCAACTATCGATACAGTCGACGTATTTGATTCATTATTTAAAAGTAAATCTTTAGATAAATATTCAGATTTCACAATAGATTTAGGCAAATCATCAGATTTTTGCGTATCATCCGTTATGATTTTAACTTCATCTGAAATATTATTTTCTTTAGGTTCAGATACAATTTCTTCAACTTTAGGTTCAACATTTTGATAACTTATTGTAAATTGTTCTGCAGGTTTTTGAACAGGTGCAACAATTCTATACCCATCACTTGAGTCAACATCTTCAATCACTTTTTCTACAGGAGAATCTAAAGTTTTATCTTCCGTGATAATTTCGATATCCTTAGTTGTTTCAACAACTGCTATTTTATTCTTAGGTTCTACCATTTCTGGAGTATCAAGAGTATTATAAACCTCTTTTACAGGCATTCCGGAAATAGAATTATCATAAATCGACTCCTCTTGATTTGTCTTTGGCAAAGAATTTGAAGCCAAAATTTTAGCAATAGATGTCTGGTTATCGTTAACCAGTGTATCCATAGGATTTGTAGATTTGGTCAACTCAGTAACATCATCATCTGATTTAACAGAGACATGCTTTTGAGCAAGTTCTTTTGCTATAGTATCTTGAGCTAGCATCTCTTCTGAGGATTTTTCAGTTAAATTAATTTCATTATCTGACTTTTCAGCAGGTTTCACAACAACATCAAACCCTTTAATTTCTTCATTTTCAACAGTTTTTGGAGAAATTTTCATACTACTTCCTGTTGCACTTGTTGAAACTTTATAATTTGGATTTAAATAAGTAAACGATAACCCCAAATCGCTAAATGTTGTGCGAATATAATCATACTGTTTTTCAAAATCATCTGAAGTTACAACAAAATTTGCATCCGCAACTTGAGATTGTTTATAGTTAGATAACTCTGCAATAATCGGATTTTCAAGAGCTTTTTTCAAATCAGACGAATTAGCAGAATTATCAATTTTCGATTTCAAATAGAAAATATAACTTTCAAGCTTCTTTTCTTTATCTGAAAGTTTTTTAATATCAGAATTGTAAATATCATTCACACTCTGTTGGATTTTCTCAATATCAGATAAAGCCGTTTGATTATCACCTGTTTTATACTCGGCAAGAGCTTTTAAATATAATACCGAATTATAATTTGAAACATGCCTGTACAATAATTTTTCAGCACCTGCAATTGTTCCACTATAATCTCCATTCAAATATTGAGCTATGGACTTGTAATAAATACTGTTATAATCATTTGGGTTAGTTTGAATTGCCATATCAAAATTTGAGATTGCCTGAGTCAAATCTCCGGTCAACAAATGATTCAAACCAATATAATATAAATACATATGACAATTTTTGTTATATTTTAACGCTTTTGTAAAATAATCAATTGATTTTTTGGAACTATCAGCAGAGAAAGTTTTTTCTGCCTCGTTATAATATATTTGTCCCAAACTTGCCAAAGATTCAAAATCATACGGATTATATTTTAACGAGGTTTCAAAAGATGAAATTGCCTCCTGATCTTGCTCTAATCCTACTGATATAACACCTGTTAAATAGTGTCCTAAATAATATCTTGGGAACTCAGAAGTAACTCGCTGAATTTTATACATTGCTTCATGAAAATTCTTATTTGAAATATCATCAATAGCTCCATATATAAAACTATCAATTCCTTGTGCATTAAGTTTTTTACCATATTTTTGAGGACAATTAATTTTTGAAATATCTTTTTTTAAGGGCTGAGGAAGATAAATATGTGAATTATACTGTACGGCACTTTGGTAAGAAGTTTCGTACTCAGGTTTATTTTGAGCCTTTTGTGCATACATCAATTCAGCATATAAATTACCTAATTCAGGATTTTGATACTGATCTTGTTTATCTGCACCCAAAACCATTGCTCCAAAAACTTTTGTTCCTGTTACAAATTTATCATCATCAGTTTTTAATTTCACCGCAGTCTGGAAATCTTTTTCCGCCAAACTATACTGTCTTAACGCATAAAAACATTCCCCACGCATTTTATATACTTCATAACGTTTTGGTTTTTCTGAGATATAACCTGACAAATACACAACAGCAGATTGATAATCTTTATTCTCCATAGCATATTTAGCCTTAGCCAAAGTTTCTCTATTCGCTCTTATATCCAGCTCCTGTTTTTCAGTATCATAAGGTACAGGGTTAGGAGTTTGGATTTTAACTCCTTCTCTGGCAATTTCTCCGGCGAATACACTATCCACAGATATTGCTGATGCTCCAAGTACCATAATCATTATAAACAACGATATTTTTTTTGTTCTCATATTTACCCCTATAAATTTATCCTCTGTCAAGATTATACAATAGAAATCCGAAATATTGAAGTCCGTTAATACATTTATATTCATGTTAAAATAAAAACTATGAAAAGATGTTTTTGGGTAGACGAAAAGTCTGAAATATACGTAAAATACCATGACGAAGAATGGGGCGTTCCAAAATACGACGACAAAGAACTTTTTGAACTGTTAATTTTGGAATCCTTTCAGGCGGGACTTTCTTGGATAACCGTATTAAAAAAGCGTGAAGCTTTCAGACTCGCTTTTGATAATTTTGATGTTAAAAAAGTTTCTCAATACTCTACTCAAAAAGTTGAAGAACTTCTTCAAAACGAAAAAATCATAAGAAGTAAAGGTAAAATAAACGCAACTATCAACAATGCTAAAATATTTATCCAAATACAACGGGAGTTTGGAAGTTTTTCAAATTATATATGGGGATTTACCAACAATAAAATCATTAAAAATATCACAGGCGAAATCATTATTTCTTCGCCTCTATCAGACACTATCTCTAAAGACCTAAAAAAAAGAGGTATGAAATACGTCGGAACAGTTATTATATACTCTTACCTCCAAGCCATTGGGGTTATTGACGACCACGATAAAAACTGCTTTAAATATTAATATATTGTAAAATTTTTTATATACTTTAACAAAAAAATTTTTCTTTTGATTTAAAATAATCAATGGGAGAAATAACACATTACAGAGATATAAAAATAATGCCAGCAGACAAGATTACAAGTATTATAAAAACAATAGGACAAAAGATAAAACCTAGCCATACAATGGTTACGGTTGCTGCTGCCGAGTTATTTTTCCGTCCGTTATTCACGATGATGGACAAAAAAGCTCCGAATGAAACAAAAAAATATACCGCACTTCGTGAAGGTATAACGGAAATCGTTGCTGTAGCATCATATTTAAGTGTCGGGAAACTTGCACCAAAAATAGCAAAAACTTTCTGCCAAGATTCTGTAAAACTGGCAAAAGCTACACACAACATTGAACTTGTCGGAGTTTGGACCGCAGCAGTTTTAGTTATTCCAAGTCTCTGCTCTTTAGTTGTTACTCCATTTACTAAAAAATTATTTAACAAAAAAGATAATAACAATAAAAGTTTAGATATAGTGTCTAAGTCTGACATACAAAAACCTTTAAATGCTCAAATACCAAGCACAGGAAATGTAGCAAACTTTAGGAAAACAGTTAACATGGCAGCTTATACAAATTCAGGAATGAAGGTAGGTTAGTATGATAAACGGAATTCAAAATATAGTTTCAAATCCTTCTTTCTATGAAGCAACACAAAACACCGCAACCCAAATGGCAATTAAAACAGGGTTAAACGCTGTAGGTCGTCCGGGATTTATATTGCTGGATAACAAAATTGATGCACATACAAAAAAATTCTCATCAACAAAAGAATTTTTATACCAGTTAGCATGCTTAGGCATCTATATGACACTAATCACATTAGTATTTCAAAAAGGCGGTTTTGCACTGGCAAAAAAACTTTACCCTGATGAGGCTGTATTTAAAGCATTTTCACCAAGCAAATTTGAAAGATTTCATAAAATAAAAGATGAAGCGGAAAAGGTTGCTAAATTCGATAGTTTTATAAAAAAATCAAAAACCGGTGATACATTTAAACGAAGCGATATCACCACAGAAAGTGAACATTTAGCACACGGAGTCTTCCAAACAAGCAACTTAATCGGTTCTGTTCTTGGACTTGCTGTTATTGCACCGTTAGCTGCAACAAAAATCGTTCACCCTATTATGACAGCAATTGGTCTTGATAAAAATTCAAAAAAAGAAGAAGTTCAAAAACCTGAACCTGCAACAGTACAACAAAACGCATAAACATTTATTGTTTTAATTTTTTGAACATAGTTGCCGATTACAAAACTCCATTTTGTATGAATAATTTAATACGCTTTCCCAACCAATGACAAATGAGTTTCTGTTTCAATCTTGTCATCAAGCGGGGTTAGTTCGATTTTTCTGCCATATCTTCTTTCTAAAGCTAATGAAATCAAATAATCTGCAAAATGCGGATTTTTAGGAAGCAAAGACCCGTGCAAATACGTGCCGAACACATTCTTATACCTTCCACCCTCAAAGCCGTCTTTTGAATTATTACCATTGCCGACAATCACCGTTCCTAGAGGAACTGTTTCACCTTGTAAATACGTTAATCCACTATGATTTTCAAACCCGACAAGCGTATTAGGATTTAAAAATGAAGTTTCTACAGTTACATTACCAATAAAACGGTTTTTACCTGCAACTGTATATGCATCCATTAACGAAATCCCTTTTAACTTATCCTTATCATGAGGCTGATAATAATGACCAAATAGCTGATAACCTCCGCATATTCCTAAAAATACAGCTCCGTCATCTCTTTGTGCCGTAAGTTCGGCTTTATTTGAATACAACTCTTGAGCAACTTCTTCTTGCTGTTTATCCTGTCCGCCTCCAATAAAATATAAATCATGCTCCTTAATAGAATCACCGATATTAATTTCTTCAAACTCAACCTTAATTCCACGCCATTTACAACGATTTTTCAAGGTTATGATATTTCCCATATCTCCATATAAATTCAATAATCTCGGATACAAATGAGCTATTGATATCATTAAATTTTTCTCGTCCATACTGAAATTATAACACAAATTTTAGTTGTGCTATAATCAGGTTATGAAAAATCCATATATAATAAATACCCACTCTCACGCTAATATGCTGAAAGAAACAAATATAGATGAAGCAATAAAAAATGCTCAAAATGAAAATATTATCACCATAGTACCCTCAAGCACAGCTGATGACATTTTTGAAGTTGATAATTTTATAAAAAAATATAAGGATGTATATGGATACGTCGGAGTTTTTCCTGAAGAAGTTAAATCTTTTAATGAAAAAACCCTATCAGATATGGAAAATATAATCAAAAATAACAAAAAAATAATCGGTATTGGAGAAGTCGGACTTGATTATTATTGGGATAAATCTTTTAAAGAATTACAAAAAGAAGTATTTATAAAACAAATTGAATTTGCAAACCAAATGAACTTACCATTAAACATTCACTCCAGAGAAGCTCACTTAGATACTCTCGAAATCTTAAAAAAATACAATAAAAATTCAACAGCAATTTTACATTGTTTTTCAGGAAGCTTGGAATTTGCAAAAGAATGTATTAAAGAGGGAATTTATATAGCTCTTGGCGGTGTTGTAACTTTTAAAAACGCAATTAAAGCAAAAGAAGTTGCAACAGAAATTCCATTAGACTACATGCTTTTGGAAACAGATGACCCATACCTTGCACCAGTACCGTTCAGAGGAAAAGAAAACCAACCAATGTACGTAAAATATGTTGCCCAAACCATTGCACAACTGCGAAAGATATCACCTGATGAAATAGCAAAAGCAACAACAGAAAATGCAGAAAGGATTTTTAAATTCCATGCAAAATAAAGAGCGCCTTGATAAATATTTAACGGATTTAGGATATTTTGACACAAAAAGCAAAGCGGCTTCCGCAATTTTAGCAGGAAACGTAAAAATCAATGATGAATATATTACCAAAGCTGGTTTTCAAATTAACCTTTCAAAAGAATACGACATCCAAGTTAAATCAATGCCATACGTATCAAGAGGAGGATTTAAATTAAAAAAAGCTCTCGACACATTCAATCCAGAAATAAAAGATAGAATTTGTTTTGATGCAGGAGCATCTACCGGAGGATTTACGGATTGTTTACTACAAAACGGTGCTAAATTCGTATATGCAGCAGATGTCGGTTATGGACAACTGGATTGGAAAATTCGCTCTGATGTCAGAGTTAAAACAATAGAAAAAACGAACTTAAGAATTTGCGAATATTCTGATATATATTCCGACTCCGAAACTGTTGCAGATTTGCTTGTCAGCGATTTATCTTTTATTTCACTGACAAAAGTACTACCAAATCTAAAAAAACTTTTAAATCCTGATTTTCACGAGATGATTTGTCTTATAAAGCCACAATTTGAAGCAGGAAAAGACAAAATTGAAAAAGGCGGAGTTGTAAAATCCCCAAAAACACACATCGAAGTTATTCAAAATGTAATTGAGTGTGCATTAAGTTTAGAATATTCAATAAAAGGTCTGACATTTTCATCTATAAAAGGCCCTGCAGGAAATATTGAATATCTTATTTGGTTATCTACAGAAACGCTCGAAAACACTTACAGCATCGAAACAATTGTGCAAGATGCTTTTGAAACTCTAAAATAAATTTATATTTTCCGGTTTTTGAGAAACATTAAGTTCAATATATTTAAACAGATTCAATATAATTCCCGGTTGAAAATAGTAATTTCCATCTACAGGAGTTATTCTAAGCATTCCTTGATTAGTATTTACATTGGAAACTGATGCCAAAAATTGCTTATTCACAGCCGTAAATAATATATATCCGGATTTTGATTGAATTTCATTAATAGTAAATCTGTTAGCATTAATTCCTGCTATTGTTAAATAAAACAAGGAAATATTATCCGTATTAAAAACTTTTGTACAATTTTCAAAACTAACATTTTGTGCTGAAATTAATGTACTTAAATTTCCGCCGGTTTCCACTCCAACTGCCGGAACATAAGATAACAATACAACAACAAATGACACTATTATATTTTTTATGATTCTTTCCATGATTCTCCTGCATTTATATCAACAACCAAAGGAACTCTCAACGGTTGATTTAATTCCATTGATTCCAATATTAATCTTTTTACATCATCTAATTCAGACTTTAAAACTTCCACAACTAGCTCATCGTGAACTTGCATTATTAATCTAGATTTCAAGTTATTTTCTTTTAATCTTTTCGCAAAATCAATCATTGCGAGTTTAATTAAATCAGCTGCAGACCCTTGCATTGGTTGATTTATCGCAGCCCTTTTTGCAAACTCTCTAATCATAGCATTCGGACTATTAATTTCTGAATCTAAATATCTTCTGCGCCCGAAAATGGTTTCGACATATCCTTGTTTTTCAACTGTAATAATCATATTTGTCATATAATCCTTAATTCTCGGATATGTGTCAAAATACTTATTTATAAACATGTCAGCTTCATCAGGTTTTATACCGACAGCTTTTGCTAAGCCATATTTACTTTGACCGTATACAATCCCAAAATTTACTGCTTTAGCTTTATAACGCATTTCTTTAGTAACTTTTGATATCGGAACATCAAAAACTTTTGATGCAGTAAGAGTGTGAACATCAATACCTGACTTAAATGCACCGATTAAATTTTCATCCTCCGAAACATGTGCCAGCAAACGTAATTCCACCTGTGAATAATCCGCAGACAAAATCAAATAATTTTCTCTGTCTTTTGGAACAAATGCTTGACGAATTTTATTACCTTCTTCTGTTCTTATCGGAATATTTTGCAAATTTGGATTAGAAGAAGACAATCTGCCCGTTGTTGTTACTGTTTGATTATAAGTTGTATGAATACGATTATCTTTTGCATCAATAAGAGACGGCAACGCTTCGGTATATGTAGATTTTAACTTTGAATATTTTCTATATTCAAGAATCAATCTTGCGATTTCATATTCTTCAGCTAACCCCATCAAAACCTCAGCAGAGGTGGAGGTCTTAGATTTTCCACGTTTTTTCTTACCTTTTAATCCCATTTTATCAAATAGAATTTCTCCAACCTGTTTTGGAGAATTTATATTAAAACCCTCTCCCGCAAGTTCAAATATATTACTGCTCAAACGTGATAAATGTTTATCAAAAATTCCGGTCAAACCTGCTAAATATTCTCTATCTACAGAAACCCCATCACACTCCATATCCGCAAGAACATGTGCCAACGGAATTTCAATATCACGAAGAATTTTGTACTCTTTAATATCAAGCTCATTATTCCAATAAGAACTTAATTCAAATAAACTGGAAATAATATCTCCAGCATAATCTTTTACCGAATCCAATGGTTGAGAAGCCATAGTTTCTTTTTTACTTGCAGAAACTATAGTTGGCAAAACATGATTTATCTGCTCCATACACTGAATATCAAATGCCGTATTTGCATTTGAATTTTTGATATAACAAGCCAACATTGTATCAAAAACTACACTTTTTATATTTATACCGAGACTTCGCAATATGCAATCTTCTACTTTTACATCATGTGTAATCTTTTTAATATCAGAATTTTCTAAGATTTTTTTCAACTCAGGAACAACAATATCAACTGATAACGGATTTAATACACTTTGAGTAAACGGAATATAAAAGGATTTTGTAGCAGATTTTTCTCCGGAAATATTCAACATATCGCCAAAAGAAACTCTTTCATTATAACCTAAAGCTATACCATGAATTGTTGAATTTAGTGCATTTTTTACATCCGCAAAAATTTTAAATCCGATAACTTGTTGCTGAGATAAAAGATTAATCATCGATTCAAAGTCAATAGAATCAGTAATTAATTTAACATCAACAGGAATATCTTCTATATTAACATCAGATTGCACTGCCTGCGCAAACAGCCCCAATTGTCCATTTTCAGACACTGTTAACTGTTCCGGCACAGAATTTTCCTGTACTTTTGGAATCTCAATTTCTGCATTTTTATCAAAAGATTTTAAAATATACTCAATATTTTTCAAAAAAGTATAAAACTGCATACTTCTTAAAAAGGTTGTAACATCACTAATATCAGGAAGTTCAATCCTGGTTTTTTCAAAATCGAAATCAATATCCAAATCAGTAATAATAGTTGCTAAATATTTACTCAATTTTGCATCTTCAACACCGGTTTTTAATTTTTCTTGAACCGATTTTCCTGAAACCTTGTCCGCATTTGCCAGCACATTATCTACAGTTTTAAATTCACTCAGTAATTTAACCGCAGTTTTTTCTCCAATACCACGAATCCCCGGAATATTATCTGACGTATCACCTCTTAAAGCCTTGTAATCAATAACCTGATTAGGATAAACTCCCAATTTTTCATAAACTTTATTCCAATCATATTCAATCAATTCACCTTTTGATGGGATAATAACCTTCACACAGCCATTTTCTCTAATCAATTGAAAAGAATCCTGATCACCCGTCAAAATATAAACCTGATGTCCTAACTCACATGCTCTGCAAGAAATTGTTCCGATGACATCATCCGCCTCAAACCCTGCTTTAGTATAAATAGGAATATTAAAAGCCTTTAGCCCTTCATAAATAAGTCCCATTTGTATTTGCATAGCATCAGGCATAGCAACACGATTTGCCTTGTATTGATCATATTTTTCTGTTCGAAATGTTTGATGAGAAACATCAAAGGCAACCCCAATTGCATCAGGGTTCAATGCTTCATTTTTTAACAAGTCGAATATTGCTTTAAAAAAACCATAAACGGCCCAAGTCGGAGTACCGTCTTTTGTCTTCATATTTGTACGTTCAAGTGCATAATACTGACGAAACGCTAAAGCATGACCATCAATTAAAATTAAAGTCTTTGACTTTCCCATACTCCAATCTCCCTTTTAAGATAATTTTCGCATAAAAAATACCTTTTGGCAATCAATACAAAAAGTTACCCTATCAAAAAAGAAGGCGGAATTCGCGAATTTGCGAATTCCGCCTTCTTTGAAATTATCAAACTATGCAGAAATTTCGTTTGTTGTATCCTTTGTCGGGAGTTTTACAACTTCTGCATTTTTTCTATTTTTAACCATATCTGCTGTTACAACAAACTTATCAAGACTTTCTTTTGTTGGAACATCATACATAACATCCAGCATTATTTCTTCAACTATTGAACGCAATGCACGAGCACCGGTTTTACGCTTAATTGCTTCTTTTGCAATATATTCAACAGCATCCGATTCAAACTCAAGTTCTACACCGTCCATTTTTAATAACGCTTGATATTGTTTTAATACAGCATTTTTAGGCTCAGTTAAAATCATTTTTAAAGTTTTTTCATTCAATTGATCTAAAACTGCATAAACAGGTACACGACCGATAAATTCAGGAATTAAACCGAATTTCAATAAATCTTCAGGCTGTAACTTTTTAAGCATTCTTGCAGCTGCAGCTTCTTTTTCAAGCTGAGTCATCGGAGCTTTAGACCCGAAACCTACAGAAGTTCCTTCATCAGCTCTGCGTTCAACGATTTTTTCCAAACCTACAAAAGCACCACCAACGATAAACAAGATATTACTTGTATCAATTTCGATAAATTCCTGATGTGGATGTTTTCTGCCACCTTGCGGAGGAACATGTGCAACAGTACCTTCTATCATTTTTAACAATGCCTGTTGAACACCTTCACCTGAAACATCACGAGTTATTGACGTATTCTCACTTTTTCTGGAAATTTTATCAATTTCATCAATATATATAATTCCTCTCTCAGCCTTAGCTGAATCAAATTCAGCATTTTGGTACAAACGTAGAAGAATATTCTCAACATCATCGCCAACATAACCGGCTTCTGTCAATGTTGTAGCATCTGCAACCGCAAACGGCACATCTAACATTTTTGCCAGAGTCTGAGCTAACAAGGTTTTACCTGAACCTGTAGGACCAACTAATAAAATATTTGATTTTTGAATTTCTACACTGTCTTTATCGTTTTCTTTATTGTGTTTCAAACGTTTATAGTGGTTGTAAACAGCCACAGATAACACTTTTTTAGCATCATCCTGACCTACAATATATTGATCTAAATATTCCTTGATTTCATGCGGTTTTGGAATTGATTTTTCGGATTTTTCAGCAGAACCTTCACCATCGCCGGATTCTTTTTCTTTTGATTCTAAAAATTCTTCATCCAAAATCTCATTACAAAGTTCAACGCACTCATCGCAAATGTAAACCTCAGGACCTGCAATCAATTTTTTTACTTGGTCTTGAGTTTTTCCACAAAAAGAACATTTTAACTTATCATCGTTTTTTGGCATTTATATCACCATAGTTTTCAGATTCTTCGACTTTAAAAGTCATTCTGAGTCTTTGCGAAGAATCACTGTACAGACTCAGAATGATATATTTAATTATTTTATAATATCACGGGAAATAACTTTATCAATCATACCGTATTCAAGAGCCTCTTGAGGTGTCATGATATAGTCTCTATCAGTGTCTTTTTCAATTTTCTTAATTGATTGACCTGTGTTAGAAGCTAAAATTTCATTCAATGATTTTTTAATTCTAATAATTTCAGCAGCTTGAATTTCAATATCAGTTGCCTGACCTTGAGCACCACCTAAAGGTTGGTGAATTAAAACTCTTGAATGAGGAAGCGCCATTCTCTTACCTTTAGTACCTGAAGATAGCAAGAATGCACCCATAGAAGCAGCTTGACCTAAGCATATTGTAGAAACATCAGCTCTGATATGCTGCATAGTATCATAGATTGCAAAACCTGCAGTTACACTACCACCCGGAGAGTTAATGTATAACATAATATCTTTTTCAGGATTTTCACTATCCAACAACAGTAATTGCGCAACTACCAAATTAGCTACCATATCATCAATTGCCGTTCCTAAAAAGATAATTCTTTCTCTTAACAATCTTGAAAAGATATCGAAAGATCTTTCGCCTCTGCTTGATTGTTCAACAACTACAGGTACAAAACTCATGATTTAATTCCCTTTCTTATTTTTTATTATAACTACTTTTTTCTACGCTTCAACCGGTTGTTTGTCTGATTTTACTTCAACATACTCAATTGTATTGTTAGAAACTAAGTATTCTCTAACTTTTTCATTAACAATTTGTTGAGATAATGTTGACAAGAAATCAGAATTTTGACCAAATTGTTTCATCAAATCTTGAGGAGATAATCCGTATGCTCCTGAAATTTGTGCAATTTTACCTTGGAAATCTGATTGTTCCAACTTTAAGTCAATTTCTTTTGAAATTTTATCAATTACCAAAGAATTTTTAATTCTTGATTTAGCATCTTCAGTTAATGTTTCATTAAATTGTTCGCCTTGAGATTGAACAAAAGCATCCCAATCAACACCTTGGTATGATAATCTTTGTCTGTAATCATTTTTTAATGATTCAATTTCTCTAATAAGCATATTTTGAGGAATATCAACAGAAGAAGATTCGATTACTGTTTTGAAAACTGAATTTTCAGCATTAATCTTTTTGATATCTTCTCTTTGATTATCGATATAACTTTGAATATCTGCTTTTAACTCGTCAACTGTAGAAAATTGAGTTGATTTTTGAACAAACTCATCATTAAGTTCAGGTAGAACTCTTTGTTTGATTTCGTTAATTTTGATAGAAAATACTGCAGGTTGACCTTTAAGTTTTTCATCATGATATTCTTCAGGGAATGTAACATTGATATCGAATTCATCTTTAATATTGTGTCCGACCAATTGTTCTGCAAATCCCGGAATAAAGTTTGAATGAGCCAAGTCAAGCGCATATCCTTTAGCAGAACCGCCTTGAATTTTTTCACCGTTGCAAGTACCGTCAAAATCAAATACAACTGTATCTGTTTCACTTGAAGGTCTGTCTAAAACTAATTCCATAGAAGAATGTTGAGTTAAGAAGTTTTCCAAAGCTTTGTCGAACGCATTGTCATCGGCAGCAGGAACTTCAACTTTAACATTCAAACCTTTGTATGAACCCAAAGTAACTTCAGGTCTTGTTTCAACTTCAAATGTAATTACAACATCTTGACCTAATTCAAATTTGTAATCAGTAATAGCAGGCTGAGTAATAACATCAAGTTTGTTATCATAAATTGCTTGACCCAAGTATTTTGGAAGCAAAATTTCCAAAGCTTCTTGTTGAATTCTGTCAACACCAACGTGTCTTTCAACAACAGCACGAGGAGCTTTTCCTTTTCTAAAGCCTGAAATATTTACATATTGTGAAATTCTTCCAACCGCAGTTGTATAAGCTGAAGTTGCTTCCGCAGCAGGAATAGTCATACTAATACTTACCAAATTGTCTTTTACTTGTGTTAATGTAGTTTCCATTTCTCTTATCCTTTTAATTTTATACATGTATCTTGTTAAATTTTACTCCAAAAAAGAATAAAATCAACTCCTATAAATAGACTACATCCGATTTATAGCCAGAATTTTATAATATTTACAAATCACTTGCAAGAAAACTTCCTTTGTGCTTGAATATAAATATAGCAAGGTGATTCCTCTTCAACCTGAGCTAAGGCAAACGAACAAGCGGCGGTTTGTTTACCGACAAGAATCACAAAAAAAGAAGGAAATTTAGAAATGTTAAAAATCAGATTAAAAAGATTAGGTGCTAAAAAAGCTCCAACATACAGAATTATTGTAATTAACTCAACTACAAAAAGAGAAGGTCGTCCTATCCAAGAATTAGGACATTACAATCCAAAAACAAAAGTTATGAAACTTGATAAAGCTTCTGCTCTTGAATGGATTTCAAAAGGTGCTCAACCAACTGAAACTGTTGCTTACTTAATCAAAAACTGCAACGAAGACGGCACTTTAAATTATGTAAAAAAAGAAACAGTTAAACTTTCTAAAAAAGCATTAGCTAAAAAACAAGCTGAAGAAGAAGCTGCAAAAGCAGCAGCCGAAGCTGAAGCGGCTGCAGCTGCTGAAGAAACTCCTGCAGAAGCATAGTTATAAGATTCAAATATTAAAAAAGACCTTTTGCATTAAGCGAAAGGTCTTTTTTAATAACTCATCTAAGGCATATTGTTTCTATAATGTATATCAATATTTAATTATATATCAATTACTTTATCTTTTTTAATGAAGAAATAAAATTATTATGTTCAACATCCCCATCTACTTTCGTCAAAAATATTTGACAATCCTTTTCGTCTGCATCAATTTCAGGAATTTGTGAAATCTCAGCTTCATAGTAATTACTATCATTCCTACTACTTAACGGAATTCTGTTAGCCAAAGAATTCAAAGACAAATTCCTAAATAAGCCGTACAAGCCCTTTTTTCGATTAGAAAACTTCGTATAAATTCTAAGCGCCGCATCTTGATGTTCCAAATCATAAGTTCCAACAATAAAAGAAGCAAGTTGTGGTGCAGTTGATTTTATTATCATCGGAGTTACAACATTATCTTTCAACCTTAAATCACCATCAATTTGGTTGAATTTTCCCTCAGGTATTGTAACCAAATCCGACACCACAGATGGACTTATCATAGTAAGAGGATTTCTGAATAAAGAAGCTACTTTCATAATATATTCAACCAATCCGACTTTACCAATTGTACCCTCATAAATTCTAAACTGAATTCTGCCATTCAGCTTTAAAGAATCATCCGTATTCAGTTCAATTAAACCACTGGCTTTACCACTTATTTCTTTTGACAAATTCAACAACGATGTTGCAATAATATCGGAATTCACCTCTTTTATCCCAAGTCTTACAGAATATTTATGATTTTTTAAATCACAATTTATTTTAGCATTTGACTTACCTTCGGCTATGTCAAATAAATTTGATGAAATTTTTAATACACTATTTTTGTCCAAAGTCATATTTGCAGTAACATCAGAAAAATGAATACCTTTATAAAATCCCTTTTGAACTTTTAATATACATTCTTCAATAATCAAATTTGCCAAATCAAAAACCTGCTCATTATCATTATCATCATCAACATCAGTTTTTGACGTATCAATAACTGTAGAAGGATTATTTGCTACAGTCGTTGGTTGTTGAGCATTAAATATTTTCAAATATCTTTCGACATCAATATTATCAATTCCAAGAGTAATATTTTTTACTATAATCGGGAATTTCAATTCATTAACAATTGCACCTGACAAATCATATGCTGAACGTCTGTATCTTCCGTCTGATTTTATGTGCATCAAACCGTCATCGGCACTAAATTCTCCACTGTTAACAAACAATCTTAAACTTGGAATTGCAACTTTATCTGCTTTTAGGCTTCCATATAAAACAGGATATTTACCGGTATTTACGACTTTCATTTTTCCTGTAAAAGTACCTTTTTTAAAGATTTTTTGCTTCATCAGTGCATTAATTAAACCACTTGGCATAGGTTTTGGAAGCTCAAGCCCTAAATCTTTTACAAAAGTCTTACCATCAGAAAAATCAATATTTCCGTTAATAGAAAATATCGGAATACGCGCATCAGGATTTTTATTATCAGGATTACCTGCATAATAGCTCAGAGATTCAATATTCAACAGCATATTATCGAAATGCATTTTTGCAGCCATAACACGATTTGCAGCATCATTCATGAACGATTCTTCACCATCGATAATAAAACCGTTACCCTTTTTAAATCTGGCAAGCCATAAC
Organism: uncultured Clostridium sp.; assembly: GCA_964620875.1. Lineage (GTDB taxonomy): Bacteria > Cyanobacteriota > Vampirovibrionia > Gastranaerophilales > Gastranaerophilaceae > Zag111. The sequence goes on from CAZUKK010000002.1 coordinate 47,410, forward strand.
AAATCAATTTTATTATACTTTGACTTTAGAATTATTCGAGTATCTGCAATTCCTTCAATCCCAACAGGATATCCAAAAATTTCAGAAAGATAACTCTTTGCAAAGTCATTGGTTATAACGGCATTACCTACTAAATCCGTATCAACTGATTTCAAATAATCTTTAACAGAACCTTCAAAATCCATCTTGTTCGAAAGTTTATTATTATAATACCCCCTGAAATCTTTTAATTTTATAGAATTATTGTCTACAGTAACATGCCCTGAATTTAACAAAATAGGCAAATTCAGCATCGGTTCAAACTTAAACGAAACTTTATTTAAGTCAATTTTACCGTCAAGTGTTGTATTCGTAACATTAAAGCTAAAATCAAAATCACCTTTTATATCATTAAAATAAACTAATTGCTCTGCTAAATTATTTTCAACAATCTGAGAATTTAGCAAATCAATAACCGCAGGTATCGAAAATTTCTTTGACGCAAGATTAACATTATAATTATATTTATCATCAACAAACCCCTTTAAATCTATTTGGGACTTATTAACCAAGACATTAGTACCTGCTATAATTATCTTTTCCCTATTTTGGATATAGACATTATTATTATCGGAAGTTTCAATATGCAAAATATTTTTATCTTTTAAAATATCAGCAATAACAAAGTAATTTATATATTTTTTATCAGATTTGTCGGAGATTTTAACATCTTTTACCAAAAGTTTTATATCCGCAAAATCCTTTACCCCGTATAAAATTTCAGCTTTATTGATTGAAGCTTTTGACGAAAAAATATCAACAATCCAATCAGAGTTTTCTTCTTTTTTCGGAGGTTGTTTGAGCATCGGAAGCTCAACAATTTTATTAATATCAGCGTAAATATAGCCTAAATTTACATTATTAACAACAATTCTTTTATCAAAAACCTTATCCAAAGATATATTTATTTTAAAATCATCAATCTCTAAAAGTCTCTGTTTATTAAGTTTTACAATAACTTCATCAACACCAAATTCAATAATCGGAGATATCTCTGTTTTTAAAACAGGATTTTTAATTTTAACATCCAAATAATACGCTTTTTGAAACAAATTTTCTACATATTGGATTACTTTTTTATCTGACACCGCCATTGGCAACACTTTTAAATATAATCCTAAGCTACTGCCGACAAAAAGTACTACAACTACTACAATCACGGCAAAAAACTTAAATATAAATTTTAGTTTTTCAAAATTCATAATCTCCCTCGTTATTAATAATTATACCATAACAAATTTTATGATATTATTTTGTTATGAAAAAAAGCTTTATAATATTTTGTTTAATACTCTTATCTACAATTCCTGCCATAGGGTTTGAAACAGAAAGCCCAATAACTTCCGCAACAACATATAGCGAAAATGAACGTTGGGGATTGAAAAATGCAAATTCGGGCGAAATAATTACTCAACCGATTTACAAAAAACTAATTCGTCTTGGCGGAACTTCTTGGATTGTACAAAATAAAAAAGATAAATTCGGACTAATTGATAATTCCGGAAATATTCTTGTCCCGATAAAATATAATCACGCCGACAGAATCGTTAATAAATTTGCAAAATTTGGGAATAACAAAGATTTTGGAATATATGACAGTCAAGGAAACATAGTTGTTGAACCAAAATATTCAAAAATTGATATACTTTACGGAAAAATGTTTTTGACATACAAAAACTATAAATACGGAATTGTAGGATATGACGGAAAAACAATTTTAGAAAACGAATTTGATGATATTTATATGCCAAAACCTAACGTTATGAGAATACAATATAACGGCAAGTGGTATGAATTAGAACAAGTAAACGCAGAAACTCTAACACTTCCTGCCGATGCTAAAACAAATCTTGCAACAGAAGAAGACTTAAATTTTCATAATATAGTCGTTAAAACAGGTGCAGTTTCAGGATATTCAGTACTTACATTTTCAGATTATCTAATAAAAATATTTTCATCAATATCACCTGCACACGAAGATACCATTGATGAACTTATGCTCTCAAAAGGTGCTGATACTGTTTCTATACTGGTAAAACTCAAATGGCTTCCTAAATATCCTGTGGTATATGCCAGAAAATATTATGAAAACGTCAGAAACCCTAATAACGGTCCGTTATCAGGTGTGAGAAACGAGCTTAAACAACAGATAAAATAAGATTATGATAGAAAATTATAAAAAATACCTAAACATGGTAACCGAAAAAATTAACGGATTTTTTGAAAAACAAAAACCCTATATTTTTTGTCATAAAGGGTGTGCAAAATGCTGTAAGAATGCTCAATTTCCATTCACTGAAATTGAATTCCGATATTTAATGAACGGTTACAACAAGCTATCGCAAGAAACAAAATCCGTTATTCTAAAAAATATTAAGAACACTATTCAAGATAAAAAATCATCAAACAAAAAGCCATACACATATAATTGTCCGTTTTTAATAAACGATTCCTGTTCTGTCTATGAATACAGAGGAATTATCTGTAGAACATTCGGTCTGCTTACCCTTGGCAAAGAAGATAAAGATACTCAAATTCCGTTTTGTGCACTGGAAGGTTTGAACTATTCAAATGTATATGAAAAAGAAACCCAAATGATTTCAAAGAAAAAATTTCAAAATCTCGGAATAGATATAGAACCAACCTATTTTCACGTAGCCTACGATTTTTTAACAGAACCCGAATTTGGTAAAGGGTACGGATTTGAATTTGGAAAAACAAAAGCTCTTATTGATTGGTTTGAATAATTTTATAGAAAATTAAGCATAATCTTCTGGGGAATATTATATTAAATCCAATTTTTTATAATTGATTTATTATGAATTATACAAACAAATTATTAGTTGCCCTTGGCGAAAATACAAAATTACAAAAAGATAATTGGACAATCGAACATCAATACTGTGCAGAAGATAAAAAATGGATTGCCAATATTTTACCCTCAGAGTTATTGACAAGAAGTGTAAAAGATGCGGTTAATTCACTGGTTACATTATCAGAAGACAACATTTTTTATGAAACATTTCCAAATAACATCAAAACCCCTGATTATAGTGATAACTGGGGTATTAGAAGCAATTATATAGAAATAAATAATCGTGCAATTGCACAAATGGAGAATAACACCTGCAAAAACGGTATTCTCAGTTCAATAAAAATTCTTCCTGCAATTCCACCATCTGCAAAAAGCTGGGCTAATTGTATAATTTTATCGCAAATTTTTCCAAACATCTATGGCGATGGATATAACAAAGGTCAAACAGAAGAAAACTCAATTTACGGTATAAAACTCAATATAGGCTATAGCCAAAATATAATAGATTTTGACATCACAAATAAAATAACACCGGAAGAACAATTTCAAGCATTCAACGATTTAGCTCATTTCCACGGGTTGAAAACAGGATTTAGAACTGTAATTTCAGCAGATCAAATTAAAATTTCTAAAGAATACCAAGATGATGAAACTTTTAATTGGCAAAATCCCGAACACGTTGAAATTTTTATAAATGAACACGTGAAATTAATAAATTTGGGATTTGAAACTATTTTTATAGATTCTGCAAAACACATAGGCGGTTACGAAATGGAAAACTACTCCGGAGTCGGTGCACTTCCTGAGTACGAACAAATGCAATATATTTTGTACGAAATAAGAAACCGCTCAGGAAAAACAACCCTAAGTTTTGTTGGAGAAAAAAGCACCAATGATTTTGAACGATATAAAAATCTTGGTTTAACATCAGGAACAGCATTCATTGAACCGGATGATTATAACAATGTAATATATTGGGCTAAGAAATTAAAATACAACAAAGAATACACACCCGGAGTTGAAGTCTCAAATGATAACGACGAAGGCGGAAGAAGTTACGAAGCAAGATTAAACCGATTAAATAACATTTTATTTGCCTACGAATACCCAAGCGATAAACTTCCAAGTTTTATGCAAATGGAAGATTTATTCCCGCTAAGATATGACACAAATACCCATCAACTTATGATGGCAAATCCATCATTTTCAATAGACGGAACTCCGTCAAGTCATTGGGAAAACCTCTTCACAAAAGACGATGGCAGAGAGTACAATAAGAAAACAGCCGAACTTTTTGGAAATGCAATGAATTTATAAAATAAATTTAACAAAATCCTTTGCTTCAGCTCAAAATAATCGAATACTTAGCAGAATTTATTCAAACTTAAATCCCTGTTTAACACCATCTATAATCCAATTACGAGCTTGAATTGCTTGTTGTTTTGTCAATGGTTTAATACCTTTTAGCGGATACTGCATTTTTAATTTTTCATATTTAGGAACTGCCATATCATGATAGGGCAAGACATCTAAGGCTTTTATATTTGATAAAGTCGCTAAAAATTGCCCTAATTCTTTTAAATATTTTTCATCAAATGTAATTTCAGGAACAACAACATGCCTTATCCAGACAGGTATTGCCTTTTCTGACAAATACTTTGCAAAATCCAAAACATTTGTGTTTGGCAAACCTGTTAAAATTTTATGTTCTTCATTGTTTATATGTTTAATATCCAACAACACCAAATCCGTATAAGACAACAATTCATCAATTTTTGATGTATTATTTCTATTGAATAAAATACCGGAAGTATCCAGTGCCGTATGAATTTTCCGAGCCTTTGCCGATTTAAAAAGAGCAGTTACAAATTCAATCTGCATCAAAGGCTCTCCACCTGTTACGGTAATTCCACCTTTTTGCAGAAATTCCTTAACTCCTTCATACTTTTCCAAAATTTCTTCAACCGTCATTTTATTATTACTATCAGTTGACCAAGTATCAGGATTGTGGCAATATTTACATCTTAACGGACACCCTTGAGTAAACACAACAAATCTTATCCCAGGACCGTCAACAGTACCGCAACTTTCGAGTGAATGTATATTACCTAAAATTTCTTCTGCCATATAGCTATTTTATCATAAAACTTATCAATTAAGTAAATTTTTCGTTACAAATACATACAATAAAAAAATTTTAGAGTTATTGTAGAAGTGTCGTTAGTGATTTTTTATAAGGGGTAATAAAATGAAAATTAATAGCATTTCTGTATCTAATCAGTATTTTAAGGGACTTTGGGGAAATCCTCGTTATAGCTACACGGACACTATAACCAAAGAAAAAGAAAAAGTTGAATGCGATTTCTTTGAAAAAACCTACTATCCGTGCAAAGATGAGTCAAATGAAGATATTCGTAATGCACTTGTGCTGGAAAGAGAAAAATTAGCAAAAGAAAATGTTGAGGGTTTTAAAAGCCCTATGATTTACTATACATATCCTGTAATAGGAACTCGACTTAAAGAAACAGTTGCAGAACTTGCTTCTGCATAATAAAAAAAGAGCGGCACTGATATAATCAGTGCCACTCTTTTTTTTGTTTAAAATTACATTGCATTGTGGAAAGTTCTTGAAATAACATCATCCTGTTGTTCTTTAGTTAATTTTATGAAATTAACCGCATAACCTGAAACTCTCACTGTTAATTGAGGGTATTTTTCAGGATGAGCTTGAGCATCTAATAATGTTTCTCTATTGAAAACATTTACATTAAGATGATGTCCGCCTTTTTCAACGTATCCGTCAAGCAAATTTATTAAATTTTCTTCTTGCATTGTTGTCATAATTTATGTTCCTTTCAAATATTTTATAAACTGTATCACTAAAGATAGTTATACCCATTGTAGCAATTTACAAATTCGGAATAATTCCGCATTGTTTTAGTTATGGCTTAACCATCTAAAGCTATCAGGAGTAACGTTACCTTCACAACATCCGCCATCAAGACAAATATTCAAGTCGCCCATAAATACTTCATCTTTTCCTAATGCGTTAGGTATGATTGAGAAAGTATTTGAAATACCGTCTTGAGCATCTTTGAACGGAAGTTTCGCTACAGAAGCAAGAGATGCTGCCGCACCATTCATATCACGTCCGTGCATAGGATTTGCTCCCGGAGCTAAAGGAACACCTGTTTTTCTGCCATCCGGAGTATTACCGGTTTTCTTTCCGTATACAACGTTTGAAGTGATTGTCAAAATTGACATTGTAGGAATTGAATTTCTATATGTATAGTGTTTTCTAATCATATTCATGAATTTAGAAACTAAATCAACAGCCAGACTATCAACTCTATCATCATTATTTCCGTATTTAGGGAAATCTCCTTCAACTTCATAATCTACTACAATACCGTTTTCATCACGGATAGTTTTAACTTTTGCATATTTGATTGCAGAAAGAGAATCCGCAACAACAGACAAGCCTGCAATACCAGTTGCAAAATAGCGTTTTACATCTCTATCATGAAGTGCCATTTGTGCTCTTTCATAACAATATTTGTCATGCATATAGTGAATAATATTTAATGTATTTACATACAATCCTGCAAGCCATTCCATCATATCTTCGTATCTTTCCATAACTTCATCAAAGTCAAGATATTCTGATGTGATAGGTCTGTACTTAGGACCGATTTGTTCTTTTAATCTTTCGTCCACACCACCGTTTATTGCATACAATAAACATTTTGCAAGGTTAGCACGAGCACCGAAGAACTGCATTTCTTTACCAACAACCATTGATGATACACAACAAGCAATAGCATAATCATCACCGTGAGTAACTCTCATCATATCATCGTTTTCATATTGAATTGATGAAGTCGTAATTGAAATATGAGCAGCATACTGTTTGAAATTATGAGGAAGTTTCTTTGACCAAAGAACTGTCATATTCGGTTCTGGAGCAGTACCCAAATTTTCTAAAGTGTGTAAATAACGGAAAGAGTTTTTAGTAACCAATGGTCTGCCATCAACGCCAACACCACCAATTGATTCCGTAACCCAAGTAGGATCACCTGAGAATAATGCATTATATTCAGGTGTTCTTGCAAATTTTACAAGTCTCAATTTCATAATAAAATGGTCAACCATTTCTTGAGCTTCAGCTTCAGTAATAACTCCTTCTTTCAAATCTCTTTCGATAAAGATATCTAAGAAAGTTGAAGTTCTACCTATACTCATTGCCGCACCATTTTGTTCTTTTACGGCTGACAAATATCCGAAATATAACCATTGAATAGCTTCTTTAGCATTTCTTGCAGGTTTTCTGATATCAAAACCATAAATTTCACCTAATTGAGCCATTTCGTTCAAAGCTCTGATTTGTTCAGCAATTTCTTCTTTTAACTGAATTCTATCAGGTGTCATTTCACCATCTAAAGATGCATGTTGAGCTTTTTTATCTTCAATAAGTCTGTCAATACCGTATAGAGCAATTCTTCTGTAATCACCAATAATACGACCTCTGCCGTATGCATCAGGAAGACCTGTAAGAATTGCTGCATGACGAGCCTTTCTCATTTCAGGAGTATAAGCATCAAATACACCTTGGTTGTGAGTTTTTCTATATTTAGAAAAGATTTCCGAAATTTCAGGATCAACTTCATAACCATAAGATTTACAAGCACCTTCTGCCATTCTGATACCGCCAAACGGTTGCATAGAACGTTTCAAAGGAGCATCTGTTTGTAATCCTACAATTGTTTCTAAACTTTTATCAATATAACCAGCGCCATGAGATGTGATAGAAGATACAATTTTTGTATCCATATCAACAACTCCGCCTCTTTCTCTTTCTATTTTGAATAAATCACAGCATTCTTGCCATAATTTTGTTGTAGCTTCCGTAGGTCCTTCTAAAAAGCTTGAATCACCTTCGTATAAAGTATAGTTCTTTTGGATAAAGTCTCTGACGTTTATCTCACTTTCCCATTTTCCGCCAACAAAGGCTGCTTCGGGGTACAATTTCTTTCTAACTAATGTTTCTGTCATGTATATTTCTCCCATTTCTGAATTTGTCTGAATAAATTTTAATACATAAGAATTTTCATTCATCCATAAGTATACACAATAAAAATCAAAAAACTACATTTGTAACGGAAATTTTATCATTTTGTTACGAATAAATTTCATAAAAAGTTTAAACACGCAGGTAATGTAAAATTGCAATTTCTAAATTAAAATTTAACCACACAAACAGGAAAGGATTTTAATTATGCTAAATATGTTTTTAAGATGGGTTGCTTATGCTTTAGCAATAATATTCGTTTCATGGATTATTCCGGGAATAAGTGTCGAAAACTTTATAAGTGCAATGTTTGTATGTATTATTATTGCACTCATAAATACGTTTATTAAACCTCTTGTTCAGATAATTTCACTACCAATTACAATACTCACAATGGGGTTATTTGCACTTGTCATAAATGCACTATTACTGATGCTTGCAGGATATATTGCCCCCGGATTTGAAGTTGACGGATTTTTGAGTGCGTTAATCGGCTCTGTTCTACTTTCGCTATTTTCTATTGCAATTAACAAAATATAAATTTGAACATCCGATATGTAACAGATGAGAACCGGATAAGATGTTCATTATATAAATCGAGCGAAAATCTACCTCTGATATTCGCTCTTTTTATCTGTAACGAAAATTTTATAATTATTTATTTTTTTTAAATTTCAGATATAATAGATAAAGGATTAGGGGAAAATATGCGAATAAATATTATTTCTGCGGCATATTCACAAAATTTTATCGGGAATTCTGCAAATTATACTCAACACAAAAAGCGTAATGCAAAAGCTGTAAACATTGGGATAGCAGCCATCGGAACAACTATTGCCGCCAGTGCAATAGGGTTTAATATGTTAAAAGGTAAAAAAACAAAAACTAATCTTTCACAAATTCAACTACCTGAGCAAATCAAAAATCCGATTGACGAGGTTAAACATACCTTAGAGATTTTAACAAAAAATTTCCCTAAAAAATTAACAAAAAAACAACTAACAAACTCTACAATTACCCAAATAAAAACATCACCGTTCAGTAGAATTTATTCGGAAACTCCAAATCCTCGAGATTATGAACGAATGTTTTATACGGATTATCACGACGGAACAGGCAGAGTTTACCGCAGACTTTATCATAACGATAAAATTTATGAAGCTTCAATTTATGAAACTCAGATTTCCGAAAAAGGCAATCAGACAATGAGCCAATTCGATTATTACTTTGCATACGAAAACGGCAAAATTGCAGGAGTTGCAAAGCGTTGCATCTATCAATACGGTGAACCTTACGGAACTTATCTGGGAAAAGAATTCATACCTTTCCCTCTAATGGTTAAGTTAAAAGGAGAAAAAGAATTCACCACTTCATCTGTATACACGATAAACGAATTAGCAAAAATAGATTCCCGCTTTAACGTACAAAACATTTAGATATCTAACTAACAATATTTTTTTTTACAAGCTTTAGTACTATTATGCAAATTAATCCACTATCTACATACTGCCAAAATAACTTTTCAATCGGCAAATATAAAACAAAATCCGGAGGATATAGCTATTTTACCCCCCTAATTAAAGATACTGTCAGCTTTGAAAGTATGAAAAAATCACAATTTTCTGAATTAGATTTTTCAATAGTGGAAACATTTAAAGCACCCATAGAAAAATTTAATTCTCTTGCTGATTATCAAAAATGGGCAGCAAAAGAACTTCAAAAAATTTACACAACCGAATTCGAGGGCAGAACTCCCGAAACAAAAGAACTCCGAACTGAAATAATTGATAAGTGGTATAGACATGTAACAACAAATTATACCTCGGCAGTCTCACTACTTGTAATTTCAAGTTTGATTAAAAATCTAAAAAGCAATAATGATTCTATACCCCCGATATTGAATGAAGATGTTTTAAAAACAACAATAGACTTAATGCAAAAAGAGTTAAAAAAAGATAAAAAGCTTCGTTTCAATTTTGAAAATTTTTATAACTACAATCTTAAAAACTACTATTTTGAATTAAGCAATAGAAAAAAAGAATCACAATGGATAAAAATTCCAAGTCAGGAACATGATTCTCCAAATTATCAAATAAATGTCAATAAATTAAAAATACTTTCTAAAAAAAATTGGTGCACAAATGCACTTTCTGCAGAAAGCTACATTGCTGATGGAGATTTCTACATATACCTTGAAAACGGAGAAACAAAACTGGGCATAAGCCTGAAAAACGGTAAAATCTCAGAAATTCAAGGAGAAAATAATGATGGGATTTTCCCAATAAAATATTTAGATATAATTGAAACTCTTATCAATGAAGAAAATCTAAAACTTGATATGTCAAACAGAGTAAAATTTGATAAAGCAAAAAAACTTGTCAGAAAAATAAATAAGATAAAAACATCTCTCAGCAGTGCAATTGAAACCAATAACCAAAAGAAAATATTCAACTATTTCAGCATAAAATACACAGAAGAAGAAAACAATAAAATAACCATCTCTGAATATAAACAACCGGCAGATGATATATCTTATTCAGACATAGGTATTGACGAAAATAAGTTATTTAAAAACATAAAAGTAATTACCGGAAACGCTGATTTTAAACATTCTCAGCTTGAATCCTTATACCAACTCGAAAAAATTGAAGGAGATGCCGACTTTAGAAAAACAAAATTATCTGATATAGGAAACCTGAAAGAAGTTAAAGGAAAAGTTCAAATTGACACCCCACATATCAGTCAATTACTACAACAAGCAGGAATAATCGGATAATAAAATTAAGAATCTTGATTCATTAAATCATCTATTGATTTTTGTAATTTAACTTGGGCATTCTCCAAGTTTTCTTTGGCATCTTTTTGCATTTGTAATTCTGCTGCTTTTTTTTGTTGTTTTTCAGATTTTTTTGCTAAGGCTTCTTGTATTTTTTTATCAGCATTTTCTATATGAGAATCCAACATGCCACCAGTCCATTTGTCCCCGACTTTTCTTTCAGGTGAAATTCTGTCGGTTAGGATTGCAGTACTTTTTTCAATACTACGTGGAACGGAATATTCATTTGCCCAAGAAGATATAACAACTTTATCATCATTACTTGTTAGAAATTTTTGAAAAAACTTTTTAATCTTAGATTTAGAAATATTATCAAAGAATATATTCACAGAACTTTTTACACTATTTTGACAATCTTTTATTGCATAGAAAATAATATCGACATCATAGTCTTTGCAAAATTTCATTGCTCTTGGATTTGCCTTAAACGCTTCAATCAAGTTATTTGCAAGCTCCGGATATTTTTTATATAGACCTTCGCATTTCACACTTTTTATTGCCGTAAAATTAGTATTATATTTTTGAGAATAATTATTTTGATTTAAAGTTACATTTGAAACAAGCATTTAATTTCTCCTATATTTAGATTTTAATACTAACATTAACATACAAAAAAAATTTTTTTGCTAGTTTGTAACCAAATTTTATCGACCAACTCTGAAAATTACAAGAATCAGTGAGCAAATTACGGAGAAAAAATTCGGAGAGGGCGGGATTCTGCTGAAATTACCAGTGAGAATATGGAATTCGAACTGACGTAATTTCGTATGTCGATTTATCGACTGAACCCGAGGTTTGTGAAAACATTAAACAAACCTCAGGGTGAGAAGACCCCCTTGACGAAAAATTCGGAGAGGGCGGGATTCGAACCCGCGGTGAACTTTCGCCCACATAGACTTTCGAGGTCCACACCTTAAACCACTCGGACACCTCTCCTTTTAATACTATTTTATCACTAAATTTCAAAATAGAATCAATCTATATAATTTTTCCATTTTTAGAAGGATTACGATATCCGAAATTTACTATTTTTTTCTGAAAATTATTGCCCCTGGAATTACCATTGCCATATCAATACTCAATTCAAGTTCCTTAATATACCAAGGAAGTTGATTAAAAAATGGACGATTAGCGGCTTGATTACGATTTCCACTCACACGCAAAATCTTCATTCTATCCATTGCATAATCCCAAAACAACTGTGCATCAAGGACTTTTGGAGGATGAGACGGGTAAGCTCCCTCTGCTCCGCATTCCAAATCCTCAATAATATAGTATCCACCGGAATTCAACAATGGGAATAACATTTCAAAAGAAAGTCTTTGATCAGACCAAGCATGAGAACAATCATCTATAATACAAGAAATTGTTCCTAAATCTTCTTCTAACAACTCCGGTAAATCAGGAGAAGTTGCATTCGAGCATATAAAATCTATTCTATCTTCTACTATTCGAGTTAAAGACTTATCCAAATCAACACCTACAATTTTTGCCTTTGGGAAATACTCTTTCCACATTTTTAAAGAAGCTCCGGTAAAGCAACCTAATTCTAAAAGAGTAAATTTCTTTTTTTTCAAATCTCTTAAAAACAATTCATAATATCTCAAATAATCATGACCTTTTCGCAGTTCATTTCCCCAAGTATATTCTCCGGCTTTATCTGTAGCATATTTTTTACCCAAATCATCCAGACTTATTTTTTTCATTACTAACCCTCTTCCCTTAAATATTCTTGGATAAATTCTACTCAAAACAAAGGTAAATATCAACATAATCAAATCAAAAAATTGATATAGTCAGATATTTACCTGTTGTTCAGATTTGAGTTTTTAATATTTTTGTACTCGAGATCCAGAGATTTAACTAAATATTACATTGATAAATTTTCACGATATTTAGTTAATACCCCGCCACCATTATCAGGATTAATTCCGAGTTTTTTAGTAATACGCTCAGTTAACTGTTGAAATCTGATAGTACTTAACAATGGTGAAAATTCTTCACGTGTGTCAGGTATATTAATAAAATCAGCATCTTTTATAATATGTTCTACTTCTTTATTGGTCTGATTTTTCATTAATACCGGAGTTTTAATATTCCTTTTCTTAACAATTTCTACAAAATTTTCCAATGCCAAATTATAAGCTGAAGATTCTTTTTTACCTGTTGCTATTTGCAAATACACATCATCAGGTTTCATCGATGTAAATAAACCGTGCATAAATTCTCCAGAAGATCCTGGAATTATTCTTTTCTGAGTTGTTTCGGTTAATTTTAAAGCTCCTTCATTTACAGCTCCAAGATTTGGTTCTTTTGCTAAAAAGTAAAAATTTTCTCTTTCCGCAACTTTATCAGCTAATCTATTAACAGATTCCGAAGACTTCAACATAGATGAAATTTGAGCCGGAAGTTTTTTCATTGCATCTATATATGCTAAACTTTTAGCCAAAATAGGATTAAATGAACCTTTTATTTCGCCAATTTTCATTCCTATCCCCCAAAGGTTTACAATAGAGGAAGTTACTGTCTTTGTTGCCGCAACTGCATTTTCCACACCGGCTTCCATATCTAATGAAACATCTGCAGCTTTATGAATTTTTGAATCTGAATTGTTAGTTACCGCAATTGTTTTTAGCCCTTGCTGTTTTGAATATTTCAAAGCATTTAATGTATCAGCCGTATTTCCTGATTGGGAAATAAATACCATTATGTCATTTTTATTTAGCTTTGGTTTTGATGTAATAAATTCACTTGCACTCATAATATTTACAGGGATATCTGCAACTTTTTCAATAAAAGACCTTGCCATTTCACCTGCATTTTTAGACGAACCTGAGGCAACAATATTTATAGCTTTTGCTTTTTTAAGATCCTGTTTAGACCAATTAATATCTATTCCGGAAATCGTACCTTCCGATTTAAAGAATTTGTTAATAATATTTGCCAAAACTTTAGGTTGCTCTGCAATTTCTTTAGCAAAAGAAGTTCTTATAGGAACTACACTGCCAAAATACAAAGGACTTATTCCTTTAGAATAAACACTGGCATAGTCTTTAAAAACTTCTGACTGAGAAACTTTTGATGAATTTTGTTGTTTTAAATTTTGATAATTTGCATAATTTGCATAATTTGTAATTGATTGAATTTTCATAATTTATATTCCTTTTATTACTGTTTGTTCCGGTAAAAGTGTTTCCTTATCCCAAATAATAAGATTAGGTCTATTTCCAACATTTAATTTATAATCAGCTTCGACACCAAGATTTTTGGCAGGATTCAAACTTGAAAACCTGATAAAATCTTCAAAACTCATTTTAGTAACATCAATAAGCTGTTTCGCAACTTGAGCCATGTATTTTATACTACCTGCCAAAATCCCGTCTTTATCTTTTGCAATACCGTTTTCATCTATATTAATTCGTTTGCCGCCCATAATAAAGAAATCTTCTTTAATATTTGCACCGCTAAGAGCATCCGAAATTAACACAAGTTTATCTTTTGGCTTAACTTTCATAATCAAATCCATAGTTTTAGGGTCTAAAAGTTCCAGTGCACTATTCATTTCAGCATAAATGTTATCATTCAAAAGCCCTTCATTGGCAATTGTCGGTATTCTATGATGGAATCCGGACATTGCGTTAAACAAATGAGTAACCTGAGTTACACCGGAATCTCTAACCTGTTTTGCACTTGCAGAAGAATGTCCTGCTGAGGTTACAATACCTAAAGAATTTAAATATTCCGTAGCCTTGTACCCTTCATCCAATTCAGGAGCAATAGTAATCATTCTTACATCTTCCAAATTTAATTTCTTTAAATTTTCAACACTCGGTTTTAAAAGAATTTTTGGAGGATGAATACCTGCTTTTGCCGGACTGAAAAACGGACCTTCCAAATTAATTCCCAATATTTTTGTTGCACTTCTATCCGGATTGTTAATTATTTTTCTCAAAATATCCATCTGAGAATTTAGTCGTTCAATTGTATCAGGAACAAGTGTTGCTAAAATATCAGAATGCCCCCATTTTTTTATTTTTTGTAAAAAATCTCTGATTTGAGATTCTGTAGCCTTATTAAAATCTACTCCATATCCGCCATGAATATGCTGGTCCAATATTGCAGACGTAACATATTTATTTTCCGCATCATATACATTTATATCAGAACACCTTGAAGCAATTCTTTCAAACTGATCTTTTGATAACAATTTACCGTTATTAAAAAACAACGTCTTTTTTATAAATTTACCGGCAGAAGGATTATAAACATCCGCACCGAGTAACACCCCCGGTTTTGCCATATTTACAAAATCTTGGGCACGAGAATGCCCTAATATTAACTCAGAAAACGATATACCTTTCATATTTATTCATACCCCTTACCCCAATTTGACAACAAAAACATAAATTTTACCATATTTAAAGACCATTTATTAAATATTGTTAATGAAATAACAAAAATTTATATTGATAACTTTTAAAAATACCATGCCTGTAAAACCTATAAAATTATATACCAAAAACGGAAACAGACTGATTTCCTCTACCAATAATAATGCAACGCGAGAAAAATTTACCAAAATAGAAACAGATTTTGGTAAAGGAATAACTACTGTTGAGACAACATTTGACAATTTCGGAAAACCATTAAAAATCATTATAAAAAAAAAGAAAAAGAAAAATTTAGAAAAAATTATTATGGATTTTGAAGGCGTATACAACGTAAGACGCAAAACTAAGATAAAAAGATTTCTAAATCACAAACACATCTCAACAACAGTAAAATCAGAAATTCTTACAAACTCTGATAACAAACCTTTTTTAACCAGAACAGTATTCACAACAACCCCTCTAAAAAACGATTCCCGAAAAGAAACCCAAATAATAGAAGAATTATCGACAAATAAACATCGAAGATATATAAAAACAACCGCAATCAGAAACAAACAAGGAAAACTATCAAAAAAAAGTATCCAAGGCAACATTAACAACCTAAAAAAATTAAATAACTCAATTTACTTATTTTTCAGAAGTTATTCCTTAAAGGATTTTTTAATTTCAATTATCCCTCACGCAAAAAATTTGCAAAAGGTGAGCAAGCGAGATATCCAATATCAATTTGAAACATTAAACAAAAAAGTTGCAGCAAACAGTCGTTCCATTGACGGTTTTGGGACAATAACATTTGATATGGATAAAATGATATCAAAATCGTTTGTAATAGAAACAGTCAACCATGAATACAGACACCAATACCAAGATAAAATAATTGAAGAATTCAATTTAGAAGGCATAAAAGGATTAATAAAAAAAGTATTCTCCCCATTAAAATATAAGTATGCAAAAAAATGTGCTCACGCAAAGAAAAATTATGTCTCTTATACTGAAAATGAAGCAGAATACAGAAAGAATTTTCTGGAAACAGATGCTCGATTAGCTGCTTCGAAAGCTCGAAAAGAATATCTGCACGAAACAGCATTATTAGATGAAATATTCCCACACAGCAAAGAACTCTTTACTGGCAACGATGAATTTTTCAGGATTATAATGAGAAGCAAAAATACTAAATAACTACTATTAACCAATATAATATTATGCTACAATTTCCATTATGAAAATAACAACATTTGATAGCAAATATACTAAAGGAATTATAGATTTAGTGTTATCTTGTCAAAATGACGGTTCAAGACCACTTATAGGAGTTGAGTCCCAACCGGACTTATTAAATATTCAATCCGAATATATAGAAAAAGGCGGCAACTTTTGGGTGGCACTAGAAAATGACAAAATCATCGGAACAATTGCTTTTTGTCCTTATTCTAATAACATTGGCATATTAAAGAAGTTTTTCGTAGATAAAAAATACAGGGGTTATCCTAATTATTTAGGACAGAAATTATATGCAATTTTACTTGAATATGTAAAATCAAATAATTTTGACACCATAATATTAGATACTCCAAACAATACAACAAGAGCACATAAATTTTATCAAAAAGCAGGTTTTAAACAAATTTCTTATGAAGAATTGCCTATAAAATATTCTTGCCCTTATGATATAAATATGTGTGATTTTTTTATACTTGACCTACACTTACTTTAATTATATTTAGATTATTTACCCCAAAAAGCGGAAGACTAAATTATAGTAAGTTTTATAATCAAAACTTTACTAATCTGAGGTTATAATATATAATAAACATGCATCAAGCAATGAATTAGGGGGATATTATGAACGCACAGGTTGTAAATAGCAATATAAATTTTGGTATGGCTTTGCATATGGAAGATTTAAAAGTTGTTAAGAATGTGCTTGGTAATAAAGTTGCGAATGATTTTGTTGCAGCAAGACCTGCTCTTGAGGAGATGGCTAAAGATGTTGATATTTTTGTAAAACCGTCAAGATATGTCCATTCTCCTGTTCTTCCAAAAAACTATATAAGTATTGTTGTTCAACAGCTGAATGTTACTTTCAAAGATAAAGTAAAAAGAATATTTTCTCTTAGACCTCCATACAAACAAGAAGACTTTCTTCCTGCAAGTATGAGTTCGTTCGATAGAATTATAGAAAGTGCGAAAGAAACAAAAAAAGCTTTGATGGATTTTATTGCTTAGAAGTTTAATAATAAATTTGAGTGCAAATACAGAGAGGAATAAACGTGTTCAAAGAACTCCTTTCTGCAATAAAAAAAACTCTATATATTCACATAGAATCTAAAATGGCAGAGAGGATGGGATTCTGCTTAGACGTTTGTGAGCATGTGAAATGCGAACAATTACGGATAAGTATGCCTTGGCTTACCCCGTTTATTCCGACTACGAGAGGAATAAACAGGTTCGAAGAACTCCTTTCTGCAATAAAAAAGACCCTATATATTCACATAGAATCTAAAATGGCAGAGAGGATGGGATTCTGCTTAGACGTTTGTGAGCATGTGAAATGCGAACAATTACGGATAAGTATGCCTTGGCTTACCCCGTTTATTCCGACTACGAGAGGAATAAACAGGTTCGAAGAACTCCTTTCTGCAATAAAAAAGACCCTATATATTCACATAGAATCTAAAATGGCAGAGAGGATGGGATTCGAACCCACGGTGGAGTTACCCCCACACAACCTTTCCAAGATTGCACCTTAAACCGCTCGGACACCTCTCTATTTAATTTTCAAACTTACAATTAATTATCCTTTAAACGTTGAGTTTCGTCAAGTTGTAATACTTCAGACTGATAATATTCTTCCGTTTTCTCCATTGAATATATTTTGGCATCGGCTAATCTTGCTAAAACTTTTGCATAATCAGTACAACGTTTACCCTTTATACCCTCGGTTTCCATATTAATTGTTCCATCGGGATATAATCTTATTTTCATCTTACCCATTGTTCTAAACCTCTATTGTCAAAACGATTGAATTATCATCCATTACAGCCTCAGATTCAAGCCGCATATTTTCTTGTTCCAATCGCTCTTTAATTTTATTATACGTCATTTCTTGAATATTTAATCCGTATTCCTCATTCAAATCACTTATTAAATCTTCGCACTCACTCTTGTTTGAAACTTGAGTAACATCCAATACAAAGGCTGATGACGAATCTTTTTTATGATAAACCATTTCCATTCCGAAAAGTTTGCAAGTTATTTCATCGGCACTTTCGGTAATTTCTTCTGCTCCGTGTTCTACCAAAGTATTTAACAACATACCTTTATCGGTATAGTTAGTATTATAGGTATAAACCGTTGTAAAAACATCATTAATAAGTCGTAAATCCCGACCTGCTGCAATATTTAGTTTTCTAAAAATAATTTCTGCTTCTTTTGTAATTGCAGCATTATTACTGCCGGAGAACTCAGCTGTATAATATCCGTCTTTTAAAACCCAATTTAAGGTTGCATCACTATTTTTTAAAGGTGTTTGATGGTCTGCCTCATAAAAAAGATAGTTTGCTTGTTTCAAAAATTGTTTCAATTCACTTGCTTTAATATTAGTTCTGATTTTCAAATCAGTCAAACCGTAAGTAATATTTCTGCCATCCGATTTTCCTGACAAACCAATATTTAAGATTTTAACAATTTGTTCAACCTCTAATGTATAAGTTTCATCATTATTTTGCTTGTAATATCTAATATTTTCACCATTCAAAGTTGCAACAACGCCATTATCAGCAGTTGGGAAAATTTGCTCAGCCTTTTCAGCTTTCAAATTGTTATAAATATCTTTTATTTCAGTAAACGAAGTTTCATAATTAAAATAGAAAAACTCACTTGAATCAATCAATCTTACATTTCTTCCGGTAGCAGAATCCAAAGCTGAAAATAAATTTTCACCTTTTGCTTGTAACGAGACCGCATCTGCACAACCAAAGAGATTAAACATTATATACTTGCCGTTTCGGGCTAAACTAAAGCACAGACCATCTTCCAATTGATAGTAAGAACCCCTTTTTGTGCAATCCAAAGATTTTTTTAACAGTATTTCAATTTCATTATAGGTAATATTTGATAAAACTCTTATTGAACGTAGTTTTCTGGATGTATCAACATTAGTTACTATGTCATTATCAGAAGCATTTCTCAATTTTTCATTCTTTGCTTCTTCCGGACTGATTAAAAACGCCATTGGATAAGCCATTAAAGTAATAGACATAATTTTACTACACTCCTTTATACATCCAACGCTCTGCCGCCACGTGAGCTGTTTATATCTGCATCAGAATCAGTATTAGAATCATACTGCGCCATATCATCTTTTTTAGTTGCAGCAACCGCACGAATATTTGCCCATTCTCTAAGAGATAATATCTGCTCCTTTTGAGTAACAGAAAGCGGAACAACATTTTTTATTGTATTTTCTAAATCTGATAACTCAAGCGGTCTTTGATTAAAGAAAGCCTCATACAATGCAGAGATAACAATCTGTTCAATCTCTGCACCGACAAAACCTTCCGTCTGTGCTGCCAGTTTTTCATATAAATCTTCATTTATTTCCAATTTAGAAGAAACATCTTTATCTTTAAGTCTTTTTGCTAAATGAAGCTTAAATATTTCCTTACGTTCTTTATGTGTCGGCAAATCAACAAAAAAGATTTCATCAAAACGACCTTTTCTTAGCAATTCTGCAGGCAGCGAACTGATATTGTTCGCAGTTGCAATAACAAATACCGGAGCAGTTTTCTCCTGCATCCACGTTAAGAATGTTCCAAAAATTCTTGAAGAAGTTCCGCTATCACCGTTTGAATTAAGTCCGCTTAAACTTTTTTCAATCTCATCTACCCAAAGAATAGACGGAGCTACAGCTTCTGCTGTTTTAATAGCTTTTCTCATATTTTCTTCGGAACTGCCGACAATACCTGAAAATATTTTACCAAAATCCAATTTCAGTAAAGGTAATTGCCATACAGCGCTCATTGCTTTTGCCGTTAAACTTTTACCGCAACCCGGAACACCTGTAATCAAAACTCCTTTTGGTGCAGGCAGACAATATTTCTTAGCAGACTCAGACCAAGAATTATTACGCTTATTTAACCAGTTTTTAAGGTTTTCCAACCCCCCGATATCAGAAATATTAATATCAGTATTTATAAACTCTAAAATTCCGGTCTTTTTGATTACCTGCATTTTTTCACTCAAAATGATACTTAAATCTTTACCGTCAATTTTACCATCATTAACCATTGCAAGAGCAAAAGCGTTTTCTGCTTCTTGTAATGTCAACCCAAGAGCCGCCTTACATAACTTTTCTTTTGCTTCATCATTTAAATCAGAAACGTCTATCTGATTATTCTGAGCAACCATTTTATCAAGCTTTGCTTTAATTTCTTCCATTGTAGGAAGCGGCATATCAACTATTGTAACCTCTTTTTGCATTGATTCCGGTATTAAAAGCTCAGATGCCAAAAAGATAACATTTTTTCTAAACTTACTGGTTTTTAATTCTCCGATAATATCTCTTAAATGTCTTACAACATTATAATCGACTTGACGCCCCTTAACTCCAAAATAAACGTGAAAATCACACATTACAAAAATCGCATTTGCATTACAATCTTTGATGAAATCAATAGCTTTATCAGGGCTATTAGTTCCGTCGATTTTCTTACCATTCAGCATAAAACCATTTGTTTGAGTCCAAATATAAACTTCTCTTGGAACTTTTATAAGCTTTGCCGATATTGCAAGTCGCTTAATCAAAGAAATTGCACGTTCTTCTTCCCAAGTTGTTATATAAATGTATGGAAATCTTGCTCTAAAAAGACTTGATAGCTGGGTAATTATATTATCTTTAATCATTTTCAATCCTCGTTTTTTCTTATTTTACATTATTCTTCCCAAGTTGTAAACAAAAATTTTTCTCAATCTGTTTAAAATCCCCCATTCCATTGATTTCCAGCTTTCCATCAGCAGAAACTCTGACTTCTATCTTATTTTTGTATGTTTTAATTATTTCTTGATTATAAAAATCTGTTAAAAAGATATAACGCTGATTTGATGAACCTGTCCACGGTCTTGATAAATCAAATTTATCTTGTTCAAATCCACCATCAATAAGCACATCAATATTTGAAATCAAATCATTTACAGACTGAGACTTTTTAAGCTTTAATTCATCAATTGTATATCCTGTAAAACACACAACTGAAAGACCGAGGGATTTAACCCTTTCACACAAATCAGCAAGTTCTTCTGCCTGCTCAAAAGGTTCTCCACCCAAAAGTGTTATACCTTCAATATCATTTTGGGATTTAATCTTATCAAACAAATAATCTGTGGAGTAATTAACCCCAACACCAAAAGCCCAAGTTTCTTTTGCAAAGCAACCAGAACAATGTTTATTACACCCCTGAACCCAAATACAAAATCTTTTCCCAGGACCTTCCACTTCAGTATTTTCAAGTATTTTATAAACATTAATCATTAAAAATCAATAATTCTGCCTTCATTATAATCATCTTCCGAGATATCGTTAGAAGATTGTTGAATTGTAATCAGCGGTTTTATCTTTGCAACAAAGTGTTCTTTCACGCCGGAAGCTTCTATAA
The DNA here is from genome assembly GCA_964620875.1 of uncultured Clostridium sp. GTDB lineage: Bacteria > Cyanobacteriota > Vampirovibrionia > Gastranaerophilales > Gastranaerophilaceae > Zag111. Next base: position 69,212 of record CAZUKK010000002.1, read on the forward strand.
AATCATCAATCGTTTTAAAATCACCATTAATATTTCGATGCTCAATAATTTTTTTAGCCATAACGATATTTATTCCGGGCAATTTAGACAATTCTTTGGCATCTACGGAATTTATATCCATTTTTGAAACAGAATTAATTTTGCTAATATCTTCCATGTTAACAAACTCTACCGAATCCTGATTGCGTTCTTGTACAGGTCTTGCATTTTTAATATTATCCATATTAACAAAACTGCTTGAACCCGAATTTGGAGTTTCGCATCCGTTTGAATACGGATCTGGTGTAATTGCACCCATTTCGACATATCTAGGTCCTGTATTTGAATTATCAATATTTATCTGTTTTTGCTCAGGTTGCGGTTTTGGAGCTTGTCTTGTCTCTAAAACAACAATTTCTGATTTATTAAAATCCAATACTTGAGCCATGTAATCAACTGTAGAATAACTATCAAACAATCTGCAAATATCTCTCCAACCCTTAGACAAGCTTACTCCTGGTTGTTGAGAAAGCGTAAACATTTTTTTCTTACCGTATCTGTCAGGCTTATTATCTATAACAATAATTTTGTCATTTGGAAAATATTTTACTGTGCAAAGTTCGTTTCCCAAAGTATTTGGGCCTTTAACAAAAGCTTTTCTTGCCGAAACAATACTGTGCCTGTCGGTAAAATCTTTTATCCAAATCCCAATTAAAACGCAGATTATCACAAAAAATATTGTAAAAACAATATGCTTTGCAATAAACTCAATCATAAGCGGAAAAAGTTTAATTATCGCCAAAACAGCAATAACTACCAGAGTAACTATAGGGTCATTTCTTCTGTAATAGTATGACATACCATTATAATAACACATCTAAACAAATTATAATGATTTAAATAGACGATTTTATGTTAAAATCATTTTATGCAAAAAACGGTAACCAAAGATTTTAAAAAATTAAAAGGAACAATAGAAATCTCTGCAGACAAATCTATTTCTCACAGAGCTGTTATATTTTCGGCACTTGCGAAAGGAAAATCCGTTATTAAAAACTTTTCAACCGGAAAAGATCCTCATTCAACACTTGAAATATTTAAAAATCTAGGCACTGATGTAGAAATCAATTCAAATTCAGACATAATAATAAATTCAACAGGTAAACTTATTCAACCGAACACCTTGCTTGATTGCGGTAATTCCGGCACAACAATGAGGTTGCTGTCAGGAGTTCTCGCCCATCAAAGGTTTAATTCAACACTAATTGGAGATGATAGTCTGACTAAAAGACCAATGAAACGAATAATTGAACCACTTGAACTTATGGGAGCAAAGATTGAATCAAATGAATTTAAAGCTCCAATTAAAATATTCGGAAATGACTTGCATCCGATAAATTACACCTCAAAAATCGCTTCTGCTCAGGTTAAATCCTGCATTCTTCTTGCAGGACTAGGAGTTAATGAAGGGAGAACCGAATTTACTGAACCGTATATCTCAAGAAATCATACCGAAATTATGCTAAAACATATGGGAGCAGATATTAAGACCACTCAAACATCCGTAAGCATTGCAAAATCCGAATTAAATCCAATAGAAATTGAAATCTGCGGAGATATATCATCCGCCGCATATTTTATGGTTGCCGGACTAATAATTCCTAATTCCGAGATATTACTAAAAAATGTAGGCATTAATCCGACAAGAACAGGCATAATTGATGTTATAAAAAACATGAACGGCAATATTGAAATATTAAATGAACGTGAAGTATGTTCAGAAAAAATCGGAGATATTTTAGTGAGGTACAGTGAAAACCTCAACGGCTGTACAATATCTTCAGAACTTATACCAAAATTAATTGACGAAATACCCGTAATTGCAGTACTTGCAACTCAAGCACAAGGGCAAACAATAATTAAGGATGCTCAAGATTTGAGAAACAAAGAATCAGATAGAATTTCAACAATCGCAACAGGATTAAAACAGCTTGGTGCAAATATTGAAGAAACCCCTGACGGAATGATTATAAACGGAAAAACAGAGCTTATCGGGGATTGTGAACTTGAAACATACCACGACCACAGACTTGCAATGAGTTTTTATATTGCAGGACTTGTTTGCAAAAAAGAAATTTTAATTAATGGTTTTGAGTGGATAAATATATCATTTCCTGAATTTGAACAATTATTTGAACAACTTAAAAAATAGAACTAATCTCCCTTAACCCCACCTTGCAGAATATCATTTATAAAATACTTTTTACCTGCAAGAAAAACTCCGACAACAGGAATTGTACAAATAAGAGAACACGCCAGCAAATCACCCCACAATGTAACCTCACGAAAACTGCCTTTAAAAATAGCAAGCCCCACAGGCAAAGTTCTCATTCCTTCAGTATTTGTAGCAATCAAAGGCCACATAAAACTATTCCAACAAGAAACAAACGTAAAAATTCCAAGTGTTGCAACAGCAGGAGCAGCAAGAGGTAATGCAATTTTTACAAAGGTTGTAAAAACGTTACACCCGTCAATTTTTGCAGCTTCCTCCAAATCCTTAGGCAGACCTAAAAAATATTGTCTCATTAAAAATATACCAAAACCTCCGAAAAGCCCCGGTAAAATCAAAGCTTGATATGTATTTATCCAATGAAACTGCCTCATCAAAAAGAATAACGGAATAATATTAACCTGAGGAGGAACTAGCATTGTAATAAGAACAATCAAAAATAATCCATCCCGCCATCTGAAGTTCAGTCTTGAAAAAGCATATCCCGCAAATGCTGAAATAAAAACCTGTCCAACAGTAGTTACCACAGCCACAAACAAACTGTTTATAAAATATTTCCAAAGAGGAACTTTTTCAAATACATTTACATAATTTTCAAAAGTTAATGGAGAATATAATAATTTACCCCCCTGATTAAAAATCTCACCATTTGGAACAAAAGATAAATTTATCATTGCAAAAAACGGATACAACATACTTATTGCAATCAAAATTAAGCAAACATAACCGATAAATTTTCGCCAATTAAACATAAAATAATTATACACCAAGTTATCTCAAAATAAAACGAAATAGACAATGCCAAATCTTTAGTATAAAACCTCTATATGAAAAATTTCAAAATTATTTACCCAACCGACTTGGAAACAAAAACCGTCAATAACTATATCAGATAACTATATTTACTGCATTTCACCCGTTTTAAAAATTTAAATTATTAAATAAAAGTTAATTTACAATGACTTTATTCAAAATAACGTTAAAATAGTCATATAGAAAAATATTTATGAATGGAGTTGATGTATATGTTAGATTTTGACAAATTCACAAACTATACTCAGGAAATCCTGTCAAGCTCAAATGCCCTTATGAATGCTCACAAAAATACCCAACTTGAACCTGAGCATATCATGCTTGCAATGATTAAAGACAACGGGATAATTAAAGATTATTTGAACGAATTAAAGTTATTAAATCAAGACTTTATCAACAAAATTGTACAACAAGTTGAAAGTTATCCAAAAGTAAGCGAACCGATAAATCCGCAAAGCTTATACCTGTCAAACGATACAAGGAGATTATTGGAACTATCGGTAGAAGAAAGCGAAAAATTAAAAGACGATTTTATCGGCATTGAATCAATCCTGCTTGCAATGGCAAACCTTGATAACAGCAGAATTAAACAAACCATCTCAGAATATAACGTTAATGTAAACACTATACTCAAAGCAATGAAAAACATACGAGGTAACAAAAAAGTGGATAATAAAAATGCAGAAGAAAATATGAAAGCCCTTGAAAAATATTCAACTAACCTGACTGAACTGGCTAAAAAAGGGAAATTAGACCCAGTTATCGGCAGAGATGAAGAAATCAGAAGAATTATTCAGGTTTTAAACAGAAGAACAAAAAACAATCCCGTGCTAATCGGAGAACCCGGCGTCGGAAAAACCGCAATAATAGAGGGTTTAGCTCAGAGAATTATCAGAGGGGATGTCCCTGAAAGTTTAAAGGATGTAAAACTAATTTCACTGGATTTAGGTGCAATTGTTGCAGGCGCAAAATTCCGTGGAGAATTTGAAGAAAGACTTAAAGCAGTACTAAAAGAAGTAGAAAATTCAAACGGTGAAATTGTTATGTTTATTGACGAATTACACACTGTTGTCGGTGCAGGCTCAACAGAAGGTTCTATGGATGCAGGAAACCTGCTTAAACCAATGTTAGCCAGAGGAGTTCTAAGAACAATAGGTGCAACAACAATAAATGAATATAGAAAATACATTGAAAAAGATCCTGCTTTAGAAAGGCGTTTTCAACCGGTATTAGTCAACGAACCGTCTGTCGAAGATACAATAAGCATTCTTCGAGGGCTGAAAGAAAAATACGAAGTACATCACGGTATCAGGATTTTAGACAGCGCAATTATTGAAGCTGCAAAATTATCCGACAGATACATTACCGACAGATTTTTGCCGGATAAGGCTATCGACCTTATTGACGAAGCGGCAAGTTCTCTGCGTATCGAAATTGACTCAATGCCTGAAGAAATTGACTCAATGCTCAGACAAAAAATCCAACTTGAAATTGAACGAGAAGCTCTAAAAAAAGAAGACTCCGAAGAAGCTCGTGCAAAATGTGAAGATATAACAAGACAAGTTAAAGTTTTAGAAGATAAAATCAACACACTAAAATACCAATGGGAAAACGAAAAAGCTTCAATTACCTCAGAAGCAGATATCAAAGATGAAATAAATAATGTCAAAAATAAAATAGAAGAAGCAGAAAGAAACACTGACCTTCAAACAGCGGCAGAACTTAAATACGGGAAACTTCTTGAACTTGAAAAAAAATTAAAAGCCAGTCAAGAACGTGAAAAAACAGAAAACAGCCTTTTAAAAGAAGAAATTGACAGTTCCGATATAGCAGAAGTCGTTTCAAAATGGACAGGAATTCCTGTTACAAAACTTGTCGAATCTGAAATGCAAAAGCTTTTAAATATGGAAGAAATATTACACCACAGACTAATCGGACAAGACGAAGCTGTTGATACTGTATCTGATGCAATACGCAGAGCTCGCTCAGGATTAAAAGATCCCAAACGACCTATCGGAACATTTTTATTCCTCGGCCCGACAGGAGTAGGTAAAACAGAACTTGCCAAAGCACTTGCCGAATTTATGTTCAACGATGAAGATGCACTAATCAGAATTGATATGTCCGAATATATGGAAAAACATAACGTTGCTCGTTTAGTCGGAGCACCTCCGGGATACGTCGGTTATGAAGAAGGCGGACAACTGACAGAAGCCGTCAGAAGAAAACCTTATTCTGTTGTTCTATTTGATGAAATTGAAAAAGCACACCCTGACGTATTCAACATAATGCTTCAAATCTTTGATGACGGACGTCTTACAGATTCAAAAGGCAGAACCATTGATTTTAAAAACACATTAATTATTATGACAAGTAACATCGGCTCTGATATTATCTTAGAAAATACTCTAAATTCAATGATTTCTCCTGAACAATTCAATGACACAAAAGAACAGGTTTTGAATATCCTAAGACAAAGATTTAAACCTGAATTCTTAAACAGAATTGATGAAACCATTTTCTTTAAAGCCCTCAACCTACAACAATTAAATAAAATTGTAGATATTCAGATGAATTACCTTAGAGATTTATTAAAAGATCAAGAGTTAAAATTCACAATATCAGATGAGGCAAAAGAATTTCTTGCAACACAAGGTTTCAATCCGATATATGGGGCAAGACCACTAAAAAGAATTATCAGACAAATGGTGGAAAACCCTCTATCTAAACTAATTCTTGCACAGAATTTCAGAAAAGGTGATACTATAAAAATTGAACTGGATGACGACAAATTAAAATTTGAAAACAACAACTAACAAAAGAAGCCGGAAATGTAAACATTTCCGGCTTCTTCATTATAAGTTATTTTTATGCAAGTAAAGATTCAACAATTTTAGCATTAGTTTCATATCTTTTTTGATTTAACAAATATTCTTCAACTTGACGAGAAATAGTTTGTTCTTCAACTGATAAACATTTAACATTATCTAAAGTATTTACATAATCTGCAACTGTAATCATTTCATAATTTTTCATAATCATCATCCCTTTAATTAATCCCTTGTATTTATATAAAGTATTTTGATATTTAAAAATTGCTTAAATTGTATTTAAATTTTATATATTCGTTACATAACTTTACAATTGAGATAAATCATTTATAAAAAAATGAACCCTAAAAGCTGTAAATTCGTTATATAAGCATAACTTGAGAAAAGAAAAAGGAGGTTTAAGATGAAAAAGTTAATAGCAACATTTTTATTATTAAGTATAGCAACACCATGTATGGCAATGAACGGATATTACAACCCTCCTGTTCGCAGAAGTGTAACTTATTATGCTCCAGCTCCTGCACCACACCATTACAATCAACCGGTTGTTGTCGAGCATCATTACACCAGAAGACCTCACAGAGCATCAACTACAACAAAAACATTTGCTACGATTGCAGGAATTGCAGGAGTTGCAATGATAATTTCAGCAATAGTTGACTAAATTGAATTTATTCTACCTTACTTAATCTTTATACTCCACATTTGAACATTTATGCAAAATCAACAGCATAAATGTTCTTTTTTAAATAAAAAAGATTTGTAACAAAACCTTAACATTTAAAACAAAAAATTAAAGTTTTCAAAAAATTCTGCCGATATATAATTTGTAATCAAAAGAAACTAATTTTTCCTCCTTTTCCCCTACTACTATATAACTAACCTACACAACGGAACCTAAAGGTTCCTTTTTTATTGCGAAAAATAAAAACAAGTAGCAAAATTTATATTTTTGGTTTTTAAGGTATAATATAATCATTTAAAGAGGTTATAAATGGCATTAATACATCCAATTTCAGACAGATTAAGATACTCAGCAAGAACTGCGATTGATGCAGGTTTTGGCGGAAAGAAAGAATACATCAAACATTTGGAAGATTGCATTGCAAATCCAACAATAGGTTTAACGGCAAGACACAAATTCATGAAAGGATATACACCTTCACCCGAACTAAAAAGGAATCCCACTGTTAAATATTTGGAAGAAATTCTCAATGAACGAATAAATGCTTTTTACCCAAAAACAAAAGTACTCAGACAGTACATCATCGATTCGGGAAGAATGCGAATGTTTCATATATCAAAAGCAAAGCCGTTTACTTTTATTGATAAAGCTAAAATCGCATTAAAAACTTTAATACATTAAATATAAAAGAGCGCCGAAGAAAATTTTTCTTTCGGCGCTCATCTTTTTCAATCATTAAAATTATTAACTGCTATGGATTAACTCCTGAACCTGCTGCACTAAAAATTGCCGCAGTCATTGCAATAATAAAAATAAAGTATAGTACACAAGCAAGTATACCAAGAATTACTAAAGCTATGTAAACATAACCAAGCCAATCAATTCTTTCATATAATTCTGAACCATCTTCATGCTTATATTTTCCAAGAGCAATCATAAAGCCGTCAATTACAGACCAAATAGCAGAAATCGGAGCTGTAATACCCAAAATTGTTAAAACAAGCATTATCCAAGCAGAATTTTGTTTTCCTGTATAAAATCTATGTGCACCAAAATATCCCAAAAACCAACATAAGGCCATTGATGCAACCCAGTTTTTACCTTTTAATTGTTCTAAATTTTCTGACATAATATAATCTCCTTTCAATTATTACTTACCGGTTGAGCCAAAACCGCCTGCTCCACGAACTGTTTCGGTTAATTCCGTTACCACTTCAATTTTTGCTTGTTCTACACGAGCAATCACCATCTGCGCAATTCTTTCTTGTGGCTGAATTGTATATGCTTCATTTGAAATATTTACAACCGGCACACAAACTTCACCTCGATAATCTTCATCAATTGTTCCAACGCAATTAATTAACGTAATACCGTGTTTTATTGACATTCCTGAACGAGGTCTGATTTGAGCCTCATATCCGTGTTCAAGTTCGATTTTTAAACCTGTAGGAATTAATGTTCTTTCCAACGGTTTTAATTCAATCGGTTCAGATATTGCAGCACACAAATCCATACCGGCAGCACCTTCTGTTTTATATTCAGGTAAAACCTCATTATGAGGTAGTTTTTCTATTTTTAAAACTGTCATAACTCTCCTTTATTCTTAACTCTATAAAAAACTCTTTATCCCATAATACAGGATAAAGAGCATTTTGTAAATATTATATACTTAATCATTTAAGTTAGCTTTTTGTAACAACGGCTTCTGATTTAGCTTTTTGTGAAAATTTCACGGTATCTCGGAATTCAAACAGCAATTTGTGAAAATATTCATTTAAATCATCTACACTGTCAAACTTCAAATTTGAAGGTTTACAACTTGCCGGCAGTGATCTTCTTACACTTGTCATCTTGCCGCCAAAAAAGCCTTTCGAAAATCCATCTATAACATTAATATTTACTTTATATGACATTGTTTGCCTCCATTTTGTATTATCAAAAACTGAACAAATATTTTTTTGCCACCGAAATTTATACAGGCTGACCTGATTTTAACTCAGATTCAATTTTAGACAAAATTTCATCAAGCTTTGAAGCATCCTTAACTCCGCCTTGTGCAAAATTAGGACGTCCGCCACCGTTTGCGCCTGTTGCTCTTGCTATTTCACCGACAATTTTGCCTGCATTTACACCTTTTTTAACAAAACTATCAGAAACTTTTACTGCAACAGTAGTTTCACCTGCTAAAACAATAATGCTTTCGCCAAGTTTTTTTGATAAAAATTCTAATCCTATTTTTATACCTGCTGGTTTTAGAGCGACTTTTGAAATAAACAACTTACCACCCTCAATTTCTTGAGCTCTGTCGATAAATGCAGTAAATTTACTTCTTGCATTTTCTTCTTCAAGTCTTTCAACTTCTTTTGAAAGAGCTTTGTTATCTTCCACTAATTTTTCTACTCTTTCTGAAACTTCATCATAATGAGCTTTAAAACGAGCAGATAACTTATCAATTTCAGCAGCTTTAGCATTTAGGTAATCAATCGCAGAATTTGAAACAACAAGTTCTATACGTCTTGTACCTGCGGCAATTGCACTTTCCGAAACAATTTTCACAAGTCTCAAATCCTTAAGTTCACGAGCATGAGTACCTGCACAGAATTCTTTTGAAATGCAAGTTTCACCTTTTTCAATAGAAACAACTCTTACAGTATCACCGTATTTTTCGCCGAACAAAGCAGTCGCACCAGTTAACTCAGCCTCTTTTATACCCATAACTTTAGTATTTACTGAATACCCCTCACCAATCCACTTATTCATAAGCTGTTCGGTTTTTATTAATTCTTGAGGAGTCATTGCTCTTGAGAATGTAAAGTCAAATCTCATACGGTTATCATCTACTTGAGAACCGGCCTGCTTAACTTCATCTCCAACAATTTTTATCAATGCTGCTTGTAAAAGGTGAGCTGAGGTATGGTGAACTCTGATTTGTTCACGTCTCGCAACATCAATCATAGCTCTAACAGTATCACCTATGACAACTTCGCCGTTAAGAAGATTACATCTGTGAACATATAAATCATTAACTTTGAAAGTAGTTAAAACTTCAGCTTTAAGATTTTCACTTTCAATAATACCGCTATCACCTGACTGTCCGCCACATTCTGCATAGAACGGTGTTTTGTCAAGAACTATATCAACATATCCTTCTCCTTCAACCTGAGCAAGAATTTTTGAATCAGAACATTCATTTTCGATATATCCGATGAAATTAGTTGAACCAACTTCTTTTTCTATCTTTGCATACTTAATATCACCGGTTACACTAATTTTAGCAGTGGCAGCTTTTGCACGTTCTTTTTGTTCTTTCATCGCTGCTAAGAAGCCTTCAACATCAACAGTTAAGCCATTTTCATCAGCAATTTCTTTTGTTAATTCAAAAGGAAATCCGAAAGTATCGTAAAGCTTGAATGCGCTTTCACCATCAATATTTTGTTTAGCATCAATGAATTCATCAAGCATTTTATAACCTCTATCAAGAGTTTTATTAAATCTTTCTTCCTCTTTTTTAATTGTATCAACAATCTTTTGTTTGTTAGCAACTAACTCAGGATAAGCTTCACCGTAGTATTTAACAATCACATCAACTAATTTATACAAGAACGGCAATTCCATTCCAAGAATTTTTCCGTGGCGCAAAGCTCGTCTCAAAATCATACGAAGAACATAACTTCTTCCTTCATTTCCGGGAATTACACCATCAGAAATCAAGAATGAAACACATCTTGCATGGTCAGTGATAATTCTTAGTGAAATATCAGTTTTTTCTGATTGTTTATATGGAACACCACACATTTTTGAAACCTCATCCATAATAGGTTTTAATAAATCAGTTTCGAAAGTTGATGCAACACCCTGACAAACCATTGTTATACGTTCTAAGCCCATACCGGTATCAACATTTTTCTTACCTAACGGGGATTGATTACCTTCTTCATCCTGATAAAGCTCTGTAAACACAAGATTCCAAATCTCAACCCATCTGTCGCATTCACAAGTATCAATACCGCAATTAGGGTCATCACATTTATACTGTTCACCCAAATCATAGTGAATTTCAGAACACGGACCACAAGATCCTGAAGCACCCGGAGGACCCCAAAAATTATCTTTCTTTCCTTTACGTTTAATACGTTCAGCAGGAACACCAACACTACGCCAAATATCAAACGCTTCATCATCAGTTTCAAAAACAGTAATCCAAAGTCTGTCTTTGTCTAATTTTAATACCTCCGTAACAAATTCCCAAGCCCAAGGAATAATTTCTCTTTTATAATAATCTCCAAACGAGAAATTTCCAAGCATTTCAAAAAACGTATGGTGGCGTGGGGTTCTTCCAACATTTTCAATATCAGAATCTTTTCCGCCCGCTCTTGCACATTTCTGGCAAGAAGCAGCTCTTGCCGGTTCATACGGACAAGGCTGAATATCTAAAAATATCGGCAAAAATTGCAGCATTCCTGCTGTTGTCAACAATACAGTAGGATTATCAGGCACTAAGCTTGAGCTTTCTACAATTGTATGTTGTAATTTATTTTTAAAATAATCCAAATATAATTTTCTAATTTCATTTCCGGTTAGCATAATTCATTTCCTCAATACTTTTTTACTATAAAAAAATTATACCTTAAAAATAAAATAATATAAAAAAGAACCGACAGTTTATGCCGATTCTTTTTTTATGATTACAAGATATTCTATTAACAACATTCACATTCAAGAATATTTGACGGGAATTCATTATCCCAAAATTCTTGAGGTAATTTTGCAATCGGATCATACAAAGCTGCAACTTCTTCTTTTGAAAAATCAATTCTTGCTTCGTATTCTGAAGAAAATCCTTCATTTTCGATTTTATATAAACAATATTTATTACATCTTCCGCCATCAACCGTAGCAGTACGTATACAACCACCCTTACACAAAGAGCCGTATATACATTCCTTACAATGACCTGAAAGAGAAGAACAATCAAAATGTCTGTTATATGCAAACGAATTCGGGTCTTCCCAAATTTCTCTTAAAGGTCTTTCTGTTGTATAGCCTTCAATAAATTCATCACGCTGCAATGACAAACAACCACGAACAGCACCATCACTGCCTAAACCTAGAGCTTTTATTCCTGCATGACATCCAATCCATGAACTTTTAGCCACTCTGTTTGCATAATCACTCATGTAACCCATTACATCCGCTCCGGTAACTACATCAAAGTATTGGCTGTAATTTTCCTGAGTATCCAGAATAAATTTAGACATTTCAAAGAACTGACCTTCAGTAAGCATAGCTTCTCTATGCATTCTGCCAATATAATCAGCATACTGAATTTGCCACAATCTGCATCCGTTTTGGATTAACAATTCTCTGATTTTTGGAAGCTGATGAAAATTCAATTTATGGACAGTTGTTACTATGGAAGGTTTTATACCGCATTCACGCAACAGTTGTAAAGTTTTCACAACGTTAGCAAAAGTTCCTTTACGACCTCTGATATAATCGTGAATATAATCAACTCCGCCATCAATACTTATACCAAACACATACGGATTCATTGCTTTAATCAATTTTATGGTTTCTTCGTTAACAGCCAGCGCATTTGAAATTATACCAAATTTAATATTAGCACGTCTCAATGCACCTGCAATAGCTCCGATATCTTCTCTCAACAAAGGTTCTCCACCTGATAATACTACAAATTTAGCTCCCAAATATTCTAAATCATTTACAATATCAATACATTCAGCAGTCGATAATTGATACGGTTTTTCTTCAGACAAACAATCTGAACCGCAGTGAATACATTTTGCATTACATTTATAAGTCAATTCCCACACGACTGTATCGGGTGTATAAGGCATCTTCTATTTCCTCCTACTATAATCTCTCATTCTTACGTACAAAAGGAAGCTGGGGGGAATACCCCCAAACTTCCTAAAATTTATTTATTATTATAAATATTTTCTAACAATGTTATCCATTTTTCTTGCTTCAGCTTTTGTAAAATGTCCATCCTGAAGGATAATTCTTATTTCTTTAGCATCCGCAGCACTCATTCCTTCAATATGTTTCAGGAATTTCTTAGCAACATTTGTCATCAAATCTTGTTCATTCCAGTCATCGTTACCGAAGCCCATTTCAGTTACACATTGTTCAAAGAAATGATCGCCCATTCCACGGCTATTTTCATAACCTTTTAGGAATTCAATAACGTTACGTGAATTTAACTTTTTACTGTTCGTAACGATATTTTTAATCAATCCTTCTTCAGAATCAGTAGTGTATCCGACCAGATAATCTGATACTTCTGCACCATAACTGCGAGCACGCTTAGCCTCAGCATCAGTCAATGGTTCAGGCTTAGTCGGCTGAACAGGTTTTGGCTGAACAGGTTTAGTTGGTTGTACCGGATCAGGTTTTACCGGTTTTGTCGGATCTACCGGTGCTGGTTTTACAGGATTAGTCGGTCTTATCCGCGGAACTCCTGTTGGTGTAGTCGGCGTAATACCTGTCGGAAGTGTCGGTCTAGGTTCAACACCTGATGGATCTACAGGAACTGCGTACATCGGTACTACTGACGGCGACGGCAATGTTGGGAATGGTCTGCCCCCTGTTGGCATTGTCGGAGTAGTCGGCGTAATACCTGTCGGAAGTGTCGGTCTAGGTTCAATACCTGACGGATCTACAGGAACTGCGTACATCGGTACTACTGACGGCGACGGCAATGTTGGGAATGGTCTGCCCCCTGTTGGCATTGTCGGAGTAGTCGGCGTAATACCTGTTGGAAGTGTCGGTCTAGGTTCTACACCTGACGGATCTACAGGAACTGCGTACACCGGTACTACTGACGGAGTTGGGAATGTTGGGAACGGCCTATCCCCTGTCGGCGTGGTTGGAGTTGCACCACTCGGTGTTGTTGGCGTAACACCTGTTGGAAGAGTTGGTCTAGGTTCTGCTCCTGACGGCTCAATCGGAACTGCATATACCGGTACTACTGACGGAGTCGCAGATGTAGCTCCTGTTGGAGTAGTCGGTGTAGCTCCGGTTGGTGTAGTCGGAGTTGCACCACTTGGTGTTGTCGGAGTCGGAGCTGGAGCTGTAGGTTTTGTCGGCGCTCCAAATTTCAAACCTTTTCCATGATTTGCTTGATCTTCATACTGTTGTAAAGTTGGTTTACCATTTTCATCATATTCTAATCTGTATTGATTTTCAGTAATACAAGGTCTATCATCTCTTGATACACATTTGTATATAGCATTACCCTGCTCATCTACAGAAACTCTTTCAAATAAGTACACACGAGCTTTTCCTGATGAGCTATCGGTAATCGTTAACTTAGTAGGATTTTTATCAGAACCGTCTTCATTAGGAATAATTTTTAATGTTCCACGGATGTCTTTTGTTTTACCACTGCGATCATGACAGATTACATCTTCATCAATAACTTTATCAGGAAGAACTTCTACATTCTCATCATTTTCAGGTTTAGATGGTGTTGTAGGTTTAATTTCTGTTGGAGTTGTCGGAGTCGGACGATTTGTCGGAGTTGGAACACCGTACACCGTTTGAACCGGAGTATCCGTAGGAAGTATCTGTGTTGGAAGTGTCGGAGCTGGACCATTTGATGGAGTCGGAACACCGTATAAAAGTTTAATATCACCGCCAATACCTTTTGACTTATCGTCAGGCCCAAAAATAACTGCATATACTGCACGAATTTCAGTTGGGAAATCCTTCATTCTTTTTGTTCTAGCTTCAGGATCAGCAGATTCTAAAGTAAAACCCTTAATATTAAAAGCTTCTTCACTTTCAACAGGAATTTTTAAAGTTTTTCCCGCAAAAATCAAATTAGCATTTTTAATTCCATTTGCTTCTTGTAACGACTTAACAGACACGCCGTAACGTTTAGCTATCTTCGCTAGCGTATCTCCTGGTTGAATTTGATAATCCATCATATACCTCCGAACATTATAAAAGTAAATATTTAGTTCACACTCATATAGTAAATAACCATAGGATATATTACTACATATATATTATAACGTATTTTTCAAGTAATTTATTCAACCATAAGTAGGATTTTAGACACTTTTCAGTAACAAAACCGCTAAGACAAGGGTAAAATGCATATTTAACAGTATTTAATACCTACTTTACATTTAATTACATTACGTAACATATCTAAACAAAAAACCATAATAAAATTAGCCAACTGAGTAATTGCCAAATTCTCAAAATCAAATTTAAATAGAAATATAAGAACAAAACTTTTTCATACTTCCAGCTATTCTTAATTCAAAGAGCTATCAATGCTCTTTTTTTTTATAAAAATATAAAAAAAGACTTGCAAGAAAAATTTTTCGTGATAGTATAAAAAACGTAAGCCCTGGTAGCTCAGCTGGATAGAGCAACCGCCTTCTAAGCGGTAGGTCATGCGTTCGAATCGCATCCAGGGTAAATAAGACAAGATGACATTTGTTATCTTGTCTTATTTTTTGCGATAGCGATGAGAACGCCTTTTTGCGTTCGGAACGAGCGAGCCAAGAATGGAGCTGAGTGCCGATTTGATTGGCTGACCGCAGGTCAAAGAGGCACTCACGGAATTCGTTTATGGCGAGCGAAGTGATTAATCGCATCTAGGGTTAATAATAAAAAAAACGGGGTTCTTCCCGTCTTTTATTTTGAAATTTCAAGTATTTAATCAGCAATTTTCACTTTTTGCACTACTTATCAATCCTATTTGAACAAATATTTTTTTATCAACTTATTTACAGGCTTCTCAAATATATAATAAGCTACAATCCCAAAGACAACTCCGCACAAAATGTAGATTACGTACAACGTCAAAGGCGGTGATATGACTGATTTGTTTGATAGTATATATATATATATATATATATATCTTTATGGATATATTTTTTAGCAAGTGCGAGCGTAAGAGGATGCATTACATAAATTGCATATGAATATTTTCCTAATTTTGCTAAAAAATCTTTATTCAAGATTGAAGAAATTAAGCCCTTTCTAATCAAAAACAAATAAAACAGCATCGAAAAAATAATAAAAAATACTAACGGAGTTTTACATGGTACTTTACTCGTAAACAACAAATAATGCGCCAAAAAACCTATTAAATATATTTCCAAACCTGATATTATAAATTTTCCTATTTTTGAACAATTCTTTAAAAATCCTGTTAAATAAAGGTTATGAATAAAATATCCGAGCCCCATCCCGCCTATTGCACGAAGCACACCTATATTCACAAAATAAAAGATATTTGTAACATTTCCTCCTGTCTGGAATTTACAAGAGTTAAAATATATCCCGTAACTAATAACTGTCATCAACCAAACTAAAGGATTCAGATACTTTTTATCAACCAATTTTGCAAGGTAAAAATACCCCAACATTGTCCAGAAAAGTGCAGGGATAAACCAATGAATATGAGCGCCAATTCCTCCTGTTAAAGGTCCGAATCCAATATCCGAAAGCAAAAATATTCTCAAAATATTGTCAGTTAATGAAAAATGAGTATTCTTTATAAATAAGCTTATCAACATATAAACCCCAAGAAAAAACCACACCAATGGAGCTAATCTAAAGAATTTTTTCATTGCAAATTCTGAAACTGTTTGTTTTGTATCTATTGTATAAAACAAGAAAAATCCCGAAATAATAAAGAAAAAGTCTACACAAACATTACAATGCACAACCCCCGGAATATAAGTATTCACAAAATCCGTTGCATACATTCTAAAATGAAACATTACAATTAGCAATGCAAAAACAAACCTCATAAAATCAACATTTTTAAACTGCTCTTTCATAACTGCTTTTCCCTTAAAAATTTTCTTATTTCAACATTCCCTTCTCAAAATATAAGATACTATAACCGCAAATGACAAATCAAGAGAAAATAAAAATTCCCCTATACATAGTAAATTTTGGATGAAATTTGACTACTTTGCCTCAATAAATTATTATTATATCTATGAACAATAAGCTAAATAATTTCAGTAAGAGACTAACACATAAACCGTTATTAGATAAAATTGAACAAGCTGATAACCTCTATTATCAACAGCAAAAATATAATGAGGCAATCGAGGCTTACAATAAAATTTTAGAAGAAATTGATGAGGATTACAATTACGAAATTTGCGAATGCTACAGAAAAATCGGAGATTGCTACTACCTGCAACAACAACTTGATAATGCTCGTACAGCCTATGAAAAAACTTTGGAATATTGCGACACAAACGGTGGAGTATATGCTATTCTTGCATACCTTTATTATTACTTAGATAATGATATTGCAATAAATTATTACAACAGAGCAAAAACCCTTAACCCCAAAGATGAATCCTCCACTTCCAGCAAGTGCTTGACAATGCTAAAATCACATAAATACGACCAAAAACTTATCAAAGAAATTTTTGAAAAAGACATGGAAAAAGCAAAAGCCGTATTTATGGAAGGAGAAGCTCCGTTTACACACGACATAAATAAGTTAAAAAACAAGAAAAAACTAAATATCGGATATCTTTCATCTGATTTCTATAACCACGCAATGATGCAATTCATCTTGCCGCTTATTGAAGGACACGATATAAACAGGTTTAACTTCACATTATATTCAACCTCAAAAAAATCAGATTATGTAACTGACAGACTAAAAAAAACAGGGATGAATTTTAAAGATTGCAGCGACCTGACAAACAAACAATTGGCACAACTCATATATGATGATAAAATCGATATCCTTATTGACTTGGGAGGGTTTACGCATAACAGGTGCTTTACTCTGTTTTACAAACCTGCACCGATTCAAATGCAATATTTAGGCTTCATAAATACAATGGGAATGAAAGATATTGATTATATCTTTGCTGACGAATTCACAATTCCGAAAAATATGGCAAAATATTATACGGAAAAACCTCTATATTTGAACACTTGGATGACTCGATTTAATTTAGATATTGACAATCCGAAATGGCCACAACTTAACGAACCTCCTTTTAAACAAAATGGCTATATTACATTCGGAAGTTATAACTGCCCGTCAAAAATAAACAGTTATACAATAGAACTTTGGGCAAAACTTTTAAAAAGAGTGCCTAATTCAAAATTACTTATATACCGAAGTCAAATGACAGATAAAGTTATCCAAAACTTTAGAAATAAGTTTATCGAACTTGAGATAGAAGAAGACAGGGTTATTTTCAACAACTCCCCGCTTGGAGCAAAACCACATTTTTACGCATACCAATTGGCAGACATTGCACTTGACCCGACACCATTTAACGGATTAACAATTACAACGGAATTAATTGCAATGGGCGTACCCGTATTAACTTTAGCCGGAAAAAGTATGCAATCAAGAGGGTGCGCAAGAGTTAATAAAGCATTGGAATTAGATGAATTAATCGCTGAAACTGAAGAACAATATATTGAAAAAGCATATCAACTTGCACAAGATAGGGATATGATTGAATATTACAGATACAATTTACGATATATTTTATCTACTTCTATTCTAACAAACGGCTTTAATGAATTTGCACAAAACGTTGAAAATGCTTACCAAAAAGCTTGGAATAAATATATAAAACAGCATTCAAAGAAAAACTAATTTTATGCTAAAATTCTGATATGAAATTTGAATTTTTAAAAACACATCCAAAAGGATTATATCTGTTATTTTTTGTTGAAATGTGGGAAAGATTTTCCTATTACGGAATGCGAGCATTACTGGTTTTGTATGTCATTCAATATTTATTTAAAGATATTGAACTCACAAAATCAACAGAATATGCCGGAAATATTTACGGTTGGTATACAGGTTTGGTATACTTAACCCCGATTATAGGCGGTTATATTGCAGACAGATTTTTAGGTCAGAGGAAATGTATTTCAATCGGAGCATTGATTATGATTGTTGGGCTTTTAGCGCTGGCAGCAAGCGGTTATAACACGTTTTACCAATATAAATTAATTCTGTTTGGACTTGGGTTGTTTTTAATGATTGTGGCAAACGGATTTATTAAATCAAATATAAGCACAATCGTCGGTAAATTGTACGGAAACGACAACACTCGTAAAGATTCCGGATTTACTATTTTTTATATGGGAATTAATCTTGGAGCATTTATTTCGCCATTAATTTGCGGAACACTTGCATATTTATACGGATTTCAATATGGATTTATGGCATCAGGATTAGGAATATTGATAGGATACATTACCTACAAACTCGGTGAAAAGTCATTACTCGGAAATTGCGGACTATGCCCTTATACTGATGACGCAAAATCTGAACAAACAAAATCCGATACACTTGACTCTCAAGAAAAACACCGACTTTGGGCTTTATTTATTTTAATGGTATTTTCTATAATTTTCTGGACATGCTATGAACAGGCAGGAAGCTCACTTGCTCTTTTTGCCGAAAATGAAACTCAACGAAATTTCCTACTTTTTGGTAGGAATTTAACAATACCATCCCAGTATTTCCAATCATTAAATCCGTTATTTATTATAATTTTTGCACCAATAATGTCCATTGGTTGGAATTATTTAAATAACAAAAAGAAAGAACCTACCTCCATTGTTAAATTCATCTGGTCATTAATTTTAATTTCGGTATCTTATTTAATAATGGCAGGAGCATCTCATTTTGCAGCAACTGAGCCTGTATCTCCTTTATGGCTTGTTATTGTATTTTTTGTTGCTACAATATCGGAACTTTGTTTATCTCCAATCGGGTTATCCTTGGTAACAAAACTCGCACCTGTTAAATTTGCATCGTTAATTATGGGTTGTTGGTTTTTATCAAGCTTTTTCGGAAACCTTGGAGCAGGATTATTGGCAGGTAACTATGAAAAAATATCACATACATATTTCTTTTTAATACTTTCTGTAACCTCAATAATTACAGCAATTCTACTGGCATTCATAACCCCAATTCTAAAAAAATGGATGGGAGAATATTAAAACTATAATTATTTCATTCTAACCATAGTAGAGAATGTGTAAAACTAAGATTTTAGTTTTAATATTTTTGGCATATTTAAAAGGAGGTTATTATGTTTTATAACGTTTTAAAAGTAAAAGATTTAGCAAATTTAGATGGTGATAAATTCAAAAAAGATATTCTTATGAAATCAGAAACAGGGTGCTTTGATATTATCGGATTAAAGAAAGATGAGATTATTGACACCCATACGTCAGACTCAAACGCCGCAGTTTATATAATAGATGGGGAAATTGATATCCATTTTGATGCACAAAGCTTCAATGTTCAAAAACACGAATTACTTATGTTTAAAAAGGATGAACAACATAAAGTTGTTGCCAAAAAAGATTCTAAATTCTTCTTGATAAAAATATAAATAAAAAAAAGATACAGTTTTAAAACTGTATCTTTTTTTTATAAAACTTTTTAAGCTATTGAGCACCGTTCAACAAACCATATGCAGCATCCCAACCGCTCATTCCGCCTCTTGTTTTAAATTTATCTAATTGAGAAGCACTTGTTTTTTGAGCTTTAGCTTGGTCTTTTGTATTTTTAGCTACATCTTTTTTATTTCTGTCTGCAATAACTGAATTTGCATAAGTTAAGAAATTCCTATATTCATTACATCCATATCCTGCAGTAACTTTTTGAGGATAAGCATAACTAATATAATTAAATGCACTCATTGCTCTATCAGCATTTGCCGGTTTTCCCTGAATAGTTTCCCAGTATGTACCTGTTTGTTTTGTTAAAACAACAATAATAGCAAGCGGATTATATCCTGCTGTAACCATTAAATTTGCAGCAACAATATCAGCTTCTTTTTCTTCTTTTGCTGATTTATAATTTGAAGCTATAGCAGAAGCAGTTTCATTGGTTGTAATATTGGTATTTGTAGCTGCTTGTAAAAGATTAACTACTTTACCTTTTGAAGCATGACCGCTTATGATATGACCCAATTCGTTTGCAACAACGGCTGCAACTTCGTTATCATTACCGGCAAAAGCCAGATCATCCGATGAAATATTAACAGTCTTAGTTGTTGAATAATTTGAATTATCCACAGCACCAGAAACTACCATAAATTTGACATTAGTTGCAACAATTCCGTTTTTTGTCAATAAATTAGGACCGACAGTTTGAACTTTAGCAGCAGCATCATATGTTGCGGCAAATGTCGGAACAGAAATTGCAACCACCGCAAAAAGCGCTAATAAAACTTTCTTCATATATTTTCTCCTTATCTGATATACAAAAACATTTTAGTACAAAAAGATTATGAAACAAGTTCAATAATACATCCACAAATATTGTATCTAAAAATTTTAATTTAAGATATAATAAATAAGAAAAAGAGACTAAGGATAGAACAATGACCACAAAAAATATAGAAAATAAAATAATTGAAATATCAAATAAATATAATGAAAAAGACCAAATTTATAAACTTTCCGAATTATACGACAAAACTATTGATATCGAAGCTCAAAAAATAATTCAAAAAGAATTAAACAATCTTTTAAAACCTTATAAACAAGGCTCTGTCGGGCTTGCTCAAATCAATCCTATTGCAGGAAATATTGAATATAATGCAAAAAAAATTGTTAAATACATAAAACACGCTACAAATATCGGACTTGATGTCGTTGTTTTTCCTGAACTTGCACTAATGGGCTATCCGATAGAAGACACTATTGACAGGCATCCTATTATCGTAGAAGAAAATGTTAAATGGCTAAAAGAAATCGCTAAAATTACAACCTCAACAACAGCTATTGTCGGCTTTGTTGAGCCAAGAAAATATGACCATATTGAAGGTAAAAAATACTTCAATTCGGTTGCGATAATTTCAGACGGAAAAATTCAAGGTATAGTAAGAAAATCACTTCTTCCTACATATTCGGAATTCAATGACTACAGATATATTGAACCTTCACCTGTTGTCGGAAATCAACCTGTGGAAACTTTGGAATGTTTTAATAATAAAAATATTAAAAAAGGTCCTAAGACAAATATTATAAACGGCAAAAAATATGGAATATCAATCTGCGAAGATTGCTGGAATAATAAAGAATTTTTTAATGATACAACACTTTATTCACTTGACCCGATTGAAGAATTATCAAAGGAAAATCCGGATGTATTTATAAATTGTTCAGCTTCTCCGACAAGAGCAAAAAAAGAACAGCTAAAACATAATATGCTGTCATTCATCGCAAAAAAATATGCAAGTCCTATTTTATACGTAAATCAAGTTGGAGCAATTGACAACAGTTCATTTGACGGTTCAAGCAGGGTATTTGACAAAAACGGAAAACTGATTGCAAGAGCAAAATCTTTTAAAGAGCAATTCCTAATAGTAAATCCGCATAAAAATTTGGGTAAAATTTACCCGCTAACCAAAGGTTTAGAAAAAACTCTTACGGAAAATAAAGTCTACACTCTTGAATATGAACCGGATTTAGAAAGAACTTATAAAACAATCTTGCAAGGAATTAGAGATTACTTTAACAAAACAGGATTTAAGAGAGCGGTACTCGGCTTATCGGGCGGACTTGACTCAACTGTTTGCGCCGTACTTTTAGCTGATGCCATCGGCAAAGAAAATGTTTTTGGGATAAGTATGCCATCTAAAATTACAAGTTCGGAAAGTAAAACCGATGCTGAACAACTTGCCCAAAATTTAGGTATTAATTTTACGGAAATGTCAATTAAAGATATGGTTGACACAACCGATAATTGCCTACAAAAACTATTTAAAACAATAGAAAAAAGCTGGGATTGCAGATATTCTCAATCCTTTACAATGGATAACATCCAAGCTCGTTCAAGAGCAATCTTTTTGTGGGGAATAAGCAACGAATTCGCATCCTGCCTGCCGATTGCAACTTCTGACAAATCAGAATTATACATGGGATATGCAACAATAAACGGTGATATGTCCGGCGGATTTGCACCTATTGCAGATGTTCCTAAAACCAAATTATTCGCCCTTGCCCGCTGGTTGAATGAAAACAGAGATATCAAAAATGCAATTCCCGAAAGCATTATCCTAAAAAAACCGGGAGCAGAATTAGCAATAAATCCAAAGACAGGAAAACCTCTCATTGCAGAAGATGCTCTTATGCCATATGAGTTTCTTGATGAAGTTATTTGGAGAATAGAAAACAAAAAAGAACACTACTACAATATGCTGAATTCTGAGTTCTTATACGAAAAGAAAAATAAAGTTTCGCAAGAACAAAAAGAACAATGGCTTGACAAATTTTACAGAAGAATGTCCTCAGCTCTATACAAATGGTCAATCCTTCCTCCATCAGTAATAGTAGATTCCCGTTCTATAAACAAATACGATTACAAACAACCGATAACATCTTCAAGTATAAACTATAAAGGATTAACTCAAGATGAAATAAATAAAAAAATTCTTGAATTTAATTAAGCATTACAAATTATTAAGAACCATAAAAAGATTTATTTCAGCCAAAACCATAAATATAACAACAAATAAATTTTTTTATTCATTATGTTATTTTAATCACAAAATTTTATGCTAAGATAATCACACAAGGGAATATATTTAATGCAAAAACTGAATATTTTAAAATTATTATACCAAAAATCCCCAATGGATTTTTATTCATATACCGAAAATAACGAAACCATAATAAAATCCGTAAACGACGTTTCTACGGGATATAAATTTGATAAGAAATTTTCAAAAAAAGAAATTGCACAAACTTGGAATTCAATCAGGTTTCACAAGAAAGCCTCCACAATTTTAATATTTTTGATAATTATTACAATTATGTATGGAGTTATTTTTCCTAACTTTACATTGTTTTTAGACAAGCCTTGGTTCATTAACCTCATAATTATTTTAACCATTACATTTGGCATTTTTATAATTGTATCAAAAATTTCAAACAAGCATTTTGAAATATGTTTAGAAAAAAAACACGGAAAGTATACAAAAACAAAGTTTATATCCTCAGGGGAAATCAATCCGGATTTTTATAACTTATTCAATGTCGAATTGTGCAAAGTCGGAATAATATTGCTCTGCGTTGTTTTATTTATTTCAGTAGGTTCTCCATTAAAACTTGCTCAAAACTATATTTATAAAAACAAATATACCGACACCATAAAAATAACCTCTGTCGGAGCTGTTATATTCCCAATTATCCCTGAGTGGTACTCATTAAGAGGCTATGCAAAATTCAAAATTAAAGACTACGAAGGTGCAATTAAAGATTTCGAAAAAGCCTATTCGCTAGAGGCTGATGAATATAATGCCACAAATTTTGATAACAAGATTTACGTAAAATACTATAGAAAATCTTACCAAAGTGCATTAAAAGATTTTGATTTGGAAATCAAAAATGCAGAAAACGATTATAAAAAAGATATTTTCATGTGGGATAAAGCTCAGTTTTTATACAACATAAAAGAATTTGACCAAGCTTTAGAACTATACACAGAGCTTTTATCAAAAGCCGATTCTGATAGTACTTTTTTATTAAAAGACAGATTATATCTGGAAAGAGGACAAGTTTATCAAGCACTTGGTCAAAATGATTTAGCGGTAGAAGATATTATAAATTCCGGTTCTTTTGAGTTAATTGATAAAAAAATAGACTCTATTCCAAAACCGAATTTAATACTTGAAGATATTTAATATTTTATGTTATTAGATTAACAGCAATTTAGTTAAATTTAATGGCGCAAGGTTTTTATCCTTGCGCCATTTTGCATTTTATAAATAATTCACTTTTACTTACTTTTCTGAAAGAAATTCTTAAATTTGTCAAATAAGGTTTTCTTTTCTTCCGATTTAACGTCAACAACAGGAACTTGCGGGACTTGTTGTTCTCGCAACTGAATTAATTCCTCTACTGAAAGATTTTCTTCGCCTTCAGCAGGTATCGGGATAGTATCAACAAAAGCCTGAGCATTTTCTATATCAGAAGCTAACGCAAGCCATTTAAATGATTTAATCATTTTCAAAGGTTTTCTGGTATCACCACGAAGCACAATTTGGAATTTTGTAGCATAATCATCTGATTTTCCCTCACCTAATTCAGGTAAAGCTTTCATTTCTTCAGGAGAAATTGATTCACAGAAGATTGAAAAAGTTTTTGCAGCGACAACATTTAATCCCGGAGTATTTTTAATCAAATTAACAGGATTGATGTTTGCCAAAGGTCCGAGACTGTCAGAAAATGCTGATGCAAGTTTTCCTCGAACTTTCATATCCGCACTGTTATCAATCAAACCTGCTTTACCTGAAATAAATAGCGACATAACATTTCCCTGACTCTTAATCTGTGAAATATTCACAAAACCGTCATCAAAGGTCAAATGTCCGGATAAATTATTAAAATGAGAAGTGTCTATTGTTACAATATTCTTAATTACAGTACCAATAGTAGATGAGAAAAATGCATTTTCCCTGAGATTTTCTGCCATAAGGAAGTTTTCAAACTTACCAAAAGGTCCAAGCTGTCCGTCTTTAACAGAAAAGTCAACATAACCTTTTAAGGTTTTCATTTGTTCTTCCATTGTTACACCTTTTAATGCAACATCCGCAACAAAACGCAAATCTCCTGACAGCATATCTTTCATCTGCATTGCATCTAACAATACTTTTTCCATATCAAAATCTTTACCTTGAACTTTTGCATTTAATGCGGTTGTAACAAGATTCATAGAAACCTTGCCGACAACATTTCCGCCCATCGGGAAGGTTTTTAAATTGTCCAAATAAAACACATTTTTAAATAATGAGATTTTACCTGAGGTATTTTTAACAATAATATCACCTGTTTGAATATGTTTTAATAATATTGAACCATCTAAAATTTCAACAGGGATATCCGCAGGAGTATTCGATTGACTATCTGACTCAACTTTTGGTAATGAAGCGGTCAACGCTTCAGAGACTTTCAACAATTTATCAACATCAACAGAGTTAGACAAAACCTTTACGTTTTCAATCTTCATTTCAGATAATTGTTTCCAGCTTGAATTCACCAGAATATTAAAATCCGAATTGTTTAAATTTACATCAGCTATTGATAATTTTAGTCCTTTACCCGAAATATCCGAATTTATATCTCTTACTGTTGTCAATATTTCAGGAATACTCAAATTCCTAACATACAGATTCCCGTTTATATTAGGAGATGTAAGTCTGCCAAAAGCATAAATACCTCCACCAAAAGTAAATTTTGACTTGTCAAATATGCAAATAGAACCATCCAAATCTCTTGGAATTTTTAACTTGAACAAGTTAATAAACGGATTTGTACTCAAATTTGAAACCATTGCTCTAACCGAAACAGCTTCTCTTGAATTCAACAAATTTCGGGATAAATTATCCGTAAACTTAGCATTAGGCTTTCTTATGTACAAACCTGTTTTTTTAATCTGTAAAACATCTCCGTTTTTCTCTGCTCGAACTTGAGCTAAAATCTGTTTTCCGACAAAACTATCAATTTTTACGGGAGTAATAAATGAATTAACATCAGATTGCAACTGCATAACAGCTTTCATCTTTTTTCCACTTGATTTAAATTCAGCTTTTAAAGGAATATTTCCGGCAGATGCCAAATATGGTGCAATTTGCTCTCCTATCAAGATTTTCAAATCACTATCAGCTAAAAATCCGTATACTTTGAAATCACTTTCTGGAGCTCGTAAATAATTATCAATCCCCCCTTTAAATGTAATTACAGATTTTTTGTTTATTTTTACATTTGAGTCTACAACTTGAATTTTATCATTATCAATATTTGCAACCAAAACATCATCAGCAATAGTAGATTTTACGGGTAAAATAGTTAATAAGAGCCCTTCATTTTTTAACCTGCCTCTAATATTACCATTGATATCAGCTAAACCAAACTTTGCAACCTTATTTGAAAGAACAAAATTTCCAGCTCTAT
This sequence comes from uncultured Clostridium sp., assembly GCA_964620875.1. Taxonomy (GTDB): domain Bacteria; phylum Cyanobacteriota; class Vampirovibrionia; order Gastranaerophilales; family Gastranaerophilaceae; genus Zag111. The sequence continues at coordinate 95,775 of CAZUKK010000002.1, forward strand.
CAGAAAATATAAAATCCTCCAAATCAACTTTTAATAATGCTAAAACTTCTTTAATTTCACCTTTAACTATTGTATTCAAAGTCAAAAATCCTGATTTTAAATCATATAAAGATTTTATTTCTTTTGGTGCAAAAGCCAAATATAAGGCTGTTAAAGGAACTCTATCCGCCGAAATATCAAAATTTACAAGAGAAGTATCATCTACTTCACCGGAAATCTTTAGCGGTCTGTTATTAATTAGCAAACTTGTATCGGAAACTTTTACCACATTATCATCGAACAACAGGTTTGCGTTGATATTGTTTAAAATCAAACCAATAGCATTATCATAGATATTACCGTTTCTTATAACAAATTTACCGTTAGACTCAATTGTCTTAAAATCAGTTTTCAATTTAAAATTTGAAAGCATATAACCGCCTGCAGTCATATTAGCTAAGCCATTTTTCAAATGAATTGTGTCCAAATACGCCCTTAATATAGTTAAAACATTATCAAAATGAACTTTTGGAGATTTCAAACTTAAATCTACATAAGGATGCTTTCCGTAATCGAAACTTCCAAGCAAATTTAAATACTCTGTATTTGTAACATATAAATTAGTATCAATAGTCGCATTATAACCTTTGGCAATCAGTTTAAAATATGATTTAGGCAACTCCATACCTGATAAAGTTACTGTCGTATCTTCAATATTAACAAAACCTTTTACAAATATTTTTTTATCTTTTTTTGATTGTCTAATCTTTAATTTTGTATTGATATTTGATTTTAAATTATAATCTCTGTATACGGAAACCGGATTGACAAACGGTAATTCAAATACAGCTTCATCATCTTCCTCAACTGCAACTTGAGGTTTAATTTCAGGAATAAAAGTATCTATATCAATATTTGCAACAACATTTGTTTTATCATCACTTAAAAATTTAGCATCTGTTTTTAATTTTACAGACTTACCGTTAAAATAACCGATTTTTATTTGATTACCTTTTAACGTAAGCTTATGACCTGATTTCACATCATCAATAACAGCACTGTAATCATTCAGTTTTAATGCAGGAATAAATACCTTAACAGATGATGGGTCAAATGACATTTCTTCCTGCTGAACAAGTGGGTTGGCTCTACGCTCTGCTCGTTGTTTATTAACTAAATCTTCATATACTTTAGCTACTTTAAATTTTTCACCGTTTATAATTTCTACATTTAAATTAGGTTTGTCAAATTCTGCACAAGAAACCCTAACTGACAGCCAAATTAAACTCGGAAGAAAAACTTTTCCCTTAAATGTATCCGTACTAAATAATACCGAATCATCAGGAAGTTTTACCTTTAAGTTAGTTGCCTTTACTCCGGCATCTAATAACGGTCCGGTTATAACATCAACCTTATCAAAATCTACAATTAAATTGGTATTATCTTTAACCAATTGTTGAATTTGAGATTTATAATTATTTAAATTTATTGTATGTGGAATTACAAACAAAAATGCAAGATATAAAACAATAATTACAGATAGCAATACATAACCTGTAATTTTAAAAAACTTCTTCATAATATCCCTTTCTTCACTTACACCAATAGTATAAAATAAACATAAGCCAAAACCTAATATCTTACGAAATTAAATTCATATAATTAAATTTTATTTTATCATATAAGCATATTGCTGAAACAGAACTTCAAGAGCCTCTAAATCTGCATAATAAACTTTTGGAAAAACAAACATTGTCTTTCTATCCCTATCAATAAGACAAAATTTTCCACAATACTCTTTTAAATCATTGTAAGCAATATTATAAGCTATTTCAGGATATTTATTCTTAGGTTCATCATCTGTGCTTATAATAATTGAACTGAAAGAATTGTTGTACACTTTTAACAATTCATTCAATTTTGCATAAAACATCGGCAAATTTTTATCCTTGGCTATTTCTTTTGTTGACTGAAAAACAATTATCATGTATTTATTACTTGAATTATAAGCAGCTTTAAAGTCAGAATTATATTCAAACAATTCTATGACATAATTTGGAACTTTATACAAACGATATTTTATAGAATTATTTCTTAAATAAGAGCTTAAAATTTGTGGTAGATATACAGAAGTTTCAGTATGGAAATATCCGTACCTTTCGCCGTTTCGAGTTTTCTTAAAAAAGTGAGCATCCGAAATACATAGTATTAAAAATACAAAAGAGATAACAAATAAAAATAAGTTTTTATTGGCATTTAACATATAACAAACCTGCTATCGAGAATTTATTATACAACAGATTGTAAATAAATCAAAATAATTAACTTGTAATCTAAAATACGAGCTTTAGCGCCATCGTTGCCGAACAACATGAGGCTTACGATGGCGCATACCCTTTAGGGTAGAACTCTGTTTGTTGCGAAAATGGCTTGAGCAACAAACTCGAGGGAGAGGCTGTCTGCCGCTACACATAAATAAAGAGCCAGACTTTCATCTGACTCTTTATGGAGCGGGAGACGAGGCTCGTGTCTTGTTCGCTCGCGTTTAACGGCAATTCCGTGTTTTGTTTGCAGGGCACAGCCCTTACAACAAAAGCACTCCAGCCTCAGCTCGCTCACGCAACTCGCAAAAAAGCTCGTTCAATCCACTATCTCAACAAATTAAAAAGACCCACCTAAAGGTGAGTCTTTTTAATTAGCGGGAGACGAGGCTCGAACTCGCGACATCCTCCTTGGCAAGGAGGCATTCTACCACTGAATTACCCCCGCATATTTGGGTTACTCATCCATAATACTTGCTAAAAAAATAATTTCAAGAGGTTTTTTAAAATTTTTTGTAAATTTTTTATTACAATTTGGAGAATTTTAGCAAAACTAAATATTTATAGGGTTTTTCCATACTGAAATTTACCTCAAAACAGAAAGGATTAACATGTCATTATTATCAAGAATTACCGGACGTGCCACAGCTCCGATTGTCGAACGTGCTAAAATATTACCAAACAGATTTTTAGAAGGAAGTGCTTTCCAAACTATGGGTGCGGTAACACGTACACCAAGAGAAAACACATCATCTGAAATCATTAAATCAATAACAGCATATGCAGATATTTATGAAAACGGAGCAAAATCCGCAGAGCCAAAACTAATTGAATTAGCAAGCGAATATGGCATCAATTTAAAGAAAGAAGCTAAACGTTTAGGTGTTGATATTTTCCAAGCTGCAAAGCGACAAGGTAAAGTTGAAAACGACTTTAAATATAGAGATATATTTGGTGAAGAAAAAACAGAACATAGAGTTCTTGATTTAGCTGAAGTTGCATCTGACGTAGAAGCACAAAAACACTTAGGAGAAACCAACAGCAGAGAACTAAGAAATTTCTTAGCTCAAACTGATGGCATGACCACAGAACAATTGGGTGTAGCACATGACATTATTGATCTTGCTCATATGGGTTCGATGTTGAATACTAATATCAGTCTTCAAAAAATAATTAAAAATGGTAAATCAATTATGGGAGACCTCCTCTCAAAATTCCCTGAAGTCAGTCGTAGAAACCCGGGAGCTATCGAATTAACAGGCAAAGTATTTAATCATTCTGATGATTCAAATTCAAAATATTTCTTGTTAAATTTATTTGGAAATGATTTAGCGAATTTAGGTAATTTATCTGAACAAATGAAAGCAGTAAAAGAACTTGTCCCAGCCATTGCCCAAAAAACTTTAAAGGGCGGATACCTGATGGATTTTTCAAAAGAAAACCGTTTCTTTGAACTTATTGCAGATTTTTGCAGACCTGACGCAAAACCTGAAAACATAAAATTACTTCCTAGAATTTTTGATATGATTAACGGAATTACCAAGAAAACAAACCCAAGTATAGACTCTGTATCTATTGCAGTAGGTGATACAGGACGCATAAGCAAAAATATGGAAGTTTTACCACAAGTACTTGAAAACTTTGAACACGCAGGCAAAACTCTTGATGTTTCAGAGTTCTTAACAAGAAATGTTACTTTAGGTTAGACACAATAATTTAAATAACCAAATTATATAAAAGACGAAGTTTTAAACTTCGTCTTTTATATCTGAATCCATTGATTTTATATTGATTTCAATTCTATTTCCAAAACCTTTTTTCAAGGTATTCACAAGGTCATTTGACGAATTTACCCAAAACATTGAAGAAGTTAAAATCTTAACCTCGCCCGACAAATCAGTAAGCTTGAACATCACAGGATCAGAACCCGAATTATTACACAACATTTGTTTTAACAATACCAGTTCTTCAAATTTAATTTCTTCTTTCAATTCAATAGTAAAAATATTAGAATTATCAACAGGTTTAACCGTATCAATTAAAATTATCGGCGGGTCATCCTCGCCCTTACGACTAACTTTTCCGGATACAATAATTCGCTGTTCATTTTGCAGAAAATCATTGTATTCTGCAATTTTAGAATTAAACGCCAGAGTATCTATTTTCCCTGATAAATCTTCTATCGTAACAAATCTGACATATTTTGTCGGGTCATTTTTTGTCGGAATTTGTTTTATTGCAGTAACCAACCCACATATTGTTACCACTTTATCATTAGAAACATTCGGGATTTCTGAGATTTTATGAGTCATCAAAAACGGTAATTTATCACGAATTGTTGAAAGAGGATGACTTGTTACATAAAATCCGAGAAATTCTTTTTCCAAGATTTGAATTTGTCTTGCATCATATTCTTCATCAGATCCAGCAAGCATAAACTTAGCATTATCAATTGCAGCAGTATCCCCTAGCATATCAAACAAGCTTCCTTGACCTGATTCTTTCGCCTTTGCTTCTTTTGATGCTGTTGCAGTTATATAATCAAGGTTTTCCATCAACTGCTTACGGCTTTTTTCAATATTAGAAAATGCTCCGGCTTTAATAAGTCCTTCCAATGTTCTTTTGTTGGTACATTTGATATCAACTCTTTTTATATAATCATAAATTGATTTAAAATCACCATTTTCTTCCCGTTCTTTGATAATGTCTTCAATAACACCTTCACCGACTTGTTTAATTGAAGCAAGTCCAAATCTGATATTATCACCGTCAGGAGTAAATGTCGCAAGCGAATGGTTAATATCCGGCGGTAAAACTTTTATACCTTTTTTCAAAGCTTCTTCAATATAGAGCTGAGTTTTTTCCTGATCACCCGCAACACTTGACAATAACGCCGATAAATACTCAACAGGATAATGACATTTTAAATACGCTGTTTGATATGCAACAAAAGCATAAGCCGCCGAGTGAGACCTGTTAAAACAGTATGATGCAAATGCAAGTATTTGGTTAAACAAAGCTTCGGCATCTTTGGAAGTCATTCCATGTTTTGCGGAAGCTTCAATAAACTTACCTTTTTGCTTTTCCATCTCATCGACTTTTTTCTTACCCATCATACGGCGAACCATATCCGCTTGCCCTAATGAGTAGTCAGCTAAAACTTGGAAGACTTGCATAATTTGTTCTTGGTATACAATTGTTCCGTACGTATCTTTTAATACCGGTTCAAGCAGAGGGTGAGCATAGGTAATTTCTTGTCTGCCATGTTTACGTTCAACAAAATCATCAACCATGCCGGAATCCAACGGACCTGGACGGAACAGCGCAACCAACGCACCCAAATCTTCAAATACGTCAGGTCTGAGCCTTTTGACAAGGTTTTTCATCCCTTGGGATTCAAGCTGAAATACCCCGTCCGTATCTCCTACCATTAACATTTCATAAGTAGGTTTATCATCCAGAGGGATATCATTTATCGCAAGTTCAACCCCTTGGCGACGTTTAATCATATCAACAGTTTTGTATATAGTAGTTAAGTTTCTGAGTCCCAAAAAGTCCATTTTTAAAAGACTCAAAACTTCAGTAACCGCATGAGGCGGATAACCGGTTTGAATAATACCATCTTTCGACGGCTGAACAGGCAAAATCTCATCCAAAGGTTTTGGAGCAATAATAACACCTGCAGCGTGTGTACCGGTATTATTTTTCAAACCTTCAATACCAATCGCCAAATCAATCAATTTTTTCATCCCGACAGTTTTACCGATTGTCGGGTCTATCATAATTTGTTCATCTTTGTCATATAAAGCTCTTAACTCAGAACCTTCATACTCCATTGCCTTTTTCAGTGTTTTTGCCTTATCATTGATACTCATTGCAAGTTCAATTGCGGGTTCTATTAATCCTGCAAGTTTATTCGCTTCCGAGAACGGAACTTTCATAATTCTTGCAACACCTTTGAAAGCAGCTTTTGCAGCATATGTACCAAATGTGATAATCTGACAAACCTTGTCTTCACCATATTTTTTGGTTACATAATCAATAACTTCCCCACGACGTTCAATACAAAAGTCTATATCAATATCGGGCATTGTAAAACGTTCTGGATTTAAAAATCTTTCAAACAACAGCTTATGCTCAATCGGGTCTAAGTCTGTAATCTCTAAAGCATAAGCAACAACCGACCCCGCAGCAGAACCACGCCCCGGCCCGACAGGTATTCCGTGAGTTTTTGCATAATGAATAAAGTCCCAAGTAATTACGAAATATGCAGAAAATCCCATCTGCTGAATAACACCGAGCTCATATTTCACACGTTCTTGAATAGAGGGTGAAATTTCACCATAACGTTTTTTTAAACCTTTATGAACAATATTTTCCAAATAAGTATCAATCGTAAACCCTGCAGGAACTTCATATTCAGGTAACGGACTTTTACCAAGTTCCAACATTACATGACATTTTTCTGCGATAGCAACAGTGTTTTTAATACATCTGTCAAACATATCACTTTCCATCCACCTGAAAGAATCACGTAATTGAGATATCGTTTTTACATAAAATTCATTATTCGGGAAATGAAATCTGTCAGGATCATCTTTATCACTATTGGTTTGCATACACAATAAAGTATCGTGCATATCAGCATCTTCCAAGCGCAAATAGTGTGAGTCATTAGTAATAACCATTTCTATATCAAGTTCTTGCGCCAGTTTAATTAAATCAGGATTTGTTCGTTTTTGTTCTTCCAAACCATGGTCTTGAAGTTCAATATAATAATCTTCTCCAAATAAATCTTTATATTTTTTCGCAACTGCTTTTGCTTCGTCATAATGACCTTTTAAAAGATTCTGAAGAACTTCACCCCCTAAACAAGCAGAGCAACATATCAAACCTTCATGATACTGTTCCAATAGATCCCAATTTATACGAGGTTTTACATACCTACCCTTACACCACGCAATTGATGTTAACTTAATAATATTGGCATAACCTATATTGTTTTTTGCAATTAAAACTAAGTGATAACAAGGGTTATTATTTTTATCACGTTCTTCAATATCCCCGTCATGCACATAAAACTCACATCCCATCAACGGCTTAACACCTGAATCCCTTGCAAGTTCGTACAATTCCATATCGCCATACATAACCCCATGATCTGTAACGGCAACCGCAGGAAAATTATTTTCCTTGCAAAAGCTCAGCAATTCACCTATTCTTATCGCACCATCAAGCAATGAATACTCTGTATGCAGATGGAGCGGCACATATTGTTGTTCAACATCAGCCATAATTAAATTCTAACAATAACAAAATTTGAAATCAGTAATTATTAACAAGTTTTAATTAAAAATAACAACAGCTATAATTGCCGATAAAATCAACGGAATGTTATAATGCAAAAACGTTGGAACACAAGTATCCCAAATATGATTGTGCTGACCATCAACATCCAATCCCGCTGTAGGACCAAGAGTTGTATCAGAAGCAGGAGAACCCGCATCCCCTAAAGCCGCCGCAGCTGCCAAAACAATTATCGTAGACGGTATACTAAATCCAAGTTTAATACAGATTGGAACATAAAGAACCGCAAGTATCGGAATTGTTCCAAAAGAAGTGCCAATTCCCATTGTTATAAACAAACCCACAAACAACATTAATATCGACGCAACAATCTTGCTTGACATCATATACGGAGCAATTGAGTTTACCAGAATATCTATACCTCCGGTTGCCTTCATAACTGAGGCAAAACCAGCAGCAACAAGCATGACAAAAGCAACATACCCCATCAAACCAACTCCTTCATTTATAAGTTTGTCCATTTTATCATGGTCAATTGCTTTTAAACCGAAAATTATTGACAATCCAACCAACGCACCCAACGGTAAAGAATTTGTCCAGAGTTGAACAACAAGAGTCAATACCGCAGCAATTAGCGTAATATAATGATTTTTATTAAGTCTTAAATCCTCACATTCTTCAACAGGCTTAAGTTCCAAATCTTTATATTCTCTTGGTTTTCTATAAGAGACAAAAATCGCAACCAAAAACCCAATAAGCATTGCAATCCCTAAAACCCATACAGATTTCCAAATATCCGTTTTTAAAACTTCCATTCCGTTCTGAGTTAAATTATCAGCAATTAACCCCTGAAAAATAAGCCCAAATCCTGCCGGAATAACAATATACGGAGTTTTTAATCCAAAAGCTAAACCGCAAGCAACAGCTCGTCTGTCAATTTTTAATTTATTCATAATTACAAGAAGCGGAGGAACAAGTATCGGAATAAATGCAATATGCACAGGAATTAAGTTTTGAGACAGAACAGCAATCCCCGTTAAAATAAATATCAATAAAAACTTTTTAGATTGAATTGCACTTGCAATTTTTCTTGTTAGCAACGGAGCTAAACCGGTGTGAGTCATTGAGACGGCAAACGCACCAAGCAGAATATAGCTCAACGCTGTTTCTGAATTACCGCCCATACCTCGAATAAAAATATCCATAACTTCAGACAAATTCAAATGTCCTAAAAGTCCGCCGGCAACTGAAGAAATAATCAATGCCAACAAAACATTCACTCTGCATAAACACAATACGCAAAGCAATATTACGGATATTATTATAGGATTTGTTAAAAGTGCTAACATATTTCAAAGAATACCATAAAAAAAACAAGAAATTAACCGAATAAGCTAGCCGACATAACCTATAAATTTCAAATGACATAATATTTATTAAGAGAAGTTCATTACAAACAAGTTAATGCTATTGAGTTCGACCTCCACGGAATGAGCAATAAATGTTATGCGAAACAATGCCAGAAACAAACTTGTTTGAGCGGACAAATATTTAGATTCTGAATCAAGTTCAGAATGACAGATTAGCGAGTTGTTTGTTTTGATGTTGAGCATTACAATTTATTAGCGAATGAAGTGTAGGGAGATAGTTTCTTTCTGACCGCTTTCTTTGCGGTCAAAGAAAGCGGTCTAATAAAAGATAAACATTATAATACTCTTAATAAATATTATGTATACATTTAAACTAAATGATTATATGAGTTCACCATTTAGATACCAAGTTTTCACACTTGTAATTTTTACATTCACGAATTCACCCGTCAAATCCTTATCATGCGGAATATGAACAATTTTATTATTTCTGGTTCTGCCGGTAATAACATTTTTACCTTTATGATTTTCAAAATTTTCAATAAGAACTTCCATTTCTCGTCCCACGAATTTTTTATTTGAAGCAAGACAACATTTTCTGTTTTGTTCATTTAGTCGTGCTAAACGTTCAAATTTGGTATCTTCATCAATATATTTATCAACCCATTTTGCGGCAACAGTTTTTTCTCTCGGAGAATATGCCGCAGTATTTGAATAATCCAAACCAAGTTCTTCCATCGCGGTAAGTGTTTCAACAAACTGTTCTTCAGTTTCTCCCGGAAATCCCGCAATAAAATCACTAGTAATTGTTACATCAGCAACCATATCACGAATTTTTTGCGCAATTTTAAAATAAGTTTCTCTATCATATCGACGGTTCATTTTCTTCAAAACTTCACTACTTCCAGATTGCATCGGGATATGAAAATATTCACAAACTTTATCAAGTTCTATTGTTGTATTTATCAAATCATCCGTGATATCAGTAGGGTAAGATGTTACAAAACGAATTCTGAATTTACCCTCAATAGAATTAACATCCCTAAGCAAATCTGCAAGACGATAAGTTCTATCTGTAAAATCTTTACCGTAACTATCCACATTCTGACCCAGCAACGTTATTTCCTTAAACCCGGAACTTAATGCATCTTTCACTTCTTTCAAAATAGTTTCCGGAAGTCTTGAACGTTCTCTGCCACGTGTATACGGAACTATACAATATGTACAGAAATTATTACAACCCTCTGTTATCGGAATCCAAGCATTAACAGATTTTACTCGTTTAATATTATATTGAACAGCTTTATCATCTTCAGTTTTATGAGTTTCTTCACACTCACAAACTTTTTCCCCCGCTTCAATTGCCTTTATTATTTCAGGTAATGCGTAAATTTTATGAGTACCCAAAACAAAATCCACATAATGCGCACGTTTAAAAATTTGCTCAGCTTTTTGCTGTGCAACACATCCGCAAAAACCTATTTTTAAATCCGGTCTTGATTTTTTCCATTTGCCCCAAGTCCCAATTAAACTATATGCCTTATCTTCACTCAATTGTCTTATAGAGCATGTATTTACCATAAGCAAATCTGCTTCTTTAGGAACATCCGTTTGAACATAATCAAAATTTGACAACATACCAAACATACGTTCGGTATCTGACTTGTTCATCTGACAGCCCATTGTTTCTATATAAACCTTTTTCATTATTTTATATCCTCTATATTTCAACTAATCCTCATTTAATTTTATCCAAAAAACACAGTTTGTACAAATACTAAAAATTTGACTGTACAAATTATTAAATTTATAATAATCAAAATGGAGCAGCTGATGAAATTTAATAAACAAAAACTTATTATAATACTTGTTACACTAACTGTTATTTCGCTAATAATCGGGGTTTTTATTATACTGAATAATCCTTTGAGAACTTATGAAAAAAATTTAAAATTTATAACCAAAAACACAAAATTAATAGATTCAAACATAGACCATAATCAAGCACTTGACGTATTGGAATACTCTCAAAAAAAAGGGATTAAAACTCCGGATATTTTAATAAATTTTGATACCCACAGTGATGTTTATTTAAACAGAAAAGTTATAGGAAAATATGATGCCGGAATTGAAGATTGGATAAACGAATTTATTTCAAAAAATCCAAATGTAAACAATGTAATATGGGTAATTTCAAAAGAAGAAGCTTTAAATACCGAAATGCGAAAAGAGTTTGCTGCAAATAAAAAAGAAGGATTGACTTGGGGACTTCCGCTATTTGGAAACTCTTTAAAAGATGATATCTTCTATCTTGATGTAATCCCGCTTAATGTTTTTCCATACACTCAAACATTTTTACTGGATGAAAAGACAGGGATTTTAAATGAATATGTAGAAGATCATGAATTAAATAATCTTTTATTTGAGAAAGAAACAAAATTTCGCAAAATAACAATCACAACATGTACCGAAAATACATTACCTGATTTAAACGGAAAAGATGTTTTTTTAAGCATAGACGCTGATTATTTGAGCAACTCAGGATTTGATACTTTTAATGAATTCAAGACACTAAGAACCCCGAAAGAACTTGATTATGCAATTGCATCACTGGTAAAATCAATAAAAACAAAACATATAAATCCTGTAGTCATCTCAATGACATTATCTCCTCAGTATTTACCTCAAAAAGCACATATGCAAGTTATTGATTTTTTCAAATTTGTACATAAAACCTCAGGTTTAGAAGATGAAATAAGTACATATAAACGACATTTCACAAAATTAAACGGAGGCAAAGGCACTTCCCCTCACCGAAGAGGAAAAGATTTATAATTTTACAAATTACTTAAAAGCCTATTCGATTGTAAGAATTCTGTCTAAACAAGCTTTTTTAGAATATTGCCATTCTCTGCTTGTTATACGTTTAACCTTAAATCCACACCTTTCAAGTATTGCTTGTTTTCTCATATTAGACATATGATGAAGTTTTTGACTATCTTCAACACCGTCAACTTCAACAATGAATTTATTATCAATAACTAAATCTGCGCTCAATCCTGCGATATCAACTCCTGCATTAACCGTATGCCCAAGAGTTCTTATATCTTCAGCAATTTCACGCTCCAACGGATTTTTGTAAATATTTTCATCAATTTCATTATTTGCAAGAGATTCTTTTCTGTCTTTGTACTGATTCAAATAAGAAACATAATGTCTAAAATGTCCGTCAGGCATAGTTTCCAAATCATGAGATACAAAATTAATACATTTATTTTTAGCTCTAGTGATTGCAACATTAAATAAATTCGGTTTTTGCAAGAAAGTTATACTTTGCGGATATGAATTATTAGCAAATGCCCACGACATCAAAATAATATCTCTTTCATCTCCTTGGAAAGTATGAGCTGTACCAATTTCAATCTTATGTTTTTTAATCATATAATCTGATAATACCTTAGGAACAGAAATTTTTAACTGTTCAACCTGAGCTCTGAAAGGTGAAATTATACCAATCGAAACAGGTTTATCAGGATTATTTCTTTCATCTTCTATAATAATTTCGTGTAAAGTTTTAACTAAAGCCTCAATTTCCGGAAGGTTTCTTGTTGCATCCATATCAACTTTACCATCAGGAACTTTGATTATATCAATCGCAGTATCGAGCGGTGAATCCATTTTCATAACACGAATTCTATCATTATAAAACTCTTTATTTGAGAAATTAATAATAGGCGGAAGACTTCTGAAATGTTCATCCAGCATAACAGAATTCATCGAATAATAATCAGCTAAATCAAACATTGAATTAGTTCTGAAACGCCACATCAACTGATACTTTTCAGGTATACCGTATTGACTTAAGAAGGACTGTTCTTTAGCTTTTTCCAAGAAAGATAAATGAGGAAGCTGTTTATCATCACCGACAACAACTGTTCTTTTTGCCCTGTACATAATTGGGAAACAACTTGCGATATCACATTGAGAAGCTTCATCAATGATAGCAACATCAAACATCCCCGGTTTTAACGGCAAAGAATCCGATACAGCATAAGTTGTAACACACCAACAAGGAAAAGCATCCAACAAAGGTCTAAAATCTTCTTTTTCCATAATACTGTCGGTAATTTTCTTTTTACGTTCAACAAGCGCTCTGGAATGAGTTTTTATCCTTTTGACTTTTGCGGCATCTCTAAGTAATGCCTTTAAAGCTTCCCTTCTTGTACTTTTTAAAATATTTATAGCCAGCGGACCTTGTTTACGTTTCATTTGGCGAATTTGCTCGGACATCACATGAAGATTACCGATTTTTTGGATATCTGCCTCAATTTTGCGAAGCCTCCATTTTTGAGCGGTAAAATCTAATTCTACCTTTAATCTGTCTAAATTCTCAGATTCAGCGTCAAAATCTTTCAAAGCCAGAATTTTTTTCAACTGATTTAAAGATGACATATTTCTAAACGCAGTAAAGAACCCTGATTTTTCCATATTGTCAGACAATGTTTTAATTACATCATTAATATTATCAATCTCAGACTTTTTCAACGGGCGCTTAATATATTCAAGCTCTCCAACCATCATTGATTGTTCTTTTATTTCATTTTTCAGTTGAACCCATTCTTGCTCCAACTTGATAATTTTTTCACACTTTGCTTCAGTTTCTCTCAAACAATCTAGGTGCTTGTACATATCTTTAACATCAGCAAACAGAAAATCTTCAACATCATCATCCAAAGAATATTTTCCGGAAGTTAAATCTTTCAACTGCAAGCTCAACTGTCTTTGATAGTTCAATCTGCCTGCTCGCAAAGCAAGGAAAGGTGCACCCAGAGCATTAAGTCTGTCTGCAACAACATCAACAGCCTTATCCATACGAGATGCGACAAGAACCGTTTTACCGTTTGCAATTAAGTGCGCAACTAAGTTAACAATTGTTTGAGATTTACCTGTTCCAGGAGGACCTTGAACCGCTATTAACTTATTATTTTCTACATTTTTTATAACTCGTTCTTGCGAATCGCTCAATGCTAATGGTGTTATCGGATAAAATACGTTATCAGAATCTTTTAGCGGGAATGTTTTTTCATAATTTTGGGTATACTCATCGTTTATAACACTCAATGTTGTTTCTCTAAATACACCGCTTGGTTTTTCCGAAATTTGCATCAATTCATGCAAAACACCTGCAGTAACTGAAGGTCGTTTTGTCAAAATTATTGCACTTTGGTAAGTTACTGTTAATTTTTTAATATCACCTACCGCAGCTTTTTGTTTATGTTCTTGAATTTCATCATCTATTATTTCATCAAAATTATCCCCTGTAATCGGAACATCCGATATATCAGAGCGCTCCTCATCTTTTGATACATTATCTTCATCCGCATCTTCTGAAGAATCTTGTGCAATTTCGATATCCGGAATTAAAGATTTTAATGTTGTAAGGAAAATGTCCATTTTCTCTTTTGTAATCGGAACATCAGGAACAACATCCAAAATGCCTTCCAAAAACAAATCTACTTCATCATCATCTTCACCTTTTTTTAAAAGGGCGGCAAGAGCACCTGTATTAAGAGATAAAACATCATCTTGCAAAATACAATTGATACTGACCCCATTGCGTTCCAATTTACAAGGAACATACAACAACGGAGTCAAAAATTCATTACGGCGTTTTGATTTTCCGTTTCGCCCAACCAAAAACATATAACCATATATCAAATACTTATCCCTTGCACTGGAAACCCCTTGAAGCATCAATTCAGTCAAATTAGGATTCGACCCGTCAAGTTTTAGATATTCCAATCCTTGAGTCAATAAAGATTCCTGTTCTTTCAAGAATATCCATTTATTATCCTTATCGCCTTTTAAATTACGAAAAGTCGAACTCTTAACTTCTTCCCTCACGCAATCGTGAAGATATTGACTCAACTTCTTTATAAAACTGTTATTAAACGCTGAATTAAGTGCTTTTGTTGCTTCCTGTAACATAATTTGACCTTCTTAAAATAATATTTCTTCCATTTTACACTATTTTACGTTAAAATCAATGTGTGTACATCATCAATTTACACGAGGTACAATAAAAATATGGATATCAAAGATAAAAACTTATACTATATTGGCGGAATCGTAAGAGATGAACTTTTAGGAAAAAAAAGTTTTGATATTGATATTACATATATCGGAAACGCAATCGAATACGCAAAAACAATTCCAAATGCCGAAATTGTACAAATAAATGAACCTTTTGGAACTGTTCGAATAAAATATCAGGGAAAAGAAATTGATATAGCTTCAACCAGAAAAGAAGCTTACCCTCAAAAAGGACATCTCCCTGTTGTTGAAGATATTGGATGCCCTTTAAAAGATGATATTCTCCGACGTGATTTTACAATAAATGCTCTTGCAAAATCTACCGAAACCGGAGAAATTATTGATTTTACAGGCGGAATTGAAGATTTAAAAAATAAAACTCTCCGTATACTTCACGATAACAGTTTTATAGATGATCCTACAAGGATTGTGAGAGCTTTAAAATTTTCGGTTCGCTTTGGATTTGAACTTGATAATCATTCAAAAGAATTACAAAAAAAATATCTTGAAAATGTTAATTATGATATGTCCTATAAAAGATTGAAAAAAGAACTTATTGAAACGTTTAATCTGAATTCTCAATCCGCTTTTGAAAAATTTATCAACCAAAAAATTTATAAACTTATCACACAAACAGAAATATCTCTGACAAATACAAATTTTGAAAACCTAATAAAAAAATACAATCCAAACAATATTTGGATTATTTATACCGGTGCAATCCCTGAAATAGAAAAGCTTCCGCTTACAAAAACAGAAAAACAGATTGTTGAAGATTTTCATAAAATAAAAAACACAATTTTTAATTCGGATTTTGAGATATACAAAACTTTTTGTAACCTTAATACGGAAACAATAATCATGTATGCCCAAATTGATGAAAAAATCACAACAAAATTTTTAGACAATCTGCGACAAATCAAACTTGAAATAACAGGAAAAGACCTACTTGAGCTGGGTCAAAATCCATCTCCAAAATATCAGGAATGTTTTGATTATGTTTTATCAAAGAAAATAACAAACCCTCAAATTACAAAAATCGAAGAACTTCAACTGGCAAAAGAGTTTTACAAGCTTATTTGATGCCATAACTTTTTTGAAGTTTTTTGAGATTGCCATTTTTTGTTTCATATTCAATAACGTTATTAACAAGTTTAATCAAACTTTTTGACTCTGAACCCTTTCTGAATGCAATTGCATAAGGTTCTTTTGAATATTTTTTAGGTAAAAGCACAACACTGTCATCATTCAACGCAAAACCCA
Source organism: uncultured Clostridium sp. (assembly GCA_964620875.1). Taxonomy (GTDB): domain Bacteria; phylum Cyanobacteriota; class Vampirovibrionia; order Gastranaerophilales; family Gastranaerophilaceae; genus Zag111. Next base: position 112,108 of record CAZUKK010000002.1, read on the forward strand.
TCAATATTGTATCATCTGAAATAATAGCTTCCGCTTTTCCTGCCTTCAAAGCTTTATAAGCATCCCCATAGGTCTTGTACCCGACAATACCTGCATTTGGAACAGCAGTACGGATACTTGTTTCCGCAGTCGAACCAAAAACAATAATTACTTTTTTCTTATTCAAATCTCGAATTGTTCTGACTGAGCTTCCCCGTCTTACAAGCAATGCCTGACCTGCAGTATAATACGAATTAGAAAAATCCAAAATTTCTTGACGTTTTGGAGTAATGGACATTGTTGCAATAAGCATATCAACATCTTCCGAGTATAATTTCATCATTCTGTCAGATGCCGTTACCGGAACGAATTTAACCTTCTTTTCATCATTAAAAATCCCTTTAGCGATAAGTCTGCCAAGCGCAACATCGTATCCCGCATAATGACCTTTTTTATCAATAAATCCAAAAGGATAAGCGTCCGTTTTAATTCCGATTACAACTTCTCCTTTTTTCATAATATTATCAAGAGTATCAACATTTAATTCTTCAGATTTCTTTCCGCACCCACAACATACGAAAACTATAACCATTAAAAATAAAAGTAATTTTTTATACATAACACTTCCCTCTTTTTTTAATAATACAGTAACAAAAAAACAAGTCAAAAAAGTTAAGTTATTTATTTTTTTTCAAATTTAAGCTATTATAAAAATATGAAAACTATAGTTTTAACAGGAATGATGGGAGCAGGGAAATCAACTGTAGGGCAATTGTTAGCTCAACAGTTAAAAATTGAATTTGCAGATATAGATTCTCTTATCGAAAACAAAGAAAACAAAACAATCTCTGAGATATTCGAAATATTTGGGGAAGAACATTTTAGAACCCTTGAAAAAAATATTATAAAACAATGTTTCAAATCTCAAAATCAAATCATTTCACTTGGCGGAGGTGCTTTTGAAAATCAGGAAACCCAAAAATTTCTCCTGTCAAATGCTACAGTAATTTATCTTAAAACCACCCCTGAAACAATTCTAAAAAGGGTTAAAAACAACAACTCGCGCCCACTATTGAATAGCAACAATAATATTCAAAAAATCGCAGAAATGATAAATATTCGAAAAAACAATTATGAAAAAGCTCACCACTCAATTACAACAGACAACAAAAAACCTAACGAAATTGCTAATGAAATAACAGGAGTAATATAAAATGATTGAATTATCCGTAAATATTAAAGGTCTGGAACTGAATTATCCTATATATATTACAAATACTGATATTTCCAAGCTAAAAGATAATATCCTTAATCACATCCAAGGAAGTAATTATATCGTTGTTATAAGCAAAAAAGTTTACCAACTTTATTTAAAAGAACTGGATTTTCAAAAAGATAAATTATTTATACTAAACGATGGTGAAAAAGAAAAAAATGAAAAGAATTATTTTAAAATTCTTGATTTTGCACTAAAAAAACAACTTAAAAGAAATGATGCCATTATTGCAATAGGTGGAGGTGTTGTAGGCGATTTAGCAGGATTTGTAGCTTCAACTTATATGCGAGGTATAAAATTTGTTCAAATTCCGACAACTTTGCTTGCCGCAGTCGATAGCTCCGTAGGCGGAAAAACCGCAATCAATACAAAATACGGAAAAAACCTTGTCGGCTCATTTTATCAACCAAATACAGTTTTTATCAATGCAAATTTCTTAAAAACTCTTGATGAAAAACAATTCAAAAGCGGACTGGGCGAAATTATAAAATACGGATTTATTGAAAAAAATTGCCAACCATATAATGAACCTCATTTAATAAACTTTCTAAATGAACACTACGAAAAAATACTTTCAAGAGATATTCTAACACTCAAAGACCTAATCAAAAGGTGTATTGAATTAAAAATCGCAGTGGTCCAAAAAGATGAACGAGAAAGCGGACTTCGTAAAATTCTTAATTACGGACATACATATGGACACGTCATAGAAACACTTACTAATTACACAAAATATACCCACGGAACTTGTGTTATTGAAGGGATTAGATTTGCTCTAAATATAGCACTGCAACTTAATATAACCAACAAGGAGTACAAATTTCTATGCGAAGACTTAATAAATAAATTCGGCTACACTCCTGTGCAAAGATTTGATATAAATAAAATTCTAAAAATTATAACAACAGATAAAAAAGCAACAAATGAATATATAAAATTCATTCTGCCAACATCTTACGCTGAAGTTGCAGAACATAATTTTACACAAGAAAAATTAAAAGATTTTCTCGAAAATATTGAAAGGAAATAAATGAAATCAAAAGACTTACCAAAATGTCCGATAGAAACCTCTCAAAAAATGCTTGGATGCAAATGGAGAGTACTTATAATTCGTGAACTTTTAACAGGAACAAAACGCTTTTGTGAATTGAAAAAATCTGTAAAAGGAATTACTCAAAAAGTTTTAACTGCAAAACTTCGTGATATGGAAGAATTAGGATTAGTTGAGAGAAAAGTCTATGAACAAATACCTCCAAAAGTAGAATACACACTAACAGACATTGGATATAGTCTTAACCCTGTACTTGAAAGTATGAAAACTTGGGGAAAAGATTACAAAAAATACACTAAACTCCTTGAAAAAATGAAAATCCAAAGGTAATACCGTTAGCAATCAGAGTGCCCTTTTTACGTAATTCTATGTGTGGGAGAATTTTTTATATTACTGTATTACTGAAAAAGAGCGACTTAAGTCGCTCTTTTCTGATTAAAAAATTTAATTTAAGCTAAACAAACTTACCAGCTTGCTTTAGTAACACCAGGTAACAAACCTTGGTGAGCCATTTTTCTTAAACAAATTCTGCACAAACCGAAATCTCTATGATAACCGTGAGGTCTACCGCAGATTGAACATCTGTTGTGAAGTCTTACTGTTGGGTATTTTCCGGCAGCAGCAAGTTGTTCTCGTTTAAATTCTTTAATTATCATCGCTTTCTTAGCCATGAATTTCTCCTATCTTGTACTTATTTATTACTACCTTTGAAAGGCATACCGAGAAGTCTTAACAATTCTCTTGCCTCATCATCTGTTTCAGCGGTTGTGATTACTGAAACGTTCATACCCTTAACTAAATCCACTTCTTCATAAGTGATTTCAGGGAATAATGCCTGTTCTTTTAAACCTAATGTATAGTTTCCTCGACCATCAAAACTTTTTGCGCTGATACCACGGAAGTCTCTGATTCTTGGTAATACAACACAAATTAATTTTTGTAAGAAATCATACATTCTTTCTCCACGCAATGTTGCCATTGCTCCAACCGGCATTCCTTCTCTCAATTTGTATGAAGCGATTGATTTTTTAGCTTTTGTAACAACTGCTTTTTGACCTGCAA
>CAZUKK010000003.1:0-111759 GCA_964620875.1 uncultured Clostridium sp.
TGGCGGTGCGATTTATACTACAAAAAATGTAACTCTTGAAGATAATGTTGTATTTGAAAATAACAAAGCAACTACGGGTAACGATATTTATCTTGCCAGCGGAGCAAGCTTAACAATAAAAAATACCGATGATAATCCTGAAGATACGGTTTCAAAAGGTGGTATTGCTTCTGAAACTACAGCAAGCACAATTAATGTTGAAAATGGTGCACATTTAGATTTATCAGGTGATAATACCGGTTTCCGTGGTACAACTAATATTAAAAATAATGCAGGAGTTTCATTTACCGGAGTTAATTCTTTAACAAACGTTTCTGTTAACGGTACAAATACTGAAATTTCTTATAATAATATTTCAACAGACAAATCTACAACTATTACCATAGGTAATAACACCAGTACAACTATTACTAAAAACGGAACAGGAAAGTTAACACTTCAAGGTGATGCGTCAAAAGGTACTGCTGTTGTTAATGTTCAAGAAGGTATTCTGGTACATTCAGGTTCATATTATAAATCAAGTGTAAACTCTATCAATAAAGATTCTGAACTTATTATAGATAACGATGCAAGTAGTTTAAGTATTATTCAAGCTACCATCCAAAGTGGTATTGACGGTTCTGGTACTTTCACTAAAAGAGGTGTTGCAACACTATCTCTTGCCGGTGATAACTCAAGTTTTAACGGTAAAGTTAATATCAACAAGGGTATTCTTTCCTACACTTCAGGCGATGGTAAGAGTTTCTTAAATGCTACAAATTATAGAATTGCAGATGTTGCAACACTAGAAATTAATAATACCGTTGATGATGATATTGATTTAAATGATATTGTCGGTCAGGGGGTTATTAGTAAATCAGGTGATGCAGATTTAGTATTTACTTCTGATAAAAGTGGTGAAAATAACGGTTTTACCGGTCAATTAAATGTATCTGGCGGAAATGTTATTGCAAATGTTGACTCTCAAAATACTACAGGACAATTTGATTTTGGTGCATCAGTTGGTGGAGATGCTCAACTTAAATACAATAACGCTTCCAGCGATTCATTTACTCTGAACAGTGCTTCAAAAGTTTCATTTGCCCAAGGTGCAAAATCAGCAGGTATTACTTTTAACAGTGCAAAGTTTACAATTGCTTCTGATGTACAAAACGCCAAAGGTAATACAATTACAATGGGAGAAAGCTCTAATGTTGATATTACAGGTTCTTCTTATGCAGGTAATTATTCTATTTTAGACGGTTCAAATGTTAATATTTCTGCAAAAACAAATACTAACTTCTCCGGTGATGTTGAAATTAAAAATTCATCATTAAATCTTAAAAATACTGCTGTAACATCTACTACTTTTGATAGTCTTGACCTTGGCACAAGTACTGATTTAGCGATAGATTTATCTTTTGGTGATAATATTCTTGTTGATACTATCAATGCTACAAATTCAAACGGTCAATTTAAGCTTACTGATGTTAACCTTATTTCAACTAACAGAGTTGATAGAAATATCTTGAATGAAACTGTTAAAGTTTTAACAGGTGTTTCTTTTACTGATGATACATACAGTAAATCCATCAGCAATAATAATTTAGCTTATGATTATGTCCTAACAAAAAGTTCTTCTGATTCATTATTAATATCATCTCGTCATAAGACTAATTCACTATATATTTTGAATCACATAAGAGATGCGGAAAGAACTTTCGCATGGAACACAGAAGATAATGCTGTTTATGAAGTTCTTTGCGGTGAACATGGAACACATGATACAACTAAGTCAGGAACTTTACATATAATAGGTCGTACAGAAGATAGAGCCGATACGATTTCTATTGTTCCTGACAGCTCAGGTAATCATTTACCACATTCATTATTTGATTTATCTGATGCTACCAATCTGGATATTAAAAATGTTACCATTACCAATGCAGGAGATACAGACGGCTCTGTTGTTTCTGTAACATCCGGTGATGCTAGCGTAAATATAGACAATGTTTTATTTGAAAACAATTTATCTGCAGTATTTGTTGGTGAAGGAGCAGGAAAAACTGAAGGTAAAGAAATTGTTATTTCAAATTCTACATTCAAAGACAACAATAATACCAAAGATGTAGATACTTCCGCTATTCACAACGAAGGTAAGATGACTTTGAATGATGTTGAATTCTCTAATAATGAAGGTGTTTATCTTTATAATAAAGGTGAATTAGAGATTAATTCAACAAAAGAATCTACTGCAAAATTAAATAACGGTACTGTTGGCGGTATTCTTAATGATGGTGTTATAAAATTAACTTCGGATGATAGTAATACATTTAATATCGTTGATTCTATTGCAACCAGCCAAAGTTCTCATAGCAATGGCTCAATTATTGCCAATGGTATTTATAGTATAACAGGCGGGCTTACAAACCAAGATATTACTTCTAATGGTCAAACAACAATCAGTAATAAACTTGTAGATTCTAATTGGATAATTACAAATGGTTCTACAGGTAATTTGTCTTGTAGTCTTGACGGCGGTTCTATAATCAATAACAATATCCTTAATATTACAAGCCCTATTTCTATTTCAGGTGATATTTTATCTAATGATGACGGTGGAAATGTAATTAATTATTCAGGTTCTGGTGAAACAACTATTACGGGTAATGTTCATGATTATAAAGGTACATTTAATATCAATAATAACGGAACTGTTACAGTCGAAGAAACCGGTAAAACAAAAGGATTCTTCTCTAAAAATACCCAAATTAATAACTCTGGCGGTACATTGAACTTTAATACAGATAGAACTGCAATTACCCTATCTCCAACAGATGGCGATTTTGCAAGATTACACCTTGAAAAAGGTGCTACCTTTAATATGAAGGGGGTTGAAAATGGTATATATACTATCGGTAATGACTGGTTAACTACTGATATTGAAACAAATAATAACATAAATCTTACCAAAGGAACTTATATTTTTGAAAAGGTTAATCCTAATAACAAAAATACTATTACTATAAAAGATGCCGTATTTGGTTTTGATAATATTAAAGGTGAACCAAACGGAGCTCTTAACGGTTATGATTTCCATATCGGTAATAATTATGTGTTGAAAGACGGCTCAACTTTAAACTTGTTAATGCACACACATAATGATGCCGATGGAGAAAATAATGATCACTATGCAGGTGATAACTATATCTTCGATTCATTTAATTCTATCGGTAATAATAACAAAATTGCATTAAATTTGAACTTATATGCAGATACTTCAACTCCAAGATATCCTGTATCTGATACAATTACTGCAAATTCAGGAAGCGGTATTCTTAACTTGGCAACTGTTGCCATAAAAGATGACAACGGTGGTATCTTTACATATGATAAACCATTGAGAGTTATTTACGGTAACAACAGTCTTCAAATTGCGGTTGGCAATGATGTAGAGGTATTGAGTTGGTCAACTAACGTTTATCAATATAAATTCAAATCTGCAACATCTTTGGGTGTTGAAGGTTTGGCGGATGAATATAGTCATATCGGTGATAGTATTACTGTTCAGCACGGAGGGTTAGTAAGTAGTGAAACCCTAAGAGATTTGAACAGATACCATATTAATCTTGATTCTGAAAATCAAGGCGGTAACAGAGGTTTCTCTTTTGTTGTTGATAAAGATTATCATATCTATAGAGATTTGGATGAAACAACAAAAGGACACTTTGTTCTTCTTGGTAATCCTGATGGCGAACCAAATAAACATGGAGTTATTTCAGGTGAATTTGAAGGTTTACGTTTTGGCTCAACTGAAGAAACTGACAGATTCTTTGAAAAAGACGGTAGATATTACTACAACGAATATCAAAAAGGTGTTGAAGAACCTACAGCAGTCGACGTTACTAATTATACGACAATTGACGACGACGGTTACTATGTAATAGATCCTAAAGCCTTTAATACAGACAGAGAATATGGTTCATTGTTTGAAGTCGTAAATGAAACTGAATTTGAAGTGAGTGATATTACTCTTAAAGATACTTTAAGAGACGGTTCAAAAGATATCAAAGACGGTTCTGCTGTATATGCAAATAATGAAAATGCTCAAATAGATTTAGAAAATGTAAATTTTGACAATAATAAGTCAACTGCCGGAAATGGTGGAGCGATTGCTAACCTGAACAGCAATGAATTTACATTGAAAAACAGTACAATTACCAATAACTATGCAAAAGGCAACGGCGGTTCTATTTATAACACATCAAGCGGAATGGTTTTAGAAAATATTACTGCTGATAATAACAAAGCTGATGGCAAAGGTGGGGTAATTTATACAAATGCGGACTTAATTATAAGAAATTCTAACTTTGGTACAACAACTTTAAATACCCAAGGTAACGGCGTTGCAAATGATATTTATATTGACGGTAATGCTACTGTTACATTTAATACTATAAACAACTCTGTTATTAAAAGCGGTATCGCAGGTAGCGGTAATTTTGCCAAAATTGGTAGCGAAAAATTAACATTATCAGGTCATAATAGTGATTTAACAGGTAAATTTGAAGTTAGAAACGGTACTGTTGATTATGAACAAACAGAAACTGACGGATTTGTAAGCGGAGCTGTAAGCCTTGCAAGTGGTACTGTTCTTAACATGAACAATGCAAATGCAGACCATATCCAAAATCTATCAGGTGCAGGAACTATTAACAAAAACGGTTCTGGTAATCTTGCATTAACAGGTAATAATGGAACTTATACAGGAACATTAAATATTAATGAGGGTAGCGCTTCTTATAATCAAAGTATTGAAAACGGTTTTGTAAATGGCGCAGTAAAACTGGCAGATAAAACTTCACTAACTATTTCTAATGAAAATTCTGATCGTCTTAAAAATCTATCAGGTACAGGTACTATTAACAAAAACGGTTCTGGTGATATTAAACTAACAGGTGATAATAGTAAATTTACAGGAAATGCCAATATTAATGAAGGTTCATTAACTTATACTTATTCATCATCTTCTGATAAATATTTTGGCGGTAATACAATTCTTGATAACGATGCCATCTTGAATGTTAGTGTTGCTCCAGGGCTGAATACGGAAATCAAAAATATTTCAAGCAAAACTTCACAAAAAGGTAAACTTGTAAAAAAAGGTGAAGGTAGAGCAAATTTAACAGGTGAAAACAGTAATTTTACAGGTAAAACTACTATTGAAGCAGGAACTTTGGCTTACTCAAATGCTAACGGCACATTCGTTGGCGGAGATATTGATGTTCAAGCAAGTTCATCTGTTCTTGACTATACTACAACAAAAGATGATTCTTTAACAAATAAAATCAAGGGTTCTGGTAGATTTGTAAAAAGAGGTGATAAAAAATTATCACTTAATAATGATAATTCAGAATTTAACGGTGTAGTTGAAGTTAGTGCAGGAACTTTATCTTTCTCAGATTCAACTGAAGGTGCTAAGTTCTTTGGTAATAATACAAAATACACTGTTAACGGTGAATTTGATATTGATAATGCTAATGAAATTGGTCTTAACGGTTTGTCCGGTAAGGGTAAAGTTGTGAAAACAAATACCGGAACAATGAATTTAAGCGGTAATAATTCAAATTATACAGGTAGTGTAGAAGTTAATGACGGTAATTTGAATTTTACACATAATGCGGATTCTGAATATATCTCAGGTTCAACAGAGTTAACAAGTAAATCTGCTCTGAATTATACAGCAAATGTAGAATCAGTTTTGGAAAATGTTTCCGGTAATGGTACTTTAAATTACTCCGGTAATGAAAAATTAACCTTTGATGCTAATAATAATAATTTTACAGGTAGCGCAAATGTTAACGGAGCTTTATTAGATGTTATAGGTAAGAGCACAACAAATGCCGATTTTACAATGAATGTAAATTCAGGCAAGTTAAATTATACAGCGGCAAGTGATGCAAACATCTTAATTGATAACAAATTCAATTTTGTTCAATCTAATGATTCTACAATCCAGTTTAATGGTGCATCATACACATTGAATAATGAAATTGCCAATTCTACAGGTAATAATGTAATTTTCAACAATACAACCGTTGCATTCAATAACACTCAATATAACAATGGAAAATATACTGTTAAAAATAATTCTGTTATAGATTTAACTCAAGATGGACATAAAACTTTTGATAGAGAATTTACAGATTTAACTGTAGAAAATTCAGGTTTAAAACTTGATGTTGATTTGTTATTGAGAGATAATGCAAAGAATGCAAAAACAGATACATTAACGGTAAATAATACCAATGCCGGTAATATTAAAGTTGCACTTACCGGAATTATGGTAAATGACACTAAATCAGATGATGGTTTAGGTCAAAAATATACCTTTAAAGTTTTAGACGGTTTAACATTTGATAGCAATAAATCTATTGGTAGATGGGCAACTCAAGCTTATACATACGATGTTAAAACAAATGGTACTAATTTAGAATTAACGGCAGTCAAGGCTTCTAATAATAATTCACTTAAGGAAATGAATCAACTTGACGGAATCCGTGGATTCAACTTTAACTATACAACAGAAGATGATGCAACTTATGAAATTGCTTCAAACCTTGGTGTTACTAATTCAGGAGAATTCTCTGTATTTGGTGATAAAACCAACGGAACAACAATTTCAGGAAGCAACAAATATTCAATGTTTAATGTTACAAAAGAAACCAAACTTTCGGTATCTGATTTGACTATTAGAAATGCAAAAGCTTCAGATAGAGGCGGAGCTGTTGTTAATGTAAATAATGCAAAAGCAAATATTCTTTTAGATAACGTTAATATTCAATCCAGTGAATCCTCTCAAAACGGTGGTGCAATTAATAATACTAAATCCGAAAGTTTTTCTATAAACGGCGGCAGAATAAGCGGTAACAAATCACAAGGTAATGGCGGTGCAATATATACAGCTTCTGACATGTACATATATGAAACTGACTTTGCCAATAATACCGATAAAAACGGCGCAAACGATATTTATATTAAAGGGAAACAAACAACTGTTAACTATGAAGCCGGTCAAGATTACGCAGGAAATATCTTAAGCGGTCTAAGTGGTGATGGTATATTTAATAAAATCGGAAAAGGTTCATTAAATCTATCAGGACGTAACCAAGAATTTAACGGAACATTAAACATTTTAGACGGTAGTGAAGTCATATTTAATCAAAACTCTAAAAACGATAGTTATATTTCAGGTATAACAAATATCGGTGATAATGGACAATTAACTTTAAATAACGAAAAAAGTAATATAACCGTTGGAAATATTCGAGGTAATGCAAAAACTGCAGTTAACGTTGTTGGTGGCAATGATGTAACATTGTCTCAAGATAATTCAGGTTTTAGCGGAAATTTAAATATTGAAAAGGGCTCAGTTGTCTTTAATTCATATACTGCAAATGATAAATATATTAAAGGTCAAACTAATATATCAAAAAACAGTAATTTAAAATTACACAACAATAATGATTTTAACCTTGAAAGAATTAGCGGCGAAGGTAATCTGATTAAAAATGGAAACGGAAGACTTGTCGTAACAGGAACAAATGAATTGAACGGTGAAATCGCAATTAATCAAGGTGAATTAGCGTTCAAAAATAATGCATCATTGGGTGATTTAAATGTTTTGAGTATGAATAACGGTACAACTTTAAATCTTCAAAATACCCTTTTAGTTCGTAATAACGACGGTTCATTTACCACAAACCCTAATCCTGCCAGCCTTGAAGACATTTTCGTTAAAACTGTCATATTGAACGGTAATGTCGATCTTAAACTTGATATTGATTTAAAAAATACACAAGCAGATAAAATCGGGGCTGATAAGGTTCAAGGTAATGGTCAATTCATTATTCATAAAGAAGGTTTAAATGTATTAAGTGATAGCTTACTTGATAATACTTCAGTTCAAATTTCATATGGAGCTTTAGCAAGTGATAAAATTGCACTTGATTCAAATATAAAAAGAGTAATGGGTCCTATTCAAAAATATTCCGTATCATATGCCGACGGATACTTAGATTTCACAAGAGTGGGCGGATATGATCCGGCATATGATGATGTTAACCCTTCAATTATGGCAACACCTGTTGCTGCTCAAGTTGGCGGATATTTAACTCAATTAGAAACTCTACAATCAGGTTTCTACCATATGGATAGATATATGAAATATCCGAAAATGATGAGGTTATCAGCAGAAAAAGCTAATCATTATGCTATCAATGATAACCCTGTATATTCTCGCTCTCTGTTGCCTGAAACATCTCAAGCTTCTTGGGTTAAACCTTATGTATCATTTGAAAAAGTTAACCTTCGTGGAGGTTCAGGAGTATCTAACACTACATACGGAACATTATATGGTGGCGATTCTAATTTATATGAATTAAAAAATGGATTTAAAGGTGTTGTTTCGGCATTTGTCGGATACAATGGTTCAAGACAGTCTTACAGCGGAGTAAGCATGAATCAAAATGGCGGAACATTGGGCGTTACCGGATCATTGTACAGAAATAACTTCTTCACCGGTTTAACAATTTCAACAGGGGCACTTTCAGGTGATGCTTATACTGCATATGGACACGAAGATTTTACTATGTTGACTGCCGGTGTTGCAAGTAAAACAGGCTACAATTTTGAATTCAAAGAAGGCAAATTTACAATTCAACCATTATTATTCATGGGTTATACTTTTGTTAATACATTTGATTACAGAAATAGAGCTGATGTTAGTATTAATTCATCACCGTTACATGCAATCCAAGTTGCTCCGGGTATCAAATTTATTGGAAACTTGAGAAATAATACTCAAATTTATGCATCAACAGATGTTATAATGAGTTTCCTTGGTACAACTAATGTAAAAGCAAATGAGGTAACATTACCGCAATTATCTGTAAAACCATACATTCAATATGGTTTAGGTATCCAAAAAATGTGGAGTAACAGATTTACTGCTTACACCCAAGCTATGATTAGAAATGGCGGAAGAAACGGTATTGCATTTACTGCAGGCTTTAGATGGGCATTAGGTAAAAATAATGAGAAAAAAGATAACTCAATTGTTCCTGTTGGACGTAAAGTAATTAAAAGTTCAAAATAAATTACTATTTATCAATAATATTGCAATTCTCCGTTTGCACGTATATAATAATTATTATTTTAGGATAATGGGAAGCGAATGGATTACATATCTGTAGAAGAATTATGTAAAATTCTGTCAATATCAACAGCAACAGGAAAGAACTGGGTAAAACTCGGCAAACTTAAACCTGAATATACAGAAAATAGAACACCCTATTTTTTAAAAAATTATGCTGAGACACTAAAAAACGAAATTAAATCAGGTAAAAATACCGCATTAAAAAGTCGTCGTAATAAAAAATATGTTTCGGGTAATTCTTTTTATAATTCGTATGTGTCTGATAATAGCCAAAATATCAACACCTTACAAAACCTTTTAAAAATAGCAAAAAATATTTGTATTGATTTAACAGTTGATGTAATACAATACCTTATTGCAGATTGTGCATTACAATTGATTGCTCAAAAAAATGACTATACTTTTAGAAACAAAAAATTACTACTTTTAAAATATTTATCTAAAGACATTAAACTTAATGCACATAATGAACTAATTGATTCTCTTATTACAAATCCTGAAAATGCAATTTTATTCTGCAAACAATATCCGCAACTTTTTGATTTGAAATACGTATATGAACCGAATGAAGATATTCTTGGTCTGATTTATATTTCATGCAAAAATATCGGAAACAGAAAAGCTACAGGTTCATACTATACCCCGACCAAAATAGTAAGAAAGTTAATATCAAAGTTAGACCTTACCGGTAGCGATAAAATACTTGATCCTTGTTGCGGAACAGGAAACTTTTTACTCCAGCTTCCGGACATTATTCCATTTGAAAAGGTTTATGGAAATGATTTAGACTCAATTAGCGTTAAAATAACCCGATTGAACATGGCATTAAAGTACCCTAACCTTTCAGCCTCTGTTATTATGAAACATATTACACAAAAGAATTTTTTAACTGATTACAAAGAGGATAACTTCCAATATATTATTGGAAATCCTCCTTGGGGCTATGAATTTTCAGAAGATGAAAAAACATCACTTAAGAAAATATACAGAGCAACATCAGGTAAAAATATTGAATCGTATGATGTATTTATAGAAAAAGCTTTGCAAGTTCTATCAACTGGCGGACAGCTTTCATATGTATTGCCTGAAGCTATATTGAATGTAAAAACGCATAAAGATATTCGAAATATTATAATGGAAAGCAACTCTATAAAATATCTTGAATTTTTAGGAAACACTTTTGACGGAGTACAGTGTCCCAGCATAATTTTACAATTAGTACATACAAATCTGCCCCTCTCAACAAAAGGAATGCGAGTTTGCAATTTAAATAAAATAATAACCATAGAAACAAACAGAGTAATCTCTTCAGAAAATTTCAGCTTTCTGACAACTGACGATGAATATAGAGTTTTGGAAAAAATTAAGAATAATCCATCCGCAAAATATCTTAGCGGAAATGCTGATTTTGCTCTTGGAATAGTAACCGGAAATAACAAAGAATTTATTTCCTCTCAAAAAAACAACAATAATGAGATAATACTGAAAGGGACGGATATATGCAAATATCGCACAAACCCGACAGATAGTTATATTATTTTTAACCCTGATAATTTTCAACAAGTCGCACCTGAAGAAATGTATCGAGCACCTGAAAAATTATTATACAAATTTATAAGCAATCAACTTGTTTTTGCATATGATGACAAACAAACCCTAACACTTAACAGTTGTAACATCGTAATTCCTAAATTAAAAGGTGCTAAAACAAAATATGTTCTTGCAATTCTTAATTCTCGTATTGCTCAATTTATATACAAAATGGATTTTCACTCAGTAAAAGTATTACGTTCCCATATAGAAAATATCCCTATTCCTATTATTGATGAAGTTCAACAAGATATCATTATTGAACTTGTTGATAAACTTATCAACGGATTAGCGTCTGAGGATGTACAAATAACTTATAATACTCTTGATAATATAATCTTTGATATTTTTAATCTTAATAAAATAGAACAAGAAATCATCATAAATGCATTAGATGAAAAAAATTAAAACTTATGTTATTTAAATTTATAAATCATAGAAATTTTCTATAAATTTCAGCATCAGAATTCCTTATGACATTTTTTGGGATACAAAAAACACCAAGTTTTTCGGCAATTCTTTGGATTGACGGGGAAGCAGAAACAATAATAATTTTTGTATCTTTATAATATTTTTCATAAGTTTTAATTTGTTCAACAAACCAAACTCCGGCAAGCTTTGGCAAAAAATCACTTTCCATTTGCAAGTCCGTAAAAATTGCACAATATGGATTATCAATAGAAGCTTCAATTTTTGCTACGCCTTCTTTTGCACTATTAGCCGTATCAATTTCCAAGTCCTCAATATTCAAATACCTGAGATTATTCTCGTGAAACCTTACCCACCCCGGCACATCATCTACTACTAAAATTTTTCTTTTCATAATTTCATTTTATAAAAAATAATAAATATTTTCTACCCATACAACCGATAAAATTTTTTACAATATTTTTCATACTCACTACGGAGGCTAAATTATGAATAAATTAAAATTTTTAATTTTATTAATCGGAGTAATATTACTTTCTCCCAATACATCCGCCAAAACTCCGCAAGAAGCAATAGCTTTTTTTAATAAATATACAACCTACGCAAATTCATATAATGAAGAACTATTAAAACTCTATTCTCCGGATGCAAAGATTATACGGGAAGTCGTTAAGCCGACAGGTGAAACAATTCCGATTATTGTACCTTCAAAAAGATATTTTAAAGAATTGAAAATCGGACAAAAAACTGCTAGACTAAAAAAGTACAAAAATAAATACAGAAATATCAAAGCCGAAGAAGTTCCAAACGGCATAAAAATAAGCGCAGAACGACAACCATCAAAAGAAAATTACTGGTTGAAAATGTATCAAATTGTACAAGATACCGATACAGGATTTATAATAAAAGAAGAAATGATGCAAACAAAAGTTCAATCTCTTTTAAAACATCACAACAAAGGTGAATAAAATGAAAAAATTCAGATTTTTAACAGCCGGCGAAAGCCACGGAAAATGTCTAACAGCCATAATAGAAGGTATGCCGTCAGGCATTAATATTGACGTTGATTTTATAAACAATGAACTAAAACGCCGCCAACAAGGCTACGGTCGTGGTGAAAGAATGAAAATCGAAACAGATACAGTTGAAATAACATCAGGCGTTCGGTTTGGCAAAAGCTTGGGTTCTCCAATAACTCTTGTTGTTAAAAATCGTGATTTTGAATCTTGGCAAAAAGTTATGAGTACCGCACCTGAAGATATAACCGATGAAAAAGCTTTTTCAACCTTCCGTCCCGGACATGCGGATTTTGCAGGAAGTGTTAAATATGACCAATCTGATTTAAGAAACATTCTTGAACGCTCAAGCGCCAGAAAAACAGCCATAGAAACCGCAGTCGGTGCTGTTGCAAAACTTTTATTAAAAGAACTTGGAATTAACTGTTCCTCAAGAGTTACCCAAATAGGTTCTGCCTGCTGCTCGCAAGAATTTGAACATGAGGTTGAAATTCTTAGAGAAAAAGGAGATACAACAGGCGGTAAATTTACCGTCAGATATACAAATCTACCAATCGGACTTGGTTCTCACGTTCATTGGGACAGAGCAATCGACGGTAGATTAGCACAAGCATTAATGAGTATCCCTGCTGTTAAGGTTGTTGAAATCGGTTTAAACCCGATAGGACAAAACGGAAGTGAATACCACGATGAAATGTTTTATGAAAACGGTAAAATTACAAGAAAAACCAATAATGCGGGTGGTATAGAAGGCGGAATGACAAATGGCGAAGAATTAGTTGTTTCTGCTGTAATGAAACCTATTCCGACAATGAGAAAACCATTAAAAACAGTTGACTCAAAAACTATGGAAGAGACCGAAGCTCATTTTGAACGCTCTGATGTTTGTGCAGTAGAAGCCTGCTCTGTTGTTGCAGAAGCAAGGGTTGCTTGGATTTTGGCTGACGAAATCCTCCTTAAATTCGGTGCTGATAGTTTGAAAGAACTAAAACATAATTATTACACCACAGAATAAATATTAAAAAATAATAAAATTAACTTGTTAATTAAATTTGATACCTTATAATATAATTATATGATGTTATGAAGGGAAATGTTTATGTCAAATAATAATTCAAATCCGTTTAAAAATGATGAAATCGTTACAGACGGAGAAAATACTAATATAGAAAATCAAACAGAAGAAAACAAAGACATTGAAACTCAAGAAGAAGAAACTGAAACTGTTGATACCAAACTTCAAGAAAAATATGATCAATTAAACCAACAATATGTCAGACTTGCAGCTGACTTTGACAACTATAGAAAACGTCAAGAACAAGAACGAGAAAATCTAATAAAATTCGGTACAGAAAATGCATTAAAAAATTTATTGGAAATTCTTGATAACTTTGAACGTGGTCAAAAAACCCTTGAAGGTGTTGACGATTGCGAAAAAGTAAAAGAAAGTTTCAACCTTGTACATAAACAAGTTTGTGAAACTCTTTCAAAACTTGGATTAGAAGAAATTAAAGCAATAGGTGAAGAATTCGACCCGAATTTCCATGAAGCAGTAATGCGAACACCAACGACAGAACACCCTGAACATACTGTTATCACAGAATTACAAAAAGGGTACAAATTAGGTGATAAAGTTCTAAGACCGACATTGGTTAACGTTGCGACTGCAGAATAGACAAAGCTCAAAAGAATGAGCTGTCAGATTTGAGGGATTTAAAGGAAGTAAAAAAGAATATGGCAGATTATTATGAAATATTAGGAGTATCAAAAGATGCTTCAAAAGATGAAATAAAATCAGCTTTCAGAAAGAAAGCTCGTGAACTACACCCCGATGTTAATAAAGCCCCTGATGCTGAAGAAAAATTCAAAGAACTCGGCAAAGCTTATGAAACATTATCAGATGAAAATAAGCGTTCAACTTATGACAGATACGGCGAAGACGGTTTAAAAAATGCGGGATTTGATACAAGTGGTCCATTTGCCGGAGGTTTTGGGGATTTAAATGATATTTTTGAAAGCTTCTTTGGCGGATTTGGCGGATTCGGATTTGGCGGCAGACCTGACCCGAATGCTCCTCAACGTGGAGATGATTTAAGATATGATATCAAATTAAAATTTGAAGATGCCGTATTTGGAATAAATAAAGAAATTAAATTTGACCATCTGGAAGTTTGTTCAGACTGTAACGGAACAGGAGCTGAAAAAGGTTCTGGCAAAAAGACTTGCCCTCAATGTAACGGTTCAGGTCAAGTTCAGACAGTTACAAGAACACCTTTGGGCAATTTTGCACAAATTACAACTTGCCCGCACTGCCATGGTTCAGGTCAAATCATAGAAAATCCTTGTAAAAAATGTCGTGGTCAAGGACTCATAAATACAGAAAAGAAAATTGAAATAAAAATCCCTGCAGGTGTTGACAATATGTCAAAAATCCGTGTAACAGGCGAAGGTGATTGCGGAGTAAACGGAGGACCGAATGGAGATTTGTTTGTAGTAATTCACGTTGAACCGTCAGATTATTACAAACGTGATGGCATCAATGTTTTTACAGAATACGAAATTTCACCTGCTCAAGCTGTTTTAGGTGATATTATAAAAATTAAAACTCTTGATGGAGAAAAAGATGTAGAAATTCCTGCTGGAATTCAACACGAAAATATTGTCAAAATTAAAGGCGCAGGCGTACCAATCATCTCAAAACCATCACAAAGAGGAGACCATATAGTTATTGTTAAGATTAAAATACCGACAAAACTAACAGAAGAAGAAAAACAATTATATACAAGATTATATGAAATCAATGGTGGATTAAAACCACAAAAATCAATTATATCAAAAGTTAAGGGAGTTTTTAAATAATATGCGCAAAATATTTTTGGTTATGTGTTTATTTTTACTAACCTGCACAGCAACATTTGCACAACAGGTATCAAAGGAAGTTCAGGATTTTATTAATAAAGATTTCCCTGAAACCAATTTCCGATTTGATGGAGCAATAATTTTGCCGGATAATACTATGTATTTACCTGTTTTTCCTGCAAAACCTGAAAAACCCGAAGAACTTTCAATAAAATCAAGCTATCCTGTTAATATGCAGATGAAACAAAAACCGGATATGATTATCTTAAACAATAATTATGTACTGTTAAAAGTTATCAATACAAACGGTAAAAAAACCGTAATAAATATGACAGCACCACCTGAAGAACTTCAATCAGGTCTTCTGCCTCAGGAAATTCTTTTACCAAAAGGACTTGTTATTCCCGAATCATTAAAAGGAATTATCGGGGATATTGACGTAGAAATTACACAAGAAACAGGCTTAAGAATTAACAATTCTCGTAACAAAGGAAAGAAATTGACAATTCCTGTTGAACCTTTAGAAGGTAAAACTTTTTATGTATCAAGCGGGATTAACAAAAATATTCAAGTAATTCACACAGATGCCAAAAATCCTGAATATGCTCTTGAACAAAAATCCGTAATTAATGATATAAAAGCATACAAAGATTTCTTGCTTGTAACTTATTTTGATTCAAAAGTAATGAATATAATTTCATTAATGGATGAAAAAGTTATAAAAGAAATTCCTTTTGAAATCTGCCCTGAACAAATAATTATTGATAATGATAAAAATATCGCATATATCACATCAAGTTCAAATTCAAGTATTTATATCTTGAACCTTGAAACAATGACATTAAAAAAACAACTTAAAATAAACGGTTTATGTGAAAAATTTACACTTTCACAAGACAATACCAAAATGTTTTATGTTGACAGAAACACAAATAATATTTGGGTAATTGAACTTGATAATAATTTCTTATTAAAAAACATTGGAAGTTTCCCAAATGTATCAAAAATTGCATACGAAAACGGGAAAATTTATATAATTAGCAGAACAAAAAACAGAGTTGCTATTGTTGATTATGAAACATTGGGATTTTTGTCAGAATTTGAAATTTCTGCAAAACCTATTGATTTATATGCTCGTAACGGTGAATTATTTATATTAAGTGCACAAGACAATATTGTCGAAGTTTTAGACACAAAAGAAGATGTTATAACCGACAAATTATATTTAAATACAAACGCTTTTGCAACTAAAATAACACCAATTGAAAACAGCGAACTAATAATGATAACAAATGCACGTTCAGGACTTTATTCGGTAATCGATACCCAAACAAAAGAAATCGTAAAAACAAGTCCGATTGATGTTCCTGTTAGAGCAATTGTCATTACAAAAACAGTTAAAACAATAAAATAGAAAATTATGATAGAAAACTTTGATAAAACAACACAAGAAATTTTAAAAGAACTTGAAAAAACCCAAAAAGAATTTTGGAATATTTCACGAACCACTGCAGAATTTTTATACAATTTGGTAGTTGATTCAAAATCTCAAAGCGTAATTGAGGTAGGAACGTCAAACGGTTATTCCGGAATTTGGCTTGGCAAAGCATTAAAAAAGACTGGCGGACATCTGACTACAATTGAGTTTTATGATAAAAGGCTTGATATAGCAAAAGAAAATTTCAAAAAATGTAATGTTGCGGATATTATTGAAACAAAAAAAGGGGATGCCGCAACAATTTTAGAATATCTTCCCGAAGATTTCAAAGTAGACTTTGCATTTGTTGATGCAAACAAAGCACAATATATAAAATTTTTCCAATTAATTGACCCGCACCTAAAAGTTGGCGGATATATTGCTTGTGATAACATAATTTCGCACGCATCAAAAGTTCAAACATTCTTAGACGAAATTAATGCCAATCCTAATTATGAAAATGTTGTATTACCACTTCCTGCAGGTTTGTCATTGGCAAAAAAATTAAAATAGAAAATAAAATCTCCTTAATAAATATTCATGAAGTTTCATGAATATATTATATGATATTTTCTTGACGATTATCAAAAAAAAATGGTATGATAAGTGAAATTTCGAGCTTGGCGTCATTGAATATCCTTATAAAGGAAATTATTATGACAAAATTAAAACAAAGAATTTTAGCATCATTAGTAAATGGTGCACAATTGGAAAACACAATAAACGATTTATCCACTTACCAAGAAAAATTATTAAAAAACCATTCTAATGACATGATAAATAGTAGTAATAAGAATAGAATGTTGAAAGCTTATTCTGAAATTGATTCAATCCGTAAATCTTTAACAAGATATAATAATTTAAACCAAGAAAACTACATTAATGAAGCTGAAAATGAGCAAAAAGAGATAGAACATACCGTTTTAAAAAGCGGAATAAGTAACTATAAGTATATTTGGCGTTCAGAAAAAGGTGAACACACTTGTGATAAATGTAAATCCTTAGATGGCACAATCTATGAATTATGGGATGAAGTTCCGCAACGCCCGCATCCTAATTGTAAATGCAAAATTGAAGTTTTAGAAATCCCTGAAGAAGATATTCAAAATTCAAACGACATTTATAATCAAGAAACCAATAGCTATAAAAATAAAATTAATGACTTATTAAAGCAAATTAATGATTTAGAAATTGAAATAACTAAAATTATCAATTCTTTGTTACTAATATTTAAAGAAGTAAAAGAATGGCTAATTGTAATAAATGAAATAAAAGAAATATTAATACATTTGCCAATTCATATAAACCAAATAAATAAAATACAAACAAATTGTAATAAAGCTGAAGAAAGTGTAAAAATAATAATAAAAGATATTGAATACGCACAAAAAGTTTATGAAATATTTTTATTACATAAAAAAGAAATGGAGAATGATACACGCAATATAGATAAATATTATCATGCAAAAGCAAATTGTGAATCAGCAACATTAGGTAAAATTGAAGAAAAATGGGCGCTTTTATTTAGTATAGCAAAAGAAATTGATGATTTTCGAAGAAAAGTTTTTATACTACATTGGGATACCAATAAAGTATTACAAGACTGTTATGAAGACTTGCAAGCTGATTTCTATGGTTTACAACAAGGAAAAAATCCTGGACAATGTTCAGACAAAGTTAAAAATGCACCTGATATCTTTAAATAAGAGTCGTTGAAATTTTAGAAAATATATATGCCACAACTAAAATAAAAGTATAAAAAATGCAAAAAAGACCATTTAATACAATAATTAAATAGTCTTTTTTATTTTTATTAGACTTGAATAGTTTAAAAACCTCAATAACAAACATTGTTAAATAACAAGTTGGAAAAACTAACAACCATGAAACAACAAATACTATAAATATAAACTTTAAAAAATTAGCAAAAAAGCCTATTATAATATAATTTAATGAAAAATATATAATTAATAAAAAAATTGGAAAAATGCAAGCTAAAATACTAATTATACAAATTATTATGAAAATCCAATCTATTTTTTCAAGCATATTTATATATTAACATAATTCTTATATAAGAAGAAGAATTTCTTAAAAATTTTCAGACAAAGTTAAGGATGCACCTGATATCTTTAAATAAAAAATGGCAAAATTCAAAAAATGTAAGCTATTACTAAAATAAAAGAGGCTGAAAAATATCAGCCTCTTTTATATAATTCATCAGATTTATAATGCAATTATAACATAATTGTTCTATAATAAACAAAAAGGAGTAGTAAAAATGAGTGAAAATTGCATATTTTGTAAAATTATCAGAGGAGATTTTAACACAGAATTCGTATACGAAACAGATAATACTGTCGTATTTAACGACATAAACCCGAAAGCCCCGATTCATATGCTTGTATGTCCAAAAACACACGTGGAATCTCTTAATGAACTTGAAGATAAAGCTCTTATGGCTGAACTTCTTCAAACAGTAAAAGATGTTACAAAAAAAATTGGTCTAAAATCATATAATCTTCAAGTTAATACAGGAAAAGAAGCCGGACAAGAAGTTATGCACCTGCATATCCATATTTTAGGCAAAAAATAACTATATAATTCTTTACAATACTTCAATATAATTAAAGTTATACCGTTAACAAACCGTTAAAAGACATGTTATATAAAAAAATGGAGATAATAACATGGTTGACAATGTTGGCGGAAATCAGCCTAAAATTAAACTTAAAGGCACTGATAAAAGTATTGATTTAAACAAACTTGAGGGTATGCGCAAAACTCAAGGTAATGCATCAATTTTTGAAAAAGGCAAATTTGATGTTAATGGTGATGGCATAATTAATGATAATGACATTATCGATAAAAACGGCGACGGTATTATTAATGAAGACGAAGTCGGAATGCTTCAAAATTTCTTGAAAAAGCTTGGCGGTAGAGATAATAAAACATCAGCCAAAGACTTCCATTCAGGCGATAAAGCTACAAATGAAGCAGGATTTAAAGCACTACAAGCTTTTGCAGACCAACAATCTGCCACAGGCATCTACAAAGAATCAAGTAATGGTTATTCATATGAACTTAATAAAGATACAGAAGTATCAACCGAAACTATCACTGATGCAAATGGTATTACAACAAAAACAGAAGATTTAGGTGAAGGTGTTAAATTAATCACAGTCAGCGGTAAGAAAGAAGTCGGACCAAAAGGATTTGACTACCCTAAAGACATGAATACAACTACAGAAGAAATCTATAATTCGGCAGAAGCAAAAGAAGCCGGAAAACCAGACCAAAAAACATATACTTATAGTGATGGAACAAAAGTTACCGTAGACTACAAATACAATGAAGATGGTACAATCACCGCAACAAAAACAGATGCCGAGGGTAAAACTCAAACTGTTCAATATAAATTAGATGATAACGGTCAGATTACAGACTTAAAACCTATTTTAAATAATGATGGTAAAGTCGAAGGCGAAGAATCTGTTCAAGAGACACCACAAGCTGAAACTCCGGAAGAACAACCAGTTCAAGAACAAGCTACACAAAATTATGAAGTTAAAAAAGGCGATAGTTTATGGAAAATTGCCAAAAATACACTTGGTGATGGTGCAACAGCTACAGAAATCGCAAATTATGTTGATAAATTGATTAAAGAAAACAATTTGCAAGACAAAGTCAGCCACAAAAACGGTATGATGTATGTTATGATTCATGTAGGAGATAATCTGAAACTTCCACCAACAGGCAAAACTGAAGAAACAAAACCTCAAGAGGAAGTCCAACCAAAAGAAGAAGTAACCCCTCAAAATGAAACAAAAACTGAATACAAATTAGAAAATGATGCAGTATACAATAGCATTACAGATGAAACTCAAAAAGCCGCATACAAAGCATTTATGGAAGGCTGGAAAGACGGTGAAACAATTTCATTTGGCGAAGGTGATAACAAAAAAGATTACACCCAAACTACACTTGAAGATGGTAAAAGAGTCTTTTCTCGAGGAGTTCGACAATATGCAATCGGTGCTGATTGTAAATTAGGTAATGAAATTTGGAATAATGGCACAAAACTTGAATTTGAAGGCAAAGAATATACAAGAAAAAGTATAGGTGAATTCCATCTTCTTACAGATGCAGACGGTCAAATTTATACAATCGATTCAGATGGAAAACCTAAATCATTAAAAGATAGTTTTACACAAATAACCGGAGGTGCTAACGCTATCGCTAAATTTGAAATGGGCGATGACGGTAAACTTTACATTATAAGCGCCAATGGTGAAAAAAAGGAAGTTAATTTAAATGACTTCAAGATAGTTGATAGCCCTATACCAAGAAGGATGAGTGAAAGTCCCCTATCAAGCAGACTTGACGATGTACATTACGCATAAAACAATATTTGAAAACAAATATTTATATGATAGCATTAGGTTACGTAAAAATTGCGTAACCTAATTTTTTGTAGTAAGAAAGGGAAGAAAAAATGAAAAATGGTATAGAAAATGGTTACTATCACGAAATTACCCCCCAAGGATACGGAATTGCAATAAAAGCAGGAAATGTTTTATTTTCAGACAATTCACCGTTTCAAAAAGTAGAGGTCTTCGAAACTGAATCATCTTTGGGAAGAATTTTAACTCTTGATGATTTAATGATGACAACAGAGGGCGACGAATATCATTATCACGAAATGATTACACACATTCCAATGATGCAACACCCTGAACCAAAATCTGTTCTTGTAATCGGAGGCGGAGACGGTGGTACAATTCGTGAAGTTATGAAACACAAAACTGTAGAACGTGCAGTTTTATGTGAAATTGACGGAATGGTTATTGAAGCTTGCAAAAAATATCTTCCGACAATTTCTTGTGAATTGGATAATCCTAAAGTTGAAATCCTTGTTGAAGATGCAATTGAATATATTAAAGATAAAAAAGATGAATTTGATATTATCTTAATTGACTCAACTGACCCTATGGGTCCAGGTGAAGGCTTATTTACGGATGAATTCTATACAAATGTGAAAAATTCTCTTAAAAAAGGCGGTATTATGGTTGCTCAATCAGAATCACCTTTTACTAATAAAGAAGAAATTAAAAAAATGTATAAACAATTGAAAAAAGTATTCCCAACAGTTGCAACATATACATCAAATATTCCGACATATCCAGGCGGATATTGGGCTTGGGCGTTCTGTTCTGTTGACGTTAAGCCATTAGAATACTTTAACGATGAACGTGCTACAGAAATCATTCCAACTTGTAAAATTTACAACAAAGAATACCATAATGCACGATTTGCACTGCCAAATTACTTAAAAGAACTATTATAAATATTATTCTTAATAATCAAAAACAAGGTGTCGATTAACTGACACCTTGTTTTTAGTTTTATTATTTTAGCTTAACTATGCTTTTTTCGCATCTTTTTTATATTCATCTATTGCAAGAATAGTACAGATAACCAAACAAATTATACCTGAAACTAACCAGAAATAAATTGCGCCATCCCAGTTTTGCTGTCCGTTATGACCTAATTTGTCAACTAAGAAACCTGTACCTGTTGCTGATAAAAATGCACCGATATAACCAAATGTTCCGGTAAACCCTGATGCTGCAGAAGCAACTTTTTTAGAACTTGATTCAACCGCACAAAGTCCGCCAATCATCATTTGAGGTCCATATGTGAATGCCCCCAACAAACCGATAATTACATAGTTTAGTGCAAAAATATTATTGAATTTCAATGCAATAACAGCAAGAATTACACCGACTAAATAAATAAGATTAACAGGAGCTCTTTTACCCTTGAATAATTTATCAGAAATGATACCGGCACACATTGTACCAACAATACCAACCAACGGAAGCGATGCAATCATACCTGTTGCATCTTCTAATTTGATGCCTTTTGCATTTTTCAAATACATAATCATCCAGTCTTCCGCACCAAATCTGATAATATATACAAATACATATGCAATTGCTAATAACCAAATTGTTTTGTTACACAATACATATTTTTTGAAAATTTGAACATAAGACATACTGTCTTCTTCTTTTTTCTCTTCAGAAGAAACTTCTTTAACAGGTTCATTACGGTAAACTTCAACATCAGGCAATCCCATAGATTGAGGTCTATCACGAAGAACGAAAAATAAAGAAATTGCAGTAACAGCAGCCAAAATACCTGGAACTAAAAATGCAGCTCTCCAACCAAAGTGTGCAGCAATGTAACCTGCAATAATAAAGCTTAGAAAAGTTCCTGTTTGGTGAGAACATGACCACGCAGCCCATTTTGTACCACGTTCGGAATTTGAATACCAATATGTCAAACTTTTTGCAACAGCAGGGAATCCTGCTGATTGAAACCATCCGCTAACACCCCATAAAAATGCTAATGACCACAATAGAACCATTGCAAACATTTTAGGGCTTAAGCCTAAAATCCCGACAGCATTAGGAGCTAATGCAAACGCAATATTTGCAAGAGCAGTCATCAATAATGCAGTAGGGAAGAATTTTCTAACATCTGAACCGTCTGCTAATACACCATTTACAAATTTACCTATACCGTAAGTTAAGTAAAGTGAACTGCCTAACAAACCAAGTTCAGTAGCAGAATAGTGGAATTCATCCATAATTCCCGGTAATGCTACTGCTATATTTTTCTTACATAAGTAAAAAATTGTATATCCGACAAAACATCCGATAAACATTCTTAATCGCCAATGTTTATACATTGAATCGACTTTTTCAGAATCCTTTATAGGTTCTGCGATAGGAGGCTCTTTAAAAAATGCCCCAATTTTTTTCAACATAATCTTTTTCTCCTATTTGTTATTATTTTTAATTATTTGAACATTTCTGGTTTCAGTTAATTCTTGTCTGGCATTTTTTAGAATTTCACGCTTCTCATCATCCAAACTTTTACCATTAACTAATCTGTCAACAAATCCCGTATTCACTTTTACAGCTTTTTCCAAAGCACCAATTTCTTCTAATACATTTTTAATTTCATTAAAATCATATCCAAAAGACTGCTTTGAATTGTAAACCAATACATCACCTTCTTGAGAAGTTATTGGAGAACCGCCCTGTTCAAAATATAACTTAAATACAGATTTTAAATCCTGCATTTCTGATTGCAAAGTAGTTACAGTTTGCTGTAATCGTAAAAATCTTTCAAAAAGATAATCAATATTATCTAATTGTTTAGATTCCCAATCATACTTTTGGGTATACAATTTTTTTAATTTAGGATATGCCAAAGCCAATCCCATCGTATCTCCCATTGCTCTATGATGGTCTTTCAATTCAACATTAAATTTTTCAGTTAAAGCATTTAGCCCATGTGAATCTAAATCAGGATAAATTTCTTTAAACATCTGTTGAGTATCAATTCTTTCGTTAGATATTTCTTGACCCGTAACCCTTTTTGAAGCTTCATTTATAAATGAGTAATCAAAAATAGCATTATGCGCAACAATCGGATAGTCTCCGATAAATTCTAAAATTTTCGGCATAATTTCTGCTTCTGTCGGAGCATCTTCAACCATATCAGGAGTTATTCCGTGAATTGCAATACTTGATTTTCTGATATGTTGTTCAGGGTTTATAAGAGTTTCAAACTTTCCCTTAATTTTGCCGTTTTCAAGTCTCAATGCGGCAAACTCTACCATCTTCTCTCTAGTATAATCCAAGCCTGTTGTTTCAGTATCTAAAACAATCTCTATTACTTTTTTTCTTACCATTTTCTTGTCCTAATTAGTCCTTACTTTGATAATAGCACAAAAGTTTTTTCTATGATAATATTGTAAAGTGTTAGTTAATATATGGAGTGTATTATGGCAAGTGTAGTTGATATAAATGATGCAAATTTTGAAACAGAAGTTGTAAATTCAGGAATTCCTGTAGTTGTTGATTTTTGGGCAACATGGTGCGGTCCTTGCAGAAAATTAAGCCCTGTAGTTGAAGAAATTGCTCAAAATTACGAAGACAAGGTTAAATTTGTAAAAGTTAATATTGAAGAATGTATGGACACCGCAAAAAAATATTCAATCAGCGGACTGCCAAGTTTATTAGTATTTAAAGACGGAGAAGCTGTTGAACGTATGGCAGGACTTATGCCAAAATCAACAATAATTTCAAACATAGAAAAACACATATAAATTATGTGTTTTTCTAAAATCCTAAAAATGATTAATCTTTTACTGATTAATCAGTAACCTGCCAATTATTTGCAATTACTTTCGTATAACACCCAATGGCATAGTCAGCAGGCGAACCATACGATGCTGATTTTGTATTACATTTAGAGGCATCATCACTCCAATCTCGTAATGAGCCATCAGACCTGTAATCCACAACAAACAAATCAAGACCTGTAGTATTAGGAGCTTCCGATCCATTAGTATCAAAAAATACTGTTGTTATATGGTTAGAATTATTGTGCTCCATACATACTGTTGCTCCGCTAACAAGCTGATTACAATACACGTTAGCAGAAATTGAGCCTGCATCAGCACCCGAAAGACTATGATAACTCCCTGCAAGACAACCGCTTTCTCCACCTGTGTTACAATTTTTGCGAGCGACTCTGAAATAATTATCTAAGAAAAATATAGGACCTTTACCTTTTGGAAAATTTGTTGAAGGAGATGCTTTTTGAACACCTGCAGTTGTTTGGTAAAAATCATTTGTTTCTTCCTCAGACATAACTGAATTTGCAGCATCAACAAGCTGTCCGACTGTTTTTTTAAACTGCGTTGAATATAATTTATATCTGTAATTTTGAACAATAGCAGGAATTATTAATGCCGAAATAACACCTATTATACCAAGTGTAACCAGAACTTCTGCTAACGTAAATGCCTTTTTCATCAACAAACTCCTAATATTCCATTTTCCAACCGGCTTCAATAATAGAAGTCAAACACCCTGCAGCTGCAATGTATATACTGGTAGAACTTGTACTACAACTAGCAGCCGTTGCCCCTGCAATCGATGGGTCATTAGAACCACTTCCGTAATCAGACAATGAACCATCTCTTTTAATATCAGCAGAGAACACATCACGCCCTGCAATATTTGGTTCTCCCGGACCATTAACGTCTATAACCAATGAAGTTACACTATTTGTAGAATTATGGAATCCGCAAATAGCTGCACCGTTAACAGTCTGAACACAAATAGCAGATGCCGGTATACCACCTGAGATATTTCCTCCATTAATTAATTTATAAGAACTATTAGAAGAACCTCCGGTACAAGGTTTAGTTCCACTTGAACAATTTTTCTTTGCTAATTTAAAATGGTTTTGAAGAAAATATCCGATACCCTTTGTACAAACTCCCGACGTATTACAAGAACTCGCTGCTCCTGCAGTTGTTTCATAATAATTATCAACATTTTCTTCATGCATTATTGCTTCAACCGCATTAGTTATTTGAGAATAAGTTTTTTGCAATTGTGCTACATACAATCTGTTTCTATAATTTCGCATAACCGACGGTACTGTTAATACGGCGACAATACCAACAATACCTAAAGTAATTAATATTTCCGATAAAGTAAAACCTTTTTTCATTATAAATCCTTCCAATTAATATTTCATTTGCCAATTATCTCTGATAATCCTGCCAAAACAACCATAGCCTTGATAATTTCCATTACTTGCTGTTGATTGTTTACCATTATCCTCCGCAGTATCTGTACCAAGACAAGAAGACACTTTGTATTCTTCGTACAGTTCATTAGTTTTTCTGTTAACCCATAATACAAACATATCTCTGCCACCAATATTAGGGCCTTCTGTTGAATTTATATCAACACGCATTAAGCAATACTCTGTATCACCACCGTGGCAGAAAAAAGAGACTGCCTCACCACCCGCAAGTTTAGCCCAACCGTGACTATCTACTAAACCATAATTATACTCCGTTGCACTTCCAAGAGCCTTATACTTTGAAGAAAAAGGATTTGTCGTCTGATTAGCAGCTTTTTTAAAGTATTTATCAATAAAATCTTGTTGATAATATTTGCCCGTTACAGGGTTTGTACCTGTTTGAGCATATGGTGTTTGGTAAAAATATGACACATTGTTATCAATACATGCCTGATTTATTGCAGAATCAAGCATTTCATAAACTTTTTTAAGGTGGGTTACATACAATTTGTTATGATAATCTTTCATAAATCCAGGGAGAACCAATGTCGCAATAACACCGATTATTGCCATTGTAACCAATAATTCACCAATAGTAAGGGCTTTTTTCATACTCTTATAACTCTTTTTTATACTCATATATAAAGATTATACAACTTTTTAACGACGTTTTCAAGTATAAAGAATTTTGTAATATCAGTTGTTTATATTTATGGCTTATAATTCAGTCTTGTACCCTAGAAAGAAAACAAAAGGAAACCGATATTTACAATATCGGTTTTAGTAAGTAAAAATATGATTAAGATTTTGAGTTAGTAACTTTTTACAATTGACTGCCTGTTGCTTTATATAATCCAATATAATTGACAAGACAATTTATTTTATCATTGACTACTTGTTTATCAGTATACAGAACATTTTCTCTTACTTGAGTCAAATCAAGTTTTGAGATAGTTCCTTGTTCGTATTTATTATTACTATATCCGAAATCTTCACGTTCAAGTGCTGCTTGTTTTTTAGTATCTTGATATTTTTGTTCGTCAAGTTTTATAGATACCATAGCATCATTAACCTCTTGGATAGCAGTTAAATTTGTTTTATAATAATCATTTAACATTCTTTCATAAACATCTTTTTTCAAGCGAAGATTTGCAACTCTTCTGCCACCTGTAAATATAGGTAACATAATACCTCCGCCAAGAGCTGCCAAAGCTCCTTTTGTAGAGAACAAACTGCCCATATCACTTGCTAAAAATGTTGCTATACCCATAATGTTAATGGACGGCAAAAATTCTTTTCTTGCAACTTTAACATCTATACCTGATTTTTCAAGCATTTTTTCTGCTCTTATATAATCAGGGCGCTGCATTATAACATCTGATGAAATTTCCGCAGGAATAACTCCGGAAAAATCTATTTCTTCAAAAGATTTTCTTGCCAGAGAATCTGAATTATTAGGATTTTCACCTATTAAAACTGCTAATTGGTTTAACAATTTAACTCTTTGCTTTTTATATTCTGTTAAATCAGTATTACCCGCAATATAAGCTTTATTTGCTTTAACAGTATCCGAAGTTGACGTCAAACCTTCTTTATTTCTTAAAAGCATTAAGTCATATATTAGTTTTCTATCATTGACAATTTCTTCTTGAAGTGAAATCATTTTATCAAGTTTCACAATATTCAAATAAGTTGTCCCAACAGCCGAAGCGATAGAAATATACGCTGCACGCTCATCTTGTAATGAAGCTTCATATTGTTTTTTTGTGGCTTGTGTTTTATTACGATTTTTCAAGAATAAGTCTAATTCATAACTAGCAAAAGCCGGTGTTGAAAAACTCCAATCAGCACTTGAATTCCCCGGGTTTTTAGCATACCCAGTACCCAAACCGACTGTTGCTGAAGGTAATTCATTTGCAAATTGCATTTTTACAGCTTGATAATACTCATCAACTGAAATAGTCGCCATTTTTAAGTCATAATTATTTTTAATAGCCCTATCAATGTAACCGCTTAAAATTTCATCATTGAAATTTTTCCACCAATTATAGTTAATATATTCATATTTAAATTCATCACTTTTTGCTCTTTGTTTATGTGATTTTGTTATAGAAACTTTTTTCGGTTCATTTGATGAATCTTTTCCAATTGCAAAACTTGCTACAGGAGCTATATTCATGCAGACAAAACCGGCTAATAACAATGTTGTAATCTTCTTTTTCAATGTTTTATTCCCTCTTAAAAAATTTACTTGCTTTTTATATATCAGTATGATAACATAATATTGTTGCAAATGCAACAAATAATTTTTACAACATAACATCGGGAAATTATTTTTAATGTATAAATGTGAACACTACACAGATTCAATATTTTATCAAATGAAACAAGCTGCAAGACTTTGCAAATATTTAGGTTCGGAAATTTTTGCAAAGTTAAATATGCCGATAACCATTGATGAATTTGCTGCAATGGATATTATTATGGTCCATGGTGAAATTTGCCAAAGAGATTTGGCTAAATTGCTGTTAAAAGACCGACCAAACACCGGCAGAATTTTAGATTCACTTGAAGAAAAAAAATATATTGAAAGATTTGCAGATACAAAAAATAACAGACTGGTAAAAAGAATGAAATTGACTCCTGAGGGCAAAACTGTTATAGATATGGCATCAAAAATTGTTCAAGATTATGTTGCTAAAATATCGACAACATTTTCAGAAGATGACAAAGCGCAGTTGAAATATTTATTACAGAAATTCAAAGAAAGTTTGGAGCAAGAAATAAAAGTAAATATATAAAGAGGTAATAAAACATGGAAGAAAAAGAAGTTAAAGAGCAACAAGATATTCAACAAGCAGAAAAGCAAAGTCCGAAAGGACGAAAAAGAACTATTGCAGTTACAATCGCAATAATAGTCTTAGCAATTTGCGGAGTTTGGATTGCAAACGAATTAAAATACCAATCAACAGATGATGCTTATGTTGAAACAACTACAGTAAATGTAGCTCCCAGAGTTTCAGGACAAATTGAAGAAGTTTTTGTAACAGATAACCAATACGTTAAAGAGGGTGATTTAGTTGCAATCATTGATGATGCTGATTACAAAATCCGATTAGAACAAGCGGATTCAACTTATGAAAAATTGAAACTTGATCAATCAAATGCAAAAGCTAATTTGAACGCAGCACAATCTAATATCGCATTAGCAAAAAAAGATTTGGAAAGATATAGAAACCTTTATGAACAAGGAGCTGTCTCAAAACAAACTTTTGATTCCGCACAAGTAAAATATGACAGCGCTCAAGCAACTTTAACACAAACCCAACAAGCATTATTTTCAGATAAAGACGGAAAAACTGTTGCGGATGCAAATTTAAGAAGCGCAAAAGCAACAAAAGATAAAGCCGCTCTTGATTTATCATACACCAAAGTATACGCTCCCCAAGCAGGTACAGTATCCTCAAGGAGAGTTGAAAAAGGTATGTATGTAACTGCGGGTTCACCACTATTTACACTAGTTCCCGAAGAAGTTTGGGTTGTTGCAAATTTCAAAGAAAACCAATTAACTAATATAAAACCTGGTCAACCGGTTGATATTAAAATTGATACTTACCCAAATAAGGTATTCAAAGGTAAAATTGACTCTATTCAAAGAGCATCAGGCGCAAAATCAAGCTTATTCCCACCTGAAAATGCCGTAGGTTCATTTGTTAAAATCGTTCAAAGAATACCTGTAAAAATTGTATTCACAGAAAAAATAGACCCGTCTGTTTATAATATTGTACCAGGAATGTCAGTAGTTCCAAAAGTTAGAGTTAAATAGTACAAAATTATTTTTAATAAAAGAATATCGACATAAATGTGTCGATATTCTTTAATAAGAGGAAAAAATGTCAGAAGAAATTATAAAAAATACCGAAATAGAAATGGAAGATGATAACAAGTTTTTACCTGAAAATCCGTGGATATCAGCAATTCCGACAATGCTTGCCGTATTTATATACGTACTTGACGGAACAATTGCCAATGTAGCATTACCACATATGGCAGGAAGTTTCTCTGCCACTCGTGATGAGAGTATGTGGATTTTAACAAGTTATCTGATTGCCAGCGGTATTATAATCCCATCAGTTGATTTTTTCAGTAAATTATTGGGCAGAAAAAATTTCTTTGTCATTAGTATACTAATTTTTACTTTAGCATCAATGCTTTGCGGTATGGCTCAAAATCTTGGACAAATGGTTCTGTTCAGAATTCTTCAAGGTGCAGGCGGCGGCGGAATTTTACCTATATCACAAGCTATTATGATGGAAAGTTTTCCAAAAGAAAAACGTGGAATGGCAATGGCAATCTTTGGAATGGGTATTATTGTAGCTCCAATTGTCGGACCTGTTTTAGGCGGTTGGATTACAGATAACTGGTCTTGGCCGTGGATTTTCTACATCAATGTCCCATTTGGTTGCGTTGCAGCTATTTTATCCCATAAACTTCTATTCAATCCGCCATACTCACAACGTCAAAAGAATGTTAAAATTGATGGTTTAGGATTTTTATTTCTTACAATCTGGCTATTATGTTTACAAGTATTTTTTGATAAAGGTAACAATGCTGACTGGTTTAATGCAACTTGGATTTGCTGGTTGTTTGGAGTTTCTTGCACCGCAGGAATTTGTTTCTTTGTCTCACAACTGGTTAGAAAAGATACCCTTGTAGATTTGAGCGTATTTAGAGATAAAAACTTTGTTGTCGGTACAATTATACAAGTTGTTATGCAGGCTGTATTATACGCATCACTGGCAATTCTTCCTCAATTCTTACAAAGCATGATGGGTTACACAGCATTTCTAAGCGGATTTTCAATGATGCCAAGAGGTATCGGTTGTATGACAGCAACTGTAATTTGTGCATTTATTGCTGACAGAATTGATAAAAGAATACTTGTTGCCGTGGGGTTAACACTGCTCGGTACTGCAGGTGTTATATTCGGATTCTTGAATTTACAAATATCCAATATTAATATCATGATTCCAAACTTTATTATGGGTATGGGTATGGGGTTATCGTTTGTACCGATTATAAACCTTTCAATGGAAACAATGTCAAATAAACAAATGACAAATGCTACAGGATTACAAAACCTGCTAAAAAATATAGGAAGCGCAGTCGGAACATCGCTTGTTGCCACAATGCTTACAAGATTTGGGCAAATGCACCAATTCATGATGGTAGGAAAACTGAGTGAGCTAAATCCTGCATATATTGAAAGAGTTCAATCAACAACAGCTGCACTGACACAATATACTCACGTTTCAGTTGCACAGCATATGGCAGAATACTCTCAATATGGAACTCTTCTAAAACAATCCAGCTTATGGGCATTTATGGATTCATTCAGAATTTTCGGTTTGTTATGCTTCCTGCTAATTCCATTACTACTGTTATTTAAACGTAATAATGCTCAATAAATAAAACAATTATTGTAAAGTTATTTTAATCCGGTTATACAATGTATTTCGGGATGTTAAGAAAAAAATAAAGTTCAATCTAAAGGTTGAACTTTTTATTTTTTTCTATTTTTAAAAACGAAAAGTGTTGATATGACACCATTTGAAGCCTATTTAAAATGTAAAGTTTTGTTAAAATTACTACTGAAATAGTAAAGAATGAATGAAAATTTCCCGATACATGATGTATAATATATATAGAAGATATAAAACAATATTAATCGCAAATAATAGCCAAAGAATATTTTGTTATAATCAAAATAGAAAGGCAGCGAATATATGAGCAACCTACAATTTCAAAATGATTTAGACAGATTAGTGGAAATTCTTCCCCAAAGAATTAAGGAACACATTGCCCATGTCAATATGGATGATGTAATAGAGTTAGTACTGGATATCGGTAGAGCTCCTGAAATCAGACATGCTGACGGAAAGATTGAATATATGGGCTCAACAAATGTTGAATATTCTGATATTGAATACATTACATCAAGAGTTCAAGAATTCACATCTGATAACCGCTCAGGTATTCCCGGAACACTTCACAGAATTAGTGCTATTAGAAACAGGCAAGGAAAAGTTGTAGGTTTAACTTGTAGAATAGGACGTGTTGTAACAGGTACAATTTCTTGTATAAAAGATATTTGCCTGCAAAACAAAAGTATATTATTCTTAGGCAGACCCGGAGTCGGTAAAACTACAAAGCTCAGAGAAATATCAAGACTTGTTGCCGATGAACTTGGGAAACGTGTTGTCATTGTAGATACATCAAATGAAATTGCGGGAGACGGTGATACTCCACACCCTGCTGTAGGTCATGCAAGAAGAATGCAGGTAAGACAACCTGAATATCAAAAAGATATTATGATTGAAGCTGTCGAAAACCATACACCTGAAGTCATAGTTGTCGACGAAATCGGTACAGAAGCAGAAGCCCAAGCTGCAAGAACAATTGCAGAACGTGGGGTTATGCTTATTGCAACTGCTCACGGTAATTGCCTTGAAAGTCTTATTAAAAACCCTACTTTATCAGATTTAGTTGGCGGAATTCAATCAGTAACACTGGGAGATGATGAAGCTAAACGCCGTTCTTCACAAAAAACCGTTTTGGAACGTGAAAAACAACCTACTTTTGATATTGTTATCGAAATTTTAGACAGAAATACTCTTGCCGTATACAAAAATACATCAGAAGCAGTGGATTATATTCTTAGAGGCTGGCCAATAAGACCGGAATTACGTAAAGTTGATAAAGTATACAGTTTCAGCTCAACTGAACCCGTGGCTGAAAAAACTCCTACTGTTCTTGATAAAATAAATGCACTTGATGAAAAAATCGAACATCCTGAAAGTTTGAAATTTAGCTTCTCAAGACAAAAATATGTTGAAGAAGTCAAAAAGTTCAAAAAAATATATCTATATGCAGTATCAAGAAGTATTGCAGAAAAAGTAATCGAACGACTTGATTTGAGTGCAGAAATTACAAGAAATATTGATGATGCGGATATTGTAATCGCTCACAAAAACTTCATAAAAGGCGGTGCTAAAGTTCTATCCACAGCAGAAGAAAACAGATTACAAATATTTTATGTAAAAACTAATTCAATGGCACAAATTCAAAAAGTTATCAAAGAAGCCCTTGATATAGCAGAAGTTAACGATCGTCAAACATTCTATGACATAACAGAAAAAGCTCTTGATGAAGCAAAAACAGCAATAGAAAAAATCTTAGCAGGCGCATCGGATGTAGAATTACAACCACAAAGTACACATATCCGAAAACTTCAGCACGAACTTGTTGAACAACACAATCTGGAAAGCAAATCCGTCGGAGAAGGCGAAAGCAGACATCTAAGAATTGTCGGCGGACAAGATTTCAAAGAAAGACTGGGTTAAGCTAAGATTATACCTGCCAATATTAAAAACAACTATTTGTTTATAAGTTTGAGCCCCTTTTAAAAGCACGTGGAAAATACGTCATTCCTACAACCTTTTTTAAGGGGTTCTCGTTTTTATCTTAAAAAGAATGAAATAAACTTTGTTAAAATAAACATACTTGCCATATACATTGGCAAAAAGTTCAAAGATAACCCGATTATAAAAAATCGGGAATACCGTATTTCATGATTTTCAAATATCCTAAACCCGAAAATCCCCCTTTGTTTGTAATAACGATTTTCAAATATAGAGCTGATAAGCAAAAAAATCACTATAGATATCTGGGTTTTATAAAATGAAAAATACGGATTGATAACATGCTGGGACAAATATTCATAAAAATATTTATCCAAGTCCGACCTCATATGCAATTGAGAAGTCGTAAGAGAATATAAAACAAGAAAAACTATCATTATTACTAAACTACAATAACCTAATAATGAAATTAAATTCCAACTAATAAATTTTTTAAATTTAGATATTTTCATAAACATATTATATACAAAAAAGAAATGTTATTTTAATATGTCGATTTCTTAACACCATGTATTGATTTTTTTTCTTGAACATATTATTATGACACTTGTAGAGTGCTTACGCCAATAATCACTCAACAGGGGTAAATAAAAGACTAGTCGAAAACCTGTCTAATATCTACTCCATAAGCAAAAAGGAAAACTAAAATGTCAATTAACTTAAAAAACAAACAAGAAATCGTTAAGGCTTACGGTAAAAACGAAAAAGATACCGGATCTTCAGCTGTTCAAGTTGCAATGATGACTCAAAAAATCAGCGAACTAACTGAACACTTGAAAGCAAACAAAAAAGACTTTGCTACAAAAAGAGGTCTTTTAATGATGGTAGGTAAAAGAAAAAGATTACTTGCGTACATCAAATCACAAAACCTTGATGAATACAGAGAATTGATTAAAAAGTTAGGAATCAGAGGTTAATCTGATAAAGAATTAGAAGACCGATCCATTAACGGGTCGGTCTTTTAATTTTTAAATTTAAACAACTCAATAACATCAATGCCAAACGCTGCTGCAATTGCTCCTGCATGTTCTAAATGAACTCTTTTTGCTGTACCTTGCTCTATCTTTGCCAAATAGCTTTTATTGATTAAAGTTTTTTCTGCAAGTTCACTTAATGAAATATTTTTTTCATTACGAATTTGTTGTATTTTTTTACCTAAGTATTTTCTGGTACAAGATAAACACATTATTTTCTTTCCTTTTCTTGCTAAAATTTAAAGCATACTTATGATATTTAAAAGAATACAATATTGTAATATAAATGTCAATAGTAGATAATAACTAAATGAATATTAAAAGGTTAGGACTAAATATAAGAGCAGAGAGAAATAGAAAAGATTT
The DNA here is from genome assembly GCA_964620875.1 of uncultured Clostridium sp. Taxonomy (GTDB): domain Bacteria; phylum Cyanobacteriota; class Vampirovibrionia; order Gastranaerophilales; family Gastranaerophilaceae; genus Zag111. The sequence continues at coordinate 35,070 of CAZUKK010000003.1, forward strand.
ATCTCAAGCTGGGTTGGGGGAATTGGTAAATTTGAGTCCAGTATCAATTACAGCAATTGAAACAGGGCGTCAAATTCCCAGTGCAATTAATCTTTACTTGATTGCAAAGACACTTGGTGTTAGTATAGACGAATTGTTTAAAGGTGTTGAATAAAAGAGAAATTTTATGCAAACATTAAAATCTATGCGTTTACATATTGGGATTTTCGGCAAAACTAATGTCGGAAAATCTTCGCTACTGAATAAAATAACAAATCAAGATGTTTCTATCATTTCAGAAATCGCAGGAACAACAACTGATGTCGTTGAAAAATCAATGGAACTTTTACCAATCGGCCCTGTAAACTTTTTAGATACAGCAGGAATAAACGATACAACTGCACTAAGTTCAGAGCGCATAGAAAAAACTATGAAAATCCTTAATAGAACAGATGTCGCAGTAATTGTCTGTGAACCAAAAGAAATCGACAAATACGAAAATTCTTTGATAAAAGAATTTAAGAAATTAAATATTCCATACCTTATTGTTATTAATAAAATTGACAAATATACAAATTTAGACTTTGTTTCAGAGTCTTTAAACAATTTGGAAGAAAAACCTGAAAATATATTAATAACTTCCGTGAAAACAGATGAAAATATAGTATTTAAATTCAAAGAAGCACTCATAAAATTATTGCCAAATGACTATGTAAATCCGCCCAAAATAGCAGGAGACCTAATCCCTGAAAAAAGTACAGCGATTTTAGTAATCCCAATTGATAAAGAAGCACCAAAAGGCAGAATCATTCTACCTCAAGTACAAGTTCTGAGGGATTTGCTGGACAACAATTGTCAAGTTCTATCTGTTAAAGAAACTGAACTTAAAAGTGCTCTTGAAAACCTGAAAACTCCGCCAAGCATTGTTATAACAGATTCTCAAGCATTCAAACAAGTTTCTGAGATTGTTCCGGAAAGTATTCCCCTAACTTCATTTTCAATACTCTTTGCAAGATTAAAAGGAGACCTGCAAGCTTTCACCAATGGAGCAAAAGCAATTGATAATTTAAAAGATGGAGATAAAGTACTGATTTTAGAAAGTTGTACTCACCACGCAATTGAAGACGATATCGGTCGTGTAAAAATTCCAAACCTGTTGAAGAAAAAAACAGGAAAAGAACTAATCATTGATAATATTGCAGGACATGATTTTCCTGACATTTCCAAATATTCTTTAATAATTCATTGCGGAGCATGTATGACAAACCGCAGAGAGGTTTTGTCAAGAATATTGATTGCAAATCAAAAAGGAATTCCGATATCAAATTATGGAATAGTAATATCATACTGTCTTGGAATTTTACCTCGAGCTATGAAAATATTCGATTAAAAAAGAAAATAGGGCATTTATTGCTTTTCCATTTTTTTGTATATTCATCAGGGGTCATTGCACCTATTTCATCCGGAGTAAAGATATGTTCTATGTTTAAATTTATAGGAGCTGCCTGTCCTGTTGAATTACCTTCTTAGTATGTTTAAAAGCATCTGCTTCATTATTCCATGTTGTTTTTCCATCAAGCCCTGAATCAAACCCATATTTTTTTTGGTAATCAATTGTATCTTTAACAACTGTATTTCCATATCTACGTTCGATTTTTTTTAAGCTAAATATTGTATTTTTATTTTGTTTTTTATTTATCATATTATTTCCTTTCATCTATTATTATTTTATGAAACTAACTAAATACTTATTTCTAAATATTTTTTCATTATTAGGTAACATTTCACTCTTTCTTATATTTATATTTTATTGAATATATTATTCGTAAAAAGAATCCAAAATTATTACCTTCGTACAGAATAGGTGCAAAATTTAAATCATTATATCTAATCTTATTCAATATAGGATTTTGGTTTGCAGTAACAAATTCTGTAGCTTTACTAATATATTTAACCAATTTGATTTTTTATGTATTATCACACTTTTTTATGAAAACATAAACATACTCCTTTCATTTTAACGAAAGGACAAATATCTGATGGGGGTTTATTAGCTCAAAAAATTTGAAATTAACAAATCTATTATATCATTTGATTTATGTTTTCGTCAACTTTAAGATGCTGAAATAAATTCAGCATGACAAAATTTGTCAAAATACACAAGTTTAGCATGACATTAACTTGTTGAAGTTAGATTTTGTTTGTTATAAAGTATTTGTGTGTAAATTTTATACGTAAAAGAAGGAGAACTCAAATGAGTGAAAGAAAATTAGTTGGAACTAACGAAATGTTCAAAAAAGCATTAGCTGGCGGATATGCTATCGGTGCTTACAATGTTAACAACATGGAAATCTTACAAGGTATTGCCGAAGCTGCTGAAGAAACTCAATCACCTATCATTTTACAAGTTTCTGCAGGTGCTAGAAAATATGCTAATCAAACTTACTTAATCAAATTGGTTGAAGCTGCTTTAGCTACAACTACAGTGCCTATCGCTCTACACTTAGACCACGGTGCTGATTTTGAAATTTGTAAAGCTTGTATCGACGGCGGTTTCTCATCTGTTATGATTGACGGTTCAAGATTCCCATTTGAAGAAAACGTTGCTTTAACTAAAAAAGTTGTTGAATATGCTCACGAAAGAGGAGTTTCAGTTGAAGCTGAACTTGGTAAATTAGCAGGTGTAGAAGACGACGTTAACGTTGATGCTAAAGATGCTAAATATACTAACGTTAAAGAAGCTGTTGAATTCGTTAAACAAACAGGTTGCGATTCTTTGGCTATCGCTATCGGAACATCTCACGGTGCTTACAAATTTGCAGGTGAAGCTAAATTAGACTTCGAAAGACTTAAAGAAATTAAAGACGCTTTACGTGAAGCTGGTTTTGGCGATTATCCAATCGTTCTTCACGGTTCATCTTCAGTTCCTGCTGAATTCGTTGCTAAATGTAATAAATTCGGTGGTAACTTACCTAACGCTCAAGGTGTTCCTGAAGAAATGCTTAAATATGCTTCTCAACACGGTGTTGCAAAAATCAATATCGATACAGACTTGAGACTTGCAATGACTTCAACAATCAGAGAATTCTTTGTTGAACATCCTGAAAAATTCGACCCACGTGAATACATGGGACCTGGTAGAACTGCTGTTAAAGAAATGGTTATGCACAAAATGAGAGATGTACTTGGTACAGCTGGACATGCTCAAGACTAATTAGTACAAAACTCGATTTAATACATTTCAGTATTGAAAATCCCATCTTAAAAGGTGGGATTTTTTAATTTAAAAAATACATAAAAACCCCCCTTTAAAAAGGAGAGTCTTTACATAGGTTATGTTATGTAGATGTAAGGTTAATTAAATTATACTTGGGCAGAATACAACTTAAAAAACCAAGGTTAGTAATTCAACAAACTAAGCTACTACATCAAGATGTTTACCCTGATGTTCAGCTTTAAAAGCAAGAGCTTTTGATTTTATTTCACGAGCTTTCGCTGCAACCCTATAATCCTGTTCTGACGGATCACCGGGAGCAAGAGCAGCTTTAATAACAGTATCCGCATGACTAATTGTTTTTTCAGGATTTCTTTTGTCGAAAACAGGCATTTGAATATTAACATGCCCGCCAACAGGAATACCTTCGTTATTTCTTTCAATAACTATATCACCGGCATAACGACCACCGGCTTTTTGGTGAGCAAGCTCATGAGCATAAATATGGTTATAATTTCTGGTTATAACATCTTGTTTAGACATGTAATTTGAACCCATACACACAACTCCTACTAACTTTTCTACTACAAGTATAGCACTAACTCAAAGATTTGTCAAGTCTGTGTTATAAAAATATGAAAAATTTGATACTAAATTCCTAATAACCAGAAAGACTCATTTTTCAATGAGTCTTTTTTATAATTTGAATATTCGTAAAACTAAATAATTCTGTTATTATTATACCTATCTGCTTCCATAGCAGTATTCATCTTAAATGCAGAAGCCTGCATAAGTGCTTTTTGAAATTTTTCACTGCCAATAGGTTCATTTAATAATTGCGGATTTGCCGAAATTATCAATTTTGCAGAGGTACTGTCTATTGAATAATGTTTTGTTATGTGTGAAATTACCTGCTGTTCTCTTTTTTCGGCACGAGCTTTTCGTCTTTGCTCAATTCCTGCAGTTGCGTTATTATCAACTTTTGCATCAGCAGCTTTTCTTGCTTTAACGGGTTTTGTCTGATAATCGGTATCTAATTCCGATTGTTCATCAAGTTCACCTGCTTCAGCTCGTTCTTGTGCAATTTTTTCATCAATTAAAGCTTTTTTCTCATTTTCAAGTTTAGTTTTTTCAGTTTGAATTTCTTGTAATTTTTTCTGTTCAGCCTCTAATTCTGCTTTTGCTTTTTGCAATTCTTCCGATTTTACTTTTTGAACATTTTCTCTTGCTTCGTTGTACGCTTCCAATGCTTTTTGAGTAACTTCATTACCGTACTCTTTAACAAGTCTGTCTAATTCTGCTTTATCTTCTTCTAATTGTGTTTTTTCAGCTTCTAACTCTGTTTTTTCAGTATTTAAAGCTTCTAATTCACTTTCAAATTGAGCTTTTTGAGCTTCTTTATCTTTTACTTGTTGTTCTAAAGTATCAAGCTTTTGTTTTAGTGAAGCTTTTTGAGCTCTTATCTGCGCATTAGATTTTTGAATTGCTGCCTTTTGCTCATCTGTTGCATCAGCAGGTATAGCTTGTTCTTTAAGAGAATCATACTCTGTTCTGATTCCGGCTAGAGAACTTTTCAAACTTTCAATTTCTGTCGTAATATTGGATATTTGTTCTTCTTTATCTGCAATTGCTTTAGTGTTTTCATCAATTGCTTTCGTATTTGCATCTATTGCATCAAGATTAGCCTTGATATCATCTTTATATTTCTCTAAACCGGGGTCATTTGCAAGAGCATTTTCATACTCTGCTTTTGCTGCCTGTTCTGCTTTTACAGCTGCTTGAATTCTTGGATTAGTTCCGTTTAAAACAGCATTCAAAGCATCTTTCTTTTGCTTAACCTTGTGCATTTGTGTACGTTCTTGAGTATCTAATTGACCAATTTTTACGGTTATTTGTTCAATTTTAGCATCAATAGTTGCAACATTACCCGCAGTCGGAGCTTGAACAATATTATCAACCGTTCCGACTTCGCCAACATTTCCAGCTCCGCCGACTTCTCCTGCTCCGCCAACTGCTCCGCCGCCACCGACAGAACCGCCTCCGCCACTAACTGACGGATATTGTTCTTCAGATACTGTTTCTTCTTCATCTGATGAAACTTCTTCTGATTCTTGTTCTTTTAAAACTTCTTCTAAATCAACTTCATTTTCTTTAATAACAGCCTCAAAGTCCTCCAATGAAATATCTTCAAGATTTTTATCTTTTCCGGCAAGTTCTTTTTCTACGAAGTTTTTAAGTTCTTCAACAGACAATTTTCCGTCTTTATTTTTATCAACTAATTCTTTGATTTTATCAATACTTACAAATGATTTTATGACAAATTCAAGTGCAGACATTTTTTCATCGGTCTTTTCTTTACCATCTGTTTCGGTTTCATCAGTTTTATCTGCGATTTTTTCATAATCAATTTTTGTATAATCCTCTTTTTTGGCATTATTAAATATAGCCGTATCATCAACTTTTACGGCAGAATCTTTATCTTTATCAAATAAAGAACCTAAATACGGATTTTGTTCAGTTTTCTGAGTATATTCTATATTCTTCTTTGCAAAATCTTTACCATCAGCACTTGATAATACCTTGTTTAAAAAATCATAATAATTCATTATTGCACATCCTCATATAATCCATCACTTATATATAAAAAGTATATTCTATTTATATAATTGCTTTCATGTTAAGGATTTGTTACAAAGTGCGATACTAAATTATATCCATTTCGCAAAAATCAGCAAACTGACAGAATTGACAAGGTGCTTTTGATTTGGAACGTTCTTGAACAGGTTCAAATTTATGCGAACGAATATCTGAAACTACCTCTTTCATTTTGTTGTATACTGTTTCACAATCCTGTTGAGTAAAAGTTATGGATAAATTCTTCTCAAAATCCTCAGGGAAAATAAATATTGTTTCTTTAATTTTTTTACCTGTTGTTTGTTCAAAATAATACTTGTATAAACCCATTTGAATATAATAATCTTCGTATTTTCCACCGAGTTTTATATCATTTTTACTTTTCGCATTTCCTGTTTTGTAATCATAAATAGTATATGTTCCGTCAGGGTTTTTATCAATTCTGTCAATATATCCTATAAAATTAACCCCATCAGCATCAGAGTTAAATTTATTTTCTACATCATACAACATTGAAACAGGAGTAGCACAAAGGTTTGAATAGAACTTGGCAAGTTTATCTTCTCCACGTTGTTCAAAAATATTTCGTTGCTGATAATCAGACATCGGCAATTTTGAAAGTTCTGTTTTGAATATACCTATAAAATCTTCTTTTTCAGGATAACGATTATTTTCTTTTGCAAACCTTATTGCATACTCGCAAGCACAGTGAACTGCTGACCCATAACTCATATTATTAGGGTTTCCGGCTTTGGAATCAAGGTTTAGAATATATTTATAAAAATATTGTCTCGGACAAGCCAAATATCTGTTAACTGAGCTTGCCGAAAACGGTTTATCTGCTAATTTTGTATCAACAAAAGAACTAAAATCTTTTTTATAATCATAATCTTTCTTAACTATAGATTTGTGGATTTCATTCCAAAAAGATTGTTCATCATAGACAAACGGAATCAGTTCTCTTTCAAAAATTTCCTGAATACTTGTTATCAATCTGCTTGGTTTAACCTGCGGTCGGTTTGGATTAAAATAATATGAAATTCTAAGTGTATGCTTTGCTCTTGTCATACCAACATACATTACTTTTATACAATCCGAAATCTTCTGTTCTTTTAGTTGTTCTTCATTTTTAGCTTCAAGCGGAGGTAATGGAATATTGAATTTCTGAGATTTGGTATTACTTTCCCATTTATAATTCGTAACTGTTGGCATATAAACAATTTCGTATTCTTTACCTTTTGCACTGTGATAAGTCGATAATTGTACTGCATTCAATTTTTGCGGAGCTTTATCAGTTCTGATTTCAATATCATCATTTAAAGAAATTTCTAAATACTCTACAAAATCATCAAGAGTAATTATTTTATTTATATCTGAAAATGCACAAGCTTCATCTATCAGTTTTTTAATCCCTGCAATATTTTCTGTTCTATTGATATCAGAATTCAAATAGTAATCGAAAATACCTGTTTTTGCACCGATTTCAAGAATTGTATTTCTCAAAGATTCGTTTGTGCGGTAATTTTGAAGATATTCAAATGTCTCTGTAAAATGTTTTATTTTCGAATAGTCTTCTAAATTTTCTGAAGAAATTCCTCTCAAACAATCAATAAAAACTTTACTTTCAGAACAAGATTTTGCAATGGTTTCATAATCCTTTGGAGAAATTGAAAACGGTTGAAGCAATAACAATCTGAATAATTTATCCGAATTCAATTCAGGATTTACAAGAGCTTGCATATAGTAAATCATTGCAATTGTTGATTTTATACTAAAGATATTTTTACCTTCTTTTAGTTCATATGGAATATTTCTATCCTTGAACATCTGTGCAAATGTTTCAAGTTCGGCATTACTTTTTGCAAGAATTGCAATCTCAGAGTAAAGTTTATTCCCATCATCGTCTTTCGGGCAATTATCGGAATTTATAATATCTTCAATCTCTCTAACAATTTCATTGTATTCTTGCAAAACATCCGCATATTTATAACATCTGACTTTTGAGTCTTTTGGTGCAAATTTTTCATTCTTAGCTGTCAAGCTTTTGACAATGTTATATTGTGCAAATTTTGGATTTACTTCAAGTCTTTTATCATCCTGTTTGGAAATTTCACGAGCTGCATCAAGAATTGACTGAGTTGAGCGCATATTTTCAGTTAAACAAATAACTTTGGTATCAGGAAATTCAAGTAAAAAATTCTCAATAGTATCCAATTTTGCGCCCTGAAATGAATAAATTATCTGGTCATCATCTCCAACAACAAAAACATTCGCTGTTTTTAAAGCTTTTGTTAAAGCAAAAACAATATCATTCTGAGATTTATTTGTATCTTGATATTCGTCAATTAAAATGTAGTCATATTTATTGGCAATTTTTTCTAAAAATCCCGAATGATTTTCAAATTTTTCAAGTACCATTGAAATCATATCATTAAAGTCAATATAGTGATTTTGTTCGGTTTTTTTAGTATAAAGTTCATAAAAACTCCATAACTCCGTAGCTTTTGCAATATTTTTTTCTAAACCTTTTATATCATCTTCTAAAGATTTAGCAACTTTTTTTCCTGACTCTATTTTTTCTTGACGTTTTAATTTTAATTCATTGAGTAAAGGTTTCCAATTTTGATTATGCTCAATATTATAAAAATATTTTTCTTTTGTAAGTCTGTATTGTTTTATGTTATTTATACCGTTTTTAATCTCTTTTATATAAAAATACGGGTCATTTTTATCAGTACGATATGCAACAGGGTTCATTTCATCAATACAATTTTTTATAAAAGCTTTTGAAACAGGATCGGATATAATTTTGTAATTATCAGGGATTTCGAACTCCTCAGGATTTTCTTGAATAATTTCATTACAAAAACCATGATAAGTGTATACATTAACTCCGCTATCAAGCTTTTCTAATTCTTTATCTATACGACTTTTCATCTCTCCTGCTGCAGCTTCAGTAAATGTCAAACATAAAATTTTTTCAGGTGAAATATCTTTTTCTTTAATCATTGATTTTATTCTTTGAACAATAGTAAAAGTTTTACCTGTTCCAGGACCTGCCAAAACCAGAATTTTACCATCAATATTATCAATACATTCCTGCTGTTTTTTATTTGGTGTTACCATCTTCTCCCCTTATTTTTTATTAAAATTTTACAATAAAATTACTCTAAAATAAAATTAATGTCATATAATCAGAGGATATCTCAATGATATGTTTAGTTTATGATTGACGTATGGATAATTATGAGCAAATTGATGAGGACAAACAACTGAAATCTGTTGGGTTGGAATTAATGTTTTTAACCCCTGAAAAATGTTCGTCAGATGACGGAATTACAGCTGTTGAACTTGCAAAACTTGTTAATATTCCTGTAGAAATTGTCAAAAAAAAATTAACTGTTCTGAAAAGTAAAGATATAGTGAGGGTTAAGGGAATTAATCCGAAGTATTGGAAGTTTAATGAATATAATTTTCAAAGAATGGATGAAAATGATGATATTTTTAGACTTTTATGCAGCTTTGATGATGTTGATTTTGACAAGTATTTTTCATACTAAATACAAAATTCAGAGTATGTAAATTTATCAAAGTTATGATATTATAAATATAATCAGGCAAATCAAAGGAACACAATGACATCAAGTACTAATCAATCTTTAAAACCTATAACATCTATCACTAATGATAATGGCAATTTGTCAATTGGTGGTTGTGATTTGGTCGAATTAGCAGAAAAATATTCTACCCCGTTATATGTACTTGATGAAAAAACTATCCGCTCAATTTGTAATGATTATAAACAAGCTTTTAAAAATTATCCTGATACCAGAATGATGTATGCTTCAAAAGCTCTCTGTACATCAGCAGTCGCAAGAATTTTAGATGAAGAAGGTTTTGGTTTTGATACCGTTTCCGGCGGTGAAATTTATACCGTATACAAAGCAGGAGTTGATATGAGCCATGTTTTGTTTAACGGTAATAATAAATCATATGATGAACTTGCTCTTGCAGTTGATTTGGGAGTTGGAAGAATTTCCGCAGACAACTTCTTTGAACTTGCTCTGCTTGACGAAATTGCTAAAAGTAAAAATAAAACCGTAGATATTTTACTGAGAATTACTCCCGCAATTGAGTGCCACACTCACGAATATATTCAAACAGGACACCTTGATTCAAAATTCGGTTTTGATTTAACTCAAATTGATGAGGCGGTTGAGCTCATTCTTAATGAATACAAAAACCTTAAACTACACGGACTTCACGCACATATCGGTTCTCAGATTTTTGAAACAAAAATCTTCCCTGATGAAATTGAAATCCTTGCAAAAGAAATCGCAAGACTTGATGAAAAATTCGGACTAAAATTGGATGAAATGAATATTGGCGGCGGCTTAGGCGTAAAATACACAGATGCTGATGTTCCTCCATCAACTTATGAAATCGGAGAATTGATAACTAATAAGCTCAATGAAGTAATAAAAAAATATAACATTAAACCGCCTGTACTATTTTTAGAACCAGGAAGAAGTATAATTTCAACCTCAGGCGTAACTTTATATACCATAGGAAGCTCAAAACAAGTTCCCCATGGGAAAAAATATATTGCAGTCGATGGCGGTATGTCAGATAACCCTCGTCCATCACTATATCAGGCGGAATATTTTGCACAAATTGCAAATAAAAAAGAAGAAACACAAAAAGAAGTTGTTACTATTGCAGGAAGATTTTGTGAATCCGGTGATATTTTGATAAAAGATATTGAACTTCCAAAACTTGATGAAGGCGATATTCTTTGTGTTTATAATACGGGAGCTTACAACTATTCAATGGCTTCTAATTACAACAGAGTCCAAAAACCGGCTATGGTTCTTGTAAATAACTCAAACTCAGAAATTATTGTTAAGCGAGAAACTTTAGATGATTTAATTACACACGATGTAATCCCTGATAGGTTAAAATAATTATGGTAGACGAAATTTTATTATTAATTCAAAACTTAATAGGCAGTTGGCATATATACATTAAAGATACTTTTGGCTGGAAAAATATCTTTGAGGTTTGTATTATCACTGCAATTTTAATAATTTTCTACCAAAAATTCATCAAAAATACCCACTCTGAAAAATTTGTCAAAGGTGCATTTGTACTTGTATTTTTATGGATTATAAGCGAAATTTTTGTTGCAGTTAATTTAAATATTCTGGGGGTATTTTTAAGATCAATTGTTACCCTTGTTGCATTGAGTTTAATAGTTATTTTCCAACCGGAACTAAGAAGATTTTTGGGCTATTTGGGACAGGTCGATTTCTTTAAACGTTTATTTGAAAATGAAAAAAATAAAGAAAATAACAAATCCATTGATGTCATTAAAGAAATTATTGAAGCAGTAAAATATCTGTCAAAATCTCATACCGGCGCATTAATTGTTTTTCAAAATGATTTAAGTAATACTTATCATGATGTCGGAACTGTTTTAAATGCAGATGTTTCGACAGAATTGATACTTACAATTTTCCATGAAAATACTCCGCTTCACGATGGTGCTGTAGTAATAAGCGGCTCTAAAATAATATCTGCAGGTGTTCTGCTTCCGTTAACAGATGACCCTAAACTAAGTTGGAAATACGGAACTCGTCATAGAGCAGCTATTGGTATGACCGAATCAAGTAATGCTGCATGTCTTGTTGTATCGGAAGAAACCGGAGATGTATCAATAACTTTAGACGGTACATTAAAAAAATATGACGATATCCCTACTCTAAAAGCTGATTTAGAAAACATTTTAGGCTATAAAAATATTGAAGAAACCCAAAAAAAATCCATATTTAATTTGGAAAATTTCATAACAATTAAAAAAATCGGAAAATAATTTATGACAAAAGTAAATTCAAAAAAACAGAAAAAAAGTAGTGTTTTTACTATTTTTAAAAATATATTTTTCATAACTTTGGGTGCAATAATCGCAGCTTTTGCACTGGAAGCATTCCTTGTACCAAATAATGTAATTGATGGCGGTGTAATCGGTGTATCAATGATTATAAGCCATGTATCAAAATGGAATTTAGGTTTGCTTGTTGTTATTTTGAACTTGCCGTTCATTTTATTAGCACTAAAAAAAATGGGGAAAATGTTCGTTCTCCAAACCCTGTATGGAAACATTATTCTAGCTCTTGCATTAAATTTTTTCCATCACTATAAAGTTACGGGAGATATTCTGTTAGCAACCGTTTTTGGCGGTATAATCCTCGGTACTGGGGTTGGACTTATACTAAAAAATAATGCCTCACTTGATGGTACAGAAATTCTATCATTATTAGTTTCAAAAAAATTCGGATGTTCTGTCGGTGAATTTATTATGGGTATAAACCTGTTCATTTATTTGGTTGCAGGAAAAGTTTTCGGCTGGGAAAGTGCAATGTACTCAATCCTGACATACTTTATCGCATCAAAAGTTATTGATATCGTTATGGAAGGTCTAAACAGTTCAAAAGACGTCAGAATAATTAGCGATGAAGCAGGCACAATCGGAAATGCTTTAATTGAAAAACTTGATATCAGTGTTACTTACCTCAAAGGTATCGGTGGATATTCAGGACAAGAAAAAGATTTGATTTATTGTGTAATCTCTCGTCTTGAAATGCCTAAAATGCTTGATATTATCAAAGAAATTGACCCAAAAGCTTTCGTTTCAATTGTTGATGTTCACGAGACTTATGGCGGAAGATTTAGAAAAAGTTGATAAAATTTAATATATAGACAATTTTGTAAAAATATAATATACTGAACTTAGAAAATAAGAAGGAAGAATATAATGGCAAAACATAGTGATACAGTTCCTATAGAGGTAACAATTTTAACAGCAGACCATGATATCAAAGGCGTGGTTCACGTATCAAAATACACAAATACAAACAGAGAACTTACAGACCTTTTAAATGATAAAGAAAGAAGATTTCTGGCAGTAACCAATGCAGAAATCTATCCTCGCACAGGAAACCAATCACCAAGACGCTATAATTTCTTGGAAATACATATGGATTACGTTTTAATGGTTCACCCTACATCGCAAGCGGTATTTAAAGATTCCGGTAAAACTCAGGAAGATATCGCAAGATTTAGAGACTTAAGATTAAAACTTAATCAAACAAAACCATTTTAGAAAACTGAATGCCGGTACAAGTACCGGCATTTTAATTACTTTATTGTTAAATTATGGATGTTGGGGTAAAAACCCCAACCTGCAAACTCTTTTTTATTATTGCTTTTTGCGAATAATTAATTCATAACCAAGATAATCAACAATCTGTTGAACTGTTTCAAATCTAATTCGTTTCCTGTTCAGTTGTGTAGACATCACACTAGACTGAGGAATATCATCATAACCCTCATCACGCATACGAGAAATTAATTTTCTCATTGATAACCCACTTTTTAAAAGTAGTATTCCCAATTCTTGCTTAATATCTAACATATAAACAGTTTATGCTTATATCTAATAATTGACAAATATAGCAAACTTTGCTATTTTATTAATAAAATTATTCTTGAATAAAGAACAATTATTAAGATAGCACGATTTACAATAAACAATTATATTTTCGATGAAGAAAACGATATAATAATTCCTGATACATTGTATGGGGAATTTATTTATATGTTTTTTATAATTAGAGATATTCTGATTACCAGAAAAAATATAAAAAATAAATTTAAACTATTAAAACGACAAATAAATTTTTATAAATTGTGGCAAAACAAAAAATAATATTATGGATGTTGAGCAAGTATACCCAACATCCATAAAAATTCCCCAACCTGAACGGAAGGGGAATTTTATATACTAATCTTTTATTTAAACAATAGTTTTAATCCAACCGTCCGGAGCTTCAATTCTGCCTGACTGAATGCCTGTTAGTGTTTCATATAATTTTTTAGAAACAGCTCCCATTTCTTCCATACCTGACGGCAAACAAATTTCTTTACCATGGTCAACTATTTTACCAACAGGAGAAATAACAGCAGCAGTACCGCACAATCCACATTCTGCAAAATCAGAAAGCTCTGATAAATATACTTCTCTTTCTTCTGTTTCCAATCCAAGATATTCTTTTGCAACATACATCAACGAACGTCTTGTAATTGACGGAAGAATACTATCTGATTTTGGAGTTACAACTTTATTATCCTTTGTTACAAAGAAGAAATTAGCACCGCCTGTTTCTTCAACTTTTGTACGAGTTAAAGCATCAGGGTATAAGTTTTCATCATAACCTTCATTATGAGCTGTAACAATTGCATGTAAACTCATTGCATAATTCAATCCAGCTTTAACATGACCTGTTCCTCTAGGTGCAGCACGGTCAAAATCACTAACCTTCAACGTAATAGGTTTTGCACCGCCTTTAAAATACGGACCTACAGGAGATGCAAATATTCTAAACTGATATTCAGCCGATGGTTTAACACCCATAACAGGTGCAAATCCGAATAAAAACGGTCTTAAATATAACGAAGCTCCTGTTCCGTAAGGAGGAACAAATTTCAAATTAGCCTTAACAACTTCGCAAACCGCATCTATAAATTTTTCTTGCGGAAATACAGGCATTTCAAGTCTTTTTGCAGTATCAGCCATTCTTTGAGCATTCAAATCCGGTCTAAAAACAACAACATGCCCGTCAACTGTCGTATAAGCTTTCATTCCTTCAAAACAAGTTTGAGCATACTGTAAAACACCTGCACTTTCGTTTAGTACAATGTTTTCATCTGTTACCAAACTTCCTTCATCCCACTTTCCATCTTTAAAATTTGAGACATATCTTTTATCAGTTTTGTAATAACCAAAACCAAGGTTTGCCCAATCGATATTTGCTTTTTCTATTGTAGTCATAACCTCTCCTTTTCAATGCTCACATTGTAGCATAAAATTAAAATAAAAGCGCCGAATTTAAATAAATTCGGCGCTCCTCGTTTACGTTATGAAATGAATAATTAGGCATACACATAACGTTGCAGTCAAAGTACTTTTGGATATTCAGTTATACAAATACTATATTTTCACCCCTTGACCAATACTTTAATCAATCTTTATATTCCTCATAAAACATATTTTTTGAACATTTTGCTAGTAAGTTAGAAAATATTTAAACAACAAAAGCTAAAAACCTGATATAATCAGGTTTTTAGCATCAAAACTATAGTTAATATTTTGTAATAATTATCTGATTTGAACAGGCATAATTAAGCAAATAAAATCATCTTCGCTGTTAGGTTTCAAAACAGTAGCAGAAAGGCTTGCATTTAAACCGATTATAACTTCATCACTTTCAATAATTCTCAAAGCTTCTAAAACAAATCTATAATTAAATGCAATCAAAAGTTCTTCTGCAGTATATTGAATATCAATTTTATCTTCTGATTTACCTGAATCCGGAGTATCTGCTGACAGTGTCAACTCATTATCCGCAAAAAGCATTTTCACGATACAAGTTTTATCATTAACCATTACAGATGCTCTTTCTAAAGCGGCAATAAGTTGAGAAACATTTACTACAGCTTGCTTTGGACTTTCTGATGGTATCAATTGATTATATTTAGGGAATTGACCTTCCAACAATCTTGAAATCGTAAGAGTTTTTTCTGTCTTTAAAACAATTGTTGATTTTTCCTTGCAAATTTTGATATTTTCATCTTCAATAAATGCACCCATTTTCACAAACTCATTAAGTGTGCGAGACGGAATAATTAATTGAGTTTGTTCTGTAATATCAGAATTAATTTTTTCTCTGACTCTTGCAAGTCTGTTACCGTCAGTTGAAGCAATTTCTAAAATACCATTTGAAAAATCACAAACAATACCTGATAAAAGATTACTTACTTCATAACTTGCAGCAGCAAAACCTGCTTGTCTTATAGCTTTTAAAAACGGTTTTAGTTCAATATCAAAACATTTAGCTTCATCAATCTCAAAGTTACAAACTTCAGGAGGAAATTCACTTGCAGCAATTCCGATAATATCAAATTTAGATTTATTACAAGTTATATTAACGCTTGTAGAACCATCTTCCAATTCAATAGTTACAAGATCATTGCCAAGTTTTGAAACAATTTCATTCAATTTCTTTGCAGGAAGTGTGATTTTCCCAACCTGTTCAACTTGAGCATCTACCTCTGTGATAACAGTTAATACCAAATCTGTCGCCGTCAAGCGAACTGTGTTATTTTCCAGAGCTTCTATCAAAATATTATACAAAACCGGTTGAACAGCTTTTTGTGAAGTTGCACGTTCAACAATTTTAATCCCGTTAAATAAATCCTCTTTTCTGATAATGAACTTCATTCACCCACTCCTTGTCTTTCTTTTGATTATAAAATAAAAGACCGGAATTGGAAAGCAATGCTAAACAAAACTTAACGGGATTATCCATAAATCCTGACTTATTTAATCCCTTAGGATAGCCGTAAGAATACACCTTAGGACCAAAAAATTGTGATGGTTCTGTATTGTTAGAATGCAACCCGCCTTGAGAAAAGACATCAAACGAGATTATTCCTGTTTTCGGGTCATATGTCCCTAAAAGTCTGTCTCCTGTATTACCACCATTGATTCTTATTTCAACATCATAAGTTCTTCCTTTTTGAACTCCAACAATGTTTGAACCATTGTTTCCTCCATATTTTTTCATCAAAGAATCTCTCGTTTCGGCAGGAGTTAAAAATTTTATATCATATTCACCTCGATTAATATTATCAATATATTTTTGAGGCATATGCCTTATTGTATCTTTATCAATTTTAATCTTTTCCGTTCCTTTTAGATGTATGCCGGGACGGATTTGTTTTATATGTATATCACTAAGATTACATTCTATATCAATAGGACTTCGCTTCATTTTTTCAGCCAATCCATTGACAGAACCTGCATCAAAATAATCTATAACTTTTTCTATAAATCCCGCTTCAATCACTATATCACCACTATGATATTCTTTAATAATCATTCTTATATTCATATTGTCTTTTAAGTCCAATAGTTTAGAAAGATTTTTAAAACAATTTTTATTTTCTGTAATTCCCAAACTGTTAAATATAGATGGCATATTTTGAGATTTATCTCCAAAAAGGATATTGTAAATAATTTTTCTGTCAAAATCAGACAATTTTTCTTTTTCAACTTTTGTCAAAAATGTATAACAACTACCACAAACTTCATCAGATACATTATGTGAATCTTTTAATCTATGCACCAAAGCAACATCTATTTCAGTAACATTACTTTGTGGTTTCTTTTTATTGATATCTGCAATAGTGTTTTTTATATTTACAATACTTTTGTGTAAATCTTCAACTTCTTCTGTTTTTATTTTTTCATTTGCAGTTACAATATCCAAAAACTGATTAAATTCATTCGGACTTAATTCATTTTTACGAATTTTGCTGAATAATCTGATTAAACATTCTTTTTGGTTAGCTTTTAAACCTGTTGCATATAACTCTAACAAATCTTCATTTGACAAAGTCAAAATTTCTTTTGTATTCTTTAAAATACTTGATTTTAAGTCGTTTATTGTTTCTAAAGCTACATCATCGACAACTTTGTTAAACTTGTACTTATGTGTAACTTTTTGCATTGCAAACGATACCTCATTAGCCACTTCTGTCGAGATATCGTCAAATTGTTTTGATAAATCATCTGTCTTACTCAAATCAAGTTCTGATAAACTATCCTTTAATATACGTTTTGTTAATTGTTTTATTATAAATTTTTCAATATATTTTAACAGCTCCACCGGATTATTTTTTAAAGTTTCCATTATATTTGGTGGTAATTTTTTCATCACAAGTTTTGCTATTTGGGAAACAGCCCATTGCAAAACTTTCAACGAGTTTTTTGGTACGACATCAAATACCATAAGATTTTTGGGCAAAGAAATTTGACCAACATTTCCAAACTCCAACATATTGTTTTCCATACTATCTTTTTGCAATACGGGTGAAAATTCCCGAAATTTAAAACCCTTTGCAAAAACACGACGAGAATAATCTGACGTCATAAAACCTTGTTTTAAAACTTTTCCAACTATTACATTGTACATGTCAAAACACCTAACACTTTCACTTTATATATAAAGTATTTTCGTCTCAAAAAATTGCCTTTTAATATTTTTAGCAAAATTATTATTTTTGGGATTTAATAATAATATGAACCTCATAAGTATGAAAATATACCAACAAAATTTGGCAACCCTGTCTAATTGGGTTGACTCAACACCGGTTAACCAGATGATTGATAATGTTACTTATAATCAATATGAGAGTAGTAATCCGTTTCGCAAAAAATTTGATAAAACAGAAATTTCCAATACAGCACTAAGAACAGCTGCAAACACCACAACTGTAATCGGGGCAGAAATGTTTTCAATGTTTTCCAACCCTTACTATTTGACACATAAAGTTACTCAAATTCCTGTATGGTATCAAAGTGCAGTTGATTCATACAAAAATATCTCAACAACAAATAAATCTTTATCTAACTAAACAATGTGCTTTTTAAATCATTTATAATATTTTCTGCAGCATAATTATCCAACAGTTTTAAATCTTTTAATACGGATAATCTTTCATCTTTTCTGTCATCATTATTATTTATCAAAATTTTATCAAACATGTAATACAATTCTTCAATATCATGAACCTTATAATACGTATCAAAAATAATCTTTGAAGCATCTAACGGCACAATTGAAGTTCTATCGGAAACCAAATGTATAACAGGTTTTTTAGTAACAAAATACTCAACCAAAAACGAACCGCAATCAGTTATCAGAGCTTTGGAATTCAGGAAAAGTTCTGCATAACCCGAATCATAACAACATTTTCCGATTTTTGCCCAATCCTCGTAATATTGTTCAATCTCATTTTCAGTCCAACCAAGATTTGTTAATGCTATTTTTAATCTTGGATGAGGTTTAAATACCCAAGAGATTTCAGGATGTGCTTTCGCATATTCAAGTATTTTAAGACCATTAATATGAAATGTTGAATAATTGGTATAATTCTCATTCTTTTCATCAGGAATAGAATAGTGCGGAGCATATATTACATATTTATTTTCATATTTTTGCTCACCATCAACCCTTAAATTATCCAAAAACGTATGCCCTACAGCGGTAAAATCCCCTGCTCTAAGTTCTTCCGGCAAATAATTTTCATATATTTCTTTCCATTTTTCATTCAATACATAATATTTATAAAGTTGTTTATGCAATGGTCTTCCCACATCAAGAAACAATTCACCATAGTTCGGAACAAAATATGGAACATAGTATGTTAGAGCAAATTTAGACACAACCTTTGGCGTGTGTTCTTTAAATAAACTCCATGGCTGTTGATAAAATACTAAATCAGGATTTAAATTTTGAAGCGAAATCGGCTTATTTTTTTTGATATCATACACAATTTCATATTGCATATTATTTTCATCATAATATTTTTTACAAGCTTCTAATTTATTTATAATTTCATCTTTATATATTTTCTTGATATTTAAAGCAGCTATTGCAATTATAGGTTCAAACCTGTCATCTTTTTTTAACAAATCGTATAATGATTGAGTTTTCCATTTTTCGATTTCACTAACCAAAAATAAAACTCTATATTTGTCTTTTTTTTGTTTTTTAAAATTATTCAACAATTTTTCATAATTTTGTTTTATGTTATTAACTTTGACTTTCTTTTTTATTCTAATTTTTATACCCAAAATTGTTATAGACTTGTAGCAAATTCCATTGGCATTGATATTTGTAACTTCAAATATGTTTTTAACTATTTTTTCAGGTATTTCTTCCAATTTTTTCTTATAATAACTATTTTTCACTACACTTTTAAACTGCTTATACTTCATAAGGCTTTTAAGTTGAGAGCAGTCGTAGATACTATCCATTCTAATAAAATGTTTTCTCATCTCAGAGTAAAATTCAATCCTAATTGACGGGTCTTTTTTAGAATACTTCTCATACCACGACAATAAACCGTTAACATTCATCGGAATATATGTGCGCAAAAATTGATTTTTGTATTGTGATTTTAAAATT
Source organism: uncultured Clostridium sp. (assembly GCA_964620875.1). Lineage (GTDB taxonomy): Bacteria > Cyanobacteriota > Vampirovibrionia > Gastranaerophilales > Gastranaerophilaceae > Zag111. Next base: position 54,990 of record CAZUKK010000003.1, read on the forward strand.
TCATCTAATACAAGATTTCTGTTGTATATAATTTCTTTCCAATTTTTTTCACCTGTTGCAGTTGAAGAAGAATTACGTCTTCTGTAGACATAAAGCGGTTTATTTAATACAGAAACTCTGTCTGCCAAAATTATAGCTTTAAAACTGAACGGGTAGTCTTCACCCATTTTTGTATGAGTAAATCTAATATCGTTATCAGTTAAAAAACATCTGTTATAGATTTTATATACACATTCACCACTTCGAGCATATACAAAATCAAGCTCTTTTAAATTGATATTATTTAAATCAGAAACTGATAAAATATTTTTTAATCTCCAGTTATCAATCTCTGAAATACCGGTATCTTCATAAAAATGTTTCATCCCGAAAAATGCAAAATCTGTATTATTTTGTTTAATATGATTATAAGCTTTTTCACAAGCATCAAATTCATACCAATCATCAGGATCTAAAAACATTATATATTCACCTGTTGCAGCATCAATTCCTTTATTTCTTGCCGCACCAGTACCCTGATTTTCCTGAGTTAACACAATAAATCTTTTATCATTTTTTGCGTATTCATTAACTATCTCCATTGAATTATCAGGAGAACCGTCATTAACACAAATGATTTCAATATCATCCAAAGTCTGCTTTATAAGACTATCCAAGCACTTTTTTATATATTTTTCTACATTATAAATAGGTATAATTATTGATACTTTTGGCACTTAATCATTTTCTCCTTACATCAATAACTTGCCCCGTATAATCTGATAATAAAGTATTTAATGTTGCTTCTGCAACCTTCTCAGGTTTTAAAAGTGTATCTTCAGGTTCTTTTCCAAAGTTTTCAAACCTCATCGGAGTAGCAGTACGTTCAGGATTTATAACATTAATTCTTATACCGTCTTTTTCCCATTCTTCTGCAAGAGCTTGAGTCAAATTCACAATTGCAGCTTTTGTTGATGAATAAATCGAATACAACGCCCTGCCTCTTGTGTATGAACTTGAAGTATAGAATATTAGTCCGCCTTTTGTTTGACTTAAATATTTTTGAGCTTGTTGAGCAATATTTACACAACCTGTGTAATTTATTTCGATTTCATTATGAATATCATCAATTTCACGACAATTTAATTGTCCCATTCGTAAAACACCTGCTGTATTTACGATATAATCAATTCTTTGCTCTTTTTCATAAACTGATTCTAATGCTTTTTTGATACTGTCAAAATCTCTTACATCAACACCGTTGCTGCGTGAAAATCCATAAATTTGTGCCCCATATTGATTTGCAAGATGAACAACAGCTTCACCGATACCTTTACTTGCACCAAATACAACAATAACTTTATTCTTTAACTGAGTTTTATCTTGTTTTGGAGCATCTGTACTTTTTAACTGAAACAATTTATCAGCAATTGCAACATCTATCGGATATGTAATCTTATGGTTAAAATCATCCCCGTCAATTACAAAAATATCTCCAAGGTTATATTTCATTATCAAACCACAATCATCAGTTACATTAATATTTTCATCTTGATTTGCAAGTTCGTGTGCAGTTCTTATAGTCTTAAGCTCAAACGCTTGCGGAGTTTGCCCACGTTTAAAATCTTTACGATTTGGAATTTCTTCAACAACATTCTCACTATTAACTTTAATCAAAGTATCTGCTGATTCAATTGCAACATCCACAGCCTTGTAAGTATCAAGAGCATCTATACATTTATCAATAATACTTGTGTGCATAAACGGTCTAACTGAATCATGTATTAAAACTTTTGCATTATCTTCTTCTACCGCAGAAACACCAATAAATGAACTTTCTCGTCTTGTTTTTCCACCGGCTAAAATTTTTGTTACTTTCTTATAATTATTTTTCATAACAAGACTCTGCGTCCAATCAATATAATTTATATTAGAAACAATGATTATTTCATTTATATCTTTATGTTTTTCAAAAGTATCAATTGTGTGCTCTAAAACAGTTTTTCCTGCAATTTTTACAAATTGTTTAGGAATATCTAACCCTGTTCTTTCTCCAGTACCGGAAGCCAATATAATTGCTATATTACTCATATTTTTATCTCTATCTTAAACTGGTAAACTCTTTCACAAATTTTTATACAACCTCATTTAACCATAAAAATGATTTAGTAAATTTGTTTGTTAAGTTATGTAATTTCAACTAATCATATAAAAATTCTTATTCGGATAATTAAAATATTGTTAACGTTTGAGTGTCTTTTTTATATTTTGTTATAATGAAATCATGACAGATATTGAAAAAAAATACGAAGATTTTATATCAACAGTAAGCCATGAACTGAGAACTCCATTAACTTCAATCAGAGGATTTTCTCAGACAATGTTGTCTTCATGGGACAAACTTGATGATGAAAGTAAAAAAAAGTTTATAAAAATAATAGAAGAACAATCAAACAGACTTATTCATCTTGTTGAAAATATGCTCTCAGTTACAAAACTTCAAGGGACAAATAGCAACTTTATATACAATACACTAAACATCAAAAACCCCATTGAACAAATAATTTCAATAATTAAAAATCAATATCCTACACATAAAATTGAATTTCTTCATTCAAAAAATTTGCCTGAAATTTTTGTTGATAAAGATAAATTTCAACAAATTTTAACAAATTTAATTGAAAATGCTGCAAAATATTCACCTGAAAACTCTACCATTCAAATAAAAACCGAATTGAAAAATAATAATATTTCAATAAAAGTTTCAAATTTAGGTATAAATATTGACCCGCAAGATTATGAAAAAATTTTCACTAAATTCGCAAGAATAGATAATCCTTTGACTCGAAAGGTTCAAGGCAGCGGACTAGGATTATACATAACCAAAAGTTTAGTTGAAAAAATGGACGGAAAAATTTTTGTTAATTCAAATCCGTCAAATATAGAAAACTTGAGCAAAATTACTTTTGAAGTTTTGCTTCCCATAAAAAATATTGAAGAACAAGCGAGGATAAAATGCAGTCAGTAACATTGATTATCGATAAAAGGTTGGAACTTTCAACTAAATATAAAAAACTTTTAGAAGATGACTCAAATCATGTTATTATCTCAAAAGATTTAATAACTGCAATTAAATTAATTCAAGATAAAGAACCTGATTTAATCATTATTTCCGACAGTTTCGATGATGATTTATCTGATTTTTGCAAACAAGTAAGAGCTTTGACATACAACATGCGACCTGTAATTGTTGCAATGTCTAAATCTGCAGACTTTAATGATAGAATAAAAGTCTTGCAAAGCGGAGCAGATGATTTTCTGTCAGAACCTGTCAACTCCGAAGAATTTAAAGTAAGAATGAAAGCCCATCTAAGACGGGAATTTGAATCAAATTTAGACACAAAACAAATTATTCCTAATAAAAATTATACCTTGCGTGCACTTAAAAGAAAGTTGTCGGATAATGAAGATTGGGCGATTTTGTACATCAGTATTGAAAATTTCGAAAGCTACAAACAAGCATACACCAGCCTTGCTTCCGATAAATTACTCCAAACATACGGAGCAATAATTAAAGCTTCTCTATCTGAAACCGACTATATCGGAGAATTGTCAGAGAATATTTTTCTCGTAATAACAGATACATTTAAAGCTGAAAAAATTGCAAGATTTTTAACCTTTGCATTTGACTCGGTTGCATCAAAATTTTATGCTGAACACGATTTAGACCGAGGCTATATGATTCTCCAAGGGGACGAATACGCAGGCAGACGTGCAAATTTTGTACATTCAACAATTAGTGTTATAACAAATGATTTTACAAAATACAAAGACACCGCTCAGGTTTTAAATTCATTAATTCAAATTCACGATATGGCAGATTTACCTGATAAATCAAATTATTTAATCGAACGTCCAAAATTATCTGCACAAAACTCAGTTTTAGAAAAAGAATATAATAATAAAATTCTCATATTTGAAACCGATGAAGCCTTAAGCATTCTTTTAAACACAATATTAAATCTTCAAGGATACCAAACACAAATTATCAATGAATATAATCTTCCGCAAGAAGATGAAATTCCTGCACTGATAATCATTGATGCCGGAGATTTGGAAAAGAAAAACGGTTTAAATCTCTGCTACAAATTAAAACAGGAAGAAAATTTCAAAAACTCGAAAGTTATTGTAACATCAATAATTCACGATAAAGAATTAGTCCTAAATACAGGTGCAGACTTGTACTTACCAAAGCCATACGAAATTCCCCAACTAATAAAGTGGGTAAACAATTTTGTAAAAGAGTACAATAATTAACTTAGAATATTTTCTAAAATTTCGGCATTACGAGAAGCATTTTCCAACTGTTGCTTTGAAACTCTGCGCATATAATTTCTTAAAGCTTCTCTTATAAGTTCACTTCTTGAACAACGTTCTGTATCAGCAAGCCCATCTACCTTATTTAAAAATTCATCCGGCATAGTAACCAAAATTTTAGCCATATAACTAACCCTTTCTTTCCAAGCATTATAACATGCCCGAAATTTTTTATCAAGTTAAAATATACAAATTACCATAGCCAACTGGACATTGTAAAAACATAATAAATATTTAAAATTAATTTGAAAGGAGCAATTATGGAAGAAAATCAAAGAAACGAAGAATCCGGTGATTTCAGACAAGAAAACCGCCCGTTTTGTGAAAAACATCCGTTATTAAAATCAATTTTCACGGGGTTATTAATCTTTTTTGCAGCATATTGTGCATTTTACACAGTTATTGATTGGCATATGAAAAAAATGTTGCCGCCTCACATGTTTTTACGCAACAATAGAGTTGAACACATGATGAACAAAGAAATGCGTAAAATGGATAAAATGATGAAAAAAGGGGAATTTACACGACATAGTGCAAATGTTATTCACCTTGAGCAATCAAAAGATTTCTACAAAGTCATTATTGATTTAAGAGTTTTTGATAATAACGAAAACAATGTTCAAGTAAACGCAAACGGCAATATTTTAACAATTAACGGACGTTCAATCAGAAAATCAAACAATGAAGAACAAATTTCTGAGTTCCAACAAAGTTATATGTTTGGAAACAATGTAAAATTAGATAGTTTAACCAAAGAAACAAACGGAAACTACTACATTATAACAATTCCAATCGGGAACAATAATCAGGATGACTAGTTGTTGATATTAAAAGTTTATTATAAATGGTGCATTAACTGCACTATTTATAATAAATATTTACCCTTGTTTATTAAGCTTTCACTCTGACAAGATTATTATAAGTTTGTATTAAACTTGAAATTTTCATCTAAATAAGCATTTATTACTTGAGATGTTGTAATTTCTGCCTGTCCACCTTTTACAAATCCAAACAAGGCTAACGGAAATAAGAAAAATACGCTGGTCGTTAGAAGAACTTTTGGATATGTTTTTTCTTCTCCAATATATGTTTGATTAAAAGATAATTGATGGATATTTCCCAAATTATCATAGACTTCACCATCTATAATAACAAATTTTCCGGCATGACCTAAAAATCCTGCTTTTTTTGCTTCTGTTATATTCAATGCTGCTTTATTTCCTTTTTTAAATATTAATATCCCATCTTGATATATATCGTTTGCCACTTCCAGTGTTATTTTCGTTCCTGATTTAAGATTTTTACTCGTTTGATTTCGCTCCACTCTTAATGGAATTTTTATCCCCGAATGAACATTTATTTCTTCTGCAACCGTAATAGGTAGAATACTTATAAATATAATAACTAATATGAGTATAATAATTTTTTTCATAAAATACCTCCATATATGGAATGACATTCCTGTTAATAAAAGACAATATACACCAAAATTGGAATATGAGTCAATATGTACGAACAAGAATCGCAAAAAATGTAAAATATTATAGGGAAAAAAATTTTCTCACACATGAGAAACTTTCTTTAATATTAGGATTTGACAACTCTTACATATCCAAATTAGAAAGAGCAGACATAAATATAACAATTGATAAACTATCTGCAATTGCTGAATATTTTAATATTGATGTAATAGATTTGTTCAAATAATTACCACCTCAAATTGGAATAATAGTCCTGTAATAACAACTAAAAATTTGCCACAATATGGAATATGAATCAATCTTTAAGAATGCTTTTAGCAAATAACATAAAAGTTTTAAGAGAAAAACACAATTATAAGCGTGAAGAACTTTCTTTGATGCTTGAAGTCGATAATTCATACATCAGTAAACTTGAAAAAAGCAGAATTAATATAACTATCGATAAGATAGAACAACTTGCAAAAATTTTTAAAGTTGCTCCTTCGGATTTACTGAAATAATTTTTTGATTTGTTGAACTATCAGCCTGACAAAATGTATTCTTAATTTTGGATTACTTATAAACTTTATTCTCTTATTTACTAAATACCCATTATCCAAATTTATGATAAAATTTTAATGGAGGTTTCCATGAAAACAGCAGAAATAGAAAATGGTATCTTAGTTATAAAAGAAAGAGAAAATGAGAGTTTATCAGGTAAAAAAGGAGCAATCGTTGAAGTTTTAGGCTGTGGTTTATGCGGATCTGATATTATAAAATTAAAACAAAATCTGGTAAAAAACGGAACTGTTTTAGGTCATGAAATTGTTGCACGAATTATTGAAATTAACTCTGAAACTGAATTCAAAAAAAATGATATAATTGTAACTTCTCACCACATTCCTTGCGGAAATTGTGAATACTGCAAAAACGGTAATGTTTCAATGTGCAGACACTTTAAAGAAACTAATATTAAACCGGGCGGCTTTAGCGAAAAAGTTTTTGTATCAGAAGAACACTTAAAAAACGTTGCATATATAAAACCTGAAAATTTAACAAATGTAGAAGCATCCTTCTATGAACCTCTCGGATGCTGTGTCAGAGCTGTAAAACGAGCAGCATTAAGAGAAAATTCTACAGCACTTGTTATCGGTTTGGGTTCAATTGGAATTCTTATGGCTCAAGCTTTACGAGCTTTCGGTATGAAAGTTATCGGCTGTGATTTAATACCTGCAAGAGTACAATTACTAAAAAATTTAGGTATTGAAGCCTTTTGCCTGACAGAAATGTGTGAAAGCATAAAAGCGGACGGAATTTTTATGACATCAGGTTCGGATAAAGCAATCCCAACTGCACTAAAATACGTTCGAGATGGCGGAAAAATCCTTGTATTTTCAAGTACTCCACAAAATTTTGGCTATGCTAACAATGAAATTTATTACAGAGAACTAACTATTTTAGGAAGCTATTCCCCATCACCAACGGATTTGAAAGATTCTTTAGATTTACTTGCATCTAAAAAAGTTAAAGTTTCAGGATTATCTACAGAATATCCGTTAGAAAAAGTTCAAAAAGCAATAAATGATACTTTGGAAAATAAAATAATGAAAGCATATATTAAAATTGCCGGTTAATATAAAATAGCTGTCATTATATTAAAATTTGTGATAAATCATCTTGTAGCAAGCTTTTTTGGAATTCTTCACAATCAAGAATCATATCAAAAATTTGTGCATATTTTTCATTGTGCAAAATTTTGGATAAATTATCAACACCAATAAATTCTATAGTATAAAATGAAGAATTTTTGTCCAAAATATTTATAAAACCTGCTTCTTGGTATAGTTCCATAAGCATTTCAAATATTTTTACGGATTTTCCCAAAAAGCTTGAACAGCGAATTAATTCCACCTTACCCGAATTATTATGCGATGCAAATTTTAACATGCCTGTAAAAGTTTTCAAAAACTCTTTCTCATCAAGTATTTTAGGCTCATAATTCATAAAATGAACCCCTTTTGGCATGGATTTTTCAAGTATTATATCCAAGGTTTCTCTATCACACGGATAATCAAAAAACATTACAACATCACATGTCGGAATATCCTGTCTTGTAAAGGTTTTTGAAGCTATTTCGGGATAAGATTTTATAGTATCTAAAATATACTTACTTTCCGCAAAAACCCTTATGTTAAATTTTGAGTTTTTAATATAGTCGTTTACATTAGGCAAAATCCCTGTTTTAGAACGATTATCATATATTTTATAAGAGCTTTGCGGCAATACCTCATCATCCGGCAAAATATCAGAATGAATATCATCAATAATTAATTGGAGAGAAGTATTCCCGTTAAATTCATTAATTTGCGGATGGAATGCAATATCAACACTATCACCGCTTGATAAAGGAGTATTTCCGTTTTTCCACCATATAGCGGTTAATTCTTTAGCACCTGCTGCCAATATCAATTTTAAATGCGAATTATCCGAACCCATAGTTTTCTTTTGTGAGATTTTTAAATTATTAATAGCAAAAATCGGACTTGGATTTGATGCTCCAAAAGGTTCTAATTGGGAAATTTCTTCAACCAAATCAATACTGATATCTTGAGGTTCAAGCAACAAATCTATTTTTACAAACGGTTTGAGTTCTTTTTGTGCTAAATACTCTTTTACAGTGTCATTTAAAGCTTTTTTTACTGTTTCAAAAGGTACATTAGAACCTGTAAAACTAAGTCCTGCGGCAAGTTTATGTCCTCCAAAACCGTCAAAAAGACTTCCGTTAGCATCTAAAACATCATATAACGGCACACCTTCAATACTTCTCGCAGAACATCTGAACTGGTCTTTTTCTTTGGAATAAGACATTAAAAACACTGGTTTGTAATACTTTTCAACAAGTTTTGATGCCACAATCCCAATAATTCCGATATGCCATGCTTCACTGTATAAAACAATAGCTGGATTGCGATTTCCCTCTTTTTGAACCATTTTATCAGCCTGTTGAAAAATTTCATCACATAAAGTTTGACGAATTTTATTTAATTCATTCAACGTTACGACAGACATTTCTATTTCCTGCAGATTTTCAGAAATTAAAACTTTTAAAGCCGCATCAACAGTATCTAAACGACCGGAAGCATTAATTCTTGGCGCAACACCAAAAGCAATGTTCTCGGAAGTTATACCATTCGTAATATCATAACCCGCACTTTCCAAAAGTCTTTGCAAACCATAATGTTTACCTTTTGAAATTAATTCAAGTCCTTTTGTAACAAAATACCTGTTTTCTCCCAAAAGCGGAACAACATCCGCAACCGTACCAACAGCTACAAACGGAAGAATTTCATAAATAAATTCTGTTTTATTATATTTTGTAAGAACAGCTTGTGCAACCTTAAAGGCAACACCGCATCCAGCAAGATATGTTAAATGTTCAATTTGTCTTGCAGTTAAACTTTCATCCAATGCATTAGGGGCTTTAGGGTTAACAATAGCATAAGCCTCAGGTAAAACTTCCGGAGCTTCGTGGTGGTCGGTAATTATAACATCAATCATCTTAAAACTATTGATGAATTTTACGGCATCAACATCAGAAATTCCGCAATCGACAGAAATTATAACTTTTGGTTTAACAGTGGTCATAAGCTTTATTAAAGCTTTTTTATCAAAACCATGACCTTCATTTTCTCTGTCAGGGATAAAATAATGAACACTTGCACCCAAAAATTTAAGAGTTTTATATAAAACAGAAGTAGAAGTTACACCATCAGCATCAAAATCTCCGTAGATAATGATTGTTTCCTGATTGTCAATTGCGCTTGACAAACGTTCAACCGTTTTTTCCATATCAGTGAATACATACGGAGAAGTTATTTTCATCTCTAACGGATGCAAAAATTCATATATTTCTTCTTCTGTTTTTATACCACGAGATAAAAGTAATCTTTTTAATAAAGATTTTTCATTTGAGGTATTACTATCTAAAACCCAATCTTTTTTCATTTTCCTAAGTCCTATATATAAAAATAATAGCACATAAATTTATGATATTAAATTATGTAAACTTCTTTTTCTTTAAAAGAAAATACACTAGAATGTCATTATGATTAGCAAGTAATCATGGAGGACTATATGAAAAAAATATCAAAAGTTTTAGCAGGAACATTGTGCACAGTAATGTTATCAAGCGGAATTGCATTGGCAGAAGCAACATTCACACCATTAAATTTTGATGATAGCCCTGCAATTACGACAACAAAGAGTACAAAAACTGTAACTGCTGCAGAACCAAAAGGAACAGATTTGCTTGAACCAAGCCAAATTACAGGCGGATTAAAAATGCAAAGTTCAATAGTTGATATTGATAATGCACAAGTTGAATTAAGAAACAGATTATTGAATTATAGAGCAGAATATTCTGAAATCGACTCTCGCTACAATACAACAAAAGCAGAAAGAAAAACTGCAAAACAAAAAATTAAATGCGCAGAAAAGAAAATTAAAAATTTAGATAATGCAAAGAAAAAAATCAGAAAAAACTTTGAAAGAAAAATCAATATTTAGTAATAATTTGGCAAATTTTATTTAAGGAAAAGAAAAATAGCTGTCTGAAAAATTCGGGCAGCTTCTTTTTTACAAAACACTTGATTTTAAAAAATGTTTATAGTAGATTTATTCATGCGAGATGAATAGCGAAATTAAAATTATTCATTTTGCCCCAAATGCGGGCTGCTAGCTCAGGTGGTTAGAGCGCACCCCTGATAAGGGTGAGGTCGGTGGTTCGAGTCCACTGCGGCCCATATAAAAAAAGACTCCTTTGTGGGGTCTTTTTTTATATCTGCATTAGAATTGAATTACAGATTTCGTCTTTACGGGACGCACTCTAAGTATTCAGTACGTGGTTAGAGCAAGGACTCCGTTAAAAGTTGACTAAATGTCAGCTTTTAATGGAGGGCTGATAAGGGATAAGTTTTTTCAAGACAGTCCACTGCAGCCCATATAAAAAAAGACTCCTTTGTGGAGTCTTTTTTATATTTGCATTAGATTTTGAAATAATAACATCTATTTTTCAGTATATTCCAAAGTAGCTAAAAACCTCCCCGCCCAGGTTGCGCATCAGCAAAAGAAACACCGGTATAAGTATTTGTCATAATTTTTCGCTGATTACTTTCCTTAATTGGTTTTTTAATAATCATCTCCAATAAAGTTTTAAAAGTTCTTGCTTCATTTGTTTGTAAATAATTTGAAAGACAGTTTCTTGGTGTAAAACTATCTGCAGCAATTTGTATTAATTTATCTTGTTCCGGACTTGTATAATATTGTTTTATTGTAGCAATACCTTTTTTAGAATAATTATGAATGACAAGTTTACCATTAAAATTTATTGAATTATTATTTTGAGTTTTCATAAATTATTTCTCCTTATAAATAATAAAAACCCTAAAAAATTTTTTTGCATATTTATCATAAAAAATGGTATTATTAATGTATGCTAAACACAAATGATATCTTCAAAAACAAAATTTTAGACAAAAATAAACTTACAAATTTTGGATTTAAAAAAAATAAATCCGAATATGTTTATACTACTAAAATATTAAATAACGAATTTAAAATTGAAATCACAATTAGAGAAAACGAAAATTTGCCCAAAGTCAAAGTTTTTGACACTGAAACAAATGACGAATATTCAATTATTCATGTACCATCAGCTGAAGGAAGTTTTGTAGGTTCTGTAATCGAAGAATGCGAAAACATTTTAAAAAAAATTGCACAAAATTGCTATTATTCAAGCATTTTTCAAACAAAACAAGCAAAAGAAATTACCGATTATGTAAAACATAAATATGGTGATGAACTTGAATTTTTATGGGAAAAATTCTCTGATAACGCAATTATAAGAAGAAGTGATAATAAAAAATGGTACTTGTTATTACTGACGGTTTCAAAAAATAAAATCGGACTTAACGGAGAAGAAAAAATTGAAATAATTGATTTAAGAGGAACTCCGGAAACCATTGAAAATATTGTTGATAACAAAAATTATTTTAAAGGTTACCATATGAACAAAAAACATTGGTATACAATATGTCTTGATTCCGGTATAGCCACAAAAGAAATACTAAACAGAATTGATGAAAGCTATAACCTTGCCAAAAAATAACATCATTTTCATCAAGACATTATTGTAACTTTTGAATTATTATAATTTATTCCGACCAAAACATTTCTATTCAATTCAATTTTTTTATATTGAGGATAAGCTAAAATATTACCGTTAGCATCTAATGCACCCCATTTGCCATTTTGTTCATATATAATATATTCACCACATTTTTTTATTTTGTTGTAAGTTGCACTTAGAACCATTTTTCCGTTAGCATTAACCAGTCCGTAACGGTTATCTTTTTTAATCAAATATGTATAGTGCAATTCTTTTATACTATCATATTCGTTTTTCAAGTAAGCGGTATTATTAAGGTCAGTCAAACCATAATATCCGTTTAATTTTGTGGTATAAATACCATTATTAAATTTGCCTGTTTTTATCGATTGATACTTAACAGGAATAATTTCATTACCTGAAAAATCAATTACTCCATATCCTGCCTTTAAAAAAGACAAATTTTTTGATGCCATAATTCTGTCAGGTGCAATCACATACAACGAAACATATGACTCTTTTGTTACGTTATAGCCGTAAGAATCAATTAAATCTTTGTTATTAATTATAAAATAGTGTCCGTTATAATTAGTAAGATGCTGAGCATTTCTACAGTTAGAAACCAAAACAGAACCGTCAGCATTATAAACAGAATAACTTCTTGCCGTACTTACGGTATTATCGGAATATGTTGTAGAAACCTCCGTAACATACAAATAATGTTCCATACAATCAGGTATAGCTTCTTCATACTCCACGGTTGAAGTTGAAACAGGGACAACAGGTGGAGGCGGAGGTGGAGGAGGCGGATTATGAGACGGCTCATGATGAGCAAACACAGGTGATGTCAGCCCTATCATTAGTGATAAAAAAATAAAATACTTAGTTATCTTTTTCATTTAAAACTCCTATTGATTATAATATATTAACGACCTGAAAATAGAAAAGTTCAAAATAATATATTAAGCAATGTAACAAAAATTCACCTTCTTGAAATTAGGCATTTTCAAAAATTTTAATATAAGTGGGAATATTAAGAGAACGAAAGGGATTTGAAAATGACAGGGATGAGAATTGGTGAATACTTTGCAAAAGGGAATAAATTTTATTCAAACGGAAGTTTATTATCCAAAAAAAGCACACCGCAAAAACATACTATGAATAAAACAATTCCAATGATTGCTGAAAGCAGAAAATATCAGCAAGCAATAAAAAACAATATTGATTTTGTTGCATAAAAATGTTTGGGGAAACACATACCAAATCACACAGGGCAATTATCTTAACGATAATTGCCCATACTTTTTGAGATTTAAAATTTTTGTAGTATAATCAATTCAGAAAATATGAGAGGGATATGATTATGACGAAAAAGATTGCTTTTATTTTTCCGGGACAAGGCTCACAAGCTGTAGGAATGGGGAAAGATTTATATGATAACTTTGAAGCATCAAAAAATGTTTTTGATACAGCAGATAGAGTTTTAGAAAAAAGTATTACAAAAATGTGTTTTGAAGGTCCTGAAGAAGATTTAAAACAAACAGTTAATACTCAACCTTCAATTGTAACAATGTCAATTTCAGCATTAGAAGCATTTAAATCACAACTTGGTATTACACCATTTGCAACAGCAGGACACAGCTTAGGCGAATATTGTGCAATGTATGCCGCAGGAGTTATGGACTTGGAAACAACATTAATCGCTATCCAAAAAAGAGCTGATTTAATGGGTCAAACAAAAGGCGGTGCTATGTCAGCTATTCTGAATGCTCCTGAAGGTAGTTTAGAAAAAGCATTAGAAGAAGCATCAAGTGTTGGTTATGTTGATGTTGCAAATTATAATTCACCGGCTCAAGTTGTTATCACAGGTGATGAAACAGCTGTAGCTAAAGCAGGAGAATTATTAAGCGCAGCAGGTGCAAAAAGAGTTGTTCCATTAGCTGTTTCAGGAGCTTTCCACTCTAAATTCATGGAAAATGCAGGAAAAGAATTCTCAAGTTTTGCCGCAAATCTAAATTTGAACAATTCCTCTATTCCTGTTTATACAAATGTTGATGCAGAAGCAACAATTTTAGGTGCTGAATTTAAAAACAAAATGCCTCGTCAAATTTATTCATCAGTACACTGGACACAAACTATTCAAAAAATGATATCTGAAGGTGTTGATACATTTATTGAAATAGGACCGGGAAAAGTTTTAGCCGGCTTGAATAAAAAAATTGATCCGAGTGTAAAAACTTATAACATCTATGATAAAGAATCTTTAGAAAATACAGTAAGCGCTCTAAAAGAAGAAATGGCTCTTGCATAATGAAGATTTGGTCGAATTTTGGATTTCGTAAATCAAAATTAAACATAAATTCACCCGAATTTTATAAAGAACATCCTGATTTGACCCCAAGAAATGTTTATCTTTCTCTTGGCAGAGTTACAGATAAAAAAGAAATAGACAGAACAATTGAAAATTTTGGAGAACCATTTTGGGTGAGAGCAAAAAATTGGTTTAAGTACAAGATAGAAGATATTTTAAAGAATAAAAAGTAGGTCGGAATTCCGACAAATAATAAGGAGAAAAATAATGACAGAAAGAAAAATTGCTTTAATTACAGGCGGATCTCGCGGTATTGGTTTAGCTTGTGCAAAAGAATTGGCAAAAGCAGGATGTGATATCATCATTAATGATATTTGTGATGCAGAAAAAGCTCAACCGGCAATTGATGAAATTAAAGCTTTAGGTGTTAATGCATACTTCTACAGTTTTGACGTATCAAATTTTGATGCAGTTAAAGAAAATGTTGATAAGATGATTGCTGAACACGGTAAAATTGATATCTTATTAAACAATGCAGGTATAACAAGAGACGGCCTATTCTTAAGAATGGATATGAACCAATGGGAAAGCGTTATCAAGGTTAACTTGTCATCAGCTTTCTGTGTAACTAACGCTGTTATTAAATACATGTCAAAAGCTCGTCAAGGTTCAATTATCAATATGTCAAGTATCGTAGGACGTCATGGTAATGCAGGTCAAGCAAACTATTCAGCATCAAAAGCAGGTTTAATTGGTTTCACTCAAACTCTTGCAAAAGAATTTGGTTCAAGAAATATCAGAGTTAACGCAGTATGCCCTGGTTTCATTCAAACAGCTATGACAGCAGAACTTCCTAACATCGACGAATACTTAAAAGCTATTCCGATGAAAAGACTTGGAACTCCTGAAGACATCGCTAAAGTTGTTAAATTCTTAGCTTTAGATACAGATTATGTTACTGGTCAAGCAATCGAAGTTGCTGGCGGTTTGATGATATAATTTTCAAATAAAACTTTTACAAAAAACAGGATGCAGAAATGTCTGTATCCTGTTTTTATTTGTTTTACACAACTTTCCTCTTGCCTTATTTTTATTGCTATACTAAAATAGTATTGTAAAAAGTGAGGAAGATATAAAATATGACAAAACATAATATAAAAGTTTGTATGGGAAGTTCATGCTTTGCACGAGGAAATTTAGAAAATTTAAATTTTCTTGAAAATTATATAAAAGAAAATAATTTGGAAGCTGACATTGAACTTGTAGGCGGATTATGTCAAGAACAATGTTCTTCAGGTCCAAATATTTATATAGATGACGTTTTATATAACGAAATTAATGAAGAAAAACTACAAGAAATATTATCTGCAACATTAGTATAAAAATTAAAATTCAGGGGTTAGAAAATGAATAAACAACATCCGGTCTATACGTTGATTAATGAGTGTCATGATTGTTACAGGTGTGTAAGGGATTGTCCTGTTAAGGCAATTAAAATAGAAAACAATCACGCTTCTGTAATCCCTGAAAAATGTATATCTTGCGGAACATGTGTTAAAGTTTGCCCAACAAACGCAAAATGCGTAAGAAATGATTTAGAAAAAGTCAAAAATCTTTTAATCAGCGGAAAAGATGTTTATATCTCATTAGCTCCATCTTGGCGTGGTGTTTTTGAAATGTCCGCACAAAAAATGATTGCCATTCTAAAACGCTTAGGTTTTAAAGATGTGTCAGAAACAGCATTAGGAGCTCAAGAAGTTTCAATAAAAACAGCTCAAATGCTAAATGAAACAGAACAAGGTTTATGGATTTCAAGTGCTTGTCCTGTAATAGTAGATTATATTAAATTATACAAACCAGAATTTTCAAAATATATTACACCAATAGGTTCTCCTGCAAGAACTCATGCAAAAATGCTTAAAAATATTTACGGAGACAACATTGCAGTAGTATTTATCGGTCCTTGCATCGGCAAAAAGAAAGAAGCAGATGAACCGGATGGTTTGATTGATTTAGCTATAACATTTGAAGAATTAAAAATTTGGATTAGCGATACACTTCCTGATGTTTCACTTATTCAAAAGGATGAAAATGCTCATTTTGTTCCTGTTAGTGCCCATGAAGGTTCTTTATACCCGATAGATGGCGGAATGAATGAAACTATTCGCAAAATAGGAATTAAAGAAAATGTTCAATTACTTGAAATTTGTTCTATTCCTGCATTTGAAAGAGCACTCAACAATCTTGATGCAGATAAAATTAACAAACCTATTTTTGTTGAAGCACTGGCATGTGAGGGCGGATGTATCGGAGGTCCTTGTATCTCAACAGACAAAGCAAGCATAAGTATGATTTCGGATGTTTTGACAAAAGTAAAAAAACGTGATGATATCCCTAAAACACCTGATTGTGTTGTAGATTATAAATATGAACCAACAGGAATTGAAGAATCAAAATATTCATTAGAAGAAATTAACAAAACACTTAAAAAAATCGGCAAACATACTGCAGAAGATGAACTTAACTGTGGCGGATGCGGATATTCATCCTGCAGAGAATTGGCAGTTGCATTATTAGACGGCGTTGCTGAACCGTCAATGTGTGTTTCTTATATGAGAAAAATTGCAATGAGAAAAGCTGCCGCAATGCTTCGTTGTATGCCTGCAGCTATCGTTATGGTTGATAATAATATGAATATATTGGAAGCTAATGATAGCTTTATGAAAATGTTTACAGGTGATATGTACGAAATTTTCAAAGCCAGACCTGACGGAATGACCGGAGCAGCAATTGATAGAATTGTAGAATTTTCAGACTTATTCAGAACAATTCTTAAAACAGGAAAAGATTTACATAAAGAACATTACAGCGTTGGAGACAGATTATATGATATCAATGCCTTCACAATTGAGCAAAATGAAATTGTGGGTGCAATTATAACAGATGTTACTCAAACAGAAACCAACAGAGAAAAAATTTCGGAAAAAGCAAAAGAAGTTATTTCAAAAAATATTTCAATTGTTCAAGAAATTGCATGTTTGTTAGGTGAACATATGGTTGAAACCGAGACATTATTGAATTCTATTGCAAATGATTACGACGATAAAAAAGAAGGGGATAAATAATGTTTATCGATATCGACTGTAATCAAGTAAAAAAGTATAATCAGAATGCTTTTGGAGATTATTTTGTTTCTAAACGATATCCTGATGAAGGAAAATTAATTGCAGTACTATCAGATGGACTGGGCAGCGGAATCAAGGCTAATATTCTATCCTGCATGACAGCAACTATGCTTTTAAAATTTGTTGAAACAGAAGAAATTCCTATACGTCGTGCAGCAGAAATCGTTATGAACTCACTTCCTGTCTGTAAAGTCAGAAAGATAAGCTATTCAACATTTTCGATAATTGATGTTAATGATGAAGGGCATGCAAAAATTATTGAAGAAGGTAACCCTGAATTTTTATGGATTAAAAACGGAGAAGTTATGACTCCGCCATATGACACCATCCCATCAAAAACATTCAAAAACAGATGTCTCAGAAGTTATAAAATTAATTTGGAATTAGGCGACAGATTGATTTTCTGCTCAGACGGTGTTACTCAATGCGGTCTTGGTAACGGTAGATTGAAACTCGGATTGAGACGGGAAGGATTAATAAATCTGGTTCTTGCAAAATTGCAAGAAGAACCTGAAATTTCAAGTTCAGAGCTTTCTGCATATATCATAAGACAAGCAAAAAATATTGAAACAGACCGACTTCCGAAAGATGATATTTCCGCTTGCGTTTTGTATTTTAGAGAACCTCGAACTTCTTTGGTCTTCACCGGACCTCCGTTTAATCAAAAAAATGATGCCGAATATGCAAAAGAATTTAAAGATTTTAAGGGTAAAAAAGCAATCTGCGGAGGAACAACCGCAAATCTTATTTCCAGAGAACTAAATTTACCGATAACAATGGATAAAGAAATCAGTATCGGCAAACTTCCGAGTTGCTCATACATGGATGGAGTAGATTTAGTAACTGAAGGTATTTTAACCCTTACAGAAACATTAGAATGTCTTGAAGCCGGAAACTTGGATATTGACAATGCTGCCGGAAAGCTGATAAAATTTCTATTAGATAGCGATTGCATAAACTTTATGGTCGGTGCAAAACTTAATCAAGCTCACTACAATCCTGCATTACCGGTAGAAATCGAAATTCGAAAGAATATCATTAAAAAGATGGCAAGTGTATTACAGGATAAATATTTTAAAAAAGTTAGCGTACAGTATATGTAGACAAAATTCTACAAGAGGAAGGTAAAAATGGAAAAAGTTAGCGTAAAAGTTTGTTTAGGAACAACATGTTTTGTTATGGGTTCAGCAAATCTTCAGGAATTAATTGATATAGTTCCTCAAAAATACGGAGACAAAGTTGATGTATCTGGAGTTCCGTGTTTAGGTTTATGCGCTACCGATTGGGAATTTTCAAAAGCACCTTACGTAAAAGTTGATAATGATGTTATTAAAGAAGCAACTGTTGAAAAAGTTCTTTCAGCAATTGACGCAAAATTAAAAAAATAATGTAACTATGGAATAGTAAAGAGGAAAAAGAAATGGCGATGAATACCCCTAAACAAACATCTCATTTGAAACGTGAAATATTAGTAAGACTTATTCGTGCTTACTTGAGTGATAATTTTGAAGAAAACACAAGATTAATACCTTATGATATGCGTCCGAAAGGCAGTGAAGTTCCTTTCAGATGTTGTATACACAAGGAAAGAGCCGTATTAAGAGATAGAGTAATTGCAGGATTAGGTTTGTCTATCGAAGATGCAGACGATAGTGAATTATTATCTACTCTTGCAAAAAAATCACTTGAAAGAACTCAGCCTGAAGAAAACCCATTAACAGTGCTTCATACAGCATGCCAAGGCTGTGTACCTTCAAGAATTTATGTTACAGACCTTTGCCAAGGTTGTGTAGCAAGGCCTTGCGAATCTGCTTGTAAATTTGGAGCAATCAAAGTTGAACACGGTAAATCAGTTATTGACCCGTCTAAATGTAAAAATTGCGGAATGTGTGCTCAGGTTTGTCCATATCAAGCAATTGCAAAAATCATTGTCCCTTGTGAAAATGCTTGCCCTGTTGGAGCAATAGCAAAAGATGATGAAGGATTGGCTCAAATTGATTTTGAAAAATGTATTTCTTGCGGAAAATGTGTAAGTGCATGTCCGTTTGGCGCTGTTCATAAAAAAAGCCAAATTATTGATATTTTAAAATCAATAAAAGAGGGTAAAAAACTTGTAGCAATGTTAGCTCCGGCAATTATGGGACAATTACCTTGCACTCCAAAACAACTAAAAAGTGCAATATTAAAACTTGGTTTTTCTGACGTTTTGGAAGTTGCGGAAGGTGCTGATATTACAACAAAAAACGAAGCCGCAGAGTTCAAAGAAAGAATGGAAGAAGGTCAAAAATTTATGACAACTTCATGCTGTGCAGGATATAACGAACTTGTTGAAAAACATATACCTGAACTTAAACCATTCCGTTCCGAAACAAAAACACCTGCATACTATACAGCAGAAATGGTAAAAAAAGAAACACCTGATGCAATAACGGTATTTTTCAGCCCTTGCGTTGCTAAACGTCGTGAAGCTATGAAAAACCCAAATATTGATTATGTTCTTAATTTTGAAGAATTAGGTGCTTGGTTTATCGCAATGCAGGTTCAAGTTGCAGAATGTGATGAAGTTGAATACAGAAAAGAATCTTCTGCAGAAGCCAGAAACTTTGCCGTTACAGCAGGAGTTGCCAATGCGGTTAATGCATTGTTGGATGATAAAGATAAGGCTACACCTTATGTTGTTGACGGACTTAATAAACAATCAATTAGAGATTTGAAAAAATTTGCTAAAAACGGAACTTGTGAATTTGGAAACCTTATTGAAGTTATGGCATGTCCGGGTGGTTGTTTAGGCGGTTCAAGCACAATTAATGCTTACAAACCTGCAGTTAAACAACTAACTAATTATGTTAATGAATCACCTGCAATAAGTTCTGTTTTGGAAAAAAAATAATTCCAATTTGAATAAGTTACATAATTATAAGATAAAGGTCTTGAGTTAAATTCAAGACCTTTATTATTCATATTATATTTTTTCTTTTAATTTTTTCATTAAAGCATTTGCCGGAGCATATTCAGGAAGAATTCTGATACATTCATCTAAGGACTTCCGACATTGTAAAAAATTCTTTTCTGTGTAGTAAATATATCCATATAAATAATGCAATTCGGGGTCTAAATAAAATTCATTTTTTGCTTTATTCAAGTAAAACATTGCAGCAGGTAGAAAATTATTTGCCCAAAACACACGTCCTAAAAACTTGTGGCATTCAGGGTTATAATGCGCCATAAAATCCGCATATCTTATAATTTTTTCGATATAATCACCTTTGCAATATGTTATTAAAATATCAATATCTAATTCAAGAAAATTTCTAATCTCAAAGTATGTCGGATAACTTTTTATATCACCTTTGATAAGCTGTATTAAAAAAAGACCCCAATTTGCCCGAATATTTTCACTTTTGGCTTTTAAAAACATTTCTTGAGCTTTATCAAGCTTATCCAAAACCAAATAGCAATATCCTGCTTCAAGATAATATCCATTTGATTCAAAGTATGTTTTACAGCCTTTTATTCTACCTGCAAAGAAGTCTTTTTTTACTTTTTCATATTTAGATATCATGATTTTATAAGTTTAAATCACCCATCATTGAACGCATCATCATATTTTGAATAGCTTCCGGTGATATATTCTTAGCATCTGATTCGTTCATATATGGAAGCATATCAGACATATTATTTGAATAATTATTTGAATTATCACTTCCTAAAAGCATTCTTAATTCGTTATATTCTTGTTGCGCTTTTACAAATTCCGGATCTTTAGAAATTGCATCTATTTCTTTTTGAGGAATTTCATATGCAAGTTTTATAGTTTCACCGGCGTCAGATTTTTGTTTATCAAAATCTTTAATATATTTCATATTATTTTTATCTTGTTCGCCTTCATCTCCGGTATTGATTGTACTTTGAATTTTCTTCAATTGAAGTTGTTTATATTCATTGTTTAATTTTGGAGCTAAACCGTTTCCGTACGGCGCATTAATAAACGCATCCAATTCGCTATCTTGTTTACCAAACGGTAATTTAATTTTCTTATTCTTTTCATTATCTTTATTGTTAGGGTCAGAATTATTTTCATCATCTTTATCTGCTTCAACAGGAGATAATGTAGCTTTTAATGAATTTATATTTTGATCAACTAAAGTTTGAGGATCGATTGGAGTTAATTGAGCATAAGGAAGATCCGCATAAGGGTATACAAGTTCCGGTTCATTAACTCTTGGGTAGCATTTTTCTGCTTCATTACCCATAATACAATTACGTCCGTTTGTTGCATATTTAACAATCATAGGATTATCATTAAGTTCAATAACTCTTTCATAAGCCTTAACCGCATTATCCATATCACTTACTTTTGTATAACACATTGCAAGATAATAAAATCCCAAAGTATCATTAGGATGTTGTCTTACGTATGAAATACATTCTTGCAAACATCCTGCAAAATCACTTTTTTTGTATTTTGCAACAATACTGTTAAAAGACGGATTTGGATAAAAAGAAGGTCCTTCTGTCCAACCTGCAGGAACTTCAGGGTCTGCATATACATTTCTTGAAGATTCTCTCAAGGTTTCATTTCTTGTTTTTGGAGTTTCAAGTTTCATATCATCATCAGATGAAAAACTGTCCATTGATGGCGGAGTATAAGACTTACTTCTGTTCTGATTAATATAATCACTCATCACCTGTTCTCTTTCGTCAGTTGATTGCGGATTTACATCATCATACAAATTGTAATTTTTAAGTGGATTTGTCCACCCATAAGCTACTGTTGCCATTGTACTTACTACCATTGCAGTTGCCAATAATAAGCCTAGTCTTCTTTTCATCATTTTATCCTCTTATAATTTTTTAGAAATTATCTACTTTCTCTAATGTATTATATGATATTATACTTTTCACGTCATAATACAAACAGAGGATATTATTACAAATTTTTTGCAAATTTACATCCGCAGTAATTTTGTCTGTACAAATTAAGAGATTTAGAAATTTGATTTGTTTTTAAAAATCCATCATTTTTTCTAAAATTTGTAGAAATATATTCAAGTCCGTATTCTTGCGCAATTTTAGTACCGATTAACGTTAATTTTTCATAATTTTTATGCGGACTTATAACCATAGATGTTGTAAATTTATTTATGCCCAAATCTTTTGCCAAAGATGCCGCAGCTCTCAATCTTAATTCAAAACATTTATCACATCTTGCACCTTTTTCAGGTTCATTTTCATAACCTTTTACATATTCATAATAAACATCCGGTTCATATTTACCAACTATTAATTCGCACTCAAAATGTGTGCATAATGTTTTTTGAGCCTCAAGTCTTTTTTGGTATTCTGTTTCAGGAAAAATATTTGGGTTATAAAAATAGATAACAGGAGAAAATCCCATATCTTTCAAATAAGATATGGGATATCCTGAACAAATACTACAACATGCATGCAGTAAAATTTTCTCATTAGAAAAGTTTGTTTTTAGGTTTTCCGCCATTTTTTTCTATCCATTTTTTCAAGTTATGATAGCCTTGAACACCCATTTCAAAATTATCACCAATTTTCATAGTTGGTGTACCCATTTGATTATTTTCAACAGCATAATCAATATCTTTTGAAATAATAGCTTGAACTTCTTTTCCATTGGCATCTTTTTGAAGTTTTGCCATATCTAAATTAAAATCTGAGTTTTTAAGTAATTCAATAATTTCTTCCTCTGATTCAGGTCTTTCATCGAAAAATAAAGAGTTAACTTCCCAGAATTTTCCTTGCATATGAGCTGCTTCTGCATATCTTGCCATAGTACATGAACCATGGTGAAATTCTTGAACCAAATATTTATTACATTCGGTATCTAATGGCATACTGTGGTGTTCCACTCTAACATTCTCAAATTCCGTAACTACTTTGTGCAACATTATATTGCCTACTCTGCACATTGGACACATATAATCGGAATAAATATGTAAAACCACCGCATCTTCAGCATCAGAACCTAAAAGATTTCCTTTTACCGCATATTTGTTATGGTTTGCTTTAGTAAACTCTCCAAATTCTCTTTCAAATTTTAAAGCAGGAGAAAATTTTGCACTTGTATAAGCCCATCCTAAAAATCCGCAAGCACACAACATTACAATAATAAAAGCAACTCTATATGGAACAGGTTTCAACGCTTCAACAAAATCCAACCAACTTTGTTTTATTGCCCCGATAAAACCTTTTTCAATTTTTTGTACTGCAATTAAACCTATACAAAGATTTATGCAGTAAGTTACCGCACACATTACACAGAGCTTGTGAATTGTAAATAAGCTGATACAAAGAAGTATCATAGAAATTATAAAAGATATTAAACCTAACGAAGCAATATAATGATATCTGTTTTTAAATACTTCTAAAAATTTCAAAAACGGAATCTTTTTCAACTTGTCAACAAGTAATAGCATTGCAATGAATGCGTATAAAAACATTCCCCAATAAGCTAACGGAACACCAAAAAACTGTGATTCCAAAGTTCTTGCAACACCATCACAATCTACAAAATCACTAATTGAACAAAAACTTGGCAATGCATATTGATTAAAATTAGCTTGAAAATATATGTAAGCTAAATCAATCGTAATCAAAACACCAACAAAAATTAACATTCCAATAAAAATATTTTTTCGTTGTATTAAGTTATTATCTTCCATAAAAATCTCCCTTACTTAAATATATACACATTTTACCTAGTTATGAAAAATTAATCAACTGACTTAATACTTAAATATTTTATATTAGACTAAAACATAAATTTCATCAGTATAAGGACTTCTATTTAGTCGTTCAGGAGTAAAATTACGTAAGACTCTTGCTTCTATTTTCGGATTATAAACTACAATTTCATTTGTATAACCTTTTTCATTTTCAGTTCTTGGGCGAACTAATTCTGATTGAATATCTGATATCGTTTGTTTAATATCTTCAGCTTTAATTGTTCGTCCGTTTTTTAATATTACATCAGGTACATCTTCAAGATTTTCTAAGTTACAAATGTTTTTATATAATTCAGAATACTCAACATCTGACAAATTTAATTTTTCTTTTATTTGATTTGGAATTATAAGGCGTTGAGAATTATTTGATAAAAACCCTTTTTGGGTTTCTTCAAGATACATTGCTCTTTTCGCATATTCACGTCCTCTATGCCCGCCGGTACAGGAAACATTTTTACCACCAATAACAATATTTGTATTATTACCACTAACAATATAAGCTCCTTCACTGTTATAACCTGTTGAGAATTTTGTCCTGTAATCAAGTAAACTGGTGCTTAAGCAAACTTCTTTACTGTCATCACAAATTGCTTCAAAATCACTTGAGTCATCACTTGAAGAATGACATAAAAATTTTAAATCTTTAACTTTTGTTCCTTTTGGATAACCATATTTTTCAACAGACATTTCAGGGTCTCGCAAATCAAGATATCTTATACCTGATGTGGTTTTATCGTAATATTTGTCTTCTTTTGGTAATTGGTTTACAAACAACGGAATACCTGTTTGATTAATTTTTTCAATATTATTCTTTATTTGTGAAATTTTTTCAGGATTAGGACAATACTTAAAACCTGAAGAATTACTGTCAGCTCTTTCAAAAATTTCTGCCATTTTAAAATCATTCGGACGTCTAAAATCAAATGCTATATCTTCATTTGAACTACCATCAACTAACCAATGGCTATGATTTATAAGATTAAAAATACGTTCTTTTTCATCATATGATAATTCAGTCTTTTTCAAAATTTCTTTTGTTAAAATAGCACTTTTTTTGGCATGTCCATTATCAACTTCTCTTTGGATTTTCCCAAAGTCATGGAATAAAGTTGCAATAGTCAATATTCGCTTTTCAGTATCAGGTAGAGTTTTAAAATCCTTATCATTTAAAATACGCTTCATATCATCCATTGTGTGATAATCTATACTATCACCACGATGCTGAATCTTTCCGATTACAGATATAAATTCCGGAAATGCCTGAATGATATTATTTAATTCTGTTTCTAAATCTTTATCTTCTTTATCTAATTTAACTCTATTTTCAAAAGTAAATTTATTAACATATTTTTGAGCCTCTGAAACAACACGTTTTAAAGAATCATCAATTTCACCTGTTGTATTTGGATTTGGATAATTTATTATGTCATTTGCCGAATTTATCTTAAAACCAAAATATTCAAAAACTTTTTTCTTATCTTCATTAGACAAACCTCTTAACAGGTTATTAAAATCTTTAATAAATTCATTTCTTGAATATTCTAACGGAAAGCCTTTTTCATATTTTGTAATATCAGTATTACTCAAAGCATAGCTTAAATTTTCAATACCGTCTTTTGATAGAACTTTTTTTATTTTTTCATTATCTGTATAGATTGCTTTATTTGGAATATTTCTTCTGCGCTCATCTAAATTCTGAACAAATTCTTCTTTGGAATTGACCGTTCTTAAATCCCTTACATAATCAAATTTTAATAATGAAGAAGTTTTTGGCAGATTTTTTGCTTCTTCAACCATTAAAGTATTATAAGTAGGAAAATCATAACTGTTTGCTCTCATATAACTTTTTTGAGCACTCGCAGAAAGATTATCAAAGTTTTCATGATTTTTTAATGTATGAACAAAAAAACCTAAATCTATATGATTATCGTTATATGAACTATCATTTACCCTTGCTCTGCTGATGCTGTATATTGCATCAATGTCTTCCGCATCAAGCTTATCAAATGACAAAACAGAATATATATGTCCAAACGCCATTGTTTGAATATATTTAGATGTATCTTTTTTAACACCGTCCATGCTTAAATTATTTAAAACCGCATTATATTTTTTGACAATTTGTTCATAATCTAATTTCGCAAGTTCATTAATAAGTTCTTTATTTTTGTATGCCTCATTATAAGAGGTAAAAGTCCCATTTTCAACAAACAATTTTGTCAATTTAACAGCATTGAGTTTCTGTTTGACTTCAAGATTATTTACAGTTTCAGAAACCTGAGTTGCAATGTCTCTAACCTTGCCAAAAACTTTACCAAAAACTCCGCCAGATTTTGACGGCAAAATATTTGATGAAACAAAAATATCTGTTTCTAGTTCTGAATTAATTGCATTATTTCTCGGAAATACGTCCTTATTGGTCTTATTATCTGAGCCAAAATAACATTTTTCGATATGATTTAATGAAGTTACTTCCATGTTTTCCCTTAGATAAATATAAAAAATTAATTTATAATTACAAATTGCCTTTTATACACTTTAATGTTAAGATAAATGAATTATAAGGGGATTTAATGAACAGAAACTTTTTATCACAATTTTTAAGCAAAATTTCAAATTTTCCAACTTGGGCAAAAGAGATAATTTATAATCAATTATCAGAGGAAGTAACTCAAGATAATCCTGTTTATGAATTTTCGCAATATAAACCTGTATTAACATACAAAGGCAGATGCGAATTAGATTTTAGAAAATCAGGATTTGATACAAATATCTACAATATTCTTCAATCGAGTGATAATGATTGTTCAATCTCGGATATTGTTTTAAACACTTATCTTTCAATGGAAGAAGTGGCAAAACATTTCTTGTTCTGCGTAGATGAAGGATTTTTTGAAATTCCTGACAATTCTCAAATATTGAATATTGCAGGATTTTTAACAGGGAAATATAGAACCGGTGAATATTTGGTTAATTCCGGAACATTATCCGCAAACCAGCTTGATAACGCTATTTCACAACAACAAAACAGTTCTTCTGATAAAAAACTCGGTCAACACTTAATTGATTTAGGATTTATTACAAAAAAACAAATTGATTTTATTATAAAACTAAAAGAAGAAGCTCAGAAAAGATTTATACTTGACCACAATGAAGTGCCAAAAGTCGAATCAAACGAAATTGAAATTTATAAAAAGAAAATAGAAGCATTACAAACTGAAAATAAACAATTGAAAACAAAACTTGAACAATTATTGGTATTGGTGAAAAGAAATGATGAATAAAAATACAGAACCGGCAAAATTGGTTCGATTTAATAGAGACGGATTGGTCGAACAAGAACATTTTGGCTATGTTGTAAAATGTAGCAAAGACAGAGCTATTGATAAAATCGGAGATGATAAAAATTATCCGTTTTATCTTCGTTCTTGTGCAAAACCGCTTCAAGCTGCAGTAATGATAGATTATGAACTTGATAAAAGATTCAATCTGACAGAAGAAGAAATTGCATTGTGTTCAGCATCCCATGCCGGTGAAGATATTCATGTAAATATTGTCAGAAAAATATTAGAAAAATTTGAAATTTCAGAAGATAAATTAAAATGCGGAAAACACCAACCCATATCCCAAACAGCTCAAAATGAACTTTTGCTCAACGGACAAAGCGCTCTTGCTATTCACAACAATTGTTCAGGAAAACATGCAATGATGCTTGGTTTATGTAAATTAAATGATTGGGATTTGGAAAATTATGATGACATAAATCATCCGTTACAAAAAGCTATTTTAAAGAAAATCAATGAACTTTGCGAAATAAAAACAGAATATCCTGTAACAAAAGATGGTTGCGGAGTTCCTGTTCCGTCAATGCCTTTGAAAAATCTTGCTAAAGGTTATTTAAATTTGTTCTGCAACCCAAAATATGCTCAAATTAAAAATGCTTTTTTAAATCACTCATACCTTATCGGTGGAGAAAACCGCACAGATACAAAAATTATTGAAAATTCAAAAAATCTTGTCGCAAAAGTTGGGGCTGGAGGACTTTGTGTTGTTGTAAATACAGAACTTGAAGAAGCTTTTGTTGTAAAAATTTGTGATTCTGATATGGTTGCAAGGGAATATGTAACAATAGATTTAATCAACAATCTTCACTGGGCAAATATTCAAATTTCGCACGATATTGAAACAAACTTACACGAAAAAATCGGACAAGTGGAAACTTTGTTAGCTTAGAGTAATTTATCCCCCATATGATGATAATTCTCAATAATATTTGATAATCTATTTATAATTATCTCCAAACTATCACCAACAATTATCGATTCTAAAGTATCATGTTCATTTTGAGCAGCAATTTGCACTACTTTCAAACTATTTAATACTTCTCTCAAACCGAGTCCTATTTCTTCATATTCATCTTCTGGCATTTTCCCTCCTTTTAGTGTGGTTCTATACATAGAAAACATAATAAAGATTTTACTATTAAAATTCTACATATGCAACCATCTTCTACAAAAAAATTAGAAATTTTAAAAGCTTTATCAAACGTGGTCAAGAAAAAACGTATTGAACTTGATAAATCTCAGCGATTCTTTGCTTTTGAATATGGCTTACAAAAATCAATGATAAGTCGTTTCGAAAACTTAAAAAATGAACCTAAAATGTTTTCTCTTTGGAGGGTTGCAAATGCACTGGGAATTAAGCCCTCTGAATTATTTTCATTAATTGAGGATGAATTAGGTGAATATGTTGACCTTACAGAATAATATAAAATCTGTAAGACTTTCATTTTTTAATATTTATTAAAGATACAATTATTATTCAACAGAAAATGAATATTGAATTTCTTTATTGTATTCTTCTCCAGCTTTTAAAATACCTTTTTCAATAAAGTTTTTAGTATTTATTGCATTAGGATAAAATTGCGGTTCTACACAAAAAGAAGAACGTTTTTCATATCTGCTGCCTGATTTACCGTTTGGCTGAGTTGATTTACCAAGATGATTTGCACTATAAAACTGAAATCCGGGAAGATTTGTTGATACATTCAATACAATTCCTGTTTTTGGTGATTTTACTTTTGCAACATCTATCATTGTCTTACCATCATAATTTTCAATACAGTAATTTTGGTCAAATCCACCGCCAATTTTAAGCTGGTCAGAATTTTCATTAATATCTCTGCCTATTGTTTTTGGAGTTTTGAAATCAAATGGAGTTCCTTTTACTTTTAAAACTTTTCCGGTAGGCACTGCAATTTCACTATTTTCTGTAATATATGAAGAATTAGGCAATGTAACTATATGATCAAGAACCGAATTCTCTGCAGTATTTTCAGCACCATCAAGGTTAAAATATGTGTGATTTGTCATATTAATCAATGTATCTTTATCAGACTTTGCATTATATATAATATGTAATTTATTATCATTATCAAATTTATATGTAACTTTTGCTTCTACATTTCCGGGATAACCGCTTTCCATATCCTTTTTATAATATGTAAATTCAACTCCGTCAGGTAATTCTTTTGCTTGCCAGTTCTTAGTATCAAAACCCTGAGTTCCTCCATGACTATGAGTTTTGCCATTATCCTTATTACATTCTAAAGTATATTCAACATCATTAATTTTGAATTTTCCATCATTGATTTTATTTGCACAAGGGCCGATTGTTCCGCCAGCATGACCAACAGGAGATTTTTCATACGGAGTTACAGAATCATAACCTTGAGTTACATCGACA
This sequence comes from uncultured Clostridium sp., assembly GCA_964620875.1. Taxonomy (GTDB): domain Bacteria; phylum Cyanobacteriota; class Vampirovibrionia; order Gastranaerophilales; family Gastranaerophilaceae; genus Zag111. The sequence goes on from CAZUKK010000003.1 coordinate 84,968, forward strand.
ATTTTGCCATCTTTGTCAGGAACTTTTATTGATGTTATAGTAGCCCCAAATGTCGATAAATCAACACTTGCGCCATTTTTGTTTGTAATTGTATATAAAATCGCTTCTTCATTGGTTTTTTCAATTGTACCAAATGATTTTTTTGTAATTTTTACATCATCAAAAATATTACCAACATGTGTTGCCTCAACTTTTCTAACAAACACATCTGTATCAGGTGTTTGATTATAAGCATAATGCTGTTGTACAACCTTCTGGTTAGTTGTTTTCGGAACATTGAACATATGATGAGGGTTAAAATCTATTGGCATAAAAACTCCTTTTTTAACTATTATATGTTAAAAACAATCAAAATAAAATTTGCTTAATATTTTTACTTTTTATGGTTATTAATTTTGACATATTCTATTTTTACTGTTAAAATTGTTTTGGTTTAGTGTTTATTTTAAATGATTAGGATAGATTAGGAGTTAGAAGAAATGAAGAAATTTATTAGTGCAGTACTGTCTTTAGTACTAGTATTTGCATTTGGAGGAGTAAGTTTTGCTATAAACGATGTTCCTGCAGGGAAAAAAGTAATGCAAGCATCACCAAATGCAAAATCTGTAGAATTAGCTTTTGTTTTTGACGGTCCGTCAGATAAAAATTCAGAAGTATTAAAAGTTTTTCAACAAACAATTACAAAATCACTTCTTCCGGATTATAAAGCTGTATTTCCGCAAGATTTAGTGTTTACCGGTGATTGGAGTGAAAAAGGCGCAATTTCTGTTTCTGATAAAGCACTTAATTCCAGAGCTTTTATGGTTATTTCTCTTGGTTATTTATCAAGCAATTATTATGCAGATAAAAAAAATAAAAATAAATATGTTATTACAATTGATCAATACGGTTTAAGGGATTTTGGAGATAAATTCTTTAATCCTGTCCAACAATCCGTAAACGATTTTGCTTTATTCAAAAAGCTTGTTCCAAATCAGAAAAAAACTGCAGTATTAATGAATGAAAACTTTTTCAAAACAAGAAAAGATTGGAATTCATTGATATCTAAAAAGATTAAAGAAAAAAATATGGAAATGGATTATGTAGTTATACCTGTCAACTCGGATGTTAAAACATCTTTGGCAAAAATACCTAACGATATTGATTCTGTTTTTGTAACTCCATTATTCAACCTTACAACAGCTCAAAGAAAAGATTTATATAAATACATAAATGATAAAAAACTACCGACTTTTTCATCTGTTGGTAAAGAAGATGTTGATTTAGGTGCACTACTTGGAACTTCAACTTTTGATGTAGATAAAAAACTTGCTGAAGCGACATCTTTCAATATTCACGGAGTATTGCACGGAAATGCCGTTAAAAATGAAAAAATACCTTTTTATGATGATAAAGTTATATTCTTTAATTCGGACACTGCCGAATTGTTAGGATATACTGCACCTTTAAGATTATTAAATAATGCAGAAGTAATTTCACATAAAGAACTACCTAAATATGATTTAGGCTATATTCTAAATACTTTGGAAGAAAACAACTTAGATATTGCACGTAAAAAATACTTGGTTCAAGCAGCAAGACGAGCAACTACAGGAGCTTATTTAAAATATTTACCAACATTAAGATTGGATTTAGGACATCAATCTTACAATGACGGTTATGCAAATTCTTACTCTAATATTCCGACTCGAGTAGGACAATTTACAGTCGGTATGGACCAAGTTTTATATTCACCGGATTTGGTAACAAATATTATTGTTAAACATAAAAAATTAAAATTTGACAAAGCTGAAAAAGCTTTGACAGAAGCAAATATCGGACTTGAAACAGGATTTTTATATATTGATATGCTAATGCTTGAAAATATGATAAAAGTTCAAGAAGAATATGTTCAAGAAACAAGAGAAAATCTTGCAATCTCAAGAGTAAGAAACACTGCAGGCAAATGCGGAACAGAAGAAGTTCTTCGCTGGGCAGGTGAAGTCAGTGAAGCTGAAAAAAAATTACTGAGCATGCGTGCTGATTACAAAAATATTAAAATTAATTTGAATAAATTGTTATACCAAGACCAAAAAACAGACTTTACACTCGCACCGTTAACAGCGGATAATCCTGCATTTTTCACATCAGATATACACATCATCGACCACGTAAGAAATCCGCAAAAATTAGAAAAATTTACAGAAATGCTTGTAAATGAAGTAATTTACCTTGCTCCGGAAACAACAAAATTAAAAGCGGCAATTGCAATGAAAAAAGCAGAAATGTCAAATTTTGCACAAAAATTTGTAATGCCGAATGCCAAATTATCAGTTGAATACGGTACACAATTTGACAGACAATTACCTTATGAACAAGAAGGACACCTTCAAATGACACCAACATATCTGTCAACAATGGGAGCAATGGGCACACCTTGGCTTGGATTAGATAAAAATTCAACTCGTGTAATGGTTGCAGCTCAATGGAAACCTATTGAAGGCGGTACAAAAATTGCTGAAATCGCAAGATGTAAATCTGAATTAAATGAATTAAAAGCGTATTTAGCAGAAGTTAACACAGAACTTGAAATGAATGTAAGAGAAGTTGTTAACCGTGCAATTGCTAAATATTTTATTATTGAAAAATCATACAAAGCAATGTTTGCTGAAAGCGAAAACTATCAAATGGTTAAATCTAAATATTTAATGGGAGATGCTCCAATTAATCAAATTGCTGATGCTCAACATTTGTACTTTAGCGCAAAAATTGATGCAATGAACTCTCAATATGAATTCTTCAAAGAATTACTTTGGGTGCAAAGAGGATTAGTTTCTATCAACTGGACAAAAGCTAATGATAAAGCTAAAACTTGGATAAAAAATATTCCGGATGTTTTACCGGCAGAAGAAGACTTCTCTTTATAAGAAATCATAAGGTATAATAATTATAAAAACAGGGTATAGTTGTTTTCTATACCTTGTTTTTTAATTATAATAAAATCATGAACAAAATTCTTTTTTATATGTTAATAGTCGTTATAAGTTTGCAATCATACGCTTTTGGGGATATGTTTATTGCTGAATTTGATACAATGAGGAATTTGAGATGCGATTTTGAAGAAACCTTATATAACCCTGATAATAGTGTTGTTTCAACCAGTAAACAATTTAGAATATACAAACTTGATGACATTAACAAAAAAATTTATCTCCAAAAAGAACCTATTGATAGAATTATTTATTACGAAAACGATAAAATTGAATTTAATATTCAAACAATGACAGATGATGCAATAGCAATGTCTCACACGGTTATTGACAGAAATAATATGACATATTCGTCCAATGCTAAAATAACTTATGATAATTATATGTTTGGTACAAAAAATTCAATTTCACAAGGAACATGCCGTTTTATAAATTAGTTATCAATTGAACGGTATATTTTATACAATAATCTTATTTTTTCTCATCAAAATTATTAATGAATGTTTTGATTTTTAGGCAATTTTTGTGAGTAATTTTCCTTTATTAATGTATAGGGGAAATTAGAAGATGCAAAAAACTTTCTTTAGCGAGGAAATCGTTAATGATTTAATCATGCAAAACGAAAATATAGGAGCGTTTTGCTCTAATGTATTTGAACAAAAATTTAAAAATAAACATTCTCTGGCTTCCAGCATAACTTATTTTGCACCGACTATCGACGGCGAAGTTCAACATTTTTCACAAGATTGCGGAGCATTAGCTCTTAATTATGAATTACCAAATAAAAAAGCGGTTTATATAGCTTTAGAACTTGCTCAAGCTATTGATAAAAATGCTGTGGAAGATGTTCGCAAAATTAAACAAAAATACATTGATGAAAAAGAATTTGCTCAAGCAAAAGAATTTTTAAATAACAAATGCAAGCAGGTTTGGGATATTTTTGAAAATAAAAAAAATAAACTTGCCATACCGGAAAAAGCAATGAAAGTACTTGGTATAACAAATATTCCAAGTCTTGAATTTCTACTATCAGATAGTCTAAAGTATTTTGAAAAAGATAACGGAAATTCAACAGTAAATATTATTACAAGAATTCTAAACAACAAAAATTTAAATTATACCCTTGATGATATTTGTGAATTTTTACATACTTTCACAACAAAAAACAAAATTAAATACAATCAAAATACTATCAAATATTTATCATACGAATTGAATTTTAATATGCCAAAATTGAATTTTATTGGTATTTCTAAAAAATCTGTTATCGAGGTTTTAAAAAATGCCTCATTTAAAGTTAAAATAAAAACTTTAATTAAAGCAAAATTTGATAAAGATTTTTTAATTATTTTCTATAATTAATTGCAAAAAACATTTTGTTTGGTTTTAATATCTGTATGGCAATAGAATTAAGACCACAGACAATCAAATTTTTTGAAAAAAAAGGACTTCAATTTTTTGAAGAATTTAGAGCTGTTGATAAACACAAAATGCCAATAACTGTTAATATTCCAGAACCTGACACTTTTACAAGCATTAGAGCTTTGAACGAATACGGTGAAGATGTCGGTCATTATGATATTTTGTTTAAAAAAGAAAATTCTGTTTTAGAAGGTACACAATTATTAGTAGATGATGAAGGTAAGCAAATTGGTGAAATTTTAAGTTTATCATCTTTAATAGAATTTTCAAAAAACAATCTTAATCATTTTAATTTGTATTCATTAGCAGAATCTTTACCATTTCATTTAAGATTAGGATTTTTAATAAACAATGATAATCCAAAATTTATTCTTGAAGGTTTGCAACAGGTAATGAAAACAAAATTACCACATATGGAAGATTTTAAATACGATGCTAAATTTGCACATACAAAAGTTTCTCAAACAGATGAAAAATCTCCTGAAGGTATATCATTTATGAAGCAAGGATGTAAAGTTATAAGTAATTATATAAAATATCTTTCAAGAAATCACATTAAAAAAGGAATGCCTGAGTTTGATACCGGAACAAATGTTACCCTTTCGGATTGGGAACTTAAAACAAATAAAGAATTTTTGGACGAATTACTAAAAAAACATAATATTGATTATAATTTTTAATTTTGAGGTTTTATGAAAATAGATGCGTTTAAAGTAGAAGAGTGGTTTAACAAATATGAAAAATCTGCTGTATATGATTTGGCAGATACTTGTGTTGAATCTTTGTCAATAAATGAATTACTGGAATTGACAAAAACACCTCAACAAAAATTGGAAACACTATTTAACAGAAAACTTAATTACGGTGATATTCACGGTTCAGAAAATTTAAAATCTGCAATTTGCACAATGTACAAAGAACAAAAACCTGAAAATATTACAATAACCCACGGAGCAATCGGTGCAAATCAACTTGTAATGCTTAGTATAGTTGAACCTAAGGATAAAGTTGTTTCAATAGTTCCAACATACCAGCAACATTACTCCATACCAAAATCTATCGGTGCTGATGTTAAAATGTTTTTCTTAAAAGAAGAAAATAATTGGCTTCCTGATTTAGAAGAACTTAAAAAAGTTGTTGGAACTGATACAAAAATTATTTGCATGAATAATCCAAATAACCCGACAGGCTCTGTAATTCCAAATACAATGTTAAAAGAAATTGTTGAAATTGCAAAACAATCAAATGCTTATATTCTTTGTGATGAAGTATATAGGGGTTTGAACCATAACGGTGAACCTTTTTCTGAGTCTGTTTCTGATATTTATGAAAAAGGGATTTCAACCGGAAGTATGTCAAAAGTTTTTTCTTTAGCAGGTTTAAGACTTGGCTGGATTGCCGGAAATATTGAAATTATTAACGAAATCAATCATCAAAGAGAATTTAATACAATCAGTGTCGGAATTTTAGATGACTTTTTTGCAACACTTGCTATTGAAAATAAAGAAATAATAATTAAAAGAAACCTTGAAAAAATCAATATCGGTAAAAAAATTATAACTTCATGGTGCAAATCCGAACCAAAAGTACATATGGTAATCCCTCAAGGCGGAACAACAGCTTTTGTAAAATATGATATTCCAATGAGTTCCTGCGATTTATGTAAAAAACTTCAACAAGAAACAGGAGTAATGATATTACCCGGAGAAACTTTAGAATTAGATAAATATTTACGGATAGGTTACGCAAATAATTTTGAACAGCTTAAAAAAGCCTTGGAAATCTTTTCTGCTTGGTTAAATAAATTTTAAAAATTTTTATCATATAGTTAAGATTTTTAACAAAATATTTGCTAAAATGTAAACTTCTTGCAAAAAAATATTTAACAAGTTATAATACTGGAAGAAAAGTATTAAGTAATACACAATAATAAAGAGGAAATTAAAGATGAGTACATTAGAAACAGTAAAAAAAGTTGTAGTAGATCAATTAAGTGTTGATGAAAAATTAGTTACACCTGAAGCTCGTTTTACAGACGATTTAGGCGCTGATTCTTTAGATACAGTTGAATTAGTTATGGCTTTAGAAGAAGAATTCAAATGCGAAATTCCTGATGAAGACGCTGAAAAAATTCAAACAGTTCAAGATGCAGTTTCATACATCGACAGCAAATTAGGTAAGTAATTATCTCACTGATTGAATTTAATTGAATTTTAAACTGGATTTTATATTTGCGAGAGTGAGATTTATATTTCATTCTCGCATTATTTATTATTAGAAGAAAAGGGATATCTTATATGAATAGAAGAAGAGTAGTAATTACAGGATTAGGAGCTGTTACACCTTGTGGTATCGGTACTGATAACTTTTGGAATGCAATGCTTGAAGGTAAAAGCGGTGTTTCATTAATAGAAAGAATTGATACGGAAAAACAAACTGTAAAAATCGCTGCTGAAATTAAAGATAGTGATTTTAATCCTGAAGATTTCATTGAACCAAAAGAAGCAAAAAGAATGGATAGATATACTCAATTTGCAGTTGCTGCAGCAGATGAAGCAATTGCAGATTCAGGTATTGATGAAGCAGAAATTGACCCGTATAGAATTGGTGTTATTGTAAGTTCTGCTGCCGGTGGTTTCCATACTTTTGAAAAAAGCCATATGGCTATGATTGAAAAAGGACCAACAAAAGCTTCTCCATTTACTGTTCCTATGTTAATCGTTGATATGGCATCAGGTCGTATCTCAATGAAACATGGTTACAAAGGACTTAACAAAGTTGTAGTTTCTGCTTGTGCAACAGGTACACATTCAATAGGTGATGCATTCCGTTCAATCCAATATGGTGATGCTGATGTTGTTGTTGCCGGCGGTTGTGAAGCTACTATTACAACTTTAGGTATCGGCGCATTTACAGCTTGTCGTGCTCTATCAAAAAGAAATGATGAACCTCAAAAAGCTTCTCGTCCTTATGATAAAGACAGAGACGGATTTATCATGGGAGAAGGCGCAGGAGTTTTAGTTCTTGAAGAATACGAACATGCAAAAAAACGTGGTGCTAAAATTTATGCAGAAGTTGTCGGCTACGGTCAAACAGCAGATGCTCATGATATGGTTGCTCCAGATCCTGAAGGTAATGGTGCTTACATGGCTATGAAATTTGCTATGGATGATGCTAACGTTAAACCTGAAGATGTTAACTACATCAATCCGCATGGTACAAGTACTGGTTTGGGCGATATTGCTGAATCTCAAGCTATTGAGAAAATCTTTGGTGATAAAGATAAAAATCCAAACTTGTTAGTAAGTTCAACAAAAAGTATGCATGGTCATATGTTAGGTGCTACAGGTGCTGTTGAAGCTATTGTTTGTGTTAAAGCAATTACAGAAGGCAAAGTTCCACCTACAATTAACCTTGATAATCAAGATGAACATGTTGCAAATCTTGATTATGTTCCACATAAAGCAAGAGATAAAAAAGTTCATGTAGCTTTATCTAACTCTTTTGGTTTTGGCGGACACAATGCTACATTGATTTTTAAAGAAGTTTAATTAGTTTAAAAGTTAATTATTGAAAATTTGACTGGTATTTTAAATAAAATATCAGTCAAATTTTTTACTAGCAAAAAAATTTTTTACCTGTTTTATATCGAATATGAATAATATATCTTTTACCGGAATTCAAAATTTATACATTGGCAAAAAAAATTACTCGAAATTTGGTTCTTATTTATCCTTAGATGGCAATATTAGACAAGGAAAAAAAGACTATACTGATGTTTTGATAAAATGTAAACTTACCGATGATAAATATGGCAATCATTTAAGCGAGTTTTATGATACATTGTCAAAATCAAGACCTTGCTACCATGTAAATTGTATCAATAATAAAGCTCCTGATGAATTTATTTTAAAAATGAAGCATTTTAATGTTAAAGATGACCCTATTGATGTAAATAATTCAATATTTTTCATAAACGATTATCAAATAATGCTTGATGAAAAACAAGTTCTGCCTTTATTTTCTTTTATGGCAAAAATAACAAGATTAATAGCAAATGCAAAAGGTCCGTCAGAAAATCAAAAACAATATGCAAAACTTGTTAATCATGCTGTTCATAATGAAGCTATGAATTATATTGAAAACGTTATGGATGTGCATGCATAATTTTATTTTAGTCTAAATTTAAACCATCAGTTAGAAATTCAAAAATTTTTTCATTATAGCGTTTTTCAACTGCACTGTATGGATAAACTACTCCTCCAAACTCCTTTTTAACATGAGATATCGCTTGTGGAATTTTGTTTTTAGAAATACAGTCAACTTTTGTAATTACTGTTATTATCGGTAAATTATATGCTAAAATCCATTCTCTCATTTGATAGTCATTTTTTTGAATTTCATGACGCCCATCTACCAGTTGAATAAGAGATTTTATTTGTTTTCTTTCTAATAAATATTCTTCTAAATATTTTTGCCACTTGTTTTGAGCTTCTTTTGAAACTTTAGCATAACCATATCCGGGTAAATCTGCAATCATAAAATTATCAGAAAAATTAAAAAAGTTAATTAACCTTGTTTTACCGGGGGTATTTGATGTTTTTGCAAGTTTTTTATTATTTGCAAGTCCGTTTATAAAAGAAGATTTACCAACATTTGAGCGACCTAAAAGAGGATATTCAGGTAATGTAAAATCAGGGCATTGACTCAATTTTTCAGCACTTATTACAAATTTTGCATTCATAAAAGGTTTCATTATTTTACACCTGCTTTTTCTCTTGCTTCTTTTACTTTTTGCTTATACAAAACTGTTTGGAATAAATTTCCCATTTTCTGATTATTTATTATTGTTAATTGAGTTTTATCTTTTAAGAAATCAACACTAAATGAAGATTTTTGCTCAAACAAATTCGGAGAATCAATGTTTACAATTTGAAACAGCCCCTCAGTTAAAATACTAAGAGGCTCTTTCAAAAATGTTTCAAATGATTTTCTTATATCGAATTTTTTATTCATATTACATTCTTTGTTGGAATACATTTATTCTTTGAATAACTGCATTTTTATCAGCTGCATTTGGAGCTAATGCTAAGTATTGAGTATAGTACTTAACAGCACCTTGGTAGTTACCTTCAGCTTCATATGCTTGAGCTTTTAATTTAGCAATTGACGGAGCATTGTGATAGAAGTCGATTGCTCTGTTACAATATTCAATTGTTGAAGCATAATTACCTTCTTTGTATTGACGAAGTGCAATTTCAAAGAATTCATTTGATTTCATTTCACAAAGGTCAATGTAGTGAAGTCCGTTTTCAGCAATTCTATTATCTGAATCAGCCATCAATACTTTTTGAAGTGCTTTTCTTGCTGTTCTGAATTGTTTATGTTGAACAAGAATTTCTGCTAAATACAAGTTATCATCAATACTGTTTGCAAAATTGATTGCGTTTTCAAAAGTATAAACAGCATCTTTTTCACGACCCATTGATAAATATGCTTCACCCTTGATAACTGTATCCATTAAACTGTTTGAAGCTGATTGGATAATATAATTCAAATTATCTTGAGTTAACTCCATTTGGTGAGTCAATTTACCCAACTTAATTTTAGCAAGATGAAGTTTCAAATCATTCGGAGTTCTTTGAATTGCTTCATTCACATAATCATAAGCAAGATAAACATCTTTGTTTGTTGTAAAGTCTCTGCTATCTGCAGTATCTTTTGCCATTTCATAATAAGTATTTGCCAAACCAATAATAGCATTGTTATTATATGTTGCATCACCTAACAATCTTGAATAATATTCAAGAGCTTGTGGGTATTTCTTTGTAACTAATGACATATTAGCAACTCTATAAATACCTTCTTTATAGTTTGGATTTAAAATAATTGCTGTTTTTAATTCTTCCATAGCAAATTCATGGTCATTTCTTCTTTCATAAACGCCTGCTAAATTAATATATGGACGAATATTTTCAGGTTTTACATGAATAGCTTTTTTGAATGAATTAATTGCAGCAGGTTGGTTACCTTGTTTCAAGTATAATTCACCTTGAAGATTCCATCCCGGTGAAGAATTAGGATTGATATGCAAAGAGTGGTTTAACCATGTTAATGCTTTTGTATAATCGCCACGTTTTGCTTCAACCTGACCCATATGATACATAGAAGTCGGGTTGTGAGAATTACATTTTAAAGATTGTAAATAATATTTTTCAGCTTGGTCTAAATCACCATCAAGCATTGCGATATTACCTAAGTTATCATATGCAGGTGCAAAATTAGGATTATTTTTCAACGCTGTTTTAAACAATTCTTGAGCATCTTGTTTGTTGCCTAATTTTAATGTTGCAACACCCATAGCATTGTAAGCTTGATAATATGTACTATCTAAACCGACAGCTGTAACAAATTCTTTTATCGCAGCTTCAGACAAATTATTGATATTTTTAATATATTCAACATCTGAAGATGTTTCACGCATCAAATAAACCATACCTTGTGCATAGTGAAACTCAGGTTTATTCGGATATTGTTTTAATAATTTATCAAGTTCTGCTTGAGTCGGAGCTAATTTCCATTGTTTAGCCTGAGAAACAAGCAATAAAGCTTTTGCATTTAAATCATTAGGATTTTTAGATAAAATTTCTTTTAACTTTTGATCTGCATCACTATAGTTGTTGTACTCAATCATTTTATCAATATCAATATAACTCTTGGAAACTTGAGCTTTTATAGGTTCAGCAGCAAACGAGGAATTTGCACACAACATAGAAACTGTCAACAACATTGACGTAACTAATAATTTTTTACAATTCATGTTTTCACCTACTTTTTGTTAATACTATTCTAATTATTCTAAAAATATTGTATAATACTTGTTATAAAAAAGCAACAAGGTTAACATATGGGCATAAGTTCAAAATCAAAACAAGATTTAGAAGATTTTAAATCATATATTTTAATAGAAAAAAATTTTTCGCAACATACCGCAAAGGCTTATTATGCAGATATTTTGGGGTATCTAATATGGTTAGATTCACAAACTCCGGAGGAGGTAAATTATTCAAAAGTTCGTGAATATTTGCACTATATAAAAATTTTTAATTACAAAAAAACGACAGTTGCAAGAAAGGTAGCATCCATCCGAACCTTTTATAAATACTTGCTTAGAGAGAAAAAAGTTGAAAATAATCCTGCTGAAAGTTTAATATCCCCCAAACGACCTAGATCATTACCAAAATTCCTCACAACGGATGAGATAGAAAACATTTTAAGTAACATTAATATTGATACACCTGCAGGTTATAGAAACAGAGCTATTTTAGAACTTTTATGGGCAAGCGGAATGCGTGTATCAGAACTAAGCGGACTTAATTTCGGAAATTTAAATCTTGAAAATAACGAAATAACTGTATTTGGTAAAGGTTCAAAAGAACGTATTATTTTAGTTACAGACAGAGCTAAAAATTATTTGCAAGGTTATATTGATTTTGCAAGACCATTGGTTGCAAAAGGTTATACACTTGAACCAATTTCGGATAATACTCCTGTTTTTATAAATAAAACAGGTTATAGGCTTCAAACTAAAATGATTAGAAATGTTATAAATGACATTGTAGAAAAAATAGAACTACCTAAAAAAGTAACACCACACATGTTCAGGCACAGTTTTGCAACACATTTAATTGAAAACGGAGCAGATTTAAGAGTTGTTCAAGAACTTTTAGGACATGCAAGTATTTCTAATACACAGATTTATACACATATTTCAATGCAACATATGAAAGATATTTATAACGAAACTCATCCAAGAGCATAGTTTAAAACCAACTGCTTTTTGTCTTTTTATTTTCTAATATATTAATAATAAAATATATATAAATATATTAATAAAATATAGTCATGATAGTAGTATCTAAATATTTGTAGAAAACTCCGAAAATAATGATTATTGTTAGTATACAGCATGTTTATAAATTGTAGAAAAATAATCAGTTTTTGTTTATAAATTGTAGAAAAGTTTAATTTAAAAAATAAATAAAAAAAACATGTTCAAAACAAAAAGTTTTCTACAAAAAAACACATAGTTTTCTACATTTAATAATTTAGATATTTATAATATAATTTTTTCAGGATATATTTTATTGGAATTATTATGGTTATCAAAAGTTATTTATTAAATTTAAAGACAATAGTTTGCAATTTTTGTAATAAACATACTGAAATATTAACAGTATTAGGTTTATGTATACTGTATTATTTTATATTTTTTCACGGAATTGGAACATATTCTCTCATGGATGTTGATGAAACACGTTATGTAGCAATGGCAAGAGATATGTTTCAATCAAAGGATTTTATGACTTTGTATTTGAATGGTGAATATTTCTTTGAAAAACCTCCGTTATATTTTTGGCAAGAGTGTTTATCATTTGTAATTTTTGGAAAAATAAACGAATGGACTGCCAGATTTCCTGTTGCATTTTTAGGTTTTTGTTTTTCTATGCTTGTATATTTTTCCTGTAGAAAAAGAATTAACAGAAGATTTGGAGTTTTTACCTCATTAATTTTGGCAACATCTTTAGAATTTATTATGCTTGCCAAATATGCAATATTGGATATTGTATTAACTTTTTATATTGGATTGGCTCTACTTGCTTATTTTAATATATATTTTTGCAGAGAAAAAAATAAAAAGTATTACTGGTGGGCATTTTATTTGTTTTCCGGGCTTGCTGTTATGGCAAAAGGCATACCTGGATTTGTAATACCTTTTGGAAGTGTATTTTTTATTTCGATTATTACTAAAAAATTTAAAGAAATATTTAAACCTATATATTTTATTCCTGGAGTTTTACTGTTTTTATTAATAGTTTTGCCATGGCACATAATAATGCTAAAAAAATACAACCCGTTATTTTTTAATGAATATATTATAAAACACCATTTACACAGATTTTTGAATACAGAAAACAATGAAATAGGAAGAAAACAACCTTTTTATTATTATTTTTTAGTCGTTCTTTGGGGATTTATTCCATGGGTATTTTCAATTATTGCAATTTTTGTTGATAAAGTGAAAAACTGGAAAAATTTAAAATATATAGAAAAAATTAGAAATTTCAATTTTAATTCATACGATGATGTTCATAAATTACTGGTTTTATGTTGGGTTTGTGTATTTGTAATAATGGGATTTTTCACATCTTCAAGCACAAAATTGGCAACATATATTTTACCAATATATTTTCCGCTTGCAATAATAGCAGGATTAGTTTGGAAAGATTATGTTGATATGAAATTACACGCAAAGCCTATAAATATTTCTGTAAAAATATTTGGTTGGTTTTGTGTAATCGCAGGAATTTTAGCAATGTTCACTCCTATGTATCTTCCTGTTCAATTAAACCATGATATTGCAGAAATCAGATGGTTTGCTTTAATTTGTTTAATAATATTTGGTGTAGGAACACTTTTGTTTGTGAAATATAAAAAATATTTGGGTGTATTCATTTTCTATGTTTTGTTTATGACAGTTGTGTCAGCTTTTGCAACAGAAGAATTCTTTGAAGTTGATTACAAATTTGGTCAGGATGATTTAGTTGAATTTGCAAAATATGCTAAAGAAAAAGATTATACAATTTCATCATTTGATATGGAAAGAAAATATTCACTACTTTACTATAATGATGAAAAAGTTGATTATAATAATAAATATGGCAGGAATGTAAATTTAGAAGAAGCAAAACGAGATTTGGGAAAAGAAAACAATGTTTTGATTATAAAAAATAAGCAAATGAAAGTTATAAAAAATAAGATAGACTATGAAGTTATAAAAATTGGCAGACGTTATACAATGATAAAAGGTAAGTAATGTTAAAAAGATATGAAAACTTTTTAATAGAATTTGATAAAGAATTAGAAAAAATTTTTAATTCACAAAACCAATATTTAAAATGTAAAAAAGGTTGTTCAAAGTGTTGTGAATTGGGAGATTATCCGTTTTCTCAATTAGAATTTTCTTATTTAACAAAAGGTTATTTGAATTTAGATTATGAAAAAAGATTAATAGTCCAACAGAATATAAAAAAGTTATTATCTGAAAAAGAAAAATGTACAAATGAAAGATTCGAATACATTTGCCCATTTTTGATAAATAACGAATGTGTTGTCTACAATTACAGAGGGTTGGTTTGCCGAACTTTTGGAATTTGTTATTATGATGAAGAAAAAGGTTTTGTAAAAGTTCCTGAATGTGTGAATTTTGGTTTAAATTATGATGGTTTTTATGATGAAAAAACAAAAGAACTTAAAATACCCGATATTCCAAATGTAAATTTAAGAATAGATAAAATATTTGAAAGTGAAACAGCAAAAAAATACAATATTGATTCCGGTCAAATAAGACCAATGCTTGATTGGATGGAATAATTTAAAAATAGTCAATAAAAATGCCTGAGTCTTTTACATACTGCCAGGCAAAATAATTTAATCTCTTTTTTCATACTAAGTTACACATAGTGCTATATTTTTTTAATCTAGTTATAGTATATTATCCCCTTGTGGTTTAGTTTTTATAAATAAATAATAATAATATTTATTATCAAATACAATTATCCAATCGGGCAATTTATTTAAATTTTCTCATCATTTTCATAGCTTGAACCATGGCTTTTTTCTCATTCTTTTTCCCAAAACCGCCAAACATTTTCTGCATTTTATTCATACCACCCATCATTTGACGCATTTGTTCAAATTGTTTTACATATTGATTAACTGTGTGCATATCCATTCCACAACCTTTAGCAATACGTTTTTTACGACTGGTGTTCATCAATTGAGGATTTTCACGTTCTGCAGGTGTCATACTTTGAATAAAAACTTCTATTTTCTTAAATTCTGTTTCGCTGGCGTGTGAAATTTTTTCTCTATCAGATTGTTTTAAATTAACTCCCGGAAGCATTCCTAAAATCTGATCCATAGAACCAAACATTTTCATTTGTTTTTGCATATTTAAAAAGTCATTATATGAAAATTCAGCTTTTTGCATTTTTTCTTGTAATTTCATTGCTTCTTTTTCATCAAAAACTTCCTGTGCACGTTCAACAAGTGAAACAATATCACCCATACCGAGAATTCTTGTTGCCATACGTTCAGGGTAAAAATCTTCAAGAGCATTTAATTTTTCACCTGTACCGGTTAATTTGATAGGTTTTCCCGTACAATGAACAACAGATAATGCTGCACCACCTCTTGAATCACCGTCTAATTTTGTTAAAACCAAACCGGTTACACCAATTTGAGCATCAAAGTTTTCTGCAACATTAACAGCTTCTTGTCCTGTCATAGAATCTATTACAAGAAGTTTTTCATGAGGTTGGAAGACTCTGTCGATAATTAAAAGTTCCGCCATCATTTCGGTATCAATTTGTAAACGTCCTGCAGTATCTAAGATTAATGCATTGAACCCTTTTTCTTTAGCATAATTTATTGCACTTTGAACAATATTTTGAACATCTTTTGAACCGTCAATAGAAAATACTTCGCAACCAATTTCTTGTCCTAGGGTTTTTAATTGACTGATTGCGGCAGGTCTGTATATATCACAAGCAACTAAAAGCGGATTTTTACCTTCTTTTTTTAGTTTAACAGCAAGTTTTGCAGAAGAAGTTGTTTTACCTGAACCTTGTAAACCTAACATCATAATTAAAGACGGATGTCCTGACAAATTAAGAGGTTTTAATTCTTGCCCAAGAAGTTCAACCAATTCATCATTAACAATTTTAATAAGCTGTTGAGTGGGATTCACACCTTGTAAAACGTTTTCACCTTCAGCTTTATCTTTAATAGAGGAAATAAATGATTTTACAACACGTAAATTAACATCAGCTTCCAATAATGCTCGTCGAATTTCTCTTAAAGCTTCTTGCATATTGTCTTGATTTAATTCTTGACTTTGTGTCTTTGATATTATTTCCTGTAATCTTCCGCTTAAATTGTCAAACATAAAAATATCCCTTTAAAATTTATTATAAAAACATTTTAGCATAAAAAGGATTTGACTTTTAAAACTCGAAAAAATATGTTATTATGTAAGGAACAAAAAGGAGAATTTATATGAAAAAGAGAATTACTTTTACAGTATTATCAACGGCAATTTTAGCAGGAGGTATTGCATTGGCGGATGTAATAAATATGCCGGGAGCACCGATAATGCCTGAAAAACCAAAACCTGAATACAATGGAATTTATAAACATATAGATTCGCCAGAACCAAATTATGCACAACCGCCAAGAAAAAATAATAGTCCAAATACAGAAATGAATATATCACCAAATGTTAATTCTTCTACAAAAAGTCAATTGGATTCAATAGCAATGTCCATTTTGCGTGATGCTGAAAGCCATAAAGGTGGAGGTAGTGTTGACCAAAAAAAATTAGAAAAAATGATGGATTTAGGTGCAACAGGATTTTGTCCCCCTCAAATTATTGCAAAACCGCCTGGATGTACAAATCCAAACCCTCATGAAATACAAGTTAACGGTAAAACTTTAAGAGGAAGACTTTGTGCATCAACATGTTATGAGTACAAAGGAAAACAATACGATGTTGGGTATTGTAAATAATATTACAAAATATTCAAATACGTGAAAAGTTAAATTTTTATTATATAATGGTATAAATAGCATACGTAGGAGGAACAATGGAAAATATAATATCAAATTATGATAATAACCAAAGATCAAATATAAATCCAACAAGAATTAAAGTTGTAGGTGTCGGCGGTGGCGGTGGAAATGCCGTTAACAGAATGATAAAAGCTAAACTTGCAGGTGTTGATTTTTGGCTTATGAATACCGATTTACAGGTTTTGACATATAGTAATGTTCAAAATAAATTGCAACTTGGTATTCAAACAACAAAAGGCTTAGGCTCAGGCGGAGACCCTTCAACCGGTGAAAAAGCAGCGATTGAAGTTAAAGATGAAATTACAAAAGCATTAGAAGGTGCTGATATGGTATTTATTACTGCCGGAATGGGTGGCGGTACAGGTACGGGAGCAGCTCCTATTGTTGCTCAAATTGCCAAAGATTTGGGTATTTTAACAATTGCTTTTGTTACAAAACCTTTCTGCTGGGAAGGTAAAAAGAGAATGTCTCAAGCTGAAGCAGGTATTGAAAAACTTAAAAAATATGTTGATGCAATCCTTGTTGTTCCAAATGACAAACTTCTTCAAGTTGTAGAACGTCAAATAGGATTAAGAGAAGCTTTCTGTGTAACTGATGAAGTTCTATACAGAGGTATTCAAGGTATTTCTGATATTATTACAATTCCTGGTATGATAAATATTGACTTTGCAGATGTCAGAAAGGTTGTAAAAGATTCAGGTACAGCATTGATGGGTATTGGTCGTGCTCAAGGTGAAGGCAGAGCAATTAAGGCTGCTGAAATGGCTATTAATTCTCAACTTTTGGAATCTTCTATTGATGGTGCTTCCGGTATTATTGTTAATATTACAGGAAGTTCAAACTTGACATTATACGAAATTAATGATGCTACTAACATTATTAACAATGTTGTTAAAGATGATGCAGATGTAATTATTGGTACAGCAATTAATGAAGCATTCCAAAACGAAATTCAAATTACTGTAATTGCAACAGGATTTAGTGAAAAATCTAACCAAAATTCAATTAATATGCCACAAATGTCGGCTGCTGAATATTTCCAAGGAAAATCAACAACAACATCTTCATCTACATCAAACAGTTTTGATTTTCCAAAAATGCCATCTATAAATTTAGATGTTCCTGATTTTTTAAAGAAAAATTAATTTAAAATTATAAAAAGTTAAATTAAAAGGCAAACCTTGTGATTTGCCTTTTTAATTTAAAAGAATATTGAAAGGATTTAAATATGTCTGAACAAGCAGAAGTTATACAATTTCAAACATCAGGTGTTTGTTGTCAATTTATGCAAGTTGCAGTTAAAGATAATGTTGTAGTTGATGCTGAATTTTTTGGCGGCTGTAATGGTAATTTAAAAGGTATAAGAAGTTTAATTATAGGAATGAATATTGATGATGTAATCCAAAAACTTCAAGGTATTACTTGTGGCGGAAAAACAACAAGCTGTCCTGATCAACTTGCAAAATGTTTAGTTGAATATAAACAAAAAACTTTAACAAATACATAAAAAAGGCAATTTTTCTATCTGAGAATTTTTAAATTAATTATGAATATACATGGTAAAAATGCAGATAGTAAAATTCTATCAATGTTAGGGTCTATAATTCCTAAAAAAGAGAACTTGGCAAGTATAAGCAAATCGGAAGAAGAAATTTCGAAAAAGGAAGTAACAGAATTGTTGCCAAAGGCTCAATATTGTTATCAATATTGGGCAAGTGCACTTGATGAAAAAGTTATAAAACAAAGCAATAAGCTTTGTGTTGATTTGCACGGACAATTGCATGGTATAAATCATCACTTTATTTTAAGTCCATATCCTGAACATATGAATCAAAAATTTATGGGTTTAGATTTAACCCCACGTGAGATGATAACCCAAACAGATATGGAATTTAAAGAGCTAAAACCGACAACTGAAAAAATGAGAGTTTTCAGATGTATTGGAGAAAAACCTGAATTTTTCTCTGATTATCCGCAATATTTGAAACTTTTAGATGTCAAAAAAGGCGATGTAATTAATATGAAAGAATATGCTTATGCAACATCTGATATTAATTACGCAAACACTTATTTGCCAAATGGCAGGGGGGTAACTTATGATATAGAAATCCCGTCAGGAGCAAGAGTTTCAAGAACAGGTGATATTGGTAATCTTGACGAAGTTGTATTTCCAAGAAGTTCAAAATTTGAATGTCTTAATACCGAACGTATTAAAGACGGAGATAATGATTATTTATTGGTAAAACTTCGTTATATATTGCCGGATGAACCTTGGAGAAACCCTAATTATCCAAAATTAGATTAAATCTTTATGATGAAAATGTTTTAAACCTTTTGAATATTCATCAACAATATGTCCGTTTCCTGTCAATTTATACTTATAAATTGTTAAACCTTCAAGCCCGACAGGACCTCTGGCATGAGTTTTATTTGTTGATATTCCGACTTCAGCACCAAATCCGTATCTAAAACCGTCAGCGAATCGTGTTGATACATTTAAATAAACTCCTGCCGAATCAACATTATTCATAAACTTTTCGGCGTTATTTAAATTTGTTGTTATTATGCAATCTGTGTGTCCTGAGCCATAAGTATTTATATGAGAAATTGCCTCGTCAACAGAATTTACAAATTTATACGATAAAATTTTATCACCATATTCGATATCCCAGTTTTCGGGATTTGGAATTAATTTTATTTCTGATAATTGTAAAGATGCAAGAAGTTCATCTGACTTTTGAAAATCTTTATGGATTAAAAGTGTTTCTACGGCATTACATGCACTAGGGTATTGTGTTTTTGCATCGATTACAACACGTGAAGCGGTATCAATATCAGCAGAATCATCAATAAAAATATGACAAATACCGTTTGCATGTCCAAGTACCGGAATTTTTGTATTTTCTTTTATAAATTTAACCAAGTTATTTCCGCCACGAGGTATAATTAAGTTAATATATTTATCACATTTCAGCATTTCTCCCACATCATCACGAGAAAATACTTGTTGAATAACATTTTTTGGAAATTCAGGAACTTCATTTAGTGCCTTGTTTATAATTTCTAAAATCTTTTTATTTGTATTTTTTGATTCTTTGCCGCCTTTTAAGATTACTGCATTAGATGATTTTATTGCAAGAGATGATATTTGTGAAATAACATCAGGTCTTGCTTCAAAAATGATTCCTAATACACCGATTGGACATGAAACTTTTTCTAAAATTAAATCATTATCTAATTCTCTTTTTAACAGAGTTTTTCCAATAGGGTCAGGCAAATTTGCAATATCGTAAACTCCCTGAATCATATCACGCATTTTATTTTCATCTAATTTTAAACGGTTGAATGTTGATTGAGTAATTTCACCATTTTTTACTAATATTTCCGCATCAGCTAAATCCTGTTTATTTGCATTAAAGATATCTTGTTTATTTTTTTCAAAAGCTTCAGCTATTTTGTTTAATGCAAGATTTTTTATGTCAGTATTCAATTCAGCAATTTTTAAAGATGCTTCTTTTGCACTTTTTGCAATATCAATAAAATTATTTTCCATTTTTCACCTAATTTATAAAATTGTGATATTATCTCTTGTTATAATTGCATCGTAATTTTTAAAACCTAAAAGTTCTACAATATTATCAGAATGTTTTCCGATAACTTTTTTGCAAGATTCAGAGTCATAATTAACAATACCACGAGCAAATTCATTTCCGTCCGAATCCAAAATAGAAATAACATCTCCTTTTTTGAATGAATTTTTAACTTTTACAACACCAATTGGCAATAAGCTTTTTTCTTGTTCAATTAATGCTTGTTTAGCTCCGTCGTTTACTATAATTTTACCCACAATATTTGTGGCATAGCCAATCCAACGTTTTTTATCGGAGAGGTTTTCTTTTTGAGGTAAAAACATTGTTCCAACATCATCGCCACCAAATATTCGTTTAATAATATATGGTTTTTTTCCGTTGGCGATTAGGACTTTAGCTCCGTAACGAGTTACCATTTTAGCTGCTTTTAATTTAGTTTCCATACCGCCTCTGCCGCCGTCAGATACTCCGCATGCCATTGCAATAACTTCATCATTAACTTCACTTATTTCTTTTAAAAGTTTAGCTTCAGGATTTGTTTTTGGATTTGAATCATACAAACCGTCAACATCAGACAAAATTATCAATAAATCTGCATCCAATTCACTCGCAACAAGGGCAGAAAGTTTATCATTATCGGAAAAACAAACTTGCATATCTTCATGTGCAAATCTTGGCAAAATATCAAGTGTTGTAACCGTATCATTTTGGTTAATAATAGGTATTGTACCAAGCTCAAGTAATTTGTTTAATGTTGTTCTTAAGCTTAGATATCTTTCACGAACAGAAAAATCGTCTTCTGTTAAAAGAATTTGTGCAGCGGTCAATCCGTATGTGTCAAAACCATTTTCATAAATTGACATCAATTTTCCTTGACCAATTGCAGCACAGGCTTGTTTTAAGGCAGTTCCTGTAGTGTTTTCGAGTCCGAGACGTTTTTTGCCTAAGCCAACAGCTCCGGAAGTTATTACAATAACTTCTTTTCCTGATTTTACAAGATTTGCTATATCTTCAATAAATGTATAAACCCTTGGTAATGAAACATAGCCTTCGTCATTTCTCAAAACATTTGTACCAAGTTTAATAACAATACGCTTTGCGTTAATAAATTCAAGTCTTTCCATATTTTAATATTATCACAAGGAATAAATATATGCCATAAATTAACAAATAAAAATAGCCGTTGCTACGGCTTTCGGTAAAAGGTTATTGTGTAGGAGAAAATAAAGAAAAAGAAAAAGTTAGTGTACATGTTATATAATCCCCGTTTTTATTCCTGTATAACATGAATAAAGTGAATTTTTACAATCCTTAATGTTTTTATAAAAATATAATTTTTAGGTTGTGCAGTTTGCAATATATGTTTTTTTCAAGTAAAATGAAATAAGAATGTAAGGGGATAAGATGAGAATAGAAGCTAGAAATCTGATTAAAATATACGGTGATAGAAGTGTAGTAAATGATGTATCTTTTAGTATAAATAAAGGTGAAGTTGTTGGTTTACTTGGGCCAAACGGTGCAGGTAAAACTACTACATTTTACATGGTTGTTGGTCTTGTTAAACCAAATAAAGGTAGTATATTGCTTGAGGGACAAGAAATTTCATCATGGCCAATGCATGTCAGAGCAAAAGCAGGTATCGGATATCTTCCTCAAGAAGCTTCAAGTTTTAGAAGCTTGACTGTTGAAGAAAATATTAAACTTGTTCTTCAAATGAATGATAAATTAACCGAAGATGAAAAGAAGCGAAAATTAGAAGAATTATTGGCAGAATTTGGTGTTGCAAAATTGAGAGGAGCTTCTGCAATATCTTTATCAGGTGGAGAAAGACGTCGTGTTGAACTTGCCAGAGCGCTTGCTGCAAGTCCTGATTTTATTCTGTTAGATGAACCTTTTACAGGTATTGACCCAATTGCGATTGGTGAAATTAAGGATAATATTAGAAAATTGTCAGAGGATAAAGGTTTAGGTGTATTGATTACTGACCACAACCCGAAAGCGACATTATCTATTACAGATAGGGCATATGTAATTTTTGACGGTAAAATTAAAATTCAAGGTAAAAGTAATGAGGTTGCTGTTAACCCTGTTGCAAAAGAATTTTATTTAGGAAAGGACTTTACATTATAATGAGTTTTAAATTTCCTAAAATAACTATTTATGACAAATATATGTTCAGTCAGGTAACATTAGCATCCTTAGTTGCTATATTGCTTTTTACGATTGTTTGGATTGCTCCGGAAATTCTTTTAAACACAATAAAAGGTGCTCTTGCCGGTGAATATAGTTATAAAACAGCAATATTATTATTATTTTATGAATTGCCGAAAATTTTAGATAAAGCTTTTCCTGTAGGGTTACTTTTAGGAACGTTATTTACTTTTGATAAAATGAGTAAAGATTCTGAAATAACAATATTTAGAGCTGTAGGGATGTCTTTTCCGAGAATTGTAGCACCTGTAATTGTTCTTAGTATAATTTTTACTTTTTTATGCTTTTTAACAGGGGACAAAGGAACTCCGATGGCTGCCGAAAAAATGAGAGCAATAAAAGGGTATCTTCACACAGCTCAGTATATTTATACTCAAAAAGACAAAACAGGACATCCTTTAATGGCTGTTGTTGTTTCAAAATCAACCGAACGAGAGTTACAAAATGTCATGGTACTTGATTTTTCAAGTCATGTTTATCAAGATGTTCACCAGTTATCGAATATTTATTCTGCAAAAACAGGATACGCATATGATGATAAATGGGTTTTAAATGATATTACCAATTATAAAATTTCAAATGACGGTATATATTTTGATATTCAGCATATTGATAAAATGAATATTTTAAATGGTGAATCTGCAACCAATGCATATACTCTTATGAATTATTCAAATGTTAAAGAGCGAGATATTAATAATAAAGATTTAAGAAAATATGTTAAGTTATTAAAAAAAGAAAATCTTTCGGAAGAATATCACGGAACATTAAATAAATACTTACAACGGTTTTTCCATCCGTTAATATGTATATTACTTGCAATATTGGGATGTTTATTAGGATTTAGCAAACCTAGAGAACAAAGACTTGTAGGTTTTACTATAGCAATCGGATGTATATTCTGTTATTATATCACTCTGCCGTTTTTTGATTTGTTGGCGGAAAAAGAAATTTTATCACCTTATATTACGTCAGTGTTTCCAATAATAGCTTTTACAATTGCAATATGTGTATTTTATAAATTAAGGGATTTATAGTATGAAAATTTTAAAATTATTAAGTGTTTTTATTTTGACTATTTTAACAGTTTCACCGGTTTTTGCGAGTGATATTAATATTGATAAGAATGATGGAGTCTATCATATTATTCTGAAGGGTGAGAAGGTTAAAAAGAAAATTAAATTTATAACATCAGAGGATTTGATTACAAATAGAGAAGCTCATACAAAATCAAAGGGAGTATTAACTGTAAATGCAGGATTTTTTGATCCTAAAAACGGAAAAACAATTTCTTACATTGTTACGGATAGAATGACTTCTGCTGATCCGATGTTTAATAACTCTTTGTTGGCAAACCCGTTTTTTAGAAGAAATATGAATACGATTTTAAATCGTTCGGAATTTAGAGTTATGCAATGCGGTAACAAATTTGAATATGCAATAGTTTCTCATAAAGCAGAAGTGCCGTTTGGATGTGCATTAATTACTTCAGCTCAAGGTGGTCCATTGATTTTGCCTCAATTGAAAATGGAAGAAGAAGGGTTTATTGTAAAAAATGCGGATGGTGAAGTTGTTAGAGAATCTGCATCGGTTTTACACAAAACATCAAGAACAATTATTGGTATAAAAGGCAATGATGAATGTCATATATTTATTATTACGGATGAAAACCCGATGGATTTATATGAAGTTCAAAAATTATGTAATGATTATAAATTAGATAGAGCAATGGCATTTGATGGCGGAAGTTCTACATCAATGAACTATAAAAATAAAATTGAAGTAGTTTCTTTAAAAGGTGATGGTGCAGGCAGAATGCTTAAATCATTTATGGTTGTATATTAAGGAATTTTTATGCTAGAATTAATTTAAGATGTCGGCGTGATGGAATGGTAGACATGCACGCTTGAGGGGCGTGTGGGGAAACCCGTGCGAGTTCAACTCTCGCCGTCGACACCATAAAAAAGATAGGGGCTTGTCCCCTAGTCTTTTTTATATAGCGGTAGTGAGTTAACGAGTGATTACGAGTTCAGCGCGAGTGAGCTGAGGGCATAGGCTTGACGGAAAAATGGCAAAGCCATTGCAGACGGCAACCGAAGACCCGTTAAACGCGAACGAGCAAGACAACTCTCGTTGTCAACATTTATTATAAATTAGGGGTCTATTTATGAAAAAGATAATATTGTTAGGGTTTTTATTATTAGCAACAAATGCTTGTTTTGCACAAAAAAATCCCGCTTGTATTTCTGAAACGCAAGCAATAATCTTTCAAGTGTTAGATAAGGGTGTCCTTGCACATGTTTGTCCTCGCTTCGATTTTCAATATGACAAATTAATTAATTCATGCAGATATAATGGTGTTTTGGTATATATTGATTACAATGACAATTATGTAGACAATCAGCTTATTAAACTTCATAAAAATCAATGCTTTGCTAGTGGCGGAGCATATAGATATGTGAACAAAGAGGGTGATATAAAAACGATTCGTGAAATCAGCATTATTAATAAATACGATTAAAATTTATAACATAGTTTAATTAATATTTAATCCTAGTACAATTCTCATATTATAATACTCCTGTGTTGAGCATTTCATAACCAACACAATCTTATGATAAACATTGCATTTATTGCCTAACTTTGCTACAATTTTCTTGTTAAAAGGTTCTCTAAACCAGTAACCTTAACCGACACCATAAAAAGATAGGTGCTTGTATCCCCTACTCTTTTTTATAGAGCGGTAGTGAATTAACGAGTAAGACAACTCTCGTTTTCGACATTTATAATAAAAAGGATATGTGTTATGCAAGTACAAAAAGTATCTATGCAGAATTATGGTCAAAACTTTAATGGAGTTCCGAAACTTAAGAAGGATGTTCTTTCACATCTTATTAGTTATGATCCAAATAATATTACCGGAAATGAGTTTAAAGAGTTTGTACAATATTTGGCTAAAAACAAAATTAACAAAACTTTTGTAGAACCAAAGAAATTTATTACAGAGGCTGAAAGACAAGAACTTTATGAATTTCGTGAGATGGTTCATTATTTAGCAGAAAATAAAATAAACAGAACATTTATATGCTAAACATCTATTCTAACTATATAAATATTCGAATATTGTAATACGCTTGTGATGAATATTTTATCAAAAAGTTTTAAAGTCTTAATCTTGACGATTTTATAAAAAAAATGAGGCTTTATGCCTCATTTTTTTATTTGTTATTTATTCTATTAACGAGGTTTTACGTTTAAAGCATCATAAAGTCCTAGTGTTTTAAGGGCATCTTCAAATTTCAATTCATCAACTGATAAAAGTTTTCTGGCTTTATAATCCCTGTATTCTTCTTCTGTAAACGGAAGTTCTTTATTTACTTCAACTTTTTGTTCAGAATAACGGCTAACAGGATCATAATTAGTTGCTTCTTTATTGTTGACAAAAGAATTTGCTTTTACTTGTGCATCAATATTTTTTTGTGGTTCATTTTTAAACGGGTGATATTCCTTTGTTACTACTAAATAACTTGAACCCATATCTGTTTCAAAAGCTTGTGAATAATATGTATCATCATGTTCTTCTCTTTTTTCTTGTCCCCAAAGACCTGTGAAATTAGGTTTTTTTTCTGACGCAGAATGTGCACGTGATAACATTTTTGCAGAAGAAGTAATTGCATTAATTCTCATATTTTTCCCCTTTATAATAAATTAAGACCTACACAAAAAATATATAATAATAATAAATTTAATTCAACATATAATTTTTAAATTATAAGTTATTATAGCTAATAAAAAACAGTTCTTAAAAAGAACTGTGAATTTATAATTTAAAAAGGCGACACCCAGATTCGAACTGGGGGATAAAAGCTTTGCAGGCTTCTGCCTTACCACTTGGCCATGTCGCCAC
>CAZUKK010000004.1:0-110001 GCA_964620875.1 uncultured Clostridium sp.
ACAGAGTAGCTATTATTACAAACTCAGGTGGTCCTGGTATTATGGCAACTGACGCAGTTTGTGAATATGGTATGCAAATGGCTCAAATTACAGATGCAACAAAAGAAACATTAAGAAGTTTCTTACCATCTGCTGCATCAGTTAAAAACCCAATCGATATGATTGCATCAGCTCCGATTGAACACTACAAAGAAACATTAAAAACAGTTATTGCAGATGAAAATGTTGATATGATTATGGTAATTTACTTACCATTCTTAGGTTTGAAAGATATTGATGTAGCTAAAGCTGTTATGGAAATTAAAGCTCAATATCCTGAAAAACCTGTTATTGGTGTGTTTATGACTAAATCAGACTTCTTTACATCATTGTCTGAAATGGATGTTAATATGCCGTTCTTTATGTATGCAGAAGAAGCTGCAGATGGATTTAACAGACTTAACCAACAAAGAAAATGGATGGAAAGACCTGAAGGCAAAATTCCTGTTTACGATGTAGACAGAGAAAAAGCAAAACAAATTATTAAACAATCTTTGGCAGAAGGCAGAGCACAACTTACAACTCGTGAATCTATTGATGTTCTTGATGCTTACGGTATCAGAGTATGTAAATCAGGTTTTGCAACTACAGAAGATGAAGCTGTTGAAATCGGTAATTCAATCGGATACCCTGTAGTTATGAAAATGACTTCAAAAACAACTTCACACAAAACTGATGTTGGCGGTGTAAGAGTTAACATTCAATCAGAAGCTCAACTTAGAGCTGAATACCAAGACTTAATCAGCAAGCTTACTGAAAAAGGCTTGATTGACGGTCTTGAAGGTGTAATCATTCAAGAAATGGTTAAAGGTAACCGTGAAATGGTTTGCGGTATTGCAACAGACCCTCAATATGGTCCGATGATGATGTTCGGTTTAGGTGGTGTATTTATTGAAGTTATGAAAGATGTAACTTTCAGAATTGCTCCGTTGACTGACGTTGATGCTGCTGAAATGATTAAATCAGTAAAAGCATATAAATTGTTAGAAGGTGCAAGAGGTACAACACCGGCTCAGATGGATCAAATTCAAGAAACTCTATTGAGATTATCTCAATTAGTTCACGACTTTAGTTTCATCGATGAATTGGATATTAACCCATTGTTAATTTCTGAAAAAACCGGTGAAGGTATTGCAGTAGACGGACGTATTAAAGTTCGTATGGAAGAAGCATTACAATCATTAGGTTGTGAATGTGGATCTTGCAGCTGCTGCTGCCACTAATTTAAAATTTTGCGGGTTTTCATTGCGAAAACCCGCTTTTTTACCTCATTACCCCATTAGAAAAAGGCTTGGAGAATAATATGAAAATATACAGAACTATAAGTGCAGCAAGATGCGCTATTGCTGATAGAATGCTTATTACCCGTGGCGCAAAAGGAAAACTTCCTCAAGAATATATAAATTATTATAAGATTTTGGAAAGTATTTCAGGTCCGTCTACCCATAGACCTAAAGAAATTGTAAGGAATTGGTATACTGCATATAAACATAATGTCGAACGTATTGATAATGCCGAAAGAATTTTATACGCTGGAGAACGTAAATCATTAACTTCCCGAATTTTTCATAGATTATTTCATAAATAGTCTTGTTTAAGTTGTGCGTAGGATATGTTCCTATCCCTTAATTGCACCCCAAGCTTTGACGTCTCCTCGTTCATAACGAATAAGGTAGTATGAGCCTGAAGGAATGTATTCAATAGAAGCTTCTTGATAAATGTCTTCTTCTTCATTTACGGGAGGCATACCTGCTTTTTCACGTTTTCTGTTGGTTTGTGCTATTTGTTTTTCTTCTTTTTTCTTGTTTTTTAAAGTTTTTCTATCTCTGACTTCTTCGTATTGAGACATGTCAATTTCGACCTTAAAAACTGGAATTATTGCTATTGCTTTTTTAGATTGGATTAAGATTAAGAAATCTTTTTCATCAGATAATGCGAGTTCATAATGTCCGGGAGGAACGATATTTCCATTGTTATCAGAAAGCTCATAGGCGAGAGTTAACGTTGGGTAGGAAGATTCTCTAAGTGCGTATTTATAAAATGACTGAGTTCCAACGGTCAAGCCTGCCGTAATTTGGGGCTCTATAGGGTATGCACGGGTTTCTGAGTGCATCATTATATTGTCAACATAGATACCTTCAAGCATACTAAATCCTTTCCAGAAGTTTTTTTATGTTTGACTTAACTTCGTGAAAATTTTTACCTAGAGCTTTATCTGTGCCGACAAAAATAAGGGATAAGTATTTTTGAGAGTTCCCGAGGTGATTTTCTTTTAATAAAAGTCTATAACTTTCTCTCATAAGTCTTTTTAATCTATTGCGTTTAACTGCACGCTTATGTACTTTTTTACTTACAACAAAGCCAACTTTTGTGGGGAAATCTTCTTTTTTTTCAATTCCTGCAAACAAAGTTACTCCACCCGAATGGGAGGAGTTTTTAACTTTATATGTAGCTTTAAATGCTAATCTGTTTTTTAAGCGATATTGCTTTGGTAACATATAGTTTCCATTTCAATTTGCAAGTTGTTACCGTGAATGAGGTTATTGGAGAGAACCACTAACCGAAAGTTTAATTATGCACGGTTTTTAGCAGTGATAGCAACTTTATGACGACCACGAGCTCTACGTCTGTTGATAACTTCACGTCCGCCCGGAGTAGCCATTCTTGCTCTGAAACCACTTACATTTTGTCTTTTTCTTTTTGTTCCTTCTAGTGTACGTCTCATTTTTTATTTCCTTTTACTATTTATTTGTCGTATAATTCAAATGTTATAGTAAACAAATTAATTAGTCAACAAATAACGAAGGGAATGGTTAAATATTATGAAGAAAAATATAGGTTTTATAGGATGCGGTAAAATGGCAGGTGCTATTATAAGCGGAATTGGGACATCTGAACTGGCAGAAAAATATTCAGTAACGGGTTCTGAAATAAATCCTGAAATTGCAAAATCAGCTTCCGAAAGACTTGGTATAACTGTTATTTCTGATAATATGGAACTTGTAAAATCTTCTGATATTATATTTATTGCAACAAAGCCAAACACAGTTGAGGCTGTGTTAGATGAAATTAAAAGTGTTGTGTCATCTGAAAAACTTGTAGTATCAATTGCTGCAGGTGTTTCTTTGAATAAAATCGAAAAATATATTCCCGATAATTCAGTAATTCGAGTAATGCCGAATACTCCGGCTTTGGTAAAACTTGGAATGTTTGGAGTTTGTAAGGGTATAAAAGCAACTGATAGTGATATAGAACTTATCGAAAGCTTGTTATCTCAGTTGGGCAAATGTATAACTGTTGAGGAATCTCAAATTGATATAGTAACTGCAATTTCTGGTTCTGGTCCTGCATTTTTCTATCAGGTAATTGAAGATATGGCAAGAGCAGGTGAAAAATTGGGGTTGGAATATGATAAATCCCTTACTTTAGCAACTCAAACTGCATTAGGTTCAGCGCAAATGGTGTTTAACAGAGGGGAAACTTCGGTTCAAACTCTTATTGATAATGTTGCAACAAAGGGCGGTTGCACATTTGTTGGAATTACTGAAATGAAAGAACGTCATTCTGATGAATTTTTCTATGATGTGATTGCAAAAACAACTGAAAAAGCTAACGCATTAGGAAAATAAAAAAGAAATGTACACTGTATGATTGGGTTTTTATCCCAACATACAGTGTTAATTTAAATTAGCAAATTATTTTGTAACAATGTTGGTTAATATTTAACTTTTAGTTTGACATGTCTTTTTGCTTAAATTACCATCAGATAAAGAGGAAATGAAGTGAATATCTTCAGCTGTGCCGCAGCCGTAATAGCCGGAACACTCAAGGAAAATGTTTTATCTACGAGCATTTAGATATAACACATAATTTCTTCTTTGGTGTCCTCTAAATTGTTTTAAGAGGATTTTTTAATGTCAATCGGAGCAGGTACAGTACATTCACATAGTGCAAAAGTAGGAACATGTCCTCATGGGTTACCATTAGGTGCGTGTCCGATATGTAACGGTATGGCAGGCGGAAATTCTACTACGAAACGTGATATTCCAAGAAATGTCGGTGAAATGACATATAATCAGTGTGCTGCAATTGGTGCAATGTTAAGAGCTCAAAAACATGCGGCGGAACAGGCAAAATTAGCACAGCAAAATCGACTGGATGCTTTAGCAGCTTTCCAAAAAAATATTGCATCAACTCATCAAAGATTGATGGATTTATCGGCTATAATCACAAAAAATATGCCTATGGTTGTTGCTAAGCCAATTAATTTTTTGATTAACAATGTAATAGTAAAAGTTCTGACAGTTATTCAAAATTTGCCGAATACGATTGCTAATTTTGCACAAACTATCTCTCAAAAATTTGCAGAAATTTCTGATAAATTAGTGGCAGTATATGGAGAGTTGAAAGCCTCTATTAATGAGAAAATCTCCAAATTTACAGCCGGTATAAAAAAGAAACTGAAATCAATATTCTTTATTTTCGGTGCTGATGAAACTACTGAAGAAGAAAAGAAAATAGATGAAGCTAAGCGCACGTTTGAACTTAAAACATTTATTCATAAGCTTGCACAAAAACTCAAAAATCAAAACGAAAAAGGAATAAAAAAAGATGAACATTAATCCGTTACAAGATGCGGAAAATCAGAGACAACACAGAAATTTAACCAGTTTACAAAAAAGAAACAACCTTACAACAAAAGAAGGTGTTTTGGTAAATACCTATGTTAAAGAAAATGATTTAAGCAGAACAAAAGATACTTATTTAATTTCTGATAGGATTTCAATGCCTGAAGAATTATATAATGACAGTAAAATAGTTGATAAAAAACTTGTTCCGTTAAGTGCAATAGCACTTGGAGTAATGTCATCAATTGCGGTGATTACGGGGTTCGCCCGTCGCAGTGCAAGGATTGCAAAGGATTTGCCAAAGGAAAAATGGCTTCCTGCCGTAACTCGCAATGTTCAGTTGAGCAAAGAATCTCATCAATTAGTATATCAATTTGTCCAAAATCCAAATAAAAAAACTTTTATCGCAGGTGCGGGAGTTTTAACATTATCAGCAATGGCGTTTATGGGAAAAACTTTTTTTGACGGATATAAAGATATTTGGGTTAAACGTAAAGAAGCTAATATTCAAAAAAATCTTCAAGAAAATTTGATTTCTGTTGAAACTCAATCTTTCTCAGGGAAAATGCAAATAATTAGAAGTATGCTTGCAAAATACACTTTTGATTTTGAAAAGTATATAAAGTCGGACGATAATAAAGAATTGCCGATATTTGGAATAAAGAAACCTGCTCAAATTCCGTTTACGGCAAAAGATGATGCGAGTAAAAACAATGAAAAACGCAAAACTATTGGTAATATTGTGCTTGGATTAGGAACATTTGCAGGTATTATCGGATTAGGTATGCTTTCGCTTAAAAATCTTTCAAAAAGTAAAGGGTATTTACAGGAAGGAATTAATAATACTAAAAATATAATTGAAAAAATTGTAAAAGATTCTCAAGAGGTTTCCAAAGAAAGAGATAAAGATATTTTGGAACATTTATTTATGTCAATTGATGATGGCGCAGGAGATTTGACAGATTTTATTAAAAGGCAGACTGATGCTTTAAAATGGGCAAAAGCTGAAAAGGATGAATTTTTAGATAAAATTTTGACAAAGTTGAAAACTTCTACAACAAAAGCAAATCCGAATTATGCAGGAGACGGCACTCCCAGACCGGCATTTAACTCCTTTGTGGAAGATTATCGAGCATTTTTCTATAATTGGCTTTTAGATACCAATAATCCGCAATTCAAATATCTGTTCTATGGAATTACAGGGTTGACTGCGGTTAGTTATGGTGGAAAGCTTGCAGGTGATGCAATAAAAGAAGTTCAGGTTAAAAAGATTAATGCAGAAACAGAATTGGAATTACAAAAACGCTTGGTTTCAACAGAATTAAGAAATTTTAAATCTAAAAAAGATTCTGCGATAAAACCTTTGGTGGAAGAATTTTATAGACAAGCAGACAGCGGAAATCGTTCTCAAGAAGAATTAAAAACTATGGCTGAAAATATTTTGTTTGAAGTCAAAAATGGTCCGCCATTCGTATACTCATAGGGGGTAAATATTGTTACTAACCAAGGTTTGGTTTCAAAGACTATCGCACAGGGGTAAATATTTGTTACTAATTATGGTTTTGTATCAAAAGTTTATAATTTAAGAGGAAATTTTATGCAAATTCAAGCAGTACAATCAAATATAAAATCTCAAAATTGTTATCCGTACTATCTTTGTGCAAACTGTAGTTTGCCAACTCCGGAGAGGAATTATTGTGTGTTTAATGAAGCGGAAGTAGATTATTTTGTTAAGCAAAAAGAACAGGCTGTTCCTTATTTGACAAATATTCTTGCTAATTCAAATCATGAGGGGCAAATAACGGAAACCCTTTATATAATGGACAAAATGCTTGATAACGGAACAAAAGGGATTGAAAAATTGTATCCTGTTTTTGCTCGTTTTAATGATACTGAGTCTCCGAATATTCAAACTTTTTTGGCAGGAATTTATAGAAAAACACAAGTTCCGGATGCTTTTGGTCCGTTAGTAAAAATGCTTATAAAAAATTCTTTGAAACCAAATAATCCAAACCAATTCTTTGACCCTAATGAAGAAATCGGTGGAGCAATTCTCAGTTATATTCAATCAGGAAAGAAATAGTGTAAATAAAACCATATTTAAATTTGTAACAAAATTCAGGAATTATGAAAATATAGCAAAAAAATGGGTTTATATTATATATCAGTTAAAAATACTGACTTTTGTTCATTTAAAGAATGGAAAGGGGTGAAGAACCCCTTTTCATTCTTTTTTTATTATATCTGGTCATGGTGTGTAACTTAAATAAATGAGTTTTTTTACCCTTTACAAACATAATTAAGTATAATAAAATACTTTCAAAAAGAAAGAGGGTTTAATTATGCAAAAAACTATTTGGGACAAGTATGCTCAAGTACTTGTAGATTATTCAACTGATGTTCAAAAAGGTGATTTGGTTGTTATAAGAGCGGAAAGTATTCATGCTAAAGATTTGGTAAAAGCTGTTTATAAAAGAGTATTGGAACGTGGGGGAAATCCTGTTGTCAGAACTTCTTTTGGTGATTTGGGTGAAGTGTTTTTGAAAAATGCAACGGATGAACAACTTGATTATATCGATCCGATGACAAAACTCGAATATGAAAAAGCAGACAAATATATCTCAATTGGTGCACCTTTGAATACTAAAAATATGGCACGTGCAGATTTATCAAAACTTGCAAGACGAGGTAAAGCGACAAAACAATTGTCAGAAACTTTAATGAAACGTTCAGCAGAAGGGACTGCAAAATGGGTTATTGCAGATGTTCCGACTTATGCTTTGGCACAGGAAGCAAAAATGTCGTTGGATGAGTATTCTGAATTTTTATTCAAATCTTGTTATTTGAATTTGGATGACCCTGTTGAAAAGCTTAAAGAGTTGGATAAAAAACAAACTGCTTGGGCAAATTATTTAAATGAAGTGAAAGAACTTCATATTGTTGGAGAAAAGACAGATATTAAATTCAATGTAGAGGGTAGAAAATGGATTAGCTGTTCCGGATTAAATAATTATCCGGATGGAGAAGTTTTTACTTCCCCTGTTGAAGATGGTATAAATGGTGAAATTTATTTTGATTATCCACAGAATTATCGTGGAAACAGTGCCCATGGTGTACATTTATGGATAGAAAACGGGCTTGTTGTAAAAGCTGAAGCAGAACAAGGACAAGATTTCCTAAATGCAATGATTAATATGGATGAAGGTTCTCATGGTATCGGAGAAATTGCAATTGGTACGAATGATGAAATACAGGAAATTACGGGAAACATTTTATTTGATGAAAAAATCGGCGGGGCAATCCATATGGCTGTCGGAGCATCTTATCCTGAAACCGGAGGTAAAAATGTTTCCGGTTTGCACTGGGATATGATTAAAAATATGAAAAACGGCGGAAAAATATTTGCTGATGGTAAATTGATTTACGAAAACGGTAAAATGATAATTTAGTTATTTTAATAATTATAAAATTGCGCCGCATAAATTTTTATGCGGCGCAATTTTAGCTAAAAGTTTTTTAATTCTTATATCTTGCAGAAATGACCCTATCTATATTTGCAAGGTCTTTGAGTATTTCAATCTCAACGAATCCGTTATCTTCCATAATTTTTGCAACTTGATTACTTTGTCCCAATCCAAGCTCAAATATTAAATAACCGTTTGGGTTAAGGAAGTTTTTGGCTGCTGTTGTTATTTTTTTGTAGAATTCCAATCCTTGTTCATCATTTGTATATAGTGCAAGTTCAGGGTCAAAAGTTACTTCTTTTTGAATTGTCTGTTTTTGGGTCTGCGGGATATATGGCGGATTTGATACAATTATATCAAATCGTTCATCTTTTCTTATTTTTGCAAATAAATCGGATTTTCTAAAGGATGCCTTATTAAATAATTCAAACTTTTCCATATTTTTAAATGCCGTATGGAGAGCTTCTGTTGAAATATCTATACCGATAATGTGGCAATTTGTCAGTTTGGCAATCATACATGCGATACATCCAGAACCTGTACACATATCAAGTGCACTCATAAATTTGTTATTGTTAATAACTTCAATCGCTTTTCGAACCAAAAATTCTGTTTCATCTCTGGGAATTAGTACAGATGGATTTACGATGAATTTTTCTCCCATAAAGTCTGCAAGACCGATAATATGTTGTATAGGTTGTCTTGTATGAGCTCGAAGTTTTGCCTTTTCTGTAATAAGTTCCAGTTGTTCGCTGTTTAAAGTTTTTCCTAATAACAAATCTGTTGATGAATAGCCTGCAAAATGTTCAATAAGAAGTTTGACTTCAATATTTGCTTCATTTTTTTCAATTCCTGCATCTGTTAAAATTTTTACAATATTTTTTATTTGCATAATTTATTCATCTTCCTCTGAAAAGTAATTAGCCGGTGCGTGTTCTGTTATTATTTTATCAATTTCATTACGAGCATCAAGTTTTGAAGTTAATTCAATTTTTTCTATATTATATTTTTTGCATAATTTGTCATAATAATATAGCTGTTTTTTTGTTGGAGGTTCTTTTGACATTTTTACTTCTTGTAAAAATTTACGCTTCTTTTTTTCAAATTCTTTATTCGCTTCAATTATTGGGCGTTGTTTTTCTTTGTATTCGTAGTATTTTTTACATTCTCTAAGGTATTTTAGGGTATCTGATTTAAAACAGTTTTCGTCAATAAATTCAGCTAGAAACTCAAATCTTGAGCAGTTTAATTCGATATAATATTTTTCATCTGCTTCAAAGCTTTCCCAAATTTCATCAATCGATAAATCAGCGGATTTCTTAACTAAAGCTCTTAAGTAATTACATAATGCAGATTTTTGATTTTTAGTTAAATTCAGATAAATTTGTTTTTTTATTTCATACATAATTTAATATTACATAAATAAATGACTTTAAGCAATGAATATTATTCAGAATTGATATATTTTATAGAACTTTGTATATGGAAAAAGGAAAAGCCTAACAGATTTGGCATTGAAATCTATGAAAAAGTAATTATTACAAAATAAAATCCGCCAACAAGGAAGGACTGGCGGATTTTATTTTTAAAACTTTGGTTTCTTTACTTATAAAAGCGTAACGAGATAAATCAGGTTTCGCCTCCTCACAAACCGTACAAATTTATGTACGTGTCGACCCTCATAAAGCCGTGCTACGCGAGACTATCGTGTAAACAAATCTTTGACTGAAAATCTGTTGGTTTTGTTAGCAATGCTAAAGTCCAAGAGCTTTCTTGCAATAGGATTTGTCTGGTGAGCGTCCTGACGTTGTTCAACAACTTCTTTTGTCATCTCATCATTTTGTCTTTTAATTACTTTTAAGTTTTGTTCAGTCTTCTCAACCATGATTCTTGATTGTACCTCGTTACATTATAATAAACACATTTTTAAGTAAAAAATTGCAAGTTTTTATATAAAAAGTATATATTTGTTACATACTGTTACAAAGTGTTGCTCAAATTAAAGAATAGCT
Organism: uncultured Clostridium sp.; assembly: GCA_964620875.1. Lineage (GTDB taxonomy): Bacteria > Cyanobacteriota > Vampirovibrionia > Gastranaerophilales > Gastranaerophilaceae > Zag111. The sequence goes on from CAZUKK010000004.1 coordinate 10,144, forward strand.
TGAAATTTAAAAAATTCGTTCACCGGTTTGCATTGAAAACTTATAAAAATCTTTTGAAGACATTGATAAGTCAAGAGTTTTACCAATATTACAATCTGAGTTTAGTTTTGCAGAACACTTATTTTGCCCGATATTGAAGTATGCAATTTTTTCGCTTCCAAGCATTTCTGAAATATCTATATTAACGGTCAATTTTATTTCACCATCAGGGTTTGTCATTTTTTCAGGTCTTATACCGTATAGAATGTTTTCATCCAAACCTAAAGCTTTTCCTTCAATGAAGTTCATTTGCGGTGATCCAACAAAACCTGCGACAAAAGTATTTTTAGGATTGTTGTAAATTTCATCAGGACTGTCGACTTGTTGAATATCTCCGTTATTTAGTACAACAATTCTATCACCCATAGTTAGGGCTTCTGTTTGGTCATGGGTTACGTAGATGAATGTTGTTTGAAGTTTTTCGTGTAACTTTTTAATTTCTGAGCGCATTTGTACTCTTAGTTTGGCGTCGAGATTTGATAGCGGTTCATCCATTAAAAATACTTTTGGATTTCTGACAATTGCCCGACCCAAGGCTACTCTTTGACGTTGTCCTCCTGATAGTTGTTTTGGTTTGCGGTCTAGGTATTCGCCAAGATTTAGAATTTCTGCAGCTTCTTGAACTTTTTTTTCAATTTCAGCTTTTGGAACTTTTCTCATTTTTAATCCGAATGCTATATTTTCTCGCACTGTCATGTGCGGATATAGTGCATAACTTTGGAACACAAAAGCGATATCTCTATCTTTTGGCGGAACATTGTTAACTTGTTTGTCGCCAATAAAAATTTCTCCGCTTGAAATATCTTCCAAGCCTGCTATCATTCTTAATAAAGTTGATTTACCGCAGCCGGATGCTCCGACAAGAACAACAAATTCTTTATCCTTTATCTCAAGATTAACATTGTTGATAACTGTTTTATTATTATCATAAGTTTTTTTTATATTTTTAAGAGTTACGCTGCTCATCTTATGCCTTTTCTATAGGTAGAATTATGTTATATTCAGTACCCTTCATTAATTCCGAACGAATATCTATAATTCCGTTTGCTCTCTTTATTAAAATACTTGCAGAACCAAGTTCTAATGCTCTTAGGAAATTCTTTTTACCTTTTTCTAATTGTGCATAAGGTTCGCACAGATATTTGAGGTCTTCTTTCGGAACACCTGCTCCGGTATCTTGAATATTAATTTGTAAGTACGATTTCAAGTTTTCTCTAAGGTTGTAATTTTGTGCAGTTTCTTCACTCAGATTTGTAATTTTAATTCGAATAAATCCTGTTTCTGTCATTGAAATTGCAATTTCTAAGATATTTCTTATTGCTCTTGAGATTGCGTTGAAATCAGTATATCCGGTACGTTTTTCAAGAATTTCGTAATCAAAATCAATATTAAGTTTTTTCTGAATAAGAACTTCTTCAAATTCTTTGATAACTGTTTTAATTGCTTCAACTATGTCAAAGTTATGGTAATCAGGTTGATAAATTGAAGATTCTGCATTTGAAAATTCTAAAAGTTTATCAACAAAATGGTATAAATCTTCGGCATTTGAGTTGATAATTTTTACATATTTTGCCTGTTTTTCTGTTAAGGTTCCGCCAAGCCCGTCCAATAATCCTTGTGAAAATCCGTGAATAGAGGTTATTGGGGATTTGATATCGCCTTCCAGTTTAACAAGCATAGCATTTTTTTCGTTGTTAAATTTTAAAGTCTTATCATCATTTACAATTTCATTTGTAAGTTTTGTCATATCACGCAGGTTAATGCAATATCCAGAGCCTGAGCGTGAAACATTTAATTCTACATAAAATTCTCTCCCTGCAACATATGCAGTTGCAAGAACAGGTTTAGAACTTTCCAGCGAGGTTCTTACAGCATCCATTCCGTTTCTGACAATGCAGTTGAATTCAATAACGGTATCTTCTTTAGGTTCATTTAGGTTAAATACCTCACGAGCTTTTTTATTAAAACGTGTAATGTTTCCTTCAGAATTTACAAAAATAATTGAATCAGGTAAGTTATTAATTGTTTTGAAAGCGGTTGCTGCCCACCATAATTTTTTTGCTAAAATTTTCAAATTCATAATTTGCATTAAACCCTTTTATGTTATATAATACATAATAACATGAAAAACTACTGAAGAATTACATGTAAATTTTTGTAATTTTTTTTATAAAAAGTAGCAAAAAAATTTATTTAGGTGTTTTCTAACAAAAAACGAACATGATTTAAAAAAGAAAAATTTTCTGAAAGTAAGGTGATACTATGAGAGAAATCGACAACAACAAATTAAATAGTGTAAATTTTAAAGGTATCCAAAAGCCAAGCGAAGTTCAACCTGCTCAGGAAGCTCCTGTTCCGGCTCAAGATACAAAAGAAATCAAGGATTTAGCTAATATGCCTGCGGCATCACTTGGTAAATCCCAAGTTGCTTCGGATTCTTTAGAAAGTGATATGAAATTTTTGGAAAAAAATCCCGCTCTTGCTGCAGAATTAAATAAAGTTATTGACAAATATGCTGAAACTCATAGTGAAGAAGATACAATGAAGATGATTGAAAAAGTTCACCAAGAGTTTGTTGTAAAAAAATAACGGCTTGTTTGAATATTAACGTTGGGGTTTTAACCCCAACTTAATTATTGCTTTTTTTACTTATCTTATACCCCAAAATGTCTGTTATGATTAACTTTTTAATGTATTATTAAAATCTTTATCAATATTTATAATCTTGTATATGTATTCCTTTTTGTAACGAAAAAATATATAATCTTTACAAGAAAACATGTTTATTCTAAAAATGGTATAAAAAGGAAAAGAAATTGCTAAATAATTTTGAAAGTTTTGACAATTCAGAAACTGCAACAAAGAAAGATATAGTTATTCAAGAACGAGTTGATGTTGTGTCTTCGCATATGTATAAACAGTTTTTGGATTATCAGCATTCTACGGTTAATACAAATGACATATTTTCACGCATGGTGGATTGTCTTGAATTAGTTTCTAATAATTTGAAGCAGTCTTTTTCTTCTCGTGGAGTTACGACTCAAAATATTTATGTGGAGTCTGATTCTTTGAAATCTACTGCAGTTATAAATATTTTGTGGCACAAAATGAGCTTTACCACAAGATGTAATTTCCAGCCGCAGGCTTTATTTAGAGATGATGGCAGACATATTTTTTCTAACCGTATAATTGCGCTTCGTGGAAATTATAACGATATTATAAAAGATGCAAAAGACCGTGAAGAAGAAATGGTAAGGCTTTTAGAAAATGAAATTGCTTCACTGTATATTCCGGCAGATCAAACTCAAAAGTGTATTTTTAAGATTAAACATACCGGACAAGAATTCTTATTGAACCAAATTGATGCGCCTCGTGAAGTTGTCTTGAAAGTTGTTGAAACTGTCTGTGGCGGAGGTTTATACCATCAGGATGGTTCTGTGAAAACATTTACTGTTTAATTGACTTTAGGGAAAATATTATTAATATATAGTTTGTAAGGGTATTAGGTTATTAAATATGAAATTAGTTGAAAAATTACAAGAATATGAAAATCAATATATGTTTATCCGTTGGGCAACCGGTGGTGAATATGGTAAATTGTTATCAACAGGTGAAGATTTCATCGAGTTTAGTGTGATAGATATTGAAACAATGGCATATAAAGAAACTGTTTTGATATATTCACCATTGATTCTTGAAGTTGCAGTTGGCGGTTCAGATATTTCAAGGATTGTTGCAGAGGTTTCGTCTAAAATTTCAATGCCTGAAAATTAGATAGAACAGATTATTACAAGAATTTAGGCATTACATATCTCTGATAATTTCTACAAGCAAAAAAAAAGTCACACTTTGGCGACTTGAACAATAATCTTGGGAGGAGATTTTGGGATAGTTTGTACTTGCATGATATGACAAGCATGTCAAGTTGGTTACATTTATTTTATAAAAATTAACAAAAATTTACAAAATTATTGTTTTGTATTATAATGTCGGCATGGATAAAGATTTAAATATACTTATTATTAATGGACCAAATTTGAACATGTTAGGTGTCAGAGAACCTGAACAATACGGTTCAAAGTCTTACAAAGATATTGAAATGGAGCTTCACGAGTATTCGTTTGAGCTGGGTATTAATATTGAAATTTTTCAAAGCAATTATGAGGGTGAAATTATTGATAAAATTCAATATGCTCTTGGAAATTTTGACGGAATTATTCTTAATGCCGGAGCTTATACACATACAAGTGTAGCAATTAGAGATGCGCTTACTTCTGTTAAAATTCCTACAGTTGAAGTTCATATTTCTAATATCTATAAACGTGAAGAATTCAGACATAATTCAATGTTTGCTGATGTTTGCGTAGGACAGATTACAGGTTTTAAAATTGATAGCTATAAGCTTGGTTTGCAGGGGCTTGTTAATTTTTTAACAAGTGCAAATGATTAAAAATATTAATATTATTTCATATCACTAGCAAAAAAGTTTTTTCTTGTGTATTATATCTTCATATCTACAATTATACGGAAATTATATGGAATTATTGATAAAAAAAGAATTAAATTCTAATGATAAAATCTATAAACCGGATTTTAATTCAAAGTCAGGACGTGAATTGTTAGCGTTTTACCTCCAAACAAAGTTCAGACAAATATTTTTATATGACAAAAAACAACCGAATCCGATTATAAATAGTGTTAACCCTGATTTTGTAAACAGATTTTCAAAAAGATTGATAAATAAGCCGTCGAAACGCCTTTTAATTGGTGTTACAGGTGAGTCTGCAAGCGGTAAATCAACAATTTGTCATGAAATAAAAAATGTTATTGAACAATTGTCAATGCCGGTTACAGTTTTGAGTACAGATAATTATTTTAATGATATTTCCGTATTGATAAATAAATATGGCACTTTTGATAATTTGAGGGATAACGGGTACGATGTAGATGCTCCTTCAAGTTTTCAATTGGATATTTTGCGTTCTGATTTGGAGGACTTATCTGACGGGCTTAATATAAAAGCTCCGATGTATCTTCCGAATGGGACAGGTGTATCTGTTCCTAAAGCATTTGATGTAATGTCTCAAAAAATTATTGTTGTTGAAGGTATTGCAACAATGTATGATGTGGTCAAAGATGTGTTTGATATTAAAATTTACGTTGAAACAGAAAATGAATTGAGAAAAAATCGCTTTATGACAAGAGCGGTCGAAGAACGTAATCAAAGTCAAGAAAATGCTGAAAAACACTGGAATTATATTGCGAATGCCGGTGAAAAATATGTTAAACCGTTTAGACGAGAAGCAGATTTAGTTATTAACGGAAATTCTGATTTGAAATATTTTGCTCAAATGCTTGAATATATTCATGAAATAACCAACAATTTTCAATAGGGATTATATTTACCCCCTTTGAACGATGGCAAATGAACAAATTAATTGTTTAATCGTTATGGATATATATGAGGATTTTTATAACGTGCAATTAAAATTTAAAAAAATATTCATAACATTAATTACATTAGCATTTAGCATAGCTCCGGTGTTTGCGATTGATGATATTAAAGTTGAAAAAGGTTCGGTTTTGAACTTGAAAGATTGTATTTCTATCGCTTTAAATAACAATCCTGCAATAAAAAATGCCAGATACAATTATGGAATTTCTAAAGCTAATGTTAATGTTGCAAGGTCAGAGTTTTTTCCAACGGTCGGTGTTGGTACTGGAATTAAATATAACGGTGTGAATAATAAAAGATCAAATTCAAATACCAATGATTATTCTGTAGAAGCTCAATTAAATCAGTTGTTATGGAATTTTGGCAGAACGAATGCTCATATAAAGATGCAAAAATTTTATTTAATTGCTGATCAATGTTATTTTGATAATACTGTTCGGGAAACAATATTTTTGGTGAAAGAACGTTATTATGAAGTTCTGGCAGCTCGAGCAACCGTTGCGATAAATAAGGCTTATGTTGATATAAATGAACGAAATTATTTAAGAACAAAGGCATATTTTGAAGAAGGGATTAAATCTAAAATTGATTTAGTAAATGCGGAAGTTACTTTAAGTGATTCCAAAATTCAAGTAATTAAATCAGAGAATGCTTATAAAAATTCTTTGGTAAATCTCAATAATGCAATGTATTTGGCTGATTCTCCAATGTATTCTATTGCAAGTACGGAGGATTTTAATATAAAAGATAATGTTGCACCGGTTGATTTGACGACTATTTTAAAACCTGCCGAGAAGGATTCAAATTATCTTCCGGTCAGTGTGAATGATGCAAAATTAATGTCTTCGGTTGAAAAATTAGAAGTTTTAACTGACTATAAACTTTCGGATTTTCCATATACATTTGAAGAATGTATGGAGATGGCATACAAATATAGAGCAGATTTAAAAGCTTATAAATCTACGTTGGATGCAGTTAAAGAAAATCTGTTATTTGTAAAACGCAATTATTACCCTGAATTGTCTGCAAGTGCAGGATATGGTTTTAGGGATGTAAATAATACAAATTCATTTAATTTTGGGGTTAATCTTTCAAGTTCTGTTAATATAATGAATCAAAAGGCAAAAACCGATGCCGCAAAATATCAGGTTGATATTGCCCAGAATTCATTAAACCAACTTAATCAGGATATATATTATCAAGTTCAAAATGCGTATATAGATATGATTGAACTTGAAAAACAAATTCCGCTTTTAGCCGTAAAAGTTCGTCAGACATTGGAAAATTATGAACTTGCAGAAGGCAGATACTATGTCGGTTTAGGTGATTATATTCAATTGCAGGATGCAAAAGTTAATTATAATAACGCTCAGCGTTCTTATATTGAAACAATTTATAAATATAATGTAGCAAGAGCAAATTTAGAAAGTGTTATAGCACTTCCTCAGGAAGTAACTGTATCACTGGAAGGAAAGTAATATGGACGTGGATAAAAAACCAATATATTTAAAGAAACGGGTAATTCTTCCCGCAATTATAGTTCTAGTTTTATCAGGTATTGCCTATGCTCAATTTAAGACTCATAAGGTTACATATCAGACTGAAAAATTGACAAAATGTACTATAACCGATGTTGTAGAAGCATCAGGAACGATAAATCCTGTTAATATAGTTAGTGTCGGTTCGACTGTGTCAGGTTTGATGAAAGAGATTTATGTAGATTTCAATTCTGAAGTAAAAAAAGGTCAACTTCTTGCGCAAATTGACCCTGCGAATTTTCAGGCATCGGTTGACCAAAATCGAGCTCAAATTAATAATGCGGAGGCAAATTTAGCAAAATTAAATGCAGAAATGGTAATGGCCCAAAAAACATATAACAGATACAAAAATCTTTATGAAAAGAATTTTATAGCAAGAAGTGAACTGGACCAAGCAGAAAGTGATTATTTGGCTAAAAAAGCGTCAATTGGTGCACAACGAGCATCTATTGCGCAAGCTCGAGCAACTTACAATACAGCAATGACAAATCTTGGTTATACAAGGATTATTGCTCCTGTAGACGGAACAATTATTTCACGTGATATCGATGTTGGACAGCCTGTTGCTGCAAGTTTCCAAGCTCCGGAGCTTTTTAAAATTGCACAAGACTTAACAAAAATGCAAATAGAGGTTAATGTATCAGAAGCTGATATCGGACAGGTTAAAGATGGTCAGGATGTGGAATATACTCTTGATGGTTATCCTGATAGTACTTTTTATGGGAAAGTAACACAGGTTAGACTTGATTCTACAACGACATCAAATGTTGTAACTTATACTGTCATTGTTAGTGTAAGTAATGAAGATTTAAAGCTAAAACCCGGCATGACAGCTAATGTTTCAATAATCACTAAGAAAAGTAAGGATGTAATGTGTGCTCCAAGTATTGCTTTAAAATATTCACCGGAATCTAACGGACAGAAATACAAACAGCAAGGTATTTGGATTTTAGAAAAAGGAAAACCAACCAGAATTGATATAAAACAAGGTGTTAGTGATGATTCTAATGTTGAAATAATTTCTCAAAAACTGAAAATAGGTGATGAAGTTATTATTGGCGCAATAAGTGGTAAAAAAGGTAATAACTTTAATTCTCAAAGACGTCGTGGCGGTCCTCCGGGAATGTTCAGATAAAAAGGAAAATTTATGCACACACAAAATAAACGTGAATTTATAAATAATATAACTATTAAACTTACTGCGTATGAAGAAGAACGTAAAAAAAGAATACGTAAGCTTATAATTTCAGAGCTTAAAGCTTTTGCAATAATCTGCGGAGGATGTTTTGGTGTTGAGTTTTTTCTTTCCCGAGAGGCTGGTATCCCTTTGGTCCTTTGTGCCTGTGTTGTATTTTTTGCTACAGTATTCTTTTTTTTAAATATTTATGATTCAAATAAGGATTTTAAAAAATTTTTAAAGGAAAAATGTCAAAAAGATATTTTGAAAGTTTTCAATTTAGAAACGATGGATGGTGTAAGTTTTTCAAGGGAAAAGCTTATGAAAAGTAATTTGTTTTCAACATTTAACAGGCAGGAAGATGATGATGTAATTCAAGGAAAATATAATGATGTTGAATACACAATTGCTGAAACAAAGTTAAAGCAGGAAAATCGAAAAAGTGAATTTACTGTATTTAAAGGTGTAATAATTTCGTTTAAATCAAATAAAGAAATTGACGCTGATACTCTGATTACAACTAAAGGTGATAATAATATAAGAAATTATCCGACCGGCGGAAAATTTTTCATATATTGGATGCTTGGGGCTATATTAGTTCCGATAGTTGTTTTTGCTCCTTTTACACTTAGATTTTCAGGTATGATTATAAATTCGGGAATGGACACTACTCCGTTGATTTTGCGTTTGATTTTTGGTGAAATGTCAAGCTTTATTTTACCGGGGGTGCTGATATTATTTGTTTTGTATCTGTTTTATGAACAAAAAAAGAAAATGCAGGATGTAAAATTAGAAGCAGTTTCGTTTGATAAACGATTTAATGTATACACAGAAGATCAGATTGAGGCACGTTATTTGATAACACCTTCATTTATGGAACGGTTGCAAAACCTTAAAACAGTATTTGGAACACGTAACATAAAATGTTCGTTTTTCGATAATCAAATAATGTTTGCAATTCCGACGAACAGGGACTTGTTTGAACTTGGCAGTCTGTATAAGTCGCTTAATTCAAACAAATATATTGAGAACTTTTATAATGAATTATCATCAATACAACAAATGGTTAACCACTTTAAACTTACTGAAAAAACAGGACTATAATTATGGATTTAATAAAAGTGCGACATGCAATAAAAACTTATCAAACGGGTGAAGATTCGTTCAATGCCTTGAATGATGTGTCTTTATCTATTAAAAAGGGTGAATTTGTTGCAATTATGGGAACATCAGGTTCTGGGAAATCTACATTTATGAATATGCTCGGTACTTTAGATAAGCCGACGTCAGGAAGTTATTTTCTTGACGGAGAAGATATGTTGAATTCTGATAATGATAGATTGGCGATGGTTCGATGTGAGAAAATAGGATTTATATTTCAGGGGTTTAATTTAATTTCAAGAACCTCTGCGTTGGATAATGTTTGTTTACCGATGATTTATAAAGGTGTTCCTGAAAGTGAAAGGATTGAACGTGCGAAGTGGGCATTAAGTATTGTCGGGCTTGAAAAACGTGAAGATCATATGCCAAATCAAATGTCAGGCGGTCAACAGCAGCGTGTTGCAATTGCCAGAGCAATTGTAAATGATGCTCCTTTAATATTAGCGGATGAACCGACAGGGAATTTGGATACGAGGACAAGTATTGAGGTTATGGAATTTTTTGTCAGGTTAAATGAAGAAATGGGAAAAACAATTGTTTTGGTAACTCACGAACCGGATATTGCTGAATATACAAAACGTGTAGTGAAATTCAAAGACGGAAATATTGTTCTTGATGAGCCGAAAGAAAAATGGTTATCCCAAAGAACAAGAGAAACATAATTCTATATCCGATTTATTTAGGAAACTTGGTATAACGAAAGGTCAATAATGCTAGATTTTAAATCAATACTAAAAATGGCGACAGTATCGCTAAAAATAAATAAAATGCGTTCAATGCTTACAAGTTTAGGTATAATTATTGGTGTCAGTGCTGTAATTATTATGCTTGCAGTGGGTTCTGGTGCTAGTAAAAGAATTGCAAAAGAGATGGAATCTATGGGAAGTAATCTTCTTATGATTCGTTCAGCTTCGGCAAAATCAGGCGGAGTAAGGATGGGGTCAGGTACACGCCCTTCGCTTACTATGAAAGATGTCGATGCAATAAGTTCAAAAAGTCGTGGAATTTTGGCGATTGCACCGTATTCGTCTGAGGTAAAACAACTAACCTATGGTAATCAAAACTGGTCAACAACAGTAGGTGGTACGACTATGCCGTATTTTATGATAAGAAATTATGAAATAGCGGCAGGTAGAGGTTTTTTGCCTGAAGATAATAAAAACAGTACAAAGGTTACTATAATTGGTCAAACAGTTTCATCTGAATTGTTTGGTGATGTTGATCCTATTGGTAAAACAATAAGAATTGGGAATGTACCGTTTAAGGTTGTTGGTTTGCTGAAAACAAAAGGTTCAAGCGGTATGGGACAGGACCAGGATGATATGGTGTTTATCCCGATTACAACAGCGCAAAGAAAAGTTTTTGGTACTGATTTCCCAGGAACTGTCAGTATGATTACGGTTAAAGCTCAAAATGATGAGGTTTTATCTGTTGCGGAACAAGATATTACGGAAATTTTAAAACAGCGTCATAATATTGGAAAAAATCAGGAAAATGATTTTGAAATACGTAATCTTGCAGAAATGCAAGAATCTATAAAATCTGCAACAAAAACAATGTCTTTGTTATTAGGTGCAATAGCGGGTGTATCATTGATTGTTGGTGGTATTGGAATTATGAATATAATGCTGGTATCAGTTACCGAAAGAACTAAAGAGATTGGAATTCGTATGGCAATTGGTGCAAAAGCTTCTGATATTCGCATTCAATTTTTGATAGAATCATTTTTATTATCAATGATTGGCGGACTTATTGGTGTACTGGTAGGTGTAGGCGGAGCGTATTTAATGCAGGCATTTGGTGGGATGAATGTTGCAATAACGCTGTCTTCTATCCTTTTATCTTTAGGCTTTTCTGCTGCAATCGGTATCGGTTTCGGGTATTATCCGGCATACAAGGCTTCATTACTTAACCCGATTGATGCATTAAGATATGAATAATTTTACAATTGGCTATTATATAAAATTTTTTCTTGTTGTATAATAAACTTATATTAATAGTAATATTATTTATAGTAAGAGGGGGGTAAATATGGAGACATTGACCGAAACAGAAGGCATAATTACAAAAGTTATCGGACCTGTAATTGATGTTGAGTTTTCGTCTGGGAATTTGCCAAATATTTATACAGCATTAAATATTTATACGGATGACGGGACAAAAATTGTAACCGAAGTTCAGCAAATGCTTGGTTCTAACAAGGTAAGAACTGTTGCAATGTCATCAACCGACGGTTTAAGACGTGGTATGAAGGTTATAAATACTAATGAACCTATTAAAATTCCTGTCGGTAAGTCGATTTTAGGCAGAATTCTAAATGTTGTGGGCGACCCTGTTGATAATATGGGAAGTATTAATACTGATACATATTTACCTATTCATAGAGAATCTCCAAAATTGGTTGATCAAAACACTGATATTGAAATTTTAGAAACGGGGATTAAAGCAATTGACTTACTGCAACCGTATCAAAAAGGCGGTAAAATTGGGCTTTTTGGAGGTGCTGGTGTTGGAAAAACAGTTTTAATTCAAGAATTAATCCATAATATTGCGATGGCACATAATGGGGTATCTGTTTTTGGCGGTGTTGGAGAAAGAACAAGAGAAGGTAACGATCTTTGGAATGAATTTAAAGAAAGTGGAGTCTTAGATAAAGTAGGTCTGATATACGGTCAGATGAATGAACCGCCTGGAGCAAGAATGCGAGTTGGTTTGTCAGCGTTGACGGCTGCTGAGTATTTCAGAGATTATTCAAAACAAGATGTTCTGTTGTTTATTGATAATATTTTTAGATTTACTCAAGCCGGTTCGGAAGTTTCTGCACTGTTGGGACGTGTTCCGTCTGCCGTCGGATACCAGCCGACACTGGCTACTGAGATGGGTGAATTACAAGAAAGAATCACATCTACAAAGGATGGTTCTATTACATCCGTTCAGGCAATTTATGTTCCTGCGGATGACTTAACTGACCCTGCTCCTGCTACAACATTCTCTCACCTTGATGCATCGACTGTATTGTCAAGAAATATTGCATCTTTGGGTATTTATCCTGCTGTTGATCCTTTGGAATCAAGTTCAAGAGCTTTAGATCCGCATATTATCGGTGAAGAACATTATAATGTTACAAGAAAAGTTCTTGAAATTCTTCAAAAATATAAGGAACTTCAAGATATCATTGCAATCTTAGGGATGGATGAATTATCAGAAGAAGATAAGGAAACAGTAAACAGAGCAAGAAAAATTCAAAAATTCTTATCTCAACCGTTCTTTGTTGCTGAGCAGTTCTCAGGTATTCAAGGTAAATATGTTAAAATTGATGATACAATAAGAGGCTTTAAAGAAATTATTGAAGGTAAGCATGATGATTTGCCGGAACAAGCTTTCTATATGGTAGGAACTATTGAAGAAGCTGTTGCAAAAGCAAAATCAATCGGAGAATAATTTATGAAATTAAAGATTATTACACAAGAAAGAGTTGTTTTTGATGATGAAGTAGATTCAATTTTTTCAAAAGGATTGGACGGGGAGTTTGGATTGCTTAAAGGACACATCCCCATGATGACTGCTCTTGATATTGGTGTAACCAGAGTTCATATCGGAGAAGAAGTTAAAATGTTCACAACAATGGGCGGAATTCTTCAATTTAAAGACGATGAATGCTTGATATTAACAACACTTGCAGAAGCAGATGAGGAAATTGATGAAGCAAGGGCAAGAGAAGCTTTAGAACGGGCAAAAAGCAGATTGCGAAATGCAAAAGCAAGAATGGATGCGAAACGTGCAGAAGCAGCAATTGCAAGAGCTGAAGCCAGATTAAAAGCAAGATTATCTGGTGGAACAAATTTAAAAATGTAAGTGGATTTTTGGTTTGTATTTAATAAATAAAGGCGGCAGCCGTTGGCTGCCGCCTTTATTTATTTTTTATTTTTTATATTCCGCATATTTACAATGTTTGATTTATAAGATTATGCGTTATAGTAAACGTTTGGATTTTGTTGTGCGACATTTTTATCAGCCTGCTGAGAGCGCTTTGTATTAACAATGTGGTCTATTAATGCACCAACTCCAAATCCGGCGGCCGCTAATGCAGGACAAGTGATTAACAGAGATTTGAAGCTAAGTAATGATTTGAAAGAGCCTGTGCTGACAACTTTTCCCATCAGAGAAGCGAGAACACCTGCTGCAGTACCGATTTTTTTACCTGTGTTTGTTGTTGTATAATAATTGCCGTTTTCATTTTGCTGAACATTTTTATCTCTGCTTAATAAGCAGTTTGTTAACTCTCCTGCATTTATTTGAGTGCTTGCAGTATAGTTATAATTTGCCACCGGAGTTCGATTTAAACCTACTTGAGATACCATATCAACCATATTAAGTTTCCCTTTCCACTATGAAAATAACTAACCTTAACCTATAACTATTTATATAAAGTATTTTTTTTATAAAGGATTGCAGATTTTAGTGAAAACTTTAAGATTTCTTAATAAAAAGTTCATTTACCAAAGGTTAATTTTATGTTATATCTTAGCTATGGAAAAAACATTATACAGTATATTTAAGACTTTTTTTAAAGTCGGAACATTACTTTTGGGTGGAGGATATGTAATTTTACCATTGTTAACAAGTGAGCTTGTTGATAAAAAAAAGTGGATTACCTCTGAAGAATTGTGTGAATATTACGCACTGGGTGCATCTTTACCCGGAATTATTGCTGCCAATACTGCAATTTTTGTCGGAAGAAGGTTAAGGGGACGATTGGGTGCAATTGTTGCAATTTTTGGAATGATTCTGCCTGCTTTTTTAGCAATAATTCTTTTGGCATCTATTTTAGGGAAGATTATTAATTTTCCGGTAGTGGGGCATATTTTTTGGGGCGTAGGTATTGGGGTTATTGTCCTTTTATTTCTTGCCGTGAAAGAAATGTGGACAAAAGCTGTTGTAGATAAATTTACATTTATTCTGTATGTAATTTGTTTGATATTGGCATTGAGCTCAAAAGTTCCACTTGCATTAATAGTTGTAGGTGCTCTTTTTGCCGGAATTTTAAATCAAATATTTCAAAATAAAAAAACAAAAGTTGATGAAAGCTGTAATATGGAGGAAGGGTAAATGAAATTGTATTTGCAATTATTTTTACAATTTTTCCATGTTGGAGTATTTTCTTTTGGTGGAGGGTATGCGACATTACCATTTTTATATGATATTGCGGAAAAATTTCATTGGTACAGCCCGAAGCAGTTAACCGATATGCTTGCAGTTTCATCAATTACCCCAGGACCTGTCGGGGTTAATGTTGCAACATTTGCAGGTCATACTACTGCCGGAATTTTAGGTGCGTTGGTTGCAACAACTGCAATTATACTTCCTTCGTATATTATTGTAACTTTAGTTTATAAGGTTTTAGATAAATTCAGGACAAATATGTACATAAAAGGTGCAATCAGAGGAATAAAACCTGCAGGTTGTGCGTTGTTGTCAGCTGTAGGATTAAGGCTTTTATTTACATCAAATTTACACCTTTTGGGAACTTTATTATTTTTAATTTTACTAATTTCGGCATTTAAGAAAAAACTCGACCCGTTATTTTATTTAGGAGTTTGTGCTATTGTGGGATTTATTTTTGGATGTTTTAACTGGATTGGAGTATAGGGATTGATAAAAATATCTTCTCAAAAAATATTTACCCCTTACCAGTGAGTTCGAGTAAGAATCTGTTTCCCGTTTTTGTCGTACATTTTATCTTTATACCAAACGCCCTGAAACTCTTTATCAGGTCCAAACATATATTGAATATCTTTTGATACAAAATAGATTGCACTGCTTAAATTTCCTTTTCTGTTATATTGCATTGAGGTATAAGGAAAATTTGGATACTCATTTGACATTAAATCAGTGTAATACATTTTGCCAAATGCAGAGTAATAAAATGCTTGTCTTGGATTGCTTTTATATTGTATGGCATATACCAAAAGGGTTTTATTTTTGTAATAAAAAGCGCAATATTTTGCATCTTCATCTTCGGTAACCCCTTCGTTTGTTAGCATATAGTGCATTTTAAATTCTTTATCTTTGAAGAATTTTGCATATTCTTTTTTAAATTCATTTTTTTCAAAATAAATTTTGCTTGAATTGTTTTCAAAAAGCAGAGTTTTATAATTTTGAATAGCTTCATCACGTTCAGTTTCTGTCATCTCAAGCCAATGAAAAGGAACTATATTTTGCTGAATTTCTGTAGTTTTATTATCTACAGTTGCGACTTCATTTTTAACTTCGTCATCTGTGCTGTAAATATCTTCAACTGCAAAGGAAGATTGTCCTAACACTAAAAATATACATATCGAAATTATTGCTAATAAATTTTTCATGTTAACTCCTATTATTTGCTAAGCATCTTATAACCAAGTCTCAGCTTGATTGAAAACATATTATCTTCATCTCTGAAAAGCAAATTTTCATTGACTGCGTAACTTTCAGGTGTAATTGTTCCGTTTATTTCAAAACCGTTAAATTCACCTGCTGCGTTACGAGAAGTATTTGTTGTTAATGCGTAAATATAAGCTGCCATATCAGCTTTGTCTATTAAATTGTCTCCGGAAGCTTCGCCGTGTGCAGAAATCTTTTTAAAAGCGTTTTTAATTTGTGTTTTCACTTTTGTAAGATATTCAGGTTTGTTCATAACATCATATCGTCCGAAACGGTATTTTAACAGGAATTTTTCATACTGATAATAGTCAAGTTTTCCAGTTAAGTTACCTGTTACTTTTGCCATAAAAAGTAAATAAGATTGGGCATGAGCATGAATTTCTTCTTTGAACATGTCATCTAATTTTTGGAAATCTTCAGGTGTTTTGTCAGGTTTTGCTGCAAGATTTTTCCAAGATTTTGAGACAAACTCATAGCTTTCGGCTTTTGGGTTTGTGATACCGCTTTGGACAACCATATCATTTATAACCATAGCAAAGGCTTCTCCAAGTTCGGCATTCCCGCCGGATAATTCTTTTAGTATGGAAGTTTTTTGCATGTTTAGGTTTTGCCCAAAGTTATCCATTTTATTCCTCTAGCTTATGTCCCAACGACCGCAAGTTCCGCCCCAGCGAGCGATGATGTTACCTTTTACATCTTTAATTTTTTCAACGTGTTGAACTTCGTTAAACCCTTCAACAATTGTAATAACTTCGCAGTTATTTGAGCAACCTGTACAAGTACAGGTGATTGATGAGAAGTGCATATCCGCAACATTCCAGCCTTTGAATTTTGTTGGAGCTTCGGTATATTGATGATTTTCCATTGCTAAAAGCGCAGCCCCGATAGCACCCATTGTTTGGTGATTTTCAGGAACAACAATTTTTGTGTTCAAAGCTTCTTCAAATGCTTTTACCATACCTGTATTTGTTGCAACACCACCTTGGAATGAAACTGTCGGAAGTAATTCTTTTCCAAGCGCAAGGTTACTTAAATAGTTTCTGACAAGAGCCTGACAAAGACCGTATAACAAGTCTTCTACAGGGTAGCCGAGTTGTTGTTTGTGGATAAGGTCTGATTCTGCAAAAACTCCGCAGCGTCCTGCAATTCTTGCAGGATTGGTTGAACGAAGTGCAGTTTCTCCGAATTCTTCAATCGGAACATTAAGTCTTTGAGCTTGGTGGTCTAAGAAACTTCCTGTACCTGCTGCACAAACGGTATTCATTGCAAAATCGGTAACAATACCATCTCTGAGGATAATAATTTTACTGTCTTGTCCGCCTATTTCAAGAATTGTCTGAACTCCCGGGATATTAGTACTTGCAGCAACTGCGTGAGCAGTAATTTCATTTTTAATAACATCCGCACCGACTAAAGAGCCTGCTAAAGCTCTTCCTGAACCTGTTGTTCCGACACCCATTACTTCATAATCGGTTAATTTCTTTTCATATAATTTGTTCAAACCTGTTTGAACAGCCATAACCGGTTTTCCTGCGGTTTTAAGCATAACGCTGTCAACATATTTGCCTGTTTCATCGACTAATGCCAGTTTTGTTGTAACTGATCCTACATCTATCCCTAAATATACTGTTAAACTCATATCTTTTCCTTTTTACTATAACAGTATAATGATAGCATGAAAATTATGGATAAAACAATATTTTATTTTTATTAGTGCATAATATCGTTTTTATTAAGTTCTCCAATATAATTAATTGGGCTGTCAGATGGCATATTTTCAAAACAATCAGATAATATTTTTTCAATATTTGATATTTTGCATAGGTTACTAATGTTTTTAATTCTGCCTATAAAATCAATGGCAGAGTTGTTGTTCATTGCTATTTCCATTAGTTAGAATATCCTCCGAAATAAATGCATATATATTTATAAACCCTTGTTTATAGCAATAATGACATATTTTTAAGTTATATTAATTTTTTTTTGAATTTACATTATTTATACTATTAAAATTTTTTATATTTTAAACTATACTGATACTTATGAGAAAGATTATATTTATATTATTATTAGCATTTTTTATGGCACTTCAAGTGCCTCAGGCTCAAGCTTCTTTGATATCTAATCGTTCTTACAGAAGCGAGCAGGCAAGAGAAGTAAAACAGGATGTTAAAAAGATAAAACATTTGTTTAAAATTCATAATGAATATGCAAACAAACATGATATAAAAGCTTTGTCAGAACTGTATTCGGATAAATATATAAACAATGACGGATTTGACAAAACAGTATATTTTAAAAGCATAGAGGCAACTTGGAAAGCTTGTGAAGATATTTCTTACACTACAAAAATCCAATCAATTTCGGTTAACGGTGATTATGCGGAAGTTGAAGTTGTAGAAACTGCTTTGGGTACTGTAATGGAAAATTATGAATTTATGCAAATAGCAGGTGAAATTCATTCAAAATCGAAGGGAATTTATCATCTTGAAAGAAGTAGCGATAAGTGGTATATCTCAGGTGAAACATCTTTAGGTGATGAATCTTCGTTGTTATATGGTGATGCAAGGTTTATGAATATTGAGCTTCAAGTTCCGGCTCAGGTTGAAGCAGGTGAAACTTATACTGCTACGGTTAAAGTTGATGCTGATGAAAATATGTTTATTTTAGGTTCAATAGACCGTGATTCTATCGTTTATCCTCCTAAAATTCCGCAAAATAATTTGAGAGCTTTACCTAAATCTCAAGTTCTTGAAAGGGTTATTAAATCAAATACGGATAATTTGAATGAATATGCTGTTGTTTCTCTTGTTATGTCAAATGTTAAACAAACAGGTCCGGAAAATTTAAGAGCATATATGGCAGGACTTGCTTGTATTATGAAAAGAATTAATGTAATTCCGCAAAATAATTTTATAAATTCAGAGGAGTAATATGAATACATCAGTTGGAAAATATATATATTTTATTTTATGTTTTATTTTTTGGATGTTTTTGGCTTTGTTTTCATCTAAACTAATTGTTGATAATTTAACGTCAGGACATCATTATTCTAATATCGTATTTAATTTGCATTATTTAAAAAATAGTGGTGCTGCTTTCAGTCTGCTTCAAAATGCAAGAGAATTTTTGATTATTATTTCAATTGTGGCAACAACTTTATTATTTTTGTATGTTCACAATCATATTAGAAACATTCATTTGGTTTCAGTTTCATTTGTTGCGCTTTTGAGTGCGGGAATTATGAGTAATTGCCATGAAAGAATTGTGCTGGGATTTGTAAGAGATTATATTCAATTAAATTTTATAAATTTCCCTATATTTAATGTTGCTGATATTTTTATAACAATAGGCGGAATTGCACTTGTTTGTATTTTAGCCTTATATAAAGGCAGATAATAACTATGGAAATTATTATTGATGATGAATGTCAGGGTATAAGGCTGGATTTATTTTTATCAGGTTTGTATGAAGGTGTTTCCCGTTCAAAAATTCAGTCAGCAATAAAATCAGGAAAAGTTTTATTAAATAACGAAGTAAAAAAAGCCTCTTACGTTTTGAAAGAAGATGACAGGATTGTTTTTGAGGATTTACTTGAGAATAAAGTTTTAAAAATTGAGCCTGAGGATATTCCAATAGAGGTTGTTTGGGAGGATGAAAATATGGCGGTTGTTAATAAATCGTCGGGCATGCTCACTCATCCGACTTCTCTTGAAACTTCGGGAACTTTAGTTAATGCACTTTTACATAAATATGGGCAGAATTTGTCGGATTTAAACGGAGAATTTCGTAGAGGGATTGTACACCGTCTTGATAGAAATACTTCAGGACTTTTGATGATTGCAAAAAATAATGAAACACATGCTTATCTTGCGGATTTAATTAAAAATCATAATCTTACAAAAAAATATCATGCAATATTAAAGGGAAATTATGAAAAGGATGAAGATGTTATTGACTTACCAATCGGGCGTCATAAAACTCAACCTCACAAAATGACGGTTGACAAAGAAGGAAAGCCGAGTTCTACAATTTTAAAAGTTATAGAACGTTTCGGTGAAGCTACTTATGTTGAATTAACTCTGGTTACGGGAAGAACTCATCAAATTAGAGTTCATACAAGTTATAACAAACATCCGGTGTACAATGATACATTGTATGGTGCTGGTGTGGGAAAAGTTAAAACGGATGAGCAGGTTCTTCAATCTTATTACTTGAAATTTGCAAAACCTTTTTCAGCGCAGATAATAGAACTTGAAATAGAACCTGATGAGAAATTATCAAAAGTTTTAACTTATTTCAGAAATAGGAGAGTTTAATATGAGAAGAATATTTATATTTTTGAGTATATTACTGCTATTGGGATTTATCTATCTAATGGTGCTCAATTTTAATAAATATTTTGATGTGAATTATTTGTACAGTGTTCTTTTAGATGCTCAAAAACAGGCTGATTGGACAACTCAGTCCGGCATGTTTTCAAAAGCTGTTCGAGGCTCGACATTTATATTCTTCTCTTTGTTATCAGGTATTTTTATAGGTGCTGGAACTGTTTATATGTTTTTATCTGTTGCAAATGACAGGGTTAAAGCATACCAAAGAGAGTTGGAAAAAACATCAATTTCCGGCTCAACAAGTGCATCTAAGGTTGAAGTTTTGGAAGCAAAAATCAAAACTTTAGAAAAAGCTTTTAATACAGTGATTGATGAACGTACAAAATTGGAAGTTCAAATAAAAACGTTAAATGCTGAAATTGATAGTTTGAATAAAGACTAATTTTTTATTTCATCAGCTTTAGCTAGAAATTCCAGTAAACTTATGACTTTAGTTTTGCATTTTGTGAGCATTAATCCTTGTTTTAAGCCGATAAGGCAAACAGGACATGTTGTAATGACATAGTCGGCTTTTGTGTTGAAAATATTTTTAGCTTTTTGAATAGAAAGTTCCTTTGATAATTTTGGATTTTTTATTCCAAAGCTTCCAGCCAGTCCACAGCAGGTATCGTAATTATTCATTTTTGTATAATTAACATTTTCACAGTTTGCTATTATTTTTTCAAAAAATTCATCATTTTCTAAGTGGCATGGCTTGTGAAATGTTACGTTTAGTTTTTTATTGAATTTGAAATGAATATTTTTTTTTGCGATTATATCACCCCAATTTAAGTTTTTATCTTTTGAAATTTTTGGAGCATTTATGTATTTTGAATATTCTGAAATTGTGCTTTGGCAGCTTGCACAATCGGTTACGAGATAGTTATAATCAGTGTTTAGTAATGTTGTGTTATGTTTTGCGCATTGTTCAAATCTTTTTAAATTCCCTTCTGATAAAAAAGGAAGTCCACAACAATCAAAATTCGGTTCTATAATATTTACCGAAGAATTTTTGAATATTTTATCAAGGTATCTGTCTGTTCTT
Source organism: uncultured Clostridium sp. (assembly GCA_964620875.1). Taxonomy (GTDB): domain Bacteria; phylum Cyanobacteriota; class Vampirovibrionia; order Gastranaerophilales; family Gastranaerophilaceae; genus Zag111. The sequence continues at coordinate 31,355 of CAZUKK010000004.1, forward strand.
GGACAAATTTGGTTTATGCATCCTTTAAAATATATAATTTTTTCGACATCAGAGGGATTGTTTTTTTTAGGTCTGAAAGGTTTTGTTAGAATTTTAAAAACGTTTATAAAATTTGAAAAGATTATTCTGCTTTGTAAAATGTGAATAATTTTGCTAAACGGTCTGTTTTTGGAGTATTCATATTTTGCAGTATTTAAAATCTTACATACATCAATGCTGCTTGGGCAAAATTTGTTACATTTTCCGCATTTTAAACACATATCAATATATTTATCAATTGTTTTTGAAAGTTTTAAATCTCCTTTTGCTACACCGTAAAGCATAGTAAATTTTCCCTTACTTACGGTACATTCATTTTGTGTCAGCTGAAAAATAGGACATGCCTGTTGGCATAATCCGCATTTTGAACATTTGTTTAAATCGTTTTCAAAGTCTTTCAGTGAGTTCATAAGAAAATCATAGCACAACTTGGGTTCATATATGAAGTTAAAATATTTTAACAATTGTTCAAAAACATTAAACTTTTTACAAAAAATGCCGATAGAATAAATATCTTAGTTTTAAAGGACAAATAAATGGCAGAAAATTTTAATTTTAACAGACCCTATAAACCCTTTGGATTAAATGTAAAAGTACCTGAAAAGACAATTCAATTAGCAGGTCAAACATTAGAAGAACTTGTAAAAGCTCCGACAACACCGTTATTTGAGTTTTTAGAAGAAAATGAAGGTGTTTTTAATGGTGATGTTGCATTTGAAATTAATAAGACAAATGCGCAAAATTTCACAATTGGTTCTGCTATGCGTCAGGAAGATGAAAAAATTAACGGAAAAAATCCAAGTTTTGATATGCACTTTTAATTAAATCGAAACTGGGACAGCACGCTTTTTATGCTGCGTTATTTTTGATTTCTTTAAAAGTTTCAAGTCCTTCTTTCCAACTTGGAACAATGTTTAAATCTTTTTCAACAATGTGTTGAGGAAGTGCTGCATGGTGAATTTTTGGAAGTAAATAATCTTCAGGATATTCAATTGGACGAGAAATATTATCATCAGTATCATTGCAGATAAATGTTACTTTTCCGTTATTATCTGTTTTGTATCCTACTACCGTAATTTCATGCCCATTCAGGATAATATTATTTGAGTCTGTTTGGGTGTAGCCCAAAATAACATTTTCACCTTCATTAAGAGCTTCTATAAGATGTCTTTTTGTTGTATCCATATCAGTTTCATATCCGATTAATCGAGCATTTTCATCAACTGTTTGGTAAGTTACTGACAAAATATTTTTGTCAAACACAACGGATTCTGTGAATGTTTTTTCAAACTCGATTAAACCTTTTGAATTTTGGTTGAATTTTCCTTCTCGTTCATCAGTGATTGAATTATAAGATTGTTGAGACCCAATTTGCATAAATGTTGATTGCATAAGAACGTCTAAAGGTGTTCTTTCGTACGAATCTTTGTGAGTTGTTTGGATTTGGGCTCTCAAAATTGCATTTTTATCAGGTGCAAATTTAAGTCTTGTAACGTAAGCATCTTTTTCAGTATGCGGTATTTCAAAAGCATTCAGAAGATATACGGAATTTATTAATCCGTCTGATAGGTTTTCAAATTTGATATCTTTTTCGACAGACATTTTTGGAGAACTGAGTTCTTGTGCAAATCTTGCAAATTCCGCTGGCATTTGTTTTGCAAGTTTAAATTCTGTACTTGCAGCCACACAAGTTCCGGAGTGTTCAACATCTATTTTTCTCATTTTGTCATAAATTTTTATCAGGTTTGTTTCACCTTCGATGTTTGCTTCTATAATTTTTTGTCTGTATTCTTGAGGAATATCTCCAAATTGCTGGGTGATAATATAAGGATATGCTATTGTAGAGATGGTGTCTTTTAACATTCCTTTTGGATTTAAGCCCTCGGCTCTTGGTTCTGTAATCATTTTATACAAATTGTCAAGAACTGTAGATTTATCATTTGAATTTGAATTTAATAGTACTCCTGTTTTGAGTAAATGTTCCGCAATTTTTCTTGTGTTTTTATCTAAATTAGATAAAATTGTTGTGTACTTCTCATTCTCATCTTTACCGTTTAGTGTAGTTCTTATTTGAATTGGAGCTTGAGTTATTGCCGGAGTTACAGCAGAAGATTTTCTCGCAGTAAATGCAGGAGCATTATTCATAACAGATTTGCTGTTAACAGTGTTTTGGACTCTGTTAATTGTGTTATAATTATATTGTTGGATACGAGAATTAATTTTTTCTACCATAAGAACTCCACATCTATATTAAAAACAAAAATTATTAAAATTTGCCAAATGTGTAAATTATTTGTAATAAAATTTAAAAAAGGAATTATTATTGGAAAATCTAAAGATTAAACCGCTAACAAAAGAACAATTGTTAATATCAATAGACAGATTAACGAGATTTAAAAATACTGAAACAAAGTATCTTAGGGTTTTTTGCGATATTATTACAGGTAATTTGCTTTCTCCAAAATTCAAAAAACAGGATTTAGAAAATATGGATTATGGTAAGTTGCGAGATTTTGCGCAGGAAATAATAAATTATTCTGTTTCAGTGTTGGAATTACCAGATTGTGGAGAAAATTATTTAATAAATCAAAAATTGTATGATTACGAAAAATCTGTATTTGAAATTAATAAAGAAACAGAAAAGTTATTGAAAAATAAAATAAAATATGCATCTTTGCTTGATTTAATTGATGAAAATTCCGTTAAAAATTTAAATTGGCTTAAGGCTTTAAATACATCCTCTGATATTGAAAAATTGAGAATAGAAAAAGCTTTCAGGTATCCGATAAAAAAAGTTTTAATAGCCGAAGGTGCAACAGAAGAAACATTATTGCCGGAGTTTGCAAAGTTCTGTGGATATGATTTTGACAAAGAGGGTGTTTATATAATGTCTGCAGGAGGAAAAAATCAAGTCGTAAAATTGTACTATACTCTTGTTGAAAGTTTAAAACTCCCGATATTCGTGCTATTGGATAAAGATGCAAAGCAGAATTTGGAACAAATAAAACCTAAGTTAAGAACTTGTGATAAAATTCATATTCTTGATTGTGGTGAATTTGAGGATTTGCTTCCGATTGAGTTGATAAAAAAGACGTTAGATTATGAATTGAGTAATATTTCAATGCTTGAACAAGAGATGTTAAATGCTCCGATACCAAGAGTTCAGATATTGGAAGAAGTATTTAAAACCAGAGGCATGCACGAATTTAAAAAAGTTGAATTTGCTCAAATGGTGAAGCGAAATATACAAACAAATTCTGATATTTCTCCTGAAATTCAGAGCATAATAGAAGAATTAAAAAGTGTTGAGCAAGATAAAAAATCTGTTACATAAAATTTAGCCAAGTAGTTGACATTTAATTTTGTCTGGGATAGAATAAATTTCGTAAGCAAACTAGCCCCCATCGTCTAGAGGCCTAGGACAACACCCTTTCACGGTGTAGACAGCGATTCGAATTCGCTTGGGGGTAATTTATAAGATAAGGAGCAAGTGTTGCTCCTTTTTTAAAAGGAAAAACAAAATGTATATTTTAAACCGACGTAACAGACGAATTTCAGGAGGCTTGTTTTAATTAACAAGACACGTTTGTGTTCGGTATAAGTTTTAAAGCAAGTCCTTGATTTTCTTAAGGGCTTGTTTTTTTGTTACAAAAAGTAAAAATAAGTTAATTCTAACGCAATTCTTATTTTTTACACAAGTTAAGGTAAAAGTGAAAGTGAAGAAAATTATGAAAAGACATAACCGACGAAACTCAATTGTGAAAGCGAATGCTCCAATCGTGAAATTAATGAATTTAATTTGGGGCTTGTAATACACAAGTGGGGGTAAATATATTGAGTAATTGTATTCTCGGTATATTTACTACAGAAGGATAAAGAAATGATATCAAATATAACAGCAAGTAAAGTTTACTCTATATTAGGAAATAATAGTTCAAAAGTTCCGTTAGCAATAAAAGATATTGCAAACAGCTGTGGTCTTACTGCAGCTTCATATATGGCAGGGGACAAATTTGAGGGAAAAGATAGATTTATAGACGAGTTCGGCACTCAAGCCATCTGGCTTTGGGGGATTCCTGCTTATCAAACAGTTATGAATTACGCTATGTTTAAGCCTATGGGTTTTGATCATGAAATTGATGCAAGAATTCTTAAAAATCCGGAAATCGCAAATTTAGCAGTTGATTTTGCTCCAACTAATACGATAAAAAACAGTATTAAAAAAGCTATTTCTCATCAATCTAAATTTAAAGCATTAACTGTTGCAAAATTTGCAGCATCAACTCTTTTTACAATAGGTTCGTATTTTGGATTAACAAAATTCAGACACAAGTATACAGAAGACCAAATTAAAAAAGAATACTTGGCAAAACATTCTCAAAATCAAAATGTACAACAATCAGAATTCTATCCGGAAGTTCCGTTTTCTTCTGCATTTGCTCAGGTTCATAAACCAAAAAATGCAAAAGTTTCATTCACCGGCGGTTTGCAGGATTTTATTTTTGATCCTGTTAAAAATTTAATGATTGTTGATGCGTCTATTACAGGTGAAAGACTTACACATTCAAGAAATCCACAGGACTTTTTCGGATATGTTATAAAAGAAGGCAGTTTTTGGGCATTTATGTATTTAGCAGGTCCAATGATTGCTAAAGCTCTTGAAAAACATGCAGATAAAAAGGGTAAGTCAATTGATTTGGATGCAAGAGTGATTTTTGGCGAGCAGCTTAAAAAATCATTTAAAGATGGTTCTTTAAAAACTCATCTTGCAGAGTTTATGAGTGCAGATAAGTCTGATGTGGATATATACAAGTTTGCAGTATCTCCAAATAATAAAAATTTGGTGGTTGATATGGCAAAAAAATCTGATATTATTACTCTTGCTAAAAATTCAGATTTGGTTGATACAAGAAAGTATATTGATTTAGATAGTTTAAGAGGAATTGGGAAAAAACTTGAAAAACTTCTCACCCAATATGAGAATTCAGGTGAATCTTTAGATGAATTTTTTAAACAGGTTAGAAAATTGAAAAAAGGTGCAGTATTAAAAAATCTCGGTTCTTGTATCGGAGCGCTTGGAATCCTTGCTCCGGCAATTATGCTTATATCAAGAAAGTTTGATTCAAATTCAGGTTATCAGGTTAAAAAAGATATCGAAGATAAATTACAGGAAAATAATAAATAATTGACACTGTTAAAAGATTTATATAAAATGATAATAGTTACCAATTTGAGGTTAGGATGAATTATTCAAAACAAAGAGAAACTATTTTGAAAACTTTGACCGAAAATGCAGTTCATCCTACGGCAGAAGCACTGTTGGAATTTTTGCATGAGAAAAATGTAGATATAGGGTATACTACCCTGTATAGAAATTTGAACCAGCTCGTAGAAAACGGTATAATAAAAAAAATCGATGGACTGAATTCTTGTGCACATTTTGATCATAATACTTATGAACATTATCATTTCATTTGTAATGTTTGTGGAAAAGTTTATGATGTTCCGTCAAGTGTAGCTCCTGATTTATTAAAAAATGCCCAATTGGCTACAGGATTTGATATTGAAAAATATGATATATTATTTCAAGGTACGTGTACAGATTGTTTTAATAAGAGAAAGGAAAACAAGTAATTATGGAAAAATGGGTATGTACAGTTTGTGGTTATGTTTATGATCCGGCAGAAAATGACGGTGTATCTTTTGAGAATTTACCGGAAGATTACACATGTCCATTATGCTTTGTTGGCAAAGACCAATTTGAACAAGAAGCGTAATCGGTTTTGTAAATACTTAAAAAGGCTCTTTATATTTAAAGAGTCTTTTTATTGGTATTTTTGATGGATTGTCAAAATTTCGTAAAAAATGTTAAATAGAAGTTTTAGAAAATTTTAGTAATGCCTCAAAAATCCCTTCCGAGTATGTCGGATGAGCAAAACATGTTTCTTTCAGTTTCTCAATTGTAATGCCGTTTTGCATTGCAATTGAAATCTGTTGGATAAGTGAAGACGCTTCTGTTGAAACAATATGTGCTCCTATAATTTTGTCGTCTTTGGCAAGAAGTTTTATAAACCCTTCTGTTTCATTATCACAATGGGCTTTTCCCAAAGAGGAGATTAGAACAAGTGATTTTTGATATTCCGTATTATCTAAATCTTGTTCACGTTTACCAATCCATGCAATTTCCGGTGTTCCATAAACAACGCTCGGAACAAGTGTTTTATCAAACGGGATATTAGAAATTTTTTCAAAAGCCTGTTTGATTGCAAAGTGTGCAAGCTGAATTTCTCCTGCAACATCCCCAATGTATTCGATGCCGTCAATTATTTCTTTGAGATTGTTTGTTCTTCCTGTAGCAACAAGAATTTTTTCAGGAGTTAAACTTTTACCGTTGGATAAAATTACATCTTTACCGTCGATTTTTTCAATTGAAGTTTGGGTGAAGAAATTAATTTTTCGACTTTTAAAAATTCTCTCAATTCTTTTAGAAACTTCAATATCTGCAATAGGCAGAAGGTTTGAAGCCAGTTCAATCACGGTTGTTTCGACACCAAAATTTGACATTATCCTTGCCCATTCAATGCCGATAGCTCCAGAACCCACAATGAGTATACTTTTTGGTAGTTCTTGAAGCTCTAATATATCATCTGATGATAAAATAAACTCATGGTCAAATTCTAATCCTTTTATTATTCTTGGTTTTGAACCTGTTGCACAAATTATTTTTTTACAAGGATATATATTGTCTTGAGCTGAAATTTCGTTTTTATTAAGAATTTTAGCATTAGCTTTTACGACTGTAACTTTTAAATTTTTGAGTCCGAGTTCAATACCTTTTCTTAATTTTTCTATAGTGCAGTTTTTTCTTTCTATAATCTTTGAGTAGTCAAAATTCAAATTTTCTGCTTGTATACCGCAATTTTGGCAATTTTTAAATCTGTAATACATTTCTGATGCGTGCAAGATACTTTTTGTCGGAATGCAACCTTTGTTTAAGCAGACTCCACCTATGTTATTTTCTTCAAAGATTATAACACTATCCCCTTTTGCTGCTGCTGCCATTGCTGCAGTGTAACCGGCAGGACCTGCTCCTATTATCCCCAAATCGTATTCTGTCATTTTATATTCCTTGTCTTAATAATTATTATTTTGATGCTCCAAGTACATTATAGTCAAATGTAAATTGAATATCGATACTTTCTCCTTTAAATTCAGACGGTAATGGTCTGAATGGCGCAGTCAATCTTACTGCTTTTAACGCTGCTTCATCAGCTTTTGGTAATCCGGATGATTGATATATTCGGTAATTTAATAATCTTCCGTCCTTTGCGATTGAGAATAGAACAACAACACGTTTACTTTCGTTACCTTTAGGCGGATCCCAATTCATTTTAATTCTTCTTTGAAGGTCTCTCATGTATGGTCCGAAATCAGGTTCTATACCGGCATTATTATTAACAGTATCGGAACTTCTGCTTCCTGAGTTTTGGTAACCTGTTGAGCCCGTAGGTTTTATGCTTGACTTGGGTGATAAAACCGGCGACTGCGACAATTTATTCCCCATTAGGGCATTTGCCTCGATGTTTGCATTATATAATGGTGATGTTGACTTTAAATTTTTTAGAGATTTTGCCTCCTCGAAAGTATTAGTATTAGCCAAATTTTTGTTCTTTAAATATTCTGAATATTTGCAGGTTGAAATAATGCCTGTCATGTTATTTTTCGATTGAATTGTTACAACAATCTCATCTTTTATTTTTTCTTCATAATATCTGACTGTATAGTATATGCCATTACTGTTTCTGTTGATGCTGTCTGTATCTAATAAAATTTGTTTATTGTTAGATACATCAACCCAATTTTCCGCAATTGCGGCATTGCAGGTTAATAATAAGATTGTGCATGTGGCGAATATCTTATTAGAACAGTGCATCTTCAGCCTCATCACTGTAATCATCGTAATATCTGTTATTATATTCAGAAGAAGATGGCTTTTTACCGTGAGTTGCATTATAGTAATCTTTCATATTTGATATTCTTGATTTTGCCGCTGTTGCTGTGTAATATTCAGACGGATCTTTTTTAATAATCAAATTTAAAGTTTCAATAGCTTTGCTATAGTATTCAATATTTGTATAACACATTGCCAAGCCGTACGCTATATCGGAATCAAATTCCGTATTTAAGATATTTTGAAAATAAGGAATTGCCTCTTTGAATTTATCGTCATAGTAGTAGTGTTTTGCAATGTATAAATTTGCATCACGATTTTTTTTATCAATGCTGACAATTTTTTTGTAAGTTTGTAATATTTTTTCATCATCGCCGGTATTGATATAAATTTGAGCTAATGTTTGTAATAACTCAGTATCATTTGGTTTTTGTTTAATGGCTTTATTTGCGTAATCTAGGGCTGTGTCATTTTCATTCTTTTTAAGATAGATTTCTGCTAGTCTTTTTAACGGTTCATAAAAATCTTTTTTATATTCTAAAGCTTTTTTATAATTAGAGATTGCAATTTTTGTAAAATCTCCATCTTTGTATATTTCGCCCAAATAATAATATGCAGTAGGGTTATTGCTTGCCACAGCTGCATCTTCGAATAATTGTGCGGCTTCTTCTATTTTTCCGTCTTTGTATAATTGTTTAGCTTTTTCTACGTTACCTGAATTTTTGTTATTAAGTAATCCTAGTTTTGGAGCAACGGACTTTTTAGAATTTGGTGCGATTGTTACATCTGTATGTTTATGCATATAGTATAAAACACCGAAAACAACGCAAAAACCAATAATAAATGTAATAATAGTTACCACAATATAGATTAGTTTGGTATTTGATTTTTGTGGTAATTTTTCTTCTTTTTCATCGGAAGTTTGTTCTTCTGATGAGATTAATTCTGAGTTTTCGTTTGTATCTGTTTCGGGAGCATTGTCTTTTAATTCAACATTATCTTCTTTTTTAGTAGCTTCAGTCAAATTTTCATTACAATACTTGCATTGAGTATCGTCAACCGGTATATATTCTCCGCAATACGGGCATTGTTTATTTATTTGTTCACTCATAATTAATTTTCCTTATATTCACAAGAGTACAAATCTGTTAAACCTACACAAGTTGTGTATCCGTTTTCACAAAAATATGTTTTATAATCAACTCTACACTTGATACTACGAGTTGCTTCATCATAGTCCCAAGAACGTAACATATAAGCTTTGCCGGGTTTTGCTGTTAATTCCGTATTTGCAGAACAACTGTATTTTACGGCTGTTTTATCATAATCATTTTGAACTTCCATACTTGTTGTAACATCTGCGGTGTTATCTTTAATATCGTAAGAATTACTATCTTTAATCAAATCGTTCAAAATACCTTTTACAGTAGAATCAAAACAGTTTGGTAAAACAAATTTTGCACTCATATCAAACTCGCTAATTGAAACTTTTTTATATTGATATTCAATTTGAGTAGGAGTATTATCAATAGTTGCATCAATGGAACAAGAATAACCTTTTTCAAGTTTTTTAATCTTGTGTGCTGACGCTTTATCTAATGTTATATCTGTAATTTCAGAGTGATTTGCCATTAAATAATCTTTAAGTTTTGATTGGATACCTGAACTTTTACAGTTTGGTACATGATTAACAAGACCAATTATCAAACATATTAATAATACTATCAAAGCTGATATGCTTGTGATTAAAAGTTGTTGTTTTTTGAAATTGATTGGTTTGAATTTAAAATTAAATTTAGGAAGACTTATAGCTTCATTTGTATTTTTTTCTCTGTTATCTTTATTTAACCACTCTCCGCAATATCTACATTTCTTTGCAGAAGCCTTAATTTTTTCTGCACAATACGGACATGAGATTTCTTCATCTATCCAGTTTCCGCAGAAGCGACATTTTTTTGCTTCATTATTTATTTCTGCCCCACAAAACGGACACTTTTTCTTATTTTCTTCCATGCTAAGCCACCATTTCCCAATTTATTTAGTACTTGTTTTTTCATATTATAAATGGTAAAACTTTTATGGCAAGTTTAATTATCCTCTTGTGTAAATCCTTGGAAGTCGTACTTTTAATCTGCAAGTCAATTCATAATTTATTGTTCCGAGAATTTTTGCCCAATTATCTATAGAATGAGTTTCATTGAGTAGTGTAATTACATCACCGATGTTTGCTTCAACTCCGGTAATATCAAACATCATTTGATCCATTGTAATATTTCCGACTTGTGGAACTTCAATTCCGTTAAGGATACCTTTGATTTTGTTTGATAACAGTCTTGGAACACCGTCGGCGTAACCGATTGGGATGGTTGCAACGATTCTGTTACCTTTTGCTGTGTATGTGTGGCAATAACTTATCCCCTCTCCGTCTTTTGCTTCGTGAATATTTACAATTCTTCCTTTTAAGGAAATCAATTGTTTAAGGTTTGGTTTTTTGATTTCAATATCGGGAAAATCAGGATAAAGTCCGTATAATGTAATGCCCACACGACGCATATTAGAATTTTTAACATCATAGCAGATAGTTCCTGCGCTGTTTAGAACATGAAGCAGCAGACCATCGGTTTTGGTATTGTTAATAATATTATTCCATTTTTCAATTTGAAGTTGGGTTTTATCTGTTTCTTCCGCTGCTGCAAGGTGGGTAAATATTCCTTGTAAATTGATGTAATTAAGACTTTTTACTTTATTAATAAACTCGATTGCATTTTCGCATCTTACGCCTATTCTATTCATTCCGGTATCAAGTTTTATGTGGACTTTTGGTTTTATTCCGGTTCTTTTGTATGCTTGTTCGCAGGCTATAATGTGTTCTTCTGAAAATATTGAGATGCTTAAATCGTTTTTCACTGCGCTTTCCACTGCCCAAACAGGAACAGCACCAAGGACTAAAATATCACAGCTAATTCCTGCTTGACGAAGATCAACACCTTCGTCAATAGAAGCGACTCCGAGCATGTCAATCCCTGAAGCAAGTAATGTAGGTGCAAGCATAACAGCTCCATGTCCGTATGCATCTGCTTTTACAACCCCAAGTAATTTGATATTCTCAGGTACATTTGAACGGATTTCCTTTATATTATTTTCTAAATTAGAAATATTTATTTCAATCCACGCATCACGGTGTATATTTATATTTGTTTGTCTAGTATTTTTCATTGCAGTATTAGTATATGACAAATTTATATTTTCGGCAATGAAAAGTTAAAATCTCCTAAATTTATAATCTCCATCAATTGCCCGATAAAAGTTAAAGCACATTATGTTAATATAAAAACTATAATAGCTATTTGAAGGATGAATTTTATGGAAGAATTATTAAGTCATATTCAGGAAGTTTTGGGCGTTCCTGTTTTTTTGATTAATCAATGCACTTTTTTGCCGGATTATATGAAAGAAATTCTAGTTACGTGTATATCATTTATTCCGTGGCTGTATTTTTTATATTTAGCAATAGAGCTTTTAGAACGATTCTTTATGAAAAATATTCATCTTTTGGTTCGTCTTATAAAGATTTTCGGACCGTTTTTCGGGGTTGCGATTTCAACAATTCCGGAATGCGGATATCAGGTAATTGCATCAACTTTTTATTCACGAAGAATGATTTCCCGAGGAACTTTACTTGCGTTCTTTATTTCTTGTTCGGATGATGCTTTACCTCTTTTGTTTATGGATATGAGTAAAGCATTAATGATTGTTCCTATAGTTGTTATAAAACTTATTGTTGGTATTGCTGTGGCATTTATTGTAGATTTGGTTTTTTGTTTCCAGAAAAAAATTACAGAGGATATAAATGCTATAAATACTGATTTGAATGAATCTGCTTGTTGCCACCATACTATTACAACTATTGAAAATCCTCCGTACTGGTATATGCACCCGTTAACTCATACTTTTAATATGTTTATGTTTACATTTTTAAGTTTGTGGTTTATTGATTCTGTTATTAGAGGATTTGGTTCTGTAGAAACTCTTTCATCTTTCTTATTAATTGATTCTCCATTACAGGTAATTGGGGCGGCAATTTTTGGATTAATACCAAATTGTGTTATTTCAATTTTCTTAGCCTTAGTTTATATTAAAGGTATAATAAGTTTTCCGGCATTTCTTGCAGGGTTGGTTACAAGTGCAGGATTGGGGTTAGCGGCATTGTATAAACGCAATTCTGATAACAATGACAATACCTTAATTACGGTAATATTACTTGTTGCAGGTATTGTTACGGGGCTTATTGTTTATTATAATCTTCAGTTTATAGATGCTATCAAGTCAATGTTTTAGTCAAAAGAGGTTTTAATGCATAATTTTTTAAATACAGTTTTATCCTTTTTTAACTTTATAACGGCTATTCCTGAACGAATAATAGAACCTATCGGATTTTTGCCTGATTTTGTAAAGGAAGCGTTGATTGATAGCTTAAATTTAATACCTTTTTTATTTGTAGTGTTTTTATTTATTGAAATTTTTGAACATTACTTTACTAAGAAAAAGCATTTATTTGTTTTTTGGATGAAAAAAATAGGACCATTTTTCGGTTCATTATTTGCATCAATTCCACAATGCGGATTTTCTGTTATTGCAACGACTTTGTATACAAAAAGAATTTTAAGTCGGGGGACATTGTTGGCAGTATATTTTGCAACTTCGGATGAGGCAATTCCGGTTATTATTGCAGAACCTTCAAAAATTTATCTTGTCCTTCCCGTAATTTTAATCAAGGTTATTTTGGCTATAATTGTTGGTTACATTGTGGATATGATTGTTCCGCAGGTAAAGGAAGTTCAGGGCGAAAATGAAAGCGGTGAATGCGGATGTTGTGCTCATCAGCATAACAGATTTTCAGCAGATGTTAAAACAAAGGCGTTTTGGCTAAATCCGTTAAAACATACTTTAAATATTTTCGGGTTTATTCTAATTGTATCTTTAGTTTTAGGATTTATTCTTTCATTTGACGGTACAGAAGAAAATCTTGCAAAATATTGTTTGATGAATTCTCCGTTGCAGCCTGTGCTAGCCTCAATTATCGGTCTAATTCCAAATTGTGCGGTTTCTGTTATGCTGACTTTGTTGTTTATAAAACATACAATCAGTTTTGGTTCGTTTATTGCAGGATTATCAAGTGCGGGCGGTTTAGGTTTACTTGTGTTGTTTAGACAAAATTGCAACCAAAAGGATACAGCACTTATTATCGGTATTCTAATTACAGTAAGTTCAATTGTCGGTTTGGGATTACAGTATAATATTTTTGGAATAAATGGTCTTTTTAATATTTTAGGTTTATCAATAAATTAGAAGTGGCGGTGTTAATGGTTCAAAAATCAAAAAATTTCCAAAAGGCATTTGAGTTTCATAACAATGGCAAGTTAACTCAGGCAAGAGACTTATATGTGGAGATTCTTAAATCAGAACCCGAAAATGATGAAGTTTTAGACTTGCTCGGAGTTTTGTATTATCAGGTTGGAGATTATGAAAAATCTGAACATTACATAAAACACGCAATTTCGTTAAATCCGAGGTTTTATTATTTGGAAAATCTTGCAAGGTTGTATTTAGATAAAGAAAATTTTGAACTTGCAATATCTTTGTATGAAGATTTAGTAAAGGGTAATGAAACGTACGAAAATTGGTTTAATCTTGCAATGTCATACAAGGGAAAACAAGATTGGGAAAAAGCAAAAAAAGCATATTTGAAGGCTCTTGAAATAAATCCGAAAGGATATGAGTCTTATTTTAATCTTGCATATTTGGCGCTAAATGATAATAATCCTGATTTGGCGGTGGAATGTTATGAAAAAGCATTAGAGCTTAATCCTGAGGACTGGGAATCAATGTATTTCTTATCTTTAAGTTATATGCAGACAAAAAATTATGAAAAAGGTTTGAAGTATTTTGAATCACGCTTATGCAAAGAGAGTGCGATTTTAACCCAGACAAAAACTTATCCGAATTTGATGAAATCCCGTCCGATGTGGCAGGGCGAAGATTTAACCGGTAAAACGTTATTTACATATTATGAGGCAGGGTATGGTGATATTTTGATGCTGTACAGATATGTTCCTACGCTGGCTTCTATGTGTAAAAAACTTATTATAAAGCCTCAAAGAGAATTGGCGTCATTGTTCAGGGAAAATTCATATGGTGCTGAGATTTTAGAAATGTTTGATTTTGAAAAGGAGATTGATTTTGATTATCATATCCCGTTTTTGAGTATTCCTTATGTTTTAGGATATAAGGGTGAAGATGTTTTTACCCGTCATGAAGGCTATTTGAAAGCAAATCCTGCAAAAATTAATTATTATAAAGAAAGATATTTTGATAATGAAAAATTTAAAATCGGAATAAAATGGCAAGGAAATACTCATTATGATATTGAAAGAGTGTTAAAGGTTGAGGATTTTTTCAGGTTATTTGAACTTCCAAACACACAGTTTTATTCTTGCCAAACTCTTGAGGGGTCTGAAGAAATTGAAAAAATAAAAGCAAAATATGATGTAATTGATTTAGGTTCAACTTTTTCCAATTTTTCCGATACTGCAGGTGCGCTGGAAAATTTAGATTTAGTAATTTCAAATGATACTTCATTAGTCCACCTTGCAGGTGCATTGAACAAGCCTTGTTGGGTATTACTCCCTCATGTTTACAATTGGCGTTGGCATACTGACTTATCAAAATGTGATTGGTATGATAGTGTGAAAATATTTGCTCAGACTTCTAACGGTGATTGGAAAGGGGTTTTTGACAGAGTTGAAAGTGAATTAAAAATTCTTTTGAAAATACAAAATTGTCAATAAATATTAATCAAATATTGTATTTCCGCAAAACAAAGAGTATTATAAAAGTAATCTGAGGATTTGTTTTGATTATTATGGAAGGAAGCAATATGAAGAAAATATTAGCATTATTATTGGTTTTAGGAATGAGCTCTCCTGTATTTGCGATTAATGAAAATCCGCAAATGAGCAGAAAATGCCGTAAACATCCTGAAAAATGTCAGGTAACTATGAATACTCCGATTCAAGAACAACAAATGACATTAGGTTTGGTGCAAAGAGATATAAAAATAGGAACTCCTCAATCCGTGGTTGCCACAACTTTAGGATCTCCTAATATTGTAACTTTTGATGCTGATAATAATGAAACTTGGATTTATGATAAAGTTTCTTCAATCACTTCATATAACAGTTCTGGTTTTGGTATAGGTATCGGCGGCGGGGGCGGCGGATACGGCTCAGGCGGTTTCGGTGGTGGAATTGCAAATGTTGGTTATAACAAAAGGGGTGGGGTTGTGCAAACAGCTCAAAAAACTTTAACTGTTGTTATCAAATTTGACACAAATCACAATATATCATCGTTCTCATATCACATGAGTTCATTCTAGGGGTAAATATAATTACTAACCATGGTGATAGTTTTCAGACAGATACTTTAGAGGGGTAAATATAATTACCAACCATGGTGATAGTTCCCAGACAGATACTTTAGAGGGTAAATATAATTATCAACTATGAGTGGTTTATCAGATTTTTAAAGAGGATAAAATATGTTCAAAAAAATAGTAGCGTTAATGTTCATAATTTGTTTTGCACTGCCGGTGTGTGCTAAAAAGAGAGTCGATGAGGATATTATTACTCCGATGACTCAGCTTGAAAAACGTCAATTCCAAACAAGAACTTATGAAACAATTGATAAACCTCTTGTTATGAAAGCGATGTTGAATGTTTTGCAAGATGAAGGCTTTATTGTTTATAATGCAAATCCTTTGTTAGGATTTATCTATGGTGTTAAAGATTTTGATACTTCAGATAGGAATATTGATATTTCAAAGGAATTTGGGCTTTCTAAATCAAGATTGAACTGGAGCGGTGTAAAGGTTGCGACAATTGAAACTACCGCAAACGTTACGGAATATGGAAAAAATATGAGGGTAAGAGTTAATTTTAAACGTAAGTTGTTAAATGTTTACGGAAATGCTCAATTCATTGATGATATAAATGATGAACACTATTATCAAGATTTCTTTTCAAAAGTAGATAAGGCGATATTTTTACAGAAACAAAAAATATGATGAGAAAATTTTTGACATTATTTTTAGCTTTTATAATTTTCGGGTTTTCTTGCAATAGTGTATTTGCAAGGAGAGTGAAACCGCTTTCACAGTTAGAAAGACGTGAAATGGAAACAAGATTTTTTGAAACATCTGATACTGACATGGTTATGAAAGCTGTAATAAATACCTTGCAGGATAGTGGTTTTGTTGTTCAGGAAATTGAACCTGAACTGGGTTATTTAAGAGCCAGAAAAACCTATAAGAAAAAATTTGTGAATAAAAGCAGAGTTGCGGGACAATCATTTATGCTTGCTCTATATTCGGCTTATACAGTATTTTCTTATGGGGCAACGGCTTATTACATGTCAGATCCTGCAATGAAAATTGCAAACGAAATGCATGATAAAACAATTGTTGTTGATTCAAATGTTAATGTTGAAAAATTTGGCAAAAATAAAACTAAAGTCAGATTTGTTCTTGTTCAAAAGGTTTTGCAAAATGCGGACGGTTATTCTTTTGTAAAATCTGCGCCGACAAGAGTTTTACGAGTATATGACAAAAAAGTTTATCAAGAGTTTTTTGCTCAGCTTGATAAAAGTATTTTTTATGAGGGAATTTAAATGCAGTATGTAACAATTAAGTCAGAAATTAAAAATGGGGAAGAATATTTTGCCGTTAGTGCAATTCCGTTAAAAAATACAAACAAATCAATAGTCCAAAAAATTCCTCATCCGCTCGGTTCGGATGTTTTGGTATACTCAACGCTGGAAGAAGCAAAGGATGCTGTTACACGAGCAGGTTTTTCATATATTCTTCCAAGTGGGGAGAAGGGGTCTAAAACAACAACTCAGCAGAAACTGGTTGAAAGCGGTTATAGTTATGAACGAATTATTTTAGATGCAGTCAAAGACAAAGTAAATTCAACAAATTCAACTGTTTCAGCCGCTGCAATTCTTACGATATCAGAATTCCCAAATGAAGAAATTTTTGATATTTTGTTTGAAAAGCTCGGAGAGGATAATGATTTAGTCAGAAAAAATGCAATTTCAGGTATTTGCAGATACGGAAATCTGTTACAAGACAGAGTTATAACATCTTTAAAATCCTCAAATTGGGTAGAGAGAAATTCTGCTATAAGTTGTATTGCATCTATGATTGACAGCTCGAATGTTGATATTGAAAAATTCATTATTCCGCTGACAGAAGTATGTTCTGACAGTAATACCATAGTTCAGGCAAATGCTCTTAGTGTTTTGGCAAGTGTGTATCAGTCTTATAAAAAGATAAAAAAGACTTAGCAGCTGCCTTTTCTCATAAGGTCAGAAAGTTTTAATTCTTTCGGTGTTTGTGATTTTCTGGCAACCTTTTCGACCGGAGTGTATGAACTTGTCTTATATCCTGACAAACCGATTTTCATACTGTTGTCTTCTTTTAGCATAAATATTTCTTGTAATAATGAAATAATGTTACCCATAATATTCTCCTAATCTTATTATAACTGTTTTTTTTTAAGGCATATCATACATTTAAACGATTTAAACCTCAAAAAACATTATACTTTATGTTATATTATTTGTATAAACTCAAATAGGAGTATAATTTGAATAATAGTTATTATGAAACTTTGGATGAAAATTTTACACAAGCCTTGAGAATGTATGAGCAAAATTATTCTCAAGAGGAGTTGTATGCTTTTTTAGAAAACGGAAATATTGTTCAAAAGCAGATTTCGGCACTTAAACTTGAGGGGGTATTTTCTTCTCGTCAGGCAAAAATTCTTGTATCAAACTTAACGGGACAGGACGGGAAAATCCGAGAAGCTGTCTCCTTGAGATTGAAAGAGTTTATGTCAGAACCTGAAATGCTTCAATATTTTATGAATTTATCAAATTATGATGTATTTTTGGATGCAGTTATTGATATAAACGGAAATATTTGCAGAAATGTGATTGGAGCGATAATTAATTTAAAATCTGATGAAGAATTTTGCAGCTGTTTTTGTCCAAAGCTTGTTGAATTGACATTTGAACTTCTTGATAAGGTTGAAAGTTTTGATTTTCAAGACGGTAAATATAAAATTAATAAAGAAGTTTTTAAATTATATTGGTGTCTTGAGACGATTTTTGAATTTAAAGATAAAATTCAATTTGCAAAATTAAAACAAATATTGTTGCGTTCTAAAAATATTGAAGAATATACTATTAGAGAAAAAGCTGCAAAAATTTTAGCTACAGGTTTTGATGATAGTGAACTGGTTGAAGCTCAACATGAGTTGCAAAATGACAGAAATTATTATGTAAAAAGATACTAAAATTCTGTGATATAATTAGCGTATGGAATTGAAAGAAATTTATGATTTGAGAAATTATCAAAAAGGATTGTTCAGGCAGCCTAAAATCTCGTTTGAGGTTTTTCCGCCAAAAGACGGTGATATTTCGAAACTTTTTGAACAGGTAAGAATTTTAAAAAGATACAATCCTGCCTTGATTTCAATAACATATGGCGCAAATGGAGGAAATAGAGATTTATCGTTTGAATTGATAAAATCTTTTTTGGATTTAGAGCTAAATGTAATGCCGCATTTCACCTGTGTTTGCTCAAATTATGCAGATGTAGAAAATCATCTTCGTTCTGTTGAAAATTTGGGAATTGAAAATATTCTTGCTCTGCGTGGCGATATTCCGCAAGGGGTTGATGTTTGTGATTTTGATTTTAAATATGCGAATGAACTTGTTGATTTTATATACCAGAAGACTACGTTATCCGTTGCAGTAGCAGGTTATCCGGAGGGGCATATTGAAGCTTCTTCGTTGAAAGACGATATTGAAAATTTAAAAAGAAAAGTTGATGCGGGTGCAAGTGCAATTTATACGCAATTGTTTTTTGATAATGAAAAATTTTACAATTATGTCGAGTTGGTGAAAAAATCGGGTATTGATTTACCTGTAATTCCGGGGATTATGCCTGTAAGAAGTATAAAACAGCTTGATAGGATGACAAGTTTGGCGAAAATTGAAATTCCTGAAAAATTCAAAACTCAGTTGGAGAGGTTTCCTCAAGATGCGAAAAAAATCGGAACGGAATTTGCAACTTGTCAATGTCAGGATTTGATTGATAATCAAGTCTTAGGTTTACATTTTTTCACTTTGAATAATTCTGATCAAACATCTGAAATTTTAGATAATATTTTATAAAAAGGAGAGTCCTATGGAAAATTTGAACAAATATGTTGAACATACTTTATTAAAACAGGATGCAAAAGAGGCTGATTTAATAAAATTGTTTGAGGAAGCAAAAGAAAATAATTTTTTAGGAGTTTGTGTCAATCCTTGTTATGTAAAATTAGCTTCTGAAAATTTGAAAGAAACTGATGTGAAAATTGTTACGGTTATCGGGTTTCCTCTTGGTGCGAATACCGCAGAAACCAAAGTTTTTGAAACTATTAATGCAGTAAAAGACGGTGCAGATGAAATTGATATGGTAATTAATGTAACTAAAGTGAAAGACAGAAAAACGGATTATCTTGTTGATGAAATAAGAATGATAAAATCTGCTTGCGGTACTCATAATTTAAAGGTAATTATTGAAACTGATTTATTAACAAAAGAAGAAATTAAATATGCTTGCGAATGTGCAATTCAAGGCGGGGCAGATTTTGTAAAAACATCTACAGGATTTGTGAAAAACGGAGTCGGTGCTAAAGTTGAAGATGTAGAATTGATGTATAATACTGTAAAAGAAGCAGGTTTGCAGGTTAAGGCATCCGGCGGAATCAGGGATAAAGAAACTGCGATTGCGATGGTAAAAGCCGGGGCAGTGCGTCTTGGAACAAGTTCCGGAATAAAAATAGTACAATAATCAATAATTTAATATAAACGAAAGGAATTTAATATGAATGGTACAACAACTTCGGTATTAGATAAAATAAATTCACCTGTCGATGTAAAAAACTTATCGCAAGATGAAAGATATATTTTAGCGCAGGAAATGCGTGAGCTTATTATGAAAAAAGTTAATACAACAGGTGGACACCTTGGTCCGAATTTGGGTATAATTGAAACAACAATAGCACTTCATACAGTGTTTAATTCTCCTTCGGATAAATTTATTTTTGATGTTTCTCATCAGTGTTATCCGCACAAAATTTTGACGGGTAGAAAAGAAGGTTTTACTAATCCTGAAAAATACAGTTATTACACCGGTTATACTGCACCGGAAGAAAGTGAACATGATTTGTTTAAAATTGGTCATACATCAACTTCTGTCAGTCTTGCTACGGGTGTTGCAAAAGCAAGAGATTTATTGGGAGAAAAAGGTAATGTTATAGCTTTGATTGGTGATGGTTCACTATCGGGCGGGGAAGCATATGAAGGTTTTAATAATGCTGCTGTTTTAGGTTCAAATATGATTATTGTTGTTAACGATAATGAAATGTCTATTGCAGAGAATCAGGGCGGATTATACAAAAACCTTCAACTATTAAGAGATACAAACGGAAAAGCTGAATGTAATTTCTTTAAATCTCTTGGCTTTGATTATTTCTATATTGAAGAAGGTAATAATATTGAAAAACTGATTTCTGTATTTGAAAAAGTAAAAGATTCGACAACTCCTGTTGTTGTTCATATTCATACCGAAAAAGGTTTAGGGCTTGATTTTTCAAAAATCAGTAAAGAATCTTGTCATTGGATTTTGCCGGGGTCATTGGATGAACAAAATGATGCTCAAGAAGACTTTGTTGAAACTTATGCTTCAATTACAACAGACTATATTTTAGAAAAGGCAAAAAAAGATCCGTCAGTATTTACGATTTCTCCTGCAACTCCGGGGGCATACGGGTATACTCCGAGTTTTAGAGAACAATTAGGTAATCAATATATAGATGTTGGTATTGCGGAAGAACATGCTGTTGCTTATGCTGCGGCGGCTGCAACAAGTGGCGCTAAACCTATTTTGCAAGTTTTAAGTTCATTTATTCAAAGAACTTACGACCAATTATCTCAAGATTTATGTTTGAACAATTCACCTGCAACTATTCTTATTTCATGGGGCGGAATTTCCGGTGCTGATGCAACGCATCTTCAGGTATTTGATATCCCTATGATGAGCAATATCCCGAATTTGGTGTACCTTGCTCCGACAAACAAGGAAGAATATTTGAAAATGCTTGATTGGTCTGTTGAACAGACTAAATATCCTGTTGCAATCAGAATTCCTGCAGGAAACGTTATCTCAAGCGGAATTGAAGATACAACGGATTATTCAATACTTAATAAGTTTAAAATGGTTGCAAAAGGAAGTGAAGTTGCAGTAGTTGCTTTGGGAAGTTTCTTTGAGCTTGGCAAGGAGGTTAAAGAAGTTTTAAAATCTTCACTTAATATTGATGCAACATTAATCAATCCTTGTTTTATTACGGGAATTGATGAGCAAATGCTTGAAGATTTGAAAAAAGATCACAAGGTTGTAATTACACTGGAAGACGGTGTTCTGGATGGTGGTTTTGGTGAAAAAATCACAAGATTTTACGGAAATTCAGACATGAAAGTTATGAACTTTGGTGCTAAAAAAGAATTTACCGATAGAATTCCGCTTGATGAATTGTATAATCGCTATCATTTGACACCTGAATTAATTGTTCGGGATGTAAAATCTTGTTTGTAATTTAAAAATAATAAGATAAAGAAAAGGCAGAAATTTGATTTTCTGCCTTTTGTTGTAGTTAAATTTTGGTTAAGTTATATAATTTAGGTTAATTATGGTTGGTTAAAGACAGATTGTTTATCTGAACCCATTTTTAAACCTTAACAAGGTCGGTTGAACAGATTTTTTATTATTATCACTGTCTTGTACCCTATAATGAATATGAAGATTAAAAATTGCTTAAAATAATTAAACAGCTTAATATTTGTTTACATATTTTGGCAAGTTGTAACCGTAGTTAGGTTTTTAGACTTGCGGGAGGTGATTTCTGTTCAATAATAAATTATCCATTCGGAGAGTGTGAAAAATTTGCTTTGTTTGTATTAATATAGTATAGAAATTTGGAGGGCGATATGAATAAAAAATCACTTTTTATAATTTTAGCTATACTAATTTTACCGATGCTTGCATTTTGGGGATTAACATTTAGCAAATCCGGTTCAGTTGTTGCTCAAGCCGGTGGCAAACCTCAAGTTATTAAATTTTCATCCACAATGTGCCTTGAATGTCAGCAGGTTGAAAAAGTTATGAAAGAACTTTTACCGAAGTATGAGGATAAAATTTCTTATACAGAAATTATTGTAGATAATCGTGATGATATGAAAAATAAAATGATAAAAAAATATAATGTTAAATTAGTTCCGACAATAATTATGTTAAATTCTGACGGAACACAATTTAAAAGAATTGAAACCGCAATTCCGAAAAACGAGATGGAACAATATATTCAAGGGTTACACTAATGGAAAATTTAACACAATTATTTTCAGCGCAAAGCAGTATTTATATTTTGTTTGGTGCGGCATTTTTGGGAGGTTTGATATCTTCAATTTCTCCGTGCTCATTATCTATGCTGCCTTTAATTATCGGATATATAGGAGGATTTTCCGAAGAAAAACCGCTAAAAACCTTGTTGCAAATGATAGTATTTGTAGTTGGTTCGGGTATAGTTTTTTCTGTAATTGGTGCAATCTGTGCTATCACAGGTAAAATGTTTGTTGGAAACCCTTATTTTGCATTGTTTGTTGCTTCGATTATTTTAATTATGGGCTTGAAAATTCTTGGAGTTTTAGAGTTTGAACTTCCTGTGATGATAAAAGAAATTCCGCAAAATCGTGTTAATAATGAATTCATATATCCGCTTATTTTAGGTGCAGTATTTGCTCTTATCGGTACTCCGTGCTCTACTCCGATTTTAGCAAGTATTATGGCGTTTGCGTCGATTTCTGCAAAAGTCAGTCATGCTGTTATTATGTTATTCTTATTTTCTGTTGGACAAGGGTTGATACTAATTCTTGCAGGATTTTTGACATCTAAAATTAAATCAAATAAAAATTTCTATAATATTTCCGAAAAAATTATGAAAGTTAGCGGATTGTTGCTGATAATCGTCTCATTATATATTTTTTATAAGATTTTTGGCGCTATTCTTGTAAAATAACCTTGTATATTGTAGAATTTATATATAGAAGGATATTTTTTAAGGAGTAGGTTGATGAGAATTATAGAAGGCCAATTAACAACAGCAAGTGAAGATAAATTTTGTGTAATTATTTCAAGATTTAATGATTTTATAGGTTCAAAACTCTTAGATGGTGCTATTGATGAATTAAAAAGACATGGAGTTAATCCGGATAATATAGATGTTGTTAAAGTTCCGGGTGCTTTTGAAATTCCTGTAACTGCTCAAAAATGTGCGGTTTCTAAAAAGTATTGTGCAGTAATTACGCTTGGTGTGGTAATAAAAGGTTCTACACCTCATTTTGACTATGTATCAGCAGAAGTTTCAAAAGGGGTTGCTCAGGTTAGTTTGCAAACAGGAATACCTGTTGTATTTGGAGTGTTGACAACTGATAATATTGAACAAGCAATAGAACGTGCAGGAACAAAAGCCGGCAATAAAGGTTCTGATGCTGCAAAAACTGCAATTGAAATGGCAAATCTTTGTAAATTGCTTTAATATCGTTTGAGCATAGTGGTTGAAAGGAGTTGGGAGTATGAGTGAAGCTATTACCGAATACAGAAATGAGAATACAAAAGATATAGACCTTTTATCAACTATAGATATGGTTCGTAAAATGAACGAAGAAGATGCTATTGTAGCTAAAGTCGTGGGAGATGAAGCTGCAAATATAGCTCTGGCTATAGATATTATAGCAAAGTCGTTTTTAAAAGGCGGACGTTTGTTTTATTTTGGAGCAGGAACTTCAGGAAGATTGGGGATTTTAGATGCTTCAGAATGTCCTCCGACATTTAGTGTTGCTCCTTCAATGGTTCAAGGTGTGATTGCAGGAGGACAAAAAGCATTGTTGACTGCGGTTGAAGGTGCTGAAGATAATTTTGAAGACGGTAAAAAAGATGCTTCTGTATTAACAGAAAAAGATGTTTGTGTTGTTATTTCAGCAAGCGGTAACCCTAAGTATTTGTTAGGAGTTTTAGAGCAGGCGGATGAAGTCGGTTGTGCTACAATTGCAGTTACTTGTAACTCTAAAGGGCAAATTGCAGCAGATGCAGGACATGTGATTTGTGCAGAAGTCGGTCCGGAAGTTATTGCAGGCTCAAGCAGGTTAAAAGCGGGTACTGCACAGAAAATGATTTTGAATATGTTGTCAACGGGTTCAATGATAAAAATTGGCAAAACATATGAAAACTTTATGATAGATTTGAAAGCCGTTAATGAAAAACTTAAAGACAGAGCAATTAGAATTGTGTCGCAAATTTCAGGTGTTACTCACAGTGAAGCGTTAGCATCATTATTAAAGTGCGATTGGGAAATTAAAACTGCAATTGTTATGATAATGTTGAAAATAGATACAGAAAGTGCTCGTGTAGAATTAAAAAAACATGGCGGTGTCTTAAGAAGATTGATTAAATCAGAGCAAACAACGATTTAGGGAGGTTTTGAAATGAAATTAACAGTGCTTGGCGCAGGATGTTGGGGATTAACTTTAGCTTGGTTATTAACAGATAATTTTGATGAAATTACTGTTTGGGGTAGAAGTCAGGATTTGTCTGAAGATTTAATCCAAAATAAACATTGCTCGAAACCTCTTGAAGTTCAATTGGATAAAAAAATCGAAGTTACATCTGATTTGGCTTTAGCAATAAGTAATGCGGATATAATCCTTTCTGTTGTGGCAACTTCGGGAACTCGTGATGTTTGTGAAAATTTAAAACTGGCAGGAATAAAATCAGAACAAGTTCTTGTTAATGCTTCAAAAGGTATTGAACTTCCGTCATTGATGAGAATGTCAGAGGTTATAAAAGACGTATTACCGGAACAAAAACTTGTAATTCTGTCAGGTCCGACATTGGCTAAAGAGGTTTTGCAAGGGAAACCTACCGCAGCTTGTGTTGCTTGTGAAGATTTGGAAACTGCTCAATTTGTACAAAAGGCTTGCAATGTTCCTAATAAATTTAGATTGTATACAAATACTGATGTAATTGGTGTTGAACTTGGCGGTAGCTTGAAAAACGTAATTGCAATTGCTTCAGGTTTTGCGCATACAATGGGGTTAGGCGATAACTGTTCCGGTACGCTGTTAACTCGTGGCATGGCAGAAATTGTGAGAGTTAGTATTCAACTTGGAGCTAATCCTTCAACTTTGTATGGCTTATCAGGCATGGGTGATTTGATTGCTACTTGTTCTTCTCCTATGTCAAGAAATTATACCGTAGGTTCAATGCTGGCAAAGGGCAAAAAAATCAATGATATATTGGCGGAGCTTGGCTCTGTTGCGGAAGGGGTTAAAACTTCTAAAGCTGTTTGTGAATTAGCAAAAAAACTGGATATTGAAGTTCCTGTTTCAAATGCGATTTATGAAGCTGTTTATACAGATATTACTCCTGAAGAATTGTTATCAAAATTGATGAATAGAAAACTTAAAGAAGAAGAAAGATACGTATAATGAAATTTGCTGTTAGATATTTGAAAAATACATATTATCCGCTGAATGTCCCTGAAACTCTAGGTTTAGAACAAGGACAGATGGTTCTTGTAAGGACTGAAAAAGGTGAGGAAGCTTTAAAGGTTTTTGTAGTGAATTCTGAGATTGAGAGAATTTGGGAGCACTCAAAATCAAAGCCTGAACCGTTAAATGTTATAAGAACTCTTTCTCAAAGAGATTTACAGACTCTTGAAGATATAAAAAAAGAGGAAGTTGAAGCATTTTTCAAATGTCAGGCGCTTATTAAACAGCATAATCTTGTTATGAATTTGGTTCAATGCAGGATTACATTTGATAAAAGGAAGATTACGTTCTATTATACTGCTCCGGAAAGGGTTGATTTTAGAGCGTTGTTAAAGGATTTAACCCAAACTTTCCAACGGGTAAGAATAGATTTGCGTCATATCGGTGTACGTGATGAAACTTCAATATTGGAAGGTGTCGGGCTTTGCGGTCAGCCATTCTGTTGTTCCAGTTTTTTGAGAAAATTTGCAACAATAAATGTGAAACTTGCAAAAGATCAGGGTATGCCGATAGCTCCGGGTAAAATCTCAGGTACTTGCGGAAGATTGTTATGCTGTCTGACTTATGAATATTCAAATTATATTGAGGCTGCCAAAGGTATGCCTCCTGTTGGTTCTTCTGTTATGACAACTGATGGACTAGGAAAGGTTTGTTATTTACAGTTTTTGAGCGGTAAAGTTGCAGTAAAACTTGAAGATGGTAAAACTAAAGAATTTGATAAAAACGATATAGAAATCGTTGATGCAGATGTAAATGTTGAAATTGATGTTCCTGCGATAAATAATTATACGGATGAAGATAGTGCAAATATTGATATCAAGCAATTAGAAGATGATAGAAACAGTTCAACCGGTAATATATAGGGGCTTTCAGATAAAATATATTATGTAAAATACAGTTATTATAAGCTAAGTAAAAAAATCGAGATAATTTATATAGATTATTTGTTTCCACATTTCTTTGTCCGCAAAGAAACGTGGAGCAAAGAAACTCTCTCCCATCACTTCATTCGCTAATAAATTGTAATGCTCAACTCAAAACAAACAACTCGCTAAACTGTCATTCTGAACTTGATTCAGAATCTAAATATTTGTCCGCTCAAACAAGTTTGTTTCTGTTGCTGTTTCGCATAACATTTATTGCTCATTTCGTGGAGGTCGAAACTTTTTTATATTTTATATTTTATATTTATAACTTACATAATATATTTTATTGTTACATAATTGCAAAAAGTTTTTACTTTGGTTATAATAGTCCAGTGTTACCCCACTTGTGGATTTGGAGGAAATATAAATGAGCATTTTAGAAGCAGGTATGATGATTTGTTTTGGCGCAAGTTGGCCATTTCAAGTTGCGAAAACATACAAAACAAAAGAAATAAAAGGTAAAAGTATTTTATTTTTATGGCTTGTGGAAGTCGGATATATTTTGGGAATGTTACATCATATTTTTTATGCTCCGGATAAGGTTATTTTACTGTATTTGCTTAATTTTACTCTTGTTGGTGCTGATATATTTTTGTATTACAAATATAAAAATATGCAGCAAAACAGAGCAAAAACTATTCAATACTTGAATTTGCAGTACGAAAAAGCAGATTCAAACACAATTGCTTCTAAGTAATTAGAAACTTTACTTACGTTGTAAATTTATTTTAGTAATTTCAGTAATAAGTATAAAAGCGCCGAACATGGAATGTCGGCGCTTTATTTTATTTGTTTACTAATTATTTTTCGTTTTCTGAAGGTTCTTCGGATTGTTCATCTTCCTGAAGATTTTCGTCATTGTTTTCAGTTTCTTCTTCTGTTGAATTTTCTTCTGAATCTTCATCATCTTTTGCGTTTTCATTTTCTTCTGCATCAGAGTCTTCCGCATTTTCTTCAGATTCTTCAGATGTTTCTTTTTTAGCTTCTTCTTCAGCTTTTAGCGCTTCTTGAATTTCTTCTTCGTCTTTTGCTCTTATTACAGGAATAGAAAGCATAAGTGCCATTTGACCATCTTCGTGGTCAAAGTTTAATTCAAGCGCATCTTTATCCATTTCAACGTATTTTGAAAGAAGTTCAATAAGTTCACCTCTCATGCGTTCTAATAATTCAGGAGTTAAATTTGTTCTATCCTGCATCAAAACAACACGAAGTCTGTTACATGCAACTTCTTTGGCATTTTCTTCTGTAGTTTCTGTTTGTTTGAATAATTTTAGAAGTCTGTTACATAATTCTTTTAAAATATTTTCACTCATTTTTACTTCTCCTTCCCTACAAGGTTAGAGAAGAACTTTTTAACCTTTGTCATGAAGCTTGTTTCTTCTTCAAGGTTTAAAAATGGAACTTCTTCGCCCATTATTCTTTTTGCAACATTTTGGTAAGCTCTGCCGGCTAATGATTTGTCATCATTAACGATAGGTTCACCTTTATTAGTAGATGTGATAATTCCTGTATCTTCAGGGATTATACCGACTAATTCTGCAGAAAGAATTTCTACAACATCTTCAACGCTCATCATATCATTAGATTTGATTAAGTTTGGACGAACTCTGTTTAAAAGCAGTCTGTAAGATTTGATTTCTTCCTTAGCTTCCAAAAGACCGATAATTCTATCTGCATCTCGGACCGCTGACATTTCAGGAGTTGTAACAACTATTGCTTCAGTTGCTCCCGCTACTGCGTTTTGGAAACCTTGTTCAATACCTGCAGGACAGTCAACTAAAATATAATCGAAATCTTTTTTTAATTTTTCGCAAATATCTTTTAATTGTTCTTCGGTAACTGCGGTTTTATCTCTTGTTTGAGCTGCGGCAAGCAAGCATAAATTAGGGTTTTTCTTATCTTTAACCAAAGCTTGTTTTAATTTGCAGCGTTCTTCAACAACATCGACGATTGTATATACAATTCTGTTTTCAAGTCCGAGAAGTAAGTCTAAATTTCTAAGACCTAAGTCTGTGTCAATCATTACAACCTTATTACCGGCTTTAGCTAGTGCAGTACCGATATTGGCATTTGTTGTAGTTTTACCAACGCCGCCTTTTCCGGATGTAATTACTATTACTCTACCAGTCATTTATATCTCCTTAATTTTCTTCGTGTAATTTTTTTATAACAATGTTGCCTTTGTACGCAAAAGCTTCTTCAGGTATATACTCGCAAGTTTTTTGTATATATGGAAGATTAACTGTATCCGGTCTGCGTGCAAAGATTTCCCCAATTCTGATTTGTACGGGATTAAGTTTTAAAGCTCGTATTCTTGCAAGATTATTTCCGTCTGATCCTGCATGGGCAATTCCGCCTAAAATTCCCCAAACAGTGATATCACCTTTTGCAATTATTTCAGCACCTGGATTTACATCTCCGATAACAATGATATTTCCGTCAGAGGAAATGCTTTGACCTGAACGGATTGTTTTTCGTAAGTAAAGAGTAGGTAAACTTTCTGTTTCGCTTTCTAAATCTGTTTCTTCAGGTTCAATAATCGGAGCATCTTCATGGTTTACAACCTCAACAATTTCTTGGGACTGTATTTCAGTTGTCATATTTGAACTTGAATTTTCAAAGATGTTATCTAAAGCTTTTGCAACTTCTTCTGTTGGTTCAGATTCTTCAAATACCGGAGCTTCAACTGCGGTTGTAAATTCTGATATTTTAATATCTGCAGCGGTTGCAGATTCAAGTGTTGTTGTTGAACTTGTGCTGATAAATTCAAGTTTTGATTCCATAAGTTCTACAAGAGCTTTTATACTTGTTAATTCGGCTTGAGATAAATCAATTGAACCGAGTTTTAAACAAATATATTTGCCCTTAGAATCAGGCATATCAAGAATTCTTGAAAGTTCATAAATAATATCAGAGGTCCTTTTTGTATTGGTTAAATCAATGATAAAACCATTCTCTATATATCCCTTATCCATTTTTCCCTTTCCAAAATTTCGGTTACATGTGATAAGGTACACGAAACAATATAAGACTTCAAGAAATTATTTACGTTTTGTAATATCAAAATCGACAAATTTTATAAGTCTTCAAATTTAATGAAATATAGATATTAAGCAAGGAAGCTGTTATCGCTTACTCTGTAACTGATGACTCTGCTGCCTAGTTCGGATTTTGTAATTTTTCCGTCTTTGTTTTTATCAAGACCTTTGTTAGCAGAGTAATATGCTTCACCTTTAGTTGTTAAAACTTCTCTGTTAGCTCTTGCCGGTAAGAATATCAATGCGTAAAGTTCTCCTGCTGAAAGTCTGTGCGAGCTTGAAAATCCTGCACTACGTTTTGAATTCATAAGACATTTTTCTACGTAATCAAGCTGCTTAATCGGAGACATTTTTCTTAAAGCAGCAGTGGTTGTGCCTAATGACCTTGCTGTGCTTTCAATGAATTGGATTAATCCTGTAGCTGAGCCGTGTGGATTTTTTGCAGCCGCATTTATTCCTGATTCCGAATTCATTACTCCGAGTAAATCTCTGTAATCACAATTTAATCTTTTTGCAATAGCTTTTACTTTTTTCAAGAATTCAGGACCGTATTGGTTGCCTTTTTTACCGGAAACTGTCTTTCCGCTGTAATCTGATTCATTTTCATAATCTTCGCTAATTTCGGATAAATCGTCGCTGGCTTTTGAAACTCTGCTTGCGATTTCGTTTGTTGAAGTTAGAATTTTCTTTAGTTCGGCATTTATTTTTTTTGCTTTTTCGTAAGCTTCTTTTGGTGATAGATTTTCGGAATTTTTAAGTTCTTCAAGTTCTTTTTCAAGCTTTTCAAGTTTTTTTAGTTGTTTTTTTACATTTTTTTTATCGTCGCTGCTTAAATCGCTGTTTGAATTTAATGAATTAAGTCTAGTTTTCATTGAACTTACGCCTTGAACAGAGCTTGCAACTTCAGATTGAGCAACAGAGTTCATTCCTGCATTATACATTGCATCTGCCAGTTCGCTGACTGATGGCATATTTATGCCGATATTCATTCCGCCCATTCCTATTGAATCTTGTGCAAGCTGCAATTGAGCAGGTGTATTCAGGTTTAAACCGATAGAGTTTGAAGAATAATCAGGTACGGAATAGATTTGAGTATCGCCGCCGTAGTTTGATATACCCATTGGTAATACTCCGTAAAATGGTATGTTCCCGTATGATGCAGGTGTAAACATAATCTATCTCTTTAATATCCCCGTGATTGATTTCCCTTATATATATAAAGTATTTTTTTATATAAAAAGTGCATAATTTTTATATTTCGCTTTACAAAACTCAATGTTTGTTACAAAAAAAATACCGGTTATTACCGGTATTTTTAATATGATTATTTTAATGATTGTTTTTATTCATCTTCCAGTTCTTCTGCAGCATCTTCTTCTGCTTCTGTTGCTGCTTCTTGAGCTTCTTTAATTCTTTTTTCAATATCTGTTGTAGCAGATAAAATATCTTTAAGTTTTGAATTTATATCTTTAGCTTTATTGTAAGCTTCTTGCGGTGATAAGTTTTCAGAATTTTTAAGTTCTTCAATTTCTTTTTCAAGTTTTTCAATTTCAGCTAATTGTTTTTGAACTTCTTTTTTATCGTCTTCCGAAATATCTTCATTTTTTTCTAAAGAACTTAGTCTTGTTTTCATTGAACTTACGCCTTGAACAGAGCTTGCAACTTCAGATTGAGCAACAGAGTTCATTCCTGCATTATACATTGCATCTGCCAGTTCGCTGACTGATGGCATATTTATGCCGATATTCATTCCGCCCATTCCGCCTTCTGAGCATTGAGCAAGTTGTAATTGTGCCGGAACATTCAAGTTCAAACTAATTTGTCGACTACTGTAATCAGGTACACTATAAATCTGTCTGTCTCCCCCGTAGTTTGAAATTCCCATTGGCAATACCCCATAGAATGGTAGATTTCCATATGAAGCTGCTGTAAACATTTTTTCCCCTTTTATATTAATATAATATCCCTTGTATATATAAAGATATTTTGTATATAAAAAGTGCATAATTTTTACAGCAAGTTTACAAATCTTAATAAAATTAACGGATTGATTAATAGTATTTGTTATGTTTATTATATAAATAGATATAGGATAGAAGGTATATTAAGATGTTCAATGAAACAAAGACACATGAGATTACGGTCGACGTAGTTATTATGACAATTAAGAATAATATGCTACAGGTTTTGCTTGTTAAGCGTACAAATGAACCTTTTAACGGTAAATGGGCAATTCCCGGCGGTTATGTAAGATTATCCGAAAATCTTGACGATGCGGCTTTGCGTGTATTGAAAGAAAAAACGGCTGTGGATAATATTTATCTTGAACAGTTATATACATTCGGTGATCCTCTGAGACACCCTAATGCTCGTGTCATTACTTGTGCATATTTCGCATTGGTAAGATATGAAGATATTAAAATTACTTCTACTCCTGAAATCGGATGGCATAAAGTTAGTGATTTGCCTGCTTTGGCATTCGACCATAAAGAAATTATACAGTATTCAATGAAAAGAACTCGTGAGCGTTTAGAAATTTGTCCTGTTGCTTATCAGTTGTTACCTCAAAAGTTCACTTTGACTGAAATGCAAAAAGCATATGAACTTATTATGAGAAAGAAACTGGATAAGAGAAACTTTAGGAAAAAAGCTCTTTCAACAGTTGGTCTGATTGAACTTGAGGAGTATACAAAATCATCTTCAAAAAGACCTGCGAGACTTTATACGTTTGAAAATATTGAATTAGATTCTAAACGTGCTCATTTTATTAAAAAAGGAGAAAATAAATAATGGTAAATATATTATGGATTATTCAAACGGTTTCTGCGGCATTGTTGATTGGTTTAATCTTATTGCATTCACCAAAAGGTGATGGAATTGGCGGAATTGGCGGAGCTTCTCATGTTTTTGCTTCTCAGAAAAGTGCCGAAAAAGGTTTGAATAAATTGACAGGTATTGTTTGTGCAATATTTGTTGTGAGTGCATTTTTAATTGGTTTCGGCATTGTTAAGTAAAATATAAATGTTTACCGGACTTTTTTGATTATGTAAGATATTTCAGCAAAGGGAGGCTTGTCCGAATTATGCAAAATGAATTGTTTTCTCGCAATGAATTGTTTTGGGGAAAAGATAACCAAAATATCTTAGCGGAAAAGAGTGTAGCAGTGTTTGGATTAGGCGGTGTCGGCGGATACTGTGTTGAAGCTCTTGCAAGAGCAGGAGTGGGAAATCTTACACTTATTGATTTTGACAGTGTTTCCGTTTCTAATATCAATCGACAGCTTGTTGCGTTACATTCTACTGTCGGTATTAAAAAAACTGAACTTTTTAAACTCCGCATTAAAGATATAAACCCTGATATTAATTTAAAAATTATTGATGATTTTTATAATGATAATGAAACTGTTATAGATATAGAAAACGGTAATATTGATTATGTGGCAGATGCTATCGATACTATGCGAGCAAAGATTCATTTGCTTGAAACATGTTACAAATCTGGAATTCCGGTAATAAGTTCTATGGGTGCAGGAAATAGAATTGACCCATCTCAATTGTATATTGCGGATTTGAAGGATGTTGAAAATCGCAATGCCCCGTTTGTCTCAAATATTATTTATCAGTTGAAAAAACTGGGAATAACAGAAGGTATAGCATTTGTTGCAAGTAGAGAAAAACCATATGTTCAGGAAAAAATTTCTGAAAATGAAAAAATAACAACAAATAGCGGATTAGACATTGAGTTTAATAAAATTATTCCGGCATCAACTCCTTTTGTTGCTCCTGTTGCAGGTTTTTTTATGGCATCATATATTGTACAAAGTTTTATAAAGGATTATAGATAATGAATATTTTAGTAACAGGTGCATCTAAAGGGATAGGAAAGTCAATAGCGCAGGAATTAAAACAATTAGGTAATGTTTATGTAACCGCACGAAATGAAGAAGCTTTAAACTTGCTTAATTGTGCAGGGTATTTTGTTTGTGATTTGTCAAAAGTTGATGAATTAACCAAATTGGGCGAATTTGTTAAGGAAAAAGAAATTGATATTCTTGTTAATAATGCAGGAGAATATGTTTATTCATCTGTAGAAAATACGAAAATAGAGGAGCTTGAGCATATTACAGCTATAAATTTAAGAGCTCCGATTTATCTGGCATCTTGCGTTATCCCAAATATGAAGAAAAATAATTGGGGAAGAATTATAAATATCGGTTCAATTTCAGGGGTTATGGGTGAGGCAAATGCGAGTATGTATTCTTCAACAAAAGCCGGTCTTATAGGGTTTGCAAAATCTGCAGGGTTGGAGCTAGCTGAGTTTGGAATAACTGTTAATACCATAAATCCGGGGTGGGTTGATACTGAGCTTGGAAAATCTTCAATTGAGGATAGTGAATTTACGGAGGATGAAATTATTTCTTGTGTTCCGCAGCGAAGGTTTGTAAAGCCCGAAGAGGTCGCAGGACTTGTTAAATATTTAATAACAAATGACGCCAAAGGTATAACGGGACAATCAATAAATCTTTGTGCCGGATTGAGTGTCGGAATTTAGTTTTAGGTATATCTTGTAACGATATTTAGTATCAATTTGGCAAAATTAATTATTTGTGGTAAAATTGATTTAAAATAAAGATAAATATTTTAAAAAGGGGAAAAATATGATTTCAGTAAACGATTTTAAAACAGGTTTAACAGTTGAATTAGATAATGGTCTATGGTCTGTTGTTGAATTCTTGCACGTTAAACCGGGAAAAGGTGCTGCATTTGTCAGATCAAAATTAAAAAACGTTATAACAGGTCAAGTTGTTGAAAAAACATTCAGAGCCGGTGAAAAAGTTGCTAAAGCTACTTTAGACAGACGTGAAATGCAGTATTTATATAAAGAAGGTGCAGCGTTTGTTATGATGGATAACGAAACTTATGATCAACTTCATGTGGAAGAAGCTCAAATTGGTTCAGGTGTTAAATACTTGAAAGAAAATATGAATGTTATGATTTTAATGCACGAAGGTAAAATTATCGGTGTTGATATTCCTGCTCACGTTGAATTAGAAGTTGTTGATACTCCGCCGGCTGAAAAAGGAAACACTGCTCAGGGCGGAACAAAACCTGCAACATTGGAAACAGGTGCTGTTGTTAACGTTCCATTCTTCGTTGCAAATGGTGATGTTATCAGAGTTGATACCAGATCTAATGAATACTTAGACAGATGTTAATAAGCATTTAAATGTCATTCTGAGGCGATACTTAAGAGATTCTTCGCTTTACTCAGAGTGATTGAAAGCCGAAGAATCTCAAAAAGTCTTATTTTTTAAGAAAGGCAAACTATGAAATTTGAAACTGATTATATAGAAAAGTTAGCTAAAGTTCTTTCAGAAACAGGATTGACAGAAATTTCACTTGAAGATGGAGAACAAGCTATTACCTTGAGAAAAGATGTAATTGTTGCATCTGCTCCTGCAGCAGTGGCTGCTCCTGTTGTTGCAGCTCCGGTTTCTGCTCCAGTAGCTCAAGCTCCGGTATCTGCGGCTGAGGCTTCTGCTCCGGCTAAAAAAGGTACTCCTATTACATCACCAATGGTAGGTACTTTCTATAAAGCACCATCTCCTGATTCAGATCCGTTTGTATCAGTGGGTTCAAGTGTTAACCAAGGAGATGTTGTTTGTATAGTTGAAGCTATGAAAATGATGAATGAAATAGAATCTGAAGTTTCAGGTAAGGTTATTGAAATCTGTGTAGAAGACGGTCAACCTGTTGAATTCGGTCAGGTTCTTATGTATGTAGAATAAATTTTAAGATTAAGCAGAAGTGAATTGATACAAGTTACAGTTCACTTCTTGCCTTTTATAAGGGATATGGAGAAATGTTTAGAAAAGTTTTGATTGCCAACAGAGGCGAAATTGCAGTAAGAATTATTAGAGCTTGCAGAGAATTGGGCATTCCTACTGTTGCAATATATTCTCAAGCTGATGCAAATTCATTGCATGTAAGACTGGCTACAGAAGCATATTGTATCGGACCTGCGAAAAGTGCAGACAGTTATTTGAGTATTCCTGCTATTATGTCTGCGGCTATGGTTTCGGGAGCTGATGCTATTCACCCAGGTTATGGTTTTATGTCTGAACGTGCAGATTTTGTTGAAATTTGTGAAAAACAAGGTATAAAATTCATCGGTCCGTCTTCTGAAGCTATGAGAAAAATGGGGGATAAGGCAACTGCTCGTAAAACTATGATTGAAAACGATGTGCCTGTTACTCCTGGTACTGGTATCGTTCATACGCCTGAAGAAGTTAAAGAATTTGCTAATAGAGTCGGTTATCCGATTATTTTAAAAGCAACCGCAGGCGGTGGCGGAAAAGGTATGAGAATTTGCCGTAGTGATGAAGATGTTCAAGTAAATATGGAGCTTTGTCAATCTGAGGCTAAAAATTTCTTTGGAAATCCTGATGTTTACGCAGAAAAATATCTTGAAAATCCTCGTCATATTGAGGTTCAAATCTTAGGCGACAGTTTTGGTAATGTTGTTCATTTGGGTGAAAGAGATTGTTCTATACAACGTCGTCATCAAAAATTGTTGGAAGAAGCTCCTTCTCCTGCGATTGATGAAGAAACTCGTAAACAAATGGGTGCGGCTGCAGTCAGAGCTGCAAAAGCGATTGATTATGAAGGTGCAGGAACTTGTGAGTTCTTACTTGATCATGACGGAAAATGGTATTTCATGGAAATGAATACTCGTATTCAGGTTGAACACTGCGTTACTGAGATGATTTCTCAAGTTGATTTGGTTCGTGAACAAATTCTTGTGGCATCAGGTGAAAAATTGAGTTATTCTCAAGAGGATATCAAATTGTACGGACACGCAATTGAGTGCCGTATTAATGCTGAAAATCCTGCAAAAAACTTTATGCCAAATCCTGGTAAAATTTCAGGTTATTTAGCACCTGGCGGTTTTGGTGTAAGAGTTGATTCTCATGTTTATCAAGATTATGAAATCCCTCCGTACTACGATTCAATGATTGGTAAATTGATTTGTTGGGGCAGAACTCGTAATGAGGCACGCAGAAGGATGTATCGAGCACTGAAAGAATATGTTGTTACTGGTGTTGAAACAACTATTCCTTTCCATCAGGCAATTGTTGAAGATGAAGTCTTTATGAGTGGTAAATTTAATACAGGATTTATTGAAGAATTCTATCAACGGAAAGGTTTGGATGAATAAAAGAAAAGCTCTCATTATTTGAGAGCTTTTTTAAGGATAAATTATGGTTACAAAATATGAAGAAGCAGTCAGTTTATTAACG
This sequence comes from uncultured Clostridium sp., assembly GCA_964620875.1. Lineage (GTDB taxonomy): Bacteria > Cyanobacteriota > Vampirovibrionia > Gastranaerophilales > Gastranaerophilaceae > Zag111. Next base: position 68,384 of record CAZUKK010000004.1, read on the forward strand.
TCAGTGGGAAAATTTCATATTTCATTAGGATTGGAGAGAATTTCTGCGGTGTTGGATTTGCTTGGAAACCCTCAGGATAAGTTGGAGTGCATCCATGTTGCAGGGACTAACGGTAAGGGTTCTGTTTGTTCAATATTATCATCAGTTTTAACCTGTGCAGGTAAGAAGGTTGGTTTATATACAAGTCCGCATATTTTTAAGTATACAGAACGTATTCAAATTTGTGGCGAACCGATTTCTGATGAGAATTTTGCAAAATATGTTTTTGAGATTTCAGAGCTTGCAGACAGGTCAGATATTGATTTGACTGAATTTGAGATATTGACTGCTGTGATGTTCAAGTATTTTGCAGATAATAATGTTGATGTTGTGGTTTTGGAAACAGGTTTAGGCGGAAGGTTTGATGCTACAAATGTTATTAAAAAAAACTTATGTTCAATAATAACTCATGTTGATTTTGATCATACAGATAGGCTTGGGGACACTATAGAAAAAATAGCATTTGAAAAAGCGGGAATTATTAAATCTAATTGTCCGTGTATTGTTTGTGAAGGTTTGGAAGTTTATTATGATGTTTGTAATAATCTTGATTCATTGCTTACGATTATTACTCCGTTTGAAAGTGATGAAAACCTTGCATTGAGAGGAGTTCATCAAAGGGAAAATTTATCGCTTGCGTTAAATGCGATTAGAATGATTTTTCCGGAAATTCCTAAAGATACAGTTGAAATTGGGTTACGTAAAGTGAAACATCCATGTCGTTTTCAATATATCAAGGAGAATAACCTTATAATTGATGGTGCACATAATCCTAATGGGATAAGTGCATTGAAACAGAGTTTAGATTTATATTTTCCAAATCTGGAATATCGATTTATTTTCGGGTGTTTGAAAAATAAAGATTATTCCAAAATGGTAAATTTACTTTTTGAAAAAGGAGATATTGTTTATTTTTATCATTTTAATCATTCAAATTCTTGTGATGTAAAATCTTTGCAGGCTGTTTGTCCGATTGAATCATATGAACTTTTACCGGATACGGAAATCGATTTTAATGATGGAAAATTAAATGTTATTTGCGGATCTTTTTATATGATAGCTGAGCTTTTAGAGGAATTTAATATCAAGTTTTAAGAAATATTTAGCATACGGCTTGCAAATATTTATTTTTCATAATATTATAAGGTCAGCCGAAAGTTATAGGCTTTGGTATGCCTGTAATTTTTTAGTTACTACTTTAAGAAAAAGGAGAAGAAAATGCCAAAATTAAAAACACACAGATCTGCTGCAAAACGTTACAAAGTAACAGCATCTGGTAAAATTATGAAAAGACAAGCAGGTATAGGCCACTTGCTCCAACACAAATCTTCATCAAGAAAACGCAGAATTTTCAAGATGGTTGATGTATCTGATTCACATGTATCACTGGTATCTAAAGAGTTACCATACAAGAAGTATTCAAGATAGGAGCATAAAAAATGAGAATTAAACGTGGTAATGCTGGTGTTAAAAGACACAAGAAAATATTAAAACTTGCTAAAGGCTTTATTGGCGCTAGAAGCAGAATTTTTAAAGTTGCTAATATTGCTGTAATGAAAGCTTTGAAATACGCATACAGAGACAGACGTACTACAAAACGTAATATGAGAAGATTATGGATTGTAAGAATAAACGCAGCTGTTAGAGAACGTGGTATGAGCTATTCAAGATTTGTTAATGCTTGTAAAAAAGCTAATATCGTTGTTAACAGAAAAATGCTTGCTGATTTAGCTGTTAGAGATCCGGAAGCTTTCAATGTAATTTTTGAAACTATTTCTAAGTAAGTAGTTATTGAAGATTAAAAAAAGAACCCTTTGTTGAAGGGTTCTTTTTTGTTACTGTATATTATTTATTAGTGGTTTTTATATAATTTTCTAAAATAATCATTATCTGTTATTGCAAAAAATCCGCAGGTATAGCCTTGGTTTTCACTACTTGCAGAGCATCCTGGGTTTACTTGTTCATTACAGCAGTATCTTTCAGGGCTAATTGCAAAACTTCCTGTATTTGGAGCTCCAACAGGGTTTAATTCTCCATTACTAGCCAACATGAACATAAATACATCATATCCGAGTCTGTTCGGAAGTTTATTTTTTCCGTTTGTGTCAATCATTAAGTACACTCCGGCTAAACGAGTTTTTATATATCTCACGGTAGTTTCAGGGGTTGAAACTTCCCAGTTTCCGATAGGATTATTTTCAAATTGATAACTATGTTCAAATGGCGTTGTTCCTTCTATTGCATACGCAGGAGACCCTAACAAGTTAGCAAAGTAGTTCCCAAAAATGTTAGTTAACGGCACAGGAATATGTGGTTCAGGAGGATTTATTATATGATGAGGTATTTGTTCTATTTCAATAGTTGTATGACCTACAAGAGCTACCATCATACCGTTATCCATCACGAAAGCTCCTTCCATATTTAAGCCGGATAAAGGTTTATTTTTTAAATCTTTATAATCTGTTGCACTTGGACAAACGCTTGTGTTTGCGGGAGAGTTTCCTGAGCCGCAGTCAATCGTAACCCTGCTGTATTCTTTAAATCTTTCATAAATAGGCGTTCCGTCAGTAACATCGGAGGCTTTTATTAATCTATTGTCAGCTTCCATGTTTGTTACTGCTTGAGTTAGGGTTGAGTATGCGGTATTAAATTGAGATTTTGCCGTAACTGATTTTTGTCCTAAAATCAGTTGTGGTAAAATAAGTGATGCTACAACCCCGATTACTCCAAGTGCAATAAGTATTTCACTCAAAGTAAAACCTTTGTTCTTTTTTATCATAAATCAACCATCCTCATATTATTTATCTATAATAATTATAACATATATTTGATAGTATCTCAATATGACCTTTATATAGTAATCAATAAAATAGCAAAAAATAAAATTTACGGTTTTTAAAGTTACTATAAAAATATAGGAGTTTAACTTATGAGTTTTGGAATATCCCCATATTCATCAAATAATTCAAATAATAACGGTAAAGTTTTAGGGACAGGTGTTGCCGCAGGTGTAGTCGGCATGAGTGCGTATTATCTGCCGGTAACTAAGGATAGATTTGTCAGAGAAGCTTATAATATTGTAAAAGAAGATACTGAAGATCAATTGAAAGTATTTAATGAGGTTGCAGCGGCAAAGCTTTCCGGAAGAATAAAAACAGAACACAAGTTACTTTTATCTCAGTATGGTATTCCTGATGATTTAACTGCTATAAATAATAAAATTTCAGATTTAAGAAAAAATATTCTTGATAATAATGTAGTAAAAAATATTAAGCAAGGTTTTGCCGATAATTTTAAAGATTATAGGACTTCTGAAGCATTGATGGATGTAACTGCATCAAAAGCTTTTAGAAACATTAAATGGCGTAGTTTTGCGTGGGGTACAGGTATTGGTTTTGTTTTAGGATGTGTTTTGGGTTCAAGGCCAAGTAATCCTCAATTACCTCCTCAAGCATAATATTTTTTTATTAAGTTTTTGTTTATGATACCATGACTGTATGTGTAAACACGATATAAAATATTATATTAAAGAATTACTTACTATAGCTGCCCCGATTATTTTAGGAAATCTGGGATTTATATTGATTGGCTTGGGAGATGTTATTGTTGCAGGGAGACATTCTACGGATACTTTTGCTGCAATTAGCATTGCAACGGCTATTACAAATTGTATTTTTACATTCGGTATTGGTTTAATATCAAGTATTTCTCCGCTATTATCAAATTATCGTGGAGAGAAAAAATCAATAAAAAAATATTTTTATCCGTCAATCCGGTTTTCACTTGTATTAGCGGTTATAACTGCGATATTTATTATGCTGGTAATCCCTATAATCCCGAAGATGGGGTTTGAAACTAAATTAGTTTATTATATTCAAGAATATATGCTGATTACGGCATTTTCTACTTTTGGAGCATATTTACATGCGAGTTTGAAGGAATATCTACAGGCTTTTGAAATCGTGATGTTTCCGAATTTACTTACAATGTTTTGTGTATTTTTGAATATTTTGTTAAATGTAGTATTAGTTTTCGGATTTGGTCCTATACCGTCTTTGGGGGTTGTCGGTTTAGCTTTAGCCAGTCTGATTGTAAGATATTTCATGGGGTTTGCTCTCCTAATTTATTGTTATGTCAATATGTCATTGAAAAATTATCATGAAAAAGGGTATTACAAATCTCTGGTAAAAATAGGACTTCCGATTTCGGTTGCGGTATTTGTTGAATTTGTTGCATTTAACAGTATTGCAATATTTATGGGAAGGGTTTCAGGAATTTATGCGGCTGCACAAAATCTGGTATGTTCACTTACGACAATTTCTTTTATGATTCCTTTTGCAATATCTAACGCTATAGCCATAAAAGTCGGGTATGCAAATGGGGCAAGATTAATTGAAGATTTAAAAATGTATTCACTTGTCGGAGTGTTAATGTCTGTTTGTTTTATGGTATGCAGTTCTATAACATTTATGAGTTTCCCAAATCAGATAGTTTCAATTTTTACAACAGATGGAGATTTATTAAAAATATGTGTTCCGGTAATGTATATCTTATCGATATTTCAAGTGTTTGACGGATTGCAGATATCGCTTGCCGGTATATGCAAAGGTATTAAACAAACAAATATTGTTTTGATTGCAAATTTCTTTGCATATTGGTGTTTGTCTATTCCTATAGGATATGTGCTTGCTTTTAAGTTTGGTTTTATGTTGCGAGGTTTTTGGATTGGACTTATCGTTTCTGTGATAACTTTGTGCATAATTATGTCTGTTATGCTTAGAAATTACTATTATAAAGAATACGAAAACAAGAACTTGTTATAAGTTCTTGTTGATAGGGGATATTGTATACAATAAGTTTTACTTGTTCTTCACTGTTAATAAGTTATGACAGGTGAAGATATTTATTACAAAACGAAGAATAATAATGTAAACATGCAACCAAGCGATGCTGCACTGAATAAAAACCATGTATGCATCACTGGATGTTGATTAGCCCAAATTTCTTTAATTGTAATAGTTGCATTGGTTAGGGTTTGCATGTTTTATGTTCTCCAATAAAATCTCGTGTGTATTTCTATTTATATATTCTATTTTCTACATTTTTAGGAAAACAACATCACCTATTTGGTTGATTATTAATTCGGTTTATCTTATTATTGACATATGGGAAAAGTTGAATTATTGATGCCTGCGGGCAATTTGGAAAAGTTGAAATATGCTGTCAGATATGGCGCGGATGCTGTGTATTTGGGAGTTGTTGATTTTAGTTTAAGGGCAATGAGAAAAGGTGAAATTATTACTCTTGAAAATCTCAAAGCTGCGATTGATTTGGCACATAGTTTGGGTGCAAAAGCATATTTAACTCTTAATATTTTTGCATTTAATTCCGATATAAAGCATTTGGAAGAATGCATGGAAATTTTGAAAGAAGCAAATCCGGATGCGGTTTTGGTAAGTGATTTCGGGGTGTTAAGATTACTCAAAAAATATATGCCGGATACAGAACTTCATATAAGTACACAAACTAATATATTGAATTATGAATGTGTAAAATTTTGGCAAGATATGGGTGCTACTCGTGTTGTTTTAGCAAGAGAATTATCAATACCGGAAATTGCTGAAATAAAAAGGCAAGTTCCTGATATGGAAATAGAAGCTTTTGTTCACGGTTCACAGTGTGTGTCTTTCTCTGGAAGATGTTTATTGAGTGATTATTTTACAAATGGAGAAAGAAAAGCCAATTCAGGTAATTGTTCTCAACCATGTCGTTGGAGTTACAAACTTGTGGAAGAAACACGTCCGGGACAATATTATGAAATAAATCAGGATGAAAGAGGTTCTCATATTCTAAGTCCGAAAGATTTGTGTCTTGTTAAGTATTTAAAAAATATGATAGATGCAGGAGTTGATTCGTTTAAGGTTGAAGGTCGTACAAAAAGTTTGTATTATGTTTCTGCTGTTGCCAAAACATACAGAGCTGCCATAGACGAAATCCTTAAAAATCCGGATGCGGACATGGAGAAGTATTTTATTGAGCTTAAAAAAGTTGGTAACAGAGGTTATACAAACGGTTTTGCTCTTGGTGATAATAATTCTGAAAGTTATAGTTATGATATCTCAAAAGGTCTTGCGGGTGCTGATTTCCTATTTGAATTCCGTGGTAAAAAACGCTATTCTGAGGTTGACTTTTCATCTGACAGACAGGATGATTTGTATTTTGTAAAAATCAAAAATAAGGTTTTGTTAAATGATGAAGTTGAGATTATTACACCGGCTGAGCAAATCAGAACAAAAGTTGTAGAAATTCTTGATGAAAAGGGTGAACATTTAGATTTGGCAAATACCAATGCTGATGTTTATTTAAAATTTGATTGCGAAGTCTCGGATTATGAAGTTGCACTGGCAAGAACTATAGGAGTTAAAGAGCATGTTTCTTAAGCCTGATTATAATTTAAAAAGGATATATGATATTGATTTACATGAATTAAAAACTTCAGGAATAAAAGCTATGTTATTTGATTTAGACAGTACTTTGATGGCATCTAAATCCGGTTATTATTCGGAGGAGATTTTAAATTGGCTTGAAATTGTAAAGAAAGATTTCTTTATAGCCGTAGTTTCAAACAATAAAAATCAGGCATATATTAATAAGGTGAAAGAAGTTTCAGATTTTCCGACGTTGTTTTGTGCAGGTAAGCCTGCGACCGGTAATGTGAAAAAATTCATAAAAGAGTATAGTTTGGCTGAAAAAGAGTGTGTGTTAGTTGGGGATAGACCGTTAACTGACATTTTATGCGGGAAAAGATTGGGTTGTAAGACTATTCTTGTGGACTCAATTACAGCAGATTTTGAGAAACCAATAGTAAGGTTTGTGAGAGCTTTAGAGAGATTGACGATTTCTCGTTAAGCATGTCTCAATCTGTGGATTGAAATTTTTTAATATTCATAAACTGTTACAAAATATAAACAAGGCAAAATTCGCTTATAGCAAGAGATTTGCCTTGTTTTAGTATGAATAATTTGAACAATATAGTTTTTTTGCCTTTAAAGAGAGATTATGTTATCATTGTTAGTGGGTATAAGTATATCTTGGGAAATACATTAAATGGCTGATACCCAAAAAGCAGAGCTTTAATATAATGTTGATGTTATATAACGAAATAGGTGGAATTTAACGTGAATATTGATTACTACAGTAATGAAAGACTAAAGGGGAAAGCGTCAAATAGAAAATTACTAAATGTGCTATTTTCATTGATGGCGGTGGTATTATTTGTTGGAATGATAAGTGCCGGATGCGCAAAGAAGACAGATGACGTTGCGGATATACCGCAGCCAGCTCCGGTTGAGGCTGTACCTCAAGAAGTGAATGTTCCGACAGAAAACAGTGGAGAGCTTGAAGTTTCGGATGATAAAACTTCGGGCAGCATGGTTTCATATGATGTTGCTTCTGTTGGTAGAGCTGATCCATTTATGCCATATGGTGAAATTGAGGCATTTGAAGAAGCAAAACGTTCGGCATATGCAGAAGCTAATGCTCACAATGCAAGAATCGCAGAGTTGCAAAAGTTGAAAAATGTTTCAATCAGAGAGGCTGATGATATCAGTCCGTATAGTTTCAATTTGCCTGTTCCTCCGACTTCGTTGGCGTCGCCGGAAGCTGCGGCAGCAAAAATTACAAGGACAAAAGTTGTTGGTATTATGTATAACAAAACAAGTCCTTCAGCAATTATAAATGTTGATGATAAAGATTATCTTGTTAGAACCGGTGATAAAATTATCGGTCAAGAATATAAAGTTGTTCAAATTAATCCGTCATGGATTACGGTTAGTTTAGGTTCAAACGTATATTCGGCAAGTATTGGCGAATTGTTCTCAAGAGATGATCTTGATAAATCTCAAAATGATTTATATAACTTGAGAAACAGATTTGGTGGTAGAAAAGGTTAAAATTAAAGATATAATAAGCAGGAGCGGATATGAAAAATAAGATGAGAGAAAAATTTATTGCTGGGATTATGTTATCAGCATTTGTGCTAACAAGTTCTGTTACACCAGTTGTCGCATTTGAAAATTATGGTTATGGAGATGCATCAGCAAAACCTTCAATCAGAACAGGGGAATATGCTATGTTGAATTTGTCATCAAGCATTTCAATTCCAAATGGTGATTCTGTAGTTAATTTAAGTTTGAGAGATGCTGATGTTACTCAGGTTTTGCGTATGTTTGCAGATCAAGCAGGAATGAATATTATTTTCTCTCCTGATGTTTCCGGTAATGTAACAATGGATCTTGTAGATATTCCATTGAGTGAAGCTTTGGATTTAGTTGTTAAGACTAATAAATTATATTACGATATCAAAGCTAATACCCTTGTTATTTCTACTCAGGAAGATTCTTTAAATTTAGCTGACAGAGGAAAAACATTAACTGTTATTCCTGTAAAATATGTTAACGCAGTTGCTTTATCTTCATTTATGAATAAAAGTATATTTTCTGCAAAAGGAAAAGGTTCAATAAGACCTGGTATGTCAAAAGGTTTTATTGTTGCGACAAACCCTGCTAACAATGAATTAATTGTAACCGGTACTGAAGAAGATGTTGCCTTGGTTAGACGTATAGTAGATCAATTTGATAAAAAACCTGCTATCACAACATTCAAAGTTAATCACACAACACCGGCTGAAATGTCTGCTGCATTGTGTACTTCTTTACTTCCATCAATGACATTCTTGGATTTTGATGAAGGTTCTTCAGGTGGTGCTGCAGGTATCCCTACAGGTTTCGCATCTGATGAAGACAGTAGTGATGATTCTTCAGGCGGCGGTTCTATTTCTGTTGGTGGCGGAAAGTTAGCATGCCGTTTAGCTACAGCTCAAAAAACCGAAGAAACAACAAATGACGAAGAAACATTCTCTTTGGATAGTATTCCGTTGATGAACTTATCAATTTCTTACTTCCCAACTGTTGGTACAATTCAAGTTATCGGCGGTTCTGAAACTCAAATAGATATGATAAGAGAATACATCCAAGCAAATGATAAAAAGACTCCTCAAGCATATTTAGAAGTTCAAATTATTTCTTTAAATGAATCAGGTAGTAAAACTTTTGATAATACTTGGCAGTATTTAAGTAAAAACTTCTCGTTTAATGCAGGTGGAGGTCAAGGATTTGGAACTCACCCTATGCACCCTGTATTTTTAGCAGGTAAAGGTTTCTTATCTTATGATGCTGAGTCTTGGGATACAGATAAAAATAAATATGATACTTCAGGTGGTGCAAGTAAATGGCCTTGGAGCTTCTATGATAAAAGGAATTACAGTACTTCTCCTCAGTTAGTATACTCAGTTAACTACTTAGTAGAAAATAATAAAGGTAGAGTTTTGGCTAATCCGAGAGTTTTACTTACAAGTGGTCAATCTTCAACAATTGATTTAAGCTCAGATTATGTATCAAAAGTTACTACTCAATATTTGGATAACGGTGCATCTACTGCAGCTCAGGTTCAAAGAGAATATGAAATCAAAGATGATAATGGTATAAAAGTTCAAATTACACCGTTTATCAGTCCGGATGGATATGTAACTCTTGATATTAAACCTGAATACAAAACTATTGCATCTAGGTTAACTACTAAAGGTGAAACAGGTGAAGAAGAATTGGCTGCAACACTTTTACAAAGACGTGATTTGGATTTAAAAGGTGTTAGAATTAAAGACGGTGAAACTCTTGTTATCGGTGGTATGATTCAAGAAACTGAATCAAAAACAGTTAAAAAGATTCCGTTCTTAGGTGATCTTCCTGTAATCGGTATGTTCTTCAGAAGTACTGGTACAGATAAATCTAAGGAAGAAATGGTAATTATGCTTACACCGCAAATTATCGTTGATACAGAAGATGCGGTTGCTGATGACAGCCTTCTATAATTTTGATTATTACTTACGTTAGAGATAAAGACAGACAAGAAGAAAAAGTAAACTATTAATGAATGCACTAATATTAAGATTGAAAAATAGTATAGATCAAAAGATTCTTGGAAGTGTTGATAAGAACTTAATGGGACAACATGGTTTTGTCCCAATAAGTGTCAAGGATAACTTTCTCTTTGTTGCTGTTGCTAAAAATTCAAATAAAGATGAAATTAGTAACATTCTTAAAAAATCTTTCACTCAATCCATCAAATTTATGTTGGTTGGGGAGGATGATTTAAAAGAGTTGTTAGTATCATTGTTCCCGTCAGATAATATTGTAGCGGCAGCTGCATCTCAGGATGAGCAAGTTCCGGACGCTTCCGCTGCAAATAAAGCTGCAGGTAAATTAGGGGAAATGCTTGTTGCAAAAGGTATTGTTTCTGAAGTCGATTTGATGAAGGCATTGGCTTCGGCAAAAAGAAGCGGTACTCCGATTGGTTCTCAATTATATGAGATGGGACTTGTTTCTCTGGAACAGTTGAAATCGGTGTTGCATGATCAGACAGGTTATGATTTAGTTTCATCTGACCAATTAGTAAATCAAAAGAACTTTGTTAATATCTTGCCTGAAGATTTTATCAGAGCTAATTCTGTTATTCCGATTTCATCGGATGGTAAAACTTTGGTTTTAGGGGTTATCAAACCTATAAAAATGGATGTAATGAAGGAAATCATCTATTTAACAGGTTTGAGTCCTAAACAATTATTGATGACTCATTATGAGTTTCAGACTTCTTTAAATACGTTTTTCTCAGCTCAGAAAAAACAAACTGATGAAATTATTGAACAAATTAAGACAGAAACTCTTGATACAGAAGAAGAAGCGACTTTATGGGAACAAGTTGATGCTGAATTGCAGGATTCAACGGGTTCTGTTGCAAAATTCGTAAACCAAATTATTACAAACGGTATCGATAACAGAGTATCAGATATTCACATTGAGCCTAGATTATCAGGTTACATTGTTCGCTACAGAAAAGATGGTATGTTGCAGAAAGTGTTAGATGTACCTGCTAAGGTAGAAACTTCTGTAATTGCACGTTTCAAGGTTATGGCGAGGATGAATATTGCAGAAAACAGACGACCTCAGGATGGTACGTTCTCAATTTCCTACAGAGATTGTTCTTACGATTTCCGTATTAACACACTTCCTGTTTCAGGTAAAGAAAAGGTCTGTATTCGTATCTTAGCACCTGCAGTTTCTTTGGCTTCAAATGACAAAGAAATCAAGTTGGTGGGTGCAGGAGAAAAAGATATTCAAAAGATTAAACAAATGGTATCTTGCCCGAACGGAATTATCTTGACTTCAGGACCTACAGGTTCAGGTAAAACAACAACATTGTACTCTGTATTAAAGAGTTTGAATGATGAGTCTGTAAACATTACAACAATTGAAGACCCGATAGAAATTAAGTTGGAGGGTATTAACCAGTCTCAAATTAATGCTAAAGCAGGTATTACATTTGCATCATGTATGAGAGCTATTTTGCGTCAAGACCCTGATATCATTCTGGTCGGTGAAATTCGTGATTACGAAACATTAGAAATTGCGATTTCAGCAGCGTTAACAGGGCACTTAGTATTAAGTACAGTTCACACAAACTCTGCTGCGGCAACTGTTACACGTTTGATTGAGATGGGTGCAAAAGATTATCTTGTATCATCAACTTTATCCGGCGTAATTGCGCAACGTCTTGTAAGAAAACTTTGCGACGATTGTAAGGAAGAATATTATCCAACCAGAGAAGAAGCTTCTATGATTTCAGTTAAACCTGATGAAATAGAAAAAATAATGAAGACTCCTTTATACAGAGCAAAAGGTTGTAACAAATGTGGTTTCCAAGGATTTAAGGGCAGACTTGGTGTATACGAGATTATGCAAATTACAAAAGAAATCAAAAAACTTATTGCGCAAGGGGCACACGACCTTGAAATTGAAGAATGCGCTATGGCAAATGGTATGTTGACATTACATCAGTCTTGTATGCAGCATATTTTGAAAGGTCAAACAACAATAGAAGAATTTGTCAGAGTCTTGGGTATGGCAGGTGAATAGGTATTTATTATGACAATTTTTAATTATACGGCAATTGATAATTCAAATAAAATCGTAAAAGGTAAGGTTGAAGCTGATGATCTTAGAGCAGCACGGGCTGCGGTCAGAGAATTAGGTTTTACTCCTACTAACATTGCGGAAGAACAGGGTGCAGCGAAAAAGGAAACAAAAAAGACTTTTTCGGGTAAAATGCCTAAGTTAGGCTTAAAAGAGCAGATTGATTTTACTTCGACTCTTCAAATTTTGGCTGCTGCCGGTATTCCGATTATTGAATCTTTGCTGTTCATTGAAAACGATGCTGCTAAGTTAAAAATAAGACAGGTTGCAACTGAATTAAGACGTCAAATTATGAATGGTGGAACTTTTGCAGGAACTATTGCAAAGTATCCTGAACAATTTGGTCAAGTTTATATCGGTCTGTGTAGAGCCGGTGAAGATTCCGGTGAATTGGAAAAAACATTAGACCGTTTGTTAGAACTTCTTAACAAACAAGATGCAATCAGAGGTAAAGTTATCGGTACTTTGATGTATCCGGTTTTCGTTATTGTTTTGGCGGCATTTATTGTAATCGTCATGTTGGTATTTGTATTCCCTGTATTTAAAGAAATGTTCGATTCAATGGGTATGCAATTACCTTTAATTACCAGAGTTTTGATGAATATGGGATTATGGATGAAGAAAAACTGGTATGCAATTCCTATTGGTGTTGCTGCAATTACATTCTTTATTAACTTCTTATTCAGATGGAAACCTAGTAAATGGAAGATTGATGAAATCGTTCTAAAAATCCCTGTATTAACAGATTTAATACAATATTCTAACTTTGCTAACTTTATTGCGGTTATGCAGGTTGCATATGATGCGGGTGTTCCTATTTTGGAATGTTTATATTTGTCAAATTTGACATTAACAAACCACACATTGGAATCAAGGGTAGAAGAAGCTACATTGAAAGTTCAACAAGGTCAGCACTTGTCTGCGGCTTTACGTTCAACAAGAACAATGCCTAAAATGATTTTGTTCATGATTGCAACAGGTGAACAATCAGGTCGTTTGGGTGATATGTTAGGTCAAGCGACAAGTTATATTGATAAGCAGTTGGATACAATTATTGATATTATGACAAAAATGATTGAGCCGATAATGCTTGTTGTAATTGGTTCTATCGTACTTGTTCTTGCTGCAGCTTTGTACTTACCATTATTTGCATCATATATGGGTATGTAAGGACGCAGATGATAAAAGTGTTTAATAGATATTTGCAAACTTTGTTCTGTATTGAGCAAAGTTTGCTTGTAAGGAGAGAAAATGTCCAATAGTAGAGTTGTTGTGATAACCGGTGCTACATCCGGAATAGGTAAAGAACTTGTAAAACTTTTTTCAAAAGAGTATAAGGTTTTTGCAGGGTATAGAAATAAGGATTTAGTTGAATTTCAGGATAGTGTTGAATATTTTTATATAGATATGAAAAATCGGTGCTCGATTGTTGAGGCTGCAGATTTTATAAAGTCTAAAACAGATAAAATCGATATATTGATAAATGTTGCAGGCTGTGTTATTGCCGGAGCTGTGGAATTTTTAGATACGGACAGGTTGCGTGAGCAATTTGAGGTGAATACTTTTTCGCATATTGAATTCACTCAAAATCTTTTGCCTAAATTGGATAACGGAAGAATTATTAATATAAGTTCAATGGCAAGTTTTGGACATTTTCCGTTTATCAGTCCTTATTGTGCTTCAAAAAGAGCTTTGGATATCTTTTTCAATGCTTTCGCAGTTGAAAATCATAGAAATATTAAAGTTATTTCTGTTAAACCCGGAGTAATTGCGACTCCTCTTTGGAAAAAATCCGTTGACTTGAATTTGAAATCAATAACAAATTGTGATGGGTATGAAAAAGAGCTTGAATTTATAAAAAATAATGCGCTTGCAAATTCTGACAGAGGTTTAAATGTAGAAGAAGCCGCTGAAAGTATAAGAAAAATTGCAATGATTAAAAATCCAAAACCTTCATATACTCTAGGTAAAGATGCAAAATTTGCTCAAGTTTTATCATATTTTCCGCAAGGAATGATAAATAAACTTGTAAAATTTGGGATGAAACACAGAATGAAGTAAGTCTTTTTTATGTACTATAGACGGTTGATTTTATTAGACATTTGACCTAGTTAAGGTGTATAATTATTCTGTTATATAAAATGAAAGGAGACATTATTATGGAATGGTTTTTAGGATTATTTAAATGGGGAAAACCTGTTGCAAGATTAGAGTATTTTTTGAGCTGTTTAGGACTTTCCGCAATATTAACAGTTTTTGCTATCATTATAGGTGTGTTAACTGCAGCTCTTAATTTAGATATGACGATTGCTTATTTATTATATATTCCGATAGGTCTTGTGGCTGTATACGTTGGATACCTATTAATAGTTAAACGTATTTGGGATTTAATTGGCGAGTTGAAACCAAGCTTTTTCTGGGCATTAGGAATATTCGTAATTTCAATTATTCCTATTGTTAATTTTGTTTCATTTATTCCTGGATTAATGCTTTTATTCTGCCCAAGCGGTCAATTTAAAAAAGGTGAATAATTATTTTTGGTATATAACTCAAAATCCGATGGTGTAAACTGTCGGATTTTTTGTATTTCATGGTATAATTTTGTTATGAATGATAATGATATAGATAGAATTTATGCGCTTATAGATGATGAAAAGTATGATCAGGCTAAAGCTGAGATAGGAAAGCTTTTGGAAGAAGATTCAAAGGATATTGATGCTCAAAGGCTGCTTGCTTTGTGCGAAGTTAATTTAGAAAATTACGACAGTGCAAGATATATATTGGAAGATGTAATAAAATACCGTCAGGAAGATGCTTTGATATGGTATTATCTTGGCTGTTGTTATGATAATTTGGGTGATTTAATTGCAGCAAAACATGCTTATTTAAAAGTTGTTGAATTGAGACCTGAATATAGTAATGTTTATACCAGTTTGGCAATAACTTATGTAAAAATGCAGGATTATGAAAGTGCAATTGAAATTGGGAAAAAAGGTCTTGAGTATAGTGAAGATGATTATTCTCTTTTTTACGTGCTTGGTACGGCTTGTATGGCAGGACAAAAGTTTGAAGATAGCGTGTATTATATTGAAAAAGCTTTGGAAATTAATCCTGACAATTTACAGTTATATAACAATTTGGGAACTTCATATCTTACTATAGGAAATTTAGAAAAAGCTCTTGAAGTTTATCATATGGCATTATCTCTTGATGATAAGGATTCTTTAACATATTTCAATATAGCTTCTATTTTGCAATTACAAAACAAACACAAAGAGGCGTGTGAATATTTTGAAAAGGCTTCCGAATATGAACCTGAAGAAGACAGCTATATCGTAGCTTGGGCGTTATCGGAAGTTAAAGCCGGTTTATTTCATGAAGCTATTGAACATTATAAATATTTGGCTGCAGCTTATCCGCAGAAAACAACTTATAAATACAATTTAGCATGTTGTTATCAGGTTATTGGCGAATATGAAATTGCAATTACACTTTTAAAACAGCTTGTAATGTTAAATCCGAAAGCATCTAATATTTTAAAAAAACTTGCAGGAGTGTATATTTCAATCGGCCAATTTTCAAATGCTAAAGAAATTTATGAAAGAATTATAAAACAGGGAACTGTTTCTTATGAGATATATTATGAATTGGCTCAATTATGTGTGAAAACAGGGGATTCTGATAGAGCTGAACAAATTCTTAAAAAAGTTTGCGGTTTAAATCCGAATTTTGGTAGAGCACATAAAGATTTGGGTGTAATTTATCTTAATAAGCGATTATTTGATTATGCAAAAGAGGAGTTTGAAAAAGCTTACGAAATAGAACCTGAGAATGTTTCTATAATTGTTGAGTATGCGAATTACTTGCATTCGACTTCTGATTTTGAAAAAGCTGATGAATTTTATGAAAAGGCATTATCTATTGAGCCTGAAAATCAGAGTGCTTTAGCCTTTTCAGCGTTAAATAAAACTCATTTGAAGCAAATTGATATTGCAAAAGAACAGATTACGAAAGTTTTGGAGAAAAACTCCGGTTCGGCATTTATATTGTATATTGCGGGTAGAATTTATCATCTTGCGCAGGATTATGACACTGCAAAAATGTATTTAATAAAATCTTATGAGATGGAAAAAATACCTGAGGTTCAGAATTTGCTTGGACTTTGTTATTTTGAATTGGGCAATTATGAACAAGCAAAAACAATATTTTTAAATATGTTGGAAAAAGTTCCTATGAACGTAAATGTAATGCTTAATGTTGCAAAATGTTATGAAAGTTTGTCAGATAAAGATAAAGCTCTTGAGTATGCGGAAAAAATTGTAGAAACTTTCTCTGAATGTGAAGATGCTCAAGAAATGATTAGAAGATTATCTTAATATTTATTGATATGGCGCAAGCCTTTTCAGAATGTCTGTTTTGAACTTTTGCAAGTGTTTTTAATTATTATTTACAAATTTATTGTAAATTTTTTTAGAAATCGTGTTTTTGTCGAAATTGTCATTTGGCAACCGTTTTAAAATTTTGTCAAAAATAATTGTAAAAACTTTGGCATGGGACAACTTTTTTATTAGTCAAATAAAATAATTTATTCTATTATATTTATACAAAAGGGAACGAGATTTACAAAATAAAAATTCCTTACTATTTATAATCCATCTTTTGAACGATTAAGGTATGTTGAAAAGTACGTTATCATGATAGTAGGTGAGCTAAGTGTATTTTGGAGGTTAAGAAAAAGTGTTAGAGCATGGCTATATACAAATCTATACAGGAGACGGAAAAGGCAAAACAACGGCTTCATTAGGTCTTGCAATGAGAGCCTTGGGACATAATTGGAAAGTCTTAATTATCCAATTTACAAAAGGTGATGGAGCTACAACATATGGAGAGCTAGCATCATCTTCAAAATTTTCAGATAATTTAAAAGTTGTCCAATTTGGTATGGACAGAGTTTGTTATTCTCACAATGTTTGTTTAGATGATTATAAAGAAGCTAAAAAAGGTTGGGAATATGCTAAACAGGCTATAAATTCAGGAGAATATCAGTTAATAATCTTGGATGAAATAAACATTTGCACTTCGATGAACATGATTAAGGTGAGTGAGATTAAGGATACTCTATTGCATAAACCTGAAAACTTAGAAATTGTGTTAACAGGTCGTTATGCTCACCCTGAACTTATTGCAATGGCTCATCTTGTTACAGAGATGAAACCTGTTAAGCACTATTTTGATATGGGTGTTATGGCAAGACAGGGTATAGAATATTAGTATAGAAATAAAAATTTAGGTTAATGTGAATCCTTTTTTGTTTCGATAATGAAATAAACGGACAGCTTGCTGTCCGTTTTTCTTTTTAGTATAATTCTATTATGATAACTTTACGTAAATATCTAAAGCAATCAGCTACTTATAAAGTATTTAGTCATTTCTTTGCAGTATTTGCAGATTTTTTGGATACTCTTGGAAAAATTGCACAAATAGGAGTTCATGTTTTTAAGAGTATTCTGAAAGGTGAAATAGATTTTAAGGAATTGGTTTATCAATGTGATAGATTTGGTGTAAGTTCATTGCCAATAACGTTGTCTATTGTGGGGATGACGTCTATTATTGTTGCATCACAGGTTGCTCATGAGATGGTAAAACAAGGTGGCGGTAATTTTGTAGGCTTATTGATGACAATATTGATAGTCAGAGAAGTTGGAGCGATTATGTCAGGTTTTGCTATTACTTCTATGATTGGTTCGTCCTTGGCATCTGAGCTTGCTACAATGAGGGTAACCGAGCAGGTTGATGCAATTGAAGTTTTAGGTGTTGATTCTATCAGGTATCTTTTTGTTCCTAGAGTGTTGTCAGGTGCGATAATGATGCCGTTTATAGTTGTAGTGGCATCTATCGTGGGGGTGTTACTCGGGGCATTTACTTCAAATCTTTTTGCAGGTTTAACTTATCGAGCATATTTTGATTCGGCATGGCTCGGACTTTATATGAAAGATTTGACTGTATGTTTAATAAAAGCTGTAACATTTGGTGCAACAATATCTTTAATCAGTTGTACTTGTGGTTATCATGCAACCGGGGGTGCTAAGGGTGTTGGTATTGCAACGACAAAAGCTGTTGTTTGGTCATTTATTGCGATTGTAGTTTGGGATATGGTGTTTGCGATTTTATTTTTCTTTTAATTTGTGAGAAGGTATAGTTATGAGTATTGAAGTTAGAAATTTAATAAAAACATTTGATGATAAACCTGTAATAAACAATATTTCGTTTAAAGTCAATGATGGTGAAATTCTTGCAATAGTTGGATTTTCCGGTTCTGGGAAAAGTACCGTATTAAAACTTATTTGCGGTTTAATTCCATATGACAGCGGAGATATTTTAACTTCTGATGGTGATATTGCTATGGTTTTTCAATATTCAGCGCTTTTTGACTCGTTGAATGTTTCAGATAATATTGCATTTGCGTTGCATGAAAGAAAAGATTTACGAAAAAAATATAAAGAAAGTGAAATAAAAAATATAGTATCTCAAAAGTTGGAACTTGTAGGTTTGAAGGGAATTGAAAATAAATTTCCGTCAGAGCTTTCCGGTGGGATGCAAAAAAGGGTTAGTTTTGCCAGAGCTATTGTAACTCAACCTAATACAATATTGTATGATGAACCTACGGCAGGTTTAGACCCGATGTCATCAACATTGATTGAGGATTATATTGTAAGTTTAAAACGTGAAATAAATGCAGCATCAATTGTTGTAACACACCAAATGTCAACAATTACGAGAACTGCGGACAGAGTAATAATGCTGTATGATGGTAAAATTGTTTTTGAAGGGACTCCTACTGAGCTTTTGAAACAAGAAAATCCTTATACAAAACAGTTTGTAACAGCATCTTTGGACGGACCAATGAAAATGAAAGCATAATTTTAGAAAGAAGGAATAACTATGAAAATGGAAAATTTGTATAACGAAGATGTTATGACTTTGGATACATATATAATGGTGAAGTTAAAGGAAAAAACTGCCAGATTAGCCGAAAGTTTAGCTAAAAAAGGCAGAGCTCCTATTGCATTATCAATGGGTGCGCCGACTGCTAATCCGCCTGAAATATTGATAGAAAAATTAAAAGAGTTTTTAACAGAGGATAATATACACACGTATTCTGTAACTCGTGGTGAATTATATTTTCGTCAAGCTGTAGCACAAAGAATGCAAGACCGTTTTGGGGTAAAACTTGATGAAAATAAAGAAATTTATTCATTGCTTGGTTCAAAGGATGGTTTAGCAAATTTAATAAGATTTATTATAAATCCAAGACATGATGAATTCGAAAAAGAGATTGTTATGATTCCTGATCCTGGGTATGCTTCATACAAACAAATGGTTCAATGTTCTGGCGGATTGGCTTATCCGATACCGTTAACAAAGGAAAATAATTACCAGCCAGATATGGAGAAAGTTCTTGAGAAACTTATTCAAGACGGTTATGATGCTTCAAAAATAAAAGCGGTAATTATAAATTATCCGAACAATCCTTTGGGTGTATCAGCATCAAGAGAATATGTCCAAAGTGTTGTTGATTTTTGTAAAAAACATGATATTTTGTTAATTTCTGATGCGGCATATTGTGATATGTATTTTAATGAAGATGAAAAACCGTTTAGTGTACTTGAAATGGAGGGTGCAAAAGATATTGCAGTTGAAATGTTTTCATTGTCAAAACCGTATGCTATTACTGGTTGGAGATTGGGTTGGATTTGCGGAAACGAAGATGTTGTTACAAGATTTGGTAAAGCAAAATCAACTATTGATAACGGAGCATTCAAAGCTCTTCAAAAGGCTTGTGCATACATTATGACATCACCTGAGGGTGAAGAATACATTGCACAAAGTAATATTGCTTATAAAAGAAAACAGTCTATTTTAGTTAAAGGTTTTAGAGAATTAGGCTGGCCGATTGAAGATTCAGAACTTCCGAATGCTACATTTTACTTATGGCTACCTATTCCGAGAAAATATACTTCGGCATATGATTTTTGTGATGAATTACTTGAAAAATCAGGTATAGTAATTTTGCCGGGAGATGCTTATGGTGAACAAGGTAAAGGGTTTGTCAGACTTTCGTTTGTTTGCAGTGATGAAAAATTACAGGAAGCAATCGACAGAATGAAAGCTGATGGATTTAGGTACTAGTATTTGGGCAAATGTTTGAATTAACAAAAAGCGGGTCAGTAAAATATACCGACCCGCTTTTTGTATGTATAAGTTTATTAAAAAATCCCGCAGCTTAGGTAATGGTCTCCGCAGTCAGGAATTATTGTTACTATAGTTTTGCCTTTGTTTTCTTCTCTTTTAGATAATTCAATTGCAGCCCAAACATTAGCTGCTCCGGAAATTCCTGATAAAATTCCTTCAGTTTTTGGGAGTATTTTCATAATTTCGATAGCATCTTCATTTTTGACAGGGAAAATTTCGTCAACAATATTCGCATCATAATTGTTTGGAACAAAATTTGCTCCTATACCTTGAATTTTATGAGCACCGGCATTTTGTCCCGCCAAAACTTGAGAAGAATAAGGTTCTACTGCAATTGCTTTAATTGTCGGATTTTTAGATTTTAAATTTTTTGATGTTCCGCAAAGTGTTCCGCCAGTTCCGACACCTGCGACGATTATGTCAACTTTACCGTCGGTATCTTTCCAAATTTCTTCGGATGTTGTTAAAATATGTGCTTTAGGATTTGACGGGTTATCAAATTGAGATGGGATAAATGAATTGCTGTATTTTTTTGACAATTCAAGAGCTTTATTAACCGCTCCCTGCATACCCTCTGTAGGTGGAGTCAAAACAAGTTCAGCTCCATATGCACTTAATAACATTCTGCGTTCAAGACTCATTGATTCCGGCATGGTTAGAATTAGATGATATCCTTTTATTGCACATACCATAGCAAGTCCGATTCCTGTATTCCCGCTTGTTGGTTCAATTATTACCGTGTTAGAATTTATTCTACCGTCTTTTTCAGCATCCAAAATCATCTGATATGCTGCTCTGTCTTTAACGGAATTTGCAGGGTTAAAATATTCTAATTTTAAAAATATTTCCGCATTTCCTGAATTTAGTTTGTTTAATCTTACCATTGGGGTATTTCCGATAAGATGTGTTAAGTCTTTTGCAATGTTCATAAAACCTCTTTTCTTTCAATTAATTATATAACGGAAATATTATTTTAAAAAATAATATTGAGGTGTTGTATAAAATATGATATAATTAATTTGAGGATAGATATTTAGGAATTATTTATATATGAAAAAGACTAAATCGGCATTTACATTGGCAGAAGTTTTGTTAACAATGACAATAGTTGGTGTTGTTGCAGCGTTGACAATTCCTTCGCTTCACTATAGCAGAATTAAAAAAGAATATTCTGCTAAATTAAAAAACTTTTATAGTCGTATGAATAATGCAGTTTTAGACATGCAGATGGATAAGGGTTCTTTCAAAAACATGATTAAACCTGTCGATGCAACCTCTGCTTATACTTGGTATATGAACAATATTGACCCTTATATGGGACATCAGTATGTTAATAGTGCAAGTAGAACAATATATTATAAAGATGGAACGAGTCTTTTTATATCACATATTGGCGGCTGTTTAGATGTTGATTATGATGTAAACGCTGGTAAAGGTCCAAATAGAGAAGGGTATGACAGGTTTAGATTTTTGTACTGTTTTGATGATGGTAATCGTCGAGGTTGGTTTGGTAGTGAGGAGTTATTCTTCGGGACATACGGCAGTGGAATTAATTCAAATGCTGCGTCAAGAGGTGATATGGTTCAAAAATGCAAAAATGATGGTGGTTCTTGGTGTACAAGATTGTTGCAAAATGACCAATGGGAATTTAAAAGTGATTATCCGTTCAAATTCTAAGGCTTGTCATGCCGGTTTTATTTCAGCATCTAATATGCTGAGTATGTAAGTGGATAAGAGTTTGCGGAATATATTTATGCTAAAATCAGAGAATGAATAATAAAATTTCACAACCAATAAAATTATGTGTTTTTCAAGGTACTTTTAATCCTTTTCATAATGCTCATTTAAGGGTTGCTAAGTATGTATCTGAAGCTTTTAATTTTGATAAAATTCTTTTTATTCCGGCTTATAATCCGCCTCATAAAGATTGTCAGGAAAGTTTTGCTATTCATCGCTATAATATGATTTCTGCGGCGCTGGAGGATTATTCGAAATTTGAACTTTCTGATATTGAATATAGGCGCAAGGGAAAATCTTATACTTACTTGACTATTTGTGAACTTTATAAAATTTATGACATAGATGGTAAAATAAATTTTATAATCGGCACTGATGCATTTCAGCATATAACGAGTTGGTATGAGTTTGAAAAACTTAAAAGTTTGGTGAAATTTGTTGTTTTTGAAAGAGAGGACAATTTTGAGATTTCGGATTATGATTACCTGAAAAAAGCCGGAGTAGATTTTGAATTTCAGAAATTGCCGTTTGAAGATGTATCATCAACAAAACTGAGACAGATGATAAAAAACGATGAAGATATAAGTGAATTTATACCTGAAAAAGAAAGGGACTATATAGTAAAACATGGATTATATAAAGATTAGTACGGAAGATTTAATAAACTGGTTGAAAGATAATTTGAGTGAAGAAAGATATGAACATTCAATTGGAACTGCTGAATGTGCAAGACTTTTAGCTCAAAAAGAAGGCTTAAACGGAGAAAAGGCATATGTTGCCGGTCTGTTGCATGATTGTGCCAAGTGTTTTTCAACTGAAAAATTATTGACAATTATTGATAGTGAAAATCTTGATGTTACAGAAGATGAAAAAATGAATTATAAAACTTTCCATGCTCCTGTCAGTGCTTATATTGCTCAAAAAGAATTCGGGGTTGACGATGGTGAAATACTTTCAGCTATCAGATTTCATACAATTGGTAAGACTGAAATGTCCGTATTTGAAAAAATTATATTTTTGGCAGATAAAATAGAAGAAAAAACACGAGAAAAAGATTATTCTCAGCCAATTATAGATTGTTTAAAAAAAGACGGTATAAATTGTGCAATGCTTCAATGTTATAAGCAGACAATAAAAAGTCTTGTAGACAGAGATTTAAAAATTTGCCCTGCAACTATTGAAATTTATAACTGTTTAAAAGATGTTAAGTAACTTAATAATCTGATAAATTTAGTTATTTTTTTGGTACAATTTTCTTAAAATAGAGAGGGTACGAATGAAATTACTCGAAATTAAGAATAATTTAGTGAAGTTATCATATTCTGAAGGCGAAGTTCCAGCTATCGGTAGATTTTTGATTATATCCAGCGGTAATTTGTCATATGTTGCGCAGTTTGTAAATTTGAAAGCTGATGCTGTGAGCAGTTATGCAATTGCAAGGTTATTGTTTACTTTTACATCGGACGGTGTTGTTGACAGTTATGACGGTTCGCTGCCGTCAGTGAATTCAGAATTATCATTTTTGCCTTCTTCTGAATTGTTGAATTTACTTCCTATTGATACTGCAATAAAATTGGGTACACTCTCTCAGCAAGAAGATATGCTGAATATTGATATTTCTGTTTTTGAAAGAAATTTAACTTTGTTTTCAGATAAAGATATAAATAAATCTGTTTTTGTTTCAAATTGTGTAAGACAGCTTTTCCAAATGAAGGAAAAATGTGTTATTGTTGATAATTACAATTTGTTTGAAGATTATAAAAAACTTAAACCGTCTGAAGACTTTAAATTACCGCTTAGTGTTTCAATGATGGACTATATTTTTGATTACGAGTTGGGTGATGTTGATGCTCCAACAAAAGCGGTAATTCAAGATATATTCTATGAAGTTCAGCAATATATTGAAACTTTGGAAGATAAATTTTTGCCGATTAACAAATTTGTAGAAGTTGTGTCTTCTCAGTACAAAGCTTTGCAAATGCCTGAATTGGCACTTTTGAAAAATAAATTGCTTAAATACAGTGATGCAGGGGTTTTTGCGAATACTAAAGAAGAAGTTGATATGTTAAAGCAAAAACTTTCACAAAGGAATTGCGTGATTGTTGACATAAAAGATTTTAATGAAGCATTGCAAAAAGAAGCTTTGTCATACATTCATTCTGTATTGGATAGTTTTGATAAGTATATCTATTTCTTTGTTCCTTTAACAGATGAAAATTCCGACAAAAAACTTTTAAAACAATTTATAAATCATAATCATGTGTTCACAACAATTTTAACAGGTTGTTCTTACAAATATGTTGCGGAACTTCGTGAACATGCACAAAATATGATATTGTTTGCTCCGCAAACTTCAAACCATTTATTTGGAGCATATAATACATTCTTAAATAAATTAAACCATAATGAATGTATTGTAGAAGGAAAGTTAACTCAAGGTGTTCCGTTTGTTATTGATATGGAAGACTTGGATGTAGATTTAACAAAAGATGATGTTTTAGGTGAAAAATGTCAATTTGTTCCTGTTACTGAAAATGTTAAACTTGTAAGATTGGATGAGTTTGGGAATAAAGTTTTAGTTGAGGAAAATTCTCAAGTTTCAGTGCCGGAAGCAACTATAGTGGAAGATGAATTTGAAAATTCTTCATGGCAAAAAATTCCTGCAATACCTCAGACCCCAAATATTATTGAAACAACTGAAGTTGAGGCTGAACAAGAAGTTGAAGTCCCGGCTGTAGTTGAAGATGTTGCTCCAATATCAAGTGAAGTAATTCAGCCTGTAAGTAATATTTTTGAAGACGAAGAAAATGTTGATGAAATTACTCAGGAAGAAGATGATATAGATTTCAATGAATACAATGATGATATAATGTCAAATGTTGAACAAGATGTGTCTGATGATATGATTTCTGAAGATTTAGGGCTTGGCGATTTGACTGAAAATGATTTGAATTATATTGAAGAAAATCAGCTCGTTTCAGAAGAAGATTTAATTGATTTACCTCCTGTGGAAAATGCGTTTACAGGTATTGGTGATGATGCTTCTCCGGTTGTTCCTGTATATCCTACAGGGGATGAGAATACAGTATTGTCAGTTGGTGATTTTTCTCAAGGTGATAGTGTTACCCACCCAAGATACGGTAGAGGGGTTATTGAAAATATTATAAATTACGGAAATAAAACTTTGTGTTCAATTTCTTTTGAAAACGTTGGCAGACGTCTTTTAGATCCGTCAATTTCTGAGTTGACTAAGTTGTAATATATAAATAATTTATACTAAGTTAGAAGCAGATGTTGAAATTCTATAATTTATCATTAGATAAATTATATGGCGTTTAATAACATAAAAAATTATTATGAAATATTAGGAGTTTCTTCGGATTCGCAAACTGCTGAAATTAAAACGGTTTATCGCAGACTTGTGCGTAAATACCATCCTGATATAAATAAATCACCTGAAGCTATTGAAACATTTAAACAAATTACAATGGCTTATGAAACGCTTTCTGATGCAAAAAAAAGAGAGCAATATAATATTTTGAACGGGATTTTTACTGAATGTGATAAAACTCAGCGTACAACAATAAATACAGATTCATCTCAAAATTCAGAAAAAAAGAATTCTTCAGGAAAAGATAATGATAGTCAAAAAAAATATACTTCCGAGTCATGCTCTGAGTGTGGGACTGCAAAATACAACAAATCCTCAAATATTACTAAAAAAAGAGAATATAGTTTTTCTTTACTGAGATTGTTTAAGGCTTGGTTAATTAAATTTAAACGATACAAGTATGCAAAAGATTTGAACAGACCTCAAAAAGGTGCGGATATTTCTACAGAGGTTGTGATAACTCCAATGGATGTTATTACAGGGACAAAGAAGGTAATAAATATTTTAACAACTCATACTTGTCCAAAATGTGGTGGCAGAAAGTTTTTAAATGGTTCAAAATGTTTTGACTGTAATGGCACTGGTGAAGTTTCTAAGCGAAAAAAAATAACCGTAACAATTCCAAAAGGAATAAAAGACGGTGCAAAATTAAGACTTCGAGGAGAAGGTGGAATTGGCTTAAATGGAGCACCAAGCGGAGATTTGTATATAAAGATAAAAGTGGATGTTGTGTCAAAAATTCGTTTTGACAAGTTGAATATTTATTATGAAGTTCCAATTACTCCGTTTGAAGCCGCACTTGGTGAAGAAATAAAAATTCCTGTTTTTGACGGAATTGTGAAACTAAAGTTACCGAAAAATACCTGTTCTGGGCAAAAATTCAGGATTGCAAACCAAGGAATAAAGAAAAATGGTAAAACAGGAGATTTAATTGTTACCGTAAGTATTGAATTTTCTCAAGATTTATCGGATGATGAAATTAAGCTTTACCAAAAGCTTAAAAATTTATCAACAGAAGATTTGAGAAAGAATATAATAAATGGAAACTAAAATTAACGAAATATTTTCATCAATTCAAGGAGAAGGTCCGGTAGTCGGGTATAAACAATTATTTATCAGATTTTGCGGATGTAATCTGAAATGCTCATATTGTGATACTGAATTTAGCAATGGTGAATTTTATACACCTGCAAAATTGTATGAAAAAATATCTAAAGATTATGATTTAAAAACATTTCATTCTGTTTCCTTGACAGGTGGAGAACCTCTGTTGCATTCGGATTTTTTATCTGAATTTATTCCTTTGATAAAATCTCAAACAAAAATATATTTAGAAACTAATGCAACTTTATCAGATAATTTATCTAAAATAAAAAGTTTAGTTGATATTATTTCTGCAGATATAAAATTACCTTCAGCTTCAGGCATGGAAAACTTTGAATTACATAAAACTTTTTTTGAAAATTGTAGAGGAATTGAAACCTTTGCAAAGGTTGTATTTGATGAAAATATAACTTCATCAGAAATTGAAACTTGTGCAAAATTAGGCAAAAACTATGATATAGAACTGATTTTACAGCCAAAAATGATTGGAGATAAAATGAGTGTTTCATCAAGTTTTTGCAATGATATCTTAGATGAATTTACTTCAATTTATTCGAATGTAAGATTAATTCCGCAAGTTCATAAATTTTTAAATGTCAGATAATTTATTAGCTGAAAAGAACTGATTTAAGTGTCTTTTTACCATCTATTGTATCAACTGTAATTTTTTTATTTTCAATGTTTTGGATATGTTCTTTTTCTGAATCTTCTTTAAGTTCGGATTTTAATTTATTAATTTCATTTTTATTGGTATCAAAATCGCTGTCAGAATTATTTCCAAGTATGTCAGTATCCGCATCTTCAAGTTCTTTGTCTACTTCTTCAACTTCAACTTCAGTTTGGGTTTGAGTTTTGTCAGAAGCTTCAATATCTGTTTCAAATGGGTTGGTTGAGATATCTGTGATATTAGTATCAATTTGTATATTTGTGTCCTGTGCAAAAACATCTGTAGATATTTCATTGTCTGTAAAATCGTCCTGAGTTGTTTCAGGATTTTGATTTTCATCAGCTTCACCTGTAGTTTGAGTGTTTGGAGTTGAATTTCCGTCAACTTTGAAGTTTGGTAAATCTGCTACTGCTTCAATTGCGCCATTTCTGTATTTTTCTTTGTTTTTGTCGTTATTTACTAACAACATTGCTTCGGAACAAGCACCTGCTTTTACGTAGCCGGAAACGACTTTTTTCCAATCACTTTGAAGTTGTTTAGCTTCTTCTTTTATTTTATCTATAAGTTGATTTAGTTCAGAAGCGTCTAGATCGTTATTATTTATGCTGTTCATCCCTTTGCTTATTAAGTTAGAGAATTTTTCTGCTGCAGCACCCAATCTTTCTTTAAAACCTGCAGCTAAATAACTTAATTCAGGGTTAGCCTGCAGTAATTTTATAGAGTTATCAAGTTTTTCTGTAACTTTAGGAAAATCACATTTCGAAAGAGCTTTTGTCAATTTTCCAAGTTTTCCTTTTGCAACTCCAATTTTTGGGTCTACAGGTTTTTGAGCTTGAATATTTTGAGTTTCTTCAAGGTCTTGAGTTTCTGTTTCAACTGCGGAGTCTACTTTTTGTGAGTTGTAATAATTATTTAGTTTAGCCATAGCATCATATGGATTAGTTGCTGTCGCTTGTTTATCTCGGTTTAGTGCAGCAAAATATTTTCCCCACATGTTTGTTTGAACATTTGCTTTTGTTATACCCATATTTGTATATGGATTAGCAATCTGAGTTTTCCCTAATTCAACGTTGTACAAGCCAAAAACCATCGTATAATATCCCCTTGTTATCCCTATGTATATATAAAGTATATTTTTTTTAAAAGATTTCAATATAAACAAATAATGTTACATTTTGCAACATTATTCGTTTAAGGATTATAAAATTTGGATTGTTTGAAATTTTTATTTAGCTAATTCTTCATTCATAAGGGTGGTGGCTTTATTTGTATCGTCCATAGCACCGGTGTAATCACCCATTTCAAGTTTTAAAGTTCCTCTTAGAAGGTATGCACTTATGTTTTTTGGATCTTTTTTAATGACATTATTATATTCTTCAAGGGCTGCGGATTTATTTCCGATTTTTTCCATAGCTTCGCCTCGAAGGTTATTGAATTCTAAATAATCAGGGTACATAATTAATGCTTTATCTGCTATTTCTAATGCTTCCATACCTTTATTTTTTTGAATCAGAATTGTAGCATTCCAGTACAACAAATCTTTATTGTTAGGGTTTGTTTCCAAAGCTTTAAGACATTTTTCCAAAGCTTCATCCGTTTTGTCCTGATTTGCCAAAGTTCCTATTTCAATAACAGTTTTTGATATCGTTATTGATTCATCACAAAGTGCCGGATTCCCAAGTGATAATATTGCAGAAAATAAAACGAATAATGTTAATAAAAATTTTTTCATAGACCAAATTCTCCTACCCTCTTGATAATAAATTATTATAACATATTTCGTGATAATAAGCTACTTTTTTTAATTGCAATGGATACTAATTTATAGTAAAATGTAAACCATACAGACAGTGAGAAAGGTTATATATTATGTCAGTAAGGAAAGTTTTACATTATGGTGAACCGTCATTAAGACAGCCATCAAAAGAAGTTCATAAAGTTTCAAAAAAAATAACGGATTTAGTTAGAGATTTGTTGGATACGATGTATGCTCAAAATGGTGTAGGTCTTGCAGCTCCACAGATAGGTGAAAATGTTAGAGTTTTTGTAATTGATGTTGCAACAGGTAATGAACCGCTAAATCCGATAGTATTTATTAACCCGAAAATTATTAAAAAAAGCGGTGCAATAAAAAGTAATGAAGGTTGTCTGAGTTTTCCGGAAGCGTATACTGATGTTAAAAGATATAAAAATGTTATGATAAAAGCAATAAATGAACACGGCAAGCCTTTTGTTATGGAGGCTAAAGACGGTACACTTTTAGCTCGTGCAATCCAGCATGAAAATGATCACTTAGACGGGATTTTATTCATTGACCATTGTATGAACCGTTTTGAAACAGAAGCTGTGCTTCAAAAATATAATCTTCCGGGGCTTGATGCCGATAGATTAGTTGAAGAAAAGGAACTTGAGGAAGAATTAGCGAAGAATGATTAGTATAGTATTTTTTGGAACTCCTGATATTGGATTAAAGTCGTTGGAGTACTTGCACAACTCAGATAAAATAGATGTTCTTGCGGTTGTAACACAGCCCGATAAACCCGCAGGCAGAGGTCATAAGCTTCAAATGTCCCCAATAAAACAGTTTGCTGTTGAAAAGGGTATTCCTGTTTTTCAACCGAAATCTATAAGGAAAGAACCTGAAATTCAAGAGGAATTAAAAAAACTCAATCCTGATTTCTTTGTAACTTTTGCATTTGGTCAAATTTTATCTCAAGAGGTTCTTGATATTCCAAAATATGAAACAATTAATCTTCACGCCTCATTATTGCCTAAATACAGAGGTGCAAACCCAATCCAGAGGGCAATTATTAATGGGGATAAAGAGACAGGAATTTGTACAATGATAACGGAATTAGGGCTTGATTGCGGGGATATTTGTCATAAACTTGTAATTCCTATATCTGAAACGATGAATTGTGGTGAACTTTGGGAAGAAATTGCACAAAAATCCCCGAAAATTATTGAACAAACTCTTATTGAATTAAAAGACGGTTCGCTTACTCCTGTAAAACAGTGTGAAAATGGAGTTTGTATGGCAAATAAGCTTACAAAAGAAGAATGCCAAATTGATTGGGCAAAATCAAATAAAGATATTCATAATTTAATAAGAGGTGTTTGCAGAGCTCCAAGTGCGTATTTTTACCATAATGAGAAACTTATAAAGATTATAGAATCAAAACCGGTAGATGTTCAAATTGAACAGGGGCAAATTCAAATTAACTCAAAAGAGGGTATTGATATAGGATGTGGTCAAGGTTCAGTAAGACTTTTGAGGGTGAAGCCTGAGGGTAAGGGCGAAATGAATGCTCGTGATTGGTATAACGGGGTAAAGAAGGGGTAATAATGATAACAAAAGGTATTCGAGGTGCTATTACTGTAGAGGATAATACCTCGGAATCAATTAAATCAGCAGTTTTGGAATTGTTGGATGAACTTTGTAAAAAAAATAGTATTTTATCTTCAGAAAAAATTTCTCATGTTATTTTCACGACAACTCAGGATTTAGATGCTGAATTTCCTGCAAAGTTTGCAAGAATTGATTTTGGTTGGAAGAATGTTGCGATGATGTGCTTCCATGAGCTTAATGTTAAAGATTCTTTGCCGATGTGTTTAAGGATTTTGGTTGTTATTAATTGTGATGATGATTTTGAACCTGAGTTTGTATATTTGAAAGGTGCATCACATCTTAGAGGATAATGTTCCTACTTGCAGATATCTTTGCGGTATTTTATTCCGTCGAAGGTTATTTCTGCTAATTCTTCATATAAATACTCTTTTGCTCTATTTAATGTTGAAGAAGTTTTAGTTAGAACAAAGTTTGCGTCTTTTGACGTGAGGTATTTGCCATCAGTGGTTTTTCGAATATTTATGAAATCAATATTGTTCAAATCAGTAATTTTATCAAATCCGTTTATAACTTTGTTAATCTGTCTTGAGTATACAGCAGCAGAAACAGAAGACAAGTTATTTGTCTTAATCTGTTCATATTCATCTGCAAAAAGTCCTTGTATGCAAGCTATAAAGATTTCGAATAAGCTATCTTCAATCGTATTAAGAATGGCAGAAGCGTTATAATCTTGCATAAAAGGTTTGATTTCATTAATGTAAAATTTATCTTCTCCGGTAAATACGCAATCAACACCGATTATGCCAAGATATGGCGAACCTTTTTTATCAAGGTAAGTTAATGTATTGTTGATGACATTACTTACTCGAGAAAAAACAGTTTCGGATACTTTATAGTCAGGTGTATAGCAGCCCATTCCGTTTGTAAGATATCCGCCATCACCTTCTTGCATAAATTTGTATTCTCCGCAGGAAGCAATCGGGATTGCGCTATATCCGTCCGTAATATAATAAATTGAGAAATTATGTCCGTACGTATATTCTTCAATTAAAACAGACGTTTCATTTTTAAACGAAAATAACGAGTTCAAAAATTCATTTGCCAGTGCTAATGTAGGGCAAACAAGCATACTTGATGTATCATTGTATTCACTGCACTTTATAGTAACAGGAAAAGTTGCCGTTTTTAAAAAGTCTTCTGCTTGTTGAATTTTATCAAAAATTCCGAATTTTGATGTCTGAGCATGAATTTTATATAGGAATTTTTTACAGGCAGCTTTGTTAAGAATGATATTACAAGCTTCTTTTGCCGGACCGAAAATATTTTGACCGTTTGTTTGGAAGAAGCTGACAACATCAGCGTTAAGAGATTTCTCAGAGACAGGAATAGTTAATTCAATACTGTTTTCAAGAGCAAATTTTAACAATCCTGTTAAATCATCTTCTCTAATATCAACAGTTTTGTAGTTTTCATCATCAAGATTAATCCCCGGTGCAATGTAGATTTCACCAATATGTTTTTCTGTTCTGAGTTTTTTTGCCAAAGCATATGTTGCTCCACCTTGACCGATTATCAAAATATTTTTCTTTTCCATAGAATGATTATACTACATAAAACGGATGATTTTTGTTAAGTTATTTTAAAAATTTTTAATATCATATGTTATAATAATGACAATACGGTTTAAATAATTAAGACTACTATAAGTAGAGAGGTATTAGAATGGCAGCAGGTATAGTAAATTTTTTATCAAATGTATTACAATCACCGCAGGTTAATACAACCGCACCGGTTATTCGTCAAACTAATAATAACAATCCTTATAGTAATAATCCTTTTGTTAACTATAACGGCAACAGATATAATGAATTTTATGCCCAAAATAAACCTGTTAAAGGCGGCTATTTTGCAGGATACTATAACGGCAAACAAAATATTGTTGGCAGAAGATTGTTTATTGAAGTTTAGGCAGGATTTAAAAAATAATAAAGCTTGTACAAATTTGCAATGTACAAGCTTTATTTTTGTTTAAATATTTTCTATAAAATTAATAATTCATTTTCCAGCCGGAATCCAAAATTAGCCATGTGCAATAATTTGCGGAATACCAATTTATACATCTTGAAACCATTGTTTCATAGCTTCCTGCAGCTTCTGACATTGCAGCGATTCTACCCTTTTGTGAAACTAAAAAACAAAAATAGTCTCTGCCGGTTTTATTTGGTTTTTTTACACCGTTAATATCAACACAAAATTCTCCAACTGCGTTTTCTCCAAGTGAATTAATATATGAAGATGTAGGTTTGTATGCAAGAGTAGCTCCATTTTTTAAGATTACACTCTTGTAACTTGTGCCTGCAGAAGGGGCAGGGTTTCCCGTTCCTCCTCCTTTTATACTTGAATAGGTTACTTTATTTGTCTGCCAACATTCTTGTGCTGTTTTGCAAATAGAACCGACTGTGAAATTTTTATCAGTCATTAATTTATCTTTGTCTGTAAAATCAGTGAAATTCAAATTGGTTGTATGATGTTTCACCATTTGAGTTGCAGTCAAATTTTTGACTTCGGTAACAATACTTTTTAACTGTGTTGTCTGAATTCGTTTGTTGATACTGTTCATAAGGCTTGGTACAGTCAATGCTGAAATAGCACCGATAATTCCAAGTGCAACTAATAATTCTGTTAAAGTAAACGCTTTTTTATTATTTAACATTATATAAATTCCTTTTTAATATTTAATTTCCCAGTCATCACGTTGTGCTATGTAAAAGCATGATGCAGGATTTCCACTTTTACATCTGGCAAGTTGAGTATCGTAGTCAGAACGATTCTTAGCTTCTTCTTCAGCTTGTTCCTGATTTATTTCTTCTCCTTCTTGAGGATTTGGAATACTGTAATGCTGTAATTCTCCTGTTTTTTTCATATAAAATTCAAACAAATCCCGTCCGACAATATTTGGCGCTTCAGATCCGTTTAAGTCGATTATAAAATGACCGTAAGTATCAGAATTTGGTGTTGTATCATAGTATATGTATGTGCCGTTTCTCAGTTTTATAGCACCTCCTGTAGCTTTTAAGCTTGACGAAATAGTGTATGTCGAATTATCAAGATTTCTATATTGAGGCCAACATACAGTAGCTGTGGAGCTGCATTTTTGATAGTCAATTGCAAAATTCTTATCTGTTAAAAGTAGTGCAGGTGATGAAAAATTTGATTCAGCCAAAGTTCTTCTGATAGGTATACCTGCATCTGTTAATGCTGTAACTTGTTCTGCAGTTACAACCTGTAAATCTTGAACTGTACTTTTAAGTTTAGTTGCCATTATTCTGCTGTTGATATTTTTCATCAGCGTAGGTATTGACAGTGATGCAATTACTCCCACAATTCCGAGAGCAAGCAATAATTCTGTTAAAGTAAACGCTTTATTTTTGTTTAACATATTTTATCCTTTTAATCTCCTAAATAATTCGGATCAAATCCGCTTCGTTCAACAAGAGCATAGCATCTTGCAGCATCACCGGCTTTACATTTTGTTTTTAGTATAGCATCAGATTCGCTTTTGTACTGAAATCCTCCGACATCACCTACTTGTATGCCGCTGTTTTTATCGCTTGTTCTTGCAATTTGCAAACCAAAATAATCTATACCGATGATGTTTGGTGGTTCAGGTCCGTTTAAATCAATAACCAAAGTGTCAATATCTGCTCTTATACCGATAAATACACCATTTTTTAGGATAACCTGTCCGTCAGGACTTGAAGTTCCTTTGTTATCTCCGTTAATGGATTTGTAAGTTATACCTACATATTTATCATTGCCTGAGCTATCTTTTTCTAAGTATGTTTTAAATACATCTTTATCTCTTGCATAGTCAAAATTGTTTTTTAAAAATCTTGCAGAATTTTGGTAGATGTCTGTATCCCCGATATTTCGAGCGTGTTTTTTCTGTAATTCCTGTTGGATTGCACTGTTGACATTTACAACCGTACTTTTTAATAAGGCCATGTTAGTTTTATTGCTCATATCTTTAATAAGACCGGGCAAAATTACGACAGCAAGAGCTCCAACTATTGTTAATGTAATTAACACTTCGGAAAGAGAAAATCCTTTGTGTTTTATCTTAATCATAACCAATCCTCATCAATTATATATATTATTTTAACATTATTTTGCAAAAAGTTCAATCTTC
Source organism: uncultured Clostridium sp. (assembly GCA_964620875.1). Classification (GTDB taxonomy): domain Bacteria; phylum Cyanobacteriota; class Vampirovibrionia; order Gastranaerophilales; family Gastranaerophilaceae; genus Zag111. Next base: position 103,199 of record CAZUKK010000004.1, read on the forward strand.
TTGACGGAATATTTTGAGCAAGTTAAAATTTACTTGTATATAAGGTGAAGGGAGTAGAAAATGACTAATATACAAGTTTCACAAGAAATTCAAGAAAAATGCTGCGTAGCACGTGGTGTAAAAGGTGTTCCAGCGCCAATTCCTCAGGAAGGTGAATGGACAAAATGTAAAGAAATCAAAGATATTTCAGGTCTTACTCATGGTTGCGGATGCTGTGCTCCTCAACAGGGTACTTGTAAATTAACTTTAAATGTTAAAGAAGGTGTTATTCAAGAAGCTTTAGTTGAAACAATCGGATGTTCAGGAATGACACATTCAGCTGCTATGGCAGGTGAAATCCTTCCGGGTAAAACAATTTTGGAAGCTCTTAATACTGACCTTGTTTGTGATGCTATTAACGTAGCTATGAGAGAATTGTTCTTACAAATCGTTTATGGTAGAACTCAATCAGCTTTCTCTGAAAACGGTTTACCTGTAGGTGCTGGTCTTGAAGATTTAGGTAAAGGCTTATGCTCTATGTGTGGTACAATTCATTCAACAAAACAAAAAGGTGTAAGATACTTGTCTTTAACTGAAGGTTATATTCTTCAGTTAGGTTTGGACAAAAATAACGAAGTTATCGGTTATAAATTTGTTAACCTTGGTAAAGTTATGGATGCAATCAAAAAAGGTGTTGATCCGAAAGAAGCTTACGAAAAGAATATCGGTACTTACGGCAGATTTGCTGATGCTGTAAAATACATTGATCCTCGTGAAGAATAGGGGTAAATGTATTATTCCGTCATTCCGAACCGGTTTCGGAATATTTAAATCTCAGATGCTGAAATAAGTTCAGCATGGCAGTTTACAAATATAATAAAAAGGAAAAATAATTATGACAGTAAAATTTGAAGGACAAGATAGACGTGAAGCTACTTTAAATAAAGTTTTACCTGAATATGGTTTTAAATCTTTGGAAGAAGCTCGTGAACTATGTTTATCTAAAGGAATTGATGTTGATGCGATAGTAAAAGGTATTCAGCCTATCGCATTTGATAACGCATCTTGGGCATATACTTTAGGTTGTGCCATTGCAATTAAAAAAGGTTTAACAGAAGCAGCTGATGTTGCTGAAGCTATCGGACTAGGTTTACAAGCATTTGCAGTTCCTGGTTCAGTAGGTGATAGACGTCAAGTTGGTATCGGTCATGGTAATTTAGGTGCAATGCTTTTGAGAGAAGAAACTAAATGTTTCTGTTTCTTGGCAGGACACGAATCATTTGCTGCTGCTGAAGGTGCAATTGGTATTGCAAGAAATGCTAACAAAGTTAGAAAAGAACCTTTAAGAGTTATCCTAAACGGTTTAGGAAAAGATGCAGCTTATGTTATTGCAAGAATTAATGGTTTTACTGCTGTTGAAACTGAATATGATTTCAAAACAGGTGAATTAAAAATCGTTAAAGAAACTCCGTTCTCTGATGGAGAAAGATCAAAAGTTCGTTGTTACGGTGCTGATGATGTTAACGAAGGTGTTGCAATCATGGTTAAAGAAGGTGTTGATGTTTCTATTACAGGTAACTCAACTAACCCGACTCGTTTCCAACACCCTGTTGCTGGTACTTATAAAAAATGGTGCTGGGAAAACGGTAGAAAATACTTCTCAGTAGCTTCAGGCGGTGGTACAGGAAGAACACTTCACCCTGATAACGTTGCTGCAGGTCCTGCATCATACGGTATGACAGATACTATGGGTAGAATGCACGGTGATGCTCAATTTGCAGGTTCTTCATCTGTTCCTGCTCACGTAGAAATGATGGGCGTTATCGGTATGGGTAACAACCCAATGGTAGGTGCAACTGTTGCATGTGCTGTTGCTGTTTCTCAAGCTATGAGCAAATAGGTATTTAATAAATATAATAAAAGCATCCCTATATTTTTATAGGGGTGTTTTTTATGTTTAATTGTTACAATAATACGCAGCAGGTATTAAATTTTACAATTTAGATGTTTTTGAAGCTTTGAAAGGTTTAGTAAAATGGTTTTAAAACTATCTTCAATATCTGCAATAAGACCTAAAATCAGGATAAATCCATCAGAGTTAGGTTATATAAGACCTGACAAATCAATTGCTTTTCAAACTTCTGAGGCGGCACAAACTTATGCAAAAAATGTTGTTATAAAAGAATTGTACGGAAAAAATCCGCATGAAAAAGGTGTTATTCTTAAAGATAATATTATAATAAAAGAGCTTGACGGAGGTGCGAGTTCTATTGATTTGAATGCAGAAAATATTCCTATAGATATAACAACAGGAGCAACTTTTGTTCATGGTCATCCGACTATGAAAAATGGACACACGACACCATTGAGTCTTGGTGATTTTATATTGCAAATAGGATATAAATTTAAAACTATGATGGCATATAATGCTGATGGTGAATTTTGTAGGTTGGATGTAGTTCAAAAATCCGGCAATAGGAGCAATTTTCTTCCTAAAAAGGTATGTCAGATTTTTGAGAGTCTTTCAAGTGTAGGAAAAATTGCAAGTATTTTTACAAAATATATAAAAATGTGGACAGGTTTATTTCCAAAAGAATTTCAATCTTATGTTGAACCGCTTTTCCATTTTCAATATTCCGGAAATATTATTTCAAATCCTAAACTTGCAGCACAAGGGAATGAAATCAGTAAAGATGTAGTTTTAATGACAGTATTAGGAAAAGAAGAAAATAAAATATTTAATAGTCTTGAAGGACAAAAAGTTATTCATGACTTCTGGGTTAAAAATGCAGAAAAATATGGATATAAATATTCCACAAATTTTTCTAATTTAAACTCTTAATGTAAAGCAAAAATTTCAAGATTGCATGTTTTATACATAATATGTATATATCCTGAATATCTTTTGTAGTCTGCATTACAGATTGTTAACAACATTTAATATAAAAGCGCAATTTATTAACATGAAATGTGTTTATATATATGTAAGGGGAATGCAAACAGCATTCAGGATAAAGAAAGTAAGATTTGTTTTTTAATATGTTATATAAAAGGATATAAGTAAAAAAGTTTTTTTATACTCTCTCTCTCTTAATATCCTCGTGTTTATTTAATGTTGCCATAATCTGGCAACTTTTTTTTGTTATTGTGTAGAAAAAGCTGTTAAATAAAATTTTTTATATTTATATTACAATAATCTTATGAATAAGCTTTTTGAGTTTGATAAACAATATGGTAGTGTTGTAGGGACAGATGAAGCCGGTAGAGGTCCTGCGGCAGGAGGTGTTTTTGCTGCTGCGGTTTATTTCCCTGAGGTAACTTCGGGTCTGCTTGTTGATTTGGAACGGGTCAATGATTCTAAAAAGTTGTCAAAAGTAGCAAGAGAAAAATTGTATAATGTAATTGTTAAAAATTCTGTAAATTCAGTTGTATGTATTGATGTTGATGAAATCGAAAAGATTAATATTTTAAATGCTTCTTTAAAAGCCATGAAACTGGCATGTGAAGATGTTATAAAACAAGCGGTTTTGGAGGATTTTATTACCCTTGTAGATGGAAACAAGTATATAAAAAATTATATTTACCCTCAAAAATTTATTATAAAAGGTGATGGCCAATCTGCTTCTATTGCAGCAGCAAGTATCTTGGCAAAGGTAAAAAGAGATTGGTATATGGATGATTTAGCTTCAATATATCCTAATTACGGCTGGAATAGAAATGCCGGTTATTTGACAGCTGAACATATTAAAGCAATTGATGAATATGGGTTAACAAAATACCACAGGCAGTCTTTTTTGCGAAAACATTTTGAAAAGCAAAAACAGTTAACTCTTTTTTAATTATTAATATTTGTTAATAAATTCAGTTAATTTTTAAAGTTTTTAAAATAATATTCCGATAGATAATCTGTAATCAGAAATCTAAGGAGTATTTTATAATGATAAAAAAGATAACAACACCTGCAAGTAACAGATGCGAAAGTGTTGAACTAATATTAAGAGGAGCAAAAAAACGCAGAACTTTAGCGTATGCAAATGCAAATATGGTTAATTCCGATGCAGGAATTAAAGCAAATATTGCAGTGGTAAAATAAAGTCTATCTAAAAATATAAGAAGAGAGTTTTAATATAAGCCGGAGCAGATGTGTGCACCCGGCGTTTTTATTATTAATTGGTATTTATAAAAAAAGAAAACCTAAAATTTATAGGTTTTCTTTTTGTGTATTATAAATATTAAAAATTATTTAAGACGATATCTTGTACCGGTATTAACACCATATTTAATTTTTGTTCCGTGGTCTGTTACAGGAGGTTTTCCGCAATCACCGGTATTAACACCATATCTTGTACGGATTTCCTGACCGCCTATCTTAATCTTAATTTTTTTTGGCGGAATATTTGCACCGTATTTCATTTGAGGTCCGTCTGGAGCAGTCGGAGTTGTTGGTTTAGCCGGCTTTGTTGGGATTTTTGCTCCGTATTTTACGTTTGCTTCCGGCGGAGCTGTTGGTTTTGTTGGTTGTGTTGGGATATTTGCACCATATTTCATTTGAGCTGTATGCTCAAAGTGAAATCCCGGAATTTTTTCAGGGTTTTGTGGTGTTTTGTGTTCTTGAAACCATTTTGCTATTGCTTCTTTTTGTTCCGGAGTAAGTTGAACTTTTCCTCCGACTTTTTTACCCATAGCCTTTAAATAAGCATCTATAGCGTTACCTTTGCCGATGTTATTTCCGCCACTATTGATATTATTATTACCCATATAGCCTCCTGAATTTATATATGTATATATATTATAAAGTATATTCTAATACAATTTTGCAAATTTGTAGAATTTATTTACATATCTTTAAGTTTTTGCGTAGAGAGTTTTCTTTGGTATCATTGTACTAAAGTGAGGGGACGTAATATGAGATATGAATTAGAAAAAGTTGTGTGGGAAATAACTTGGAAATGTAATGCAAAGTGTATTCATTGTGGTTCTGACTGTGTTTCAGTAGAAAAAGAACATCAATTAACAACAGCAGAATGTTTGGATATAATTGCGGATTTAAAAACTTTAGGAACTCAAGTTATATTTTTATCTGGGGGCGATCCTCTTTTAAGAAAAGATTTTGGAACTTTGGCAGCTGCTATTAAATCACATGGTATGGATGTTGCGTTTATCTCCAATGCGTTAGCTCTGAACGATGACAATATTAAGGTAATTAAAGCAATTGATCCGATTGTATTCGGGATAAGTATTGATGCTGCGGATGAGTATATGCATGATTATATCAGAGGGCATAAAGGGTGTTTTGCACATCTTGTTGAAGCTATTAAAAAGCTTGAAGAAAATGGTATTGAGCCGTCTGTAGTTACAACTGTTCATAAATTGAATTATACTCAGCTTCCAAAAATCAGAGATTTGCTGATTGATTTAGGCGTAAGATACTGGCAAATTCAGTATGCGGATTTTATCGGTCGTATGCCTAGGGAAACAATGATTACAGAGGGTCAATTCTGGGAATTGGCAAAATTCATATTAGATTTAAAAATGAATTATTGCGATGTTTTGGATGTGAATGGCTCTGATGTAACTGGTTACATGAGTGATTTTGCTGAAGCTGTTTCAGGAAAATGGTATGGCTGTCAGGCAGGGATGAAGGTTCTTGGTATTGGCAGTGATGGAACAGTTAGAGGCTGTTTGTCTCAGCAACTTGATAAATATATAGAAGGTAATTTGAGGGAGCGTTCATTGGTTGATATTTGGAATGATCCAAATGCGTTTAGATATAACAGACATTTTGATTGTTCTATGTTAACTGATTATTGTAAGGATTGTATATACGGACCGATTTGTAAAGGTGGTTGTGTTATTGCATCTACCAACAGAAGTGATGCTTGCAGATGCAACCCTTACTGTTTATATAAGATTGAAAAAGAAGGTTTTTCAAGTATTGAGGAAGCCAGAACTTTATTTTCAAAAGAGGAAATTGCAGAGCTTTATAATCCTGTCAGAGAATTACCTCAAGAGTTTTATGAAAAGTTTGAATAGAATAATAAAAAGGGTTCAATTATTATTGAACCCTTTTATAATGCGTATGTTTTTCTATTCTTGAGTATTTTCTTGAATTTCGTCTAAGATAAATTTACCAATTTTACCTTCTCTGAAATCTCTTAAAATATATACGGAAGTTCTTTCTCTGTCTGTTGAACCTCCTGTTAATAGCCAATTTCTGGCAAGTGCGATATTGTCAATGTTTAAATCGTTTTCTTCCGGCAAGTTGTAGTATTCACGGAAGATTTTAGCTTTTGCTTCATCTAATATATCAAGTAATTCTTGAGCCACAATTTCATTTGAATAAGCATTTTCGGAGATTGAGTTAACAAAAGCAAGTTTTCTGGCTACATCCTGATTATCCTGCTTCATTGGAATAATACCAGGAGTGTCAAGGAGTTCAAGTTTCGGATTAATTCTTACCCATTGCTGCTGGCGAGTTACACCTGCTTTTGCTCCTATTTTTGTTTTTGATGAACGGGTCAGTTTATTTATAATACTTGATTTTCCGACATTTGGCATCCCTACAACCATAACTCTTGCAGGTCGTCTTAAAAGACCTTTAGCCATCAATGCTTGAATTCTTGGTTCAGAGATTTCGACGGCTTTATCAACAATTTGTTTTAAATCTTTTGAATTTTTTGCATCTGTTTTATAAACAGGACAACCTGTTTTTTCCTTCAAGTATTGGATAAAAGGTGTTAGTTCCTGTTTTTCGACTAAATCTGATTTATTTAGCAATATTAAACGAGGCTTTTGACCTAAAAGCCTCGTTATATCTTCATAAC
>CAZUKK010000005.1:0-91915 GCA_964620875.1 uncultured Clostridium sp.
GAACCTTTATTATTCCGTTAATTCAAGATTACGGAGTTTTATCATTGGAACCTATGACAACCGATATTGATCTTAAAGGTGCACTATCTAAAGGTAATATTCGTGTTGCAGTTCCTTCTACTTTTACGTTTGGGATTTCAACAGAACCAAAAATTATGATAAATGCAGCTGAGCGTTTGTTAGGGTTATCAAAAAGTGATGTTATAACTCAGGCAAGTGATATTATTTTAGGTCAATTACGTCTTGCTATTGCAACTTTGACTATTGAAGAAATTAACCAGGATAGAGAAAAATTCCTGGAACAAATTAACGCAAATGTTAATACTGAACTTAATAAAATCGGGTTAGAAATAATTAACGTAAACATAAAAGATATTACCGATGAATCAGGATATATTGATGCGATAGGTAAAAAAGCCGCAGCAGAAGCAATCAACAAAGCAAAAGTTGAAGTGGCACAACAAGAAAAACTTGGTGCTGTCGGTGAAGCTTCAGCTAATAAAGAAAAAGAAGTTCAAGTAGCAGAACAAGAAGCTCAAACCTCAATCGGTAAAACCAATGCAGATAGAGAACAACGTATTAAAACCGCAGAATTGGAAGCTCAAGCTGTTGAAGGTGAAAACGTTGCGAAAGCAAATATTGCAGAATACAATGCAACTTTATCGGTAAAACAGGCAGACGCTTTTAGAGAAGGTGAAGTTGCAAAAGCTAATGCTCAACGTGATGTATTATTAGCTCAAAAAGAACAAGAAGAAGCTAAACTTAAAAAAGAAGAACTTGCAAGACAAGAAGTAGAAAAACTTAAAATACAAGTACAAGCTGATGCAGAAGCAGAACGTGCAAGAAGAATTGCTCTTGGGGAAGCAGATGCAATTAAAGCTAAATACTTTGCAGAAGCAGAAGGTGTTAAAGCTGTATTAGAAGCAAAAGCTAAAGGTTATGAAGAATTAGTTAAAATTTCTAATAACAGACCTGAAATTGCTACAAGTTTCTTGATGATTGAAAAAATTGAAAAAATTGTTGAAAAACAAGTTGATGCAATTAAAAATATCAAATTTGATAAAATTACTGTTTGGGACGGTGGAACTGGTTCAGGTAATGGTTCTACTACTGCTAATTTTATGAAAGATTTAATAAAAGCACTTCCTGCAATGCATGATTTGGCAGGACAAGCAGGAATTGAATTACCTCAAATTTTAGGTAAAGTTGATAGTGGTGTTGCTGAAGCTCCTGTAGCTACAGTTAAACCTGAAGTTAAAAAAGAAAAATAGGGATTATATAATATAAATAAAAAGAGGTTTGAATTTTCAAACCTCTTTTTTATAATTTGTAATCCTTTTTTATATATGATATCTTTAGATTATGAAATGGTTAACAAAAGATTTGTTAGAAAAGCTTTTACCGACAGCAAAATTTTATGGAATGTCTGATAATTTTGCATCTTCGGGTATTTGTGCTCAAGCAGTAAACTCTGCTCCCGATAAAATTCATATATTAAAAAAGCCTAATCAGGATGAAGGGATTTCAGAAAAGAAATTTAATGATTTAGCTGATAAGTCTTCAATCTGTGCAATTATGTGTACTGATTATGAGTATTTTAAACATTATAATTTACCGGTAATTGAAGTTGATGATGTGGTTGATTCTTTGTATGTTTTGGCGAAATTTAAAAGGCAGTTTTACAAAGGCTCTGTGATTGCAATTACAGGTTCTTCGGGAAAGTCTACTACAACAAGAATTTGTTATGATTTATTGAAAGATTATGGAGCAGAAGCGAATTTAAGCCGAGTTAACAAGGTTTTTGGGTTATCTTGGAATGTAATAAATTATGATTTAAATAAAAGATATTGGGTAAATGAGGTTTCTCAAAATCGTGGAATGTTTCAAAATGCGAGACTTATGCGACCGGATGTTGCTGTGATTACTAATATTGCTGCTGTGCATTTAGAAAATGGGAGAACGACGGAAGATATTGCAAAAATCAAATCAAGAATTTTTATTGATATGAAAGAGGGTGCATATGCAATTTTGTATAAGCAATCTGAACATTTTGACATATTATATAAAGCTGCCGTAAATAAGAATTTAAATATAATAACTTTCGGACAGTCAGAGGACTCGGATATTAAAATTATTACTGATGAGTTTTATGGGATAAATGTTTTTGGCAAAATTGTTGAAATCTCAAAATCCCCGATTCCTATGCATATCTTGTTTGATATGGCAGCTGCGCTTGGTATTCTTTGGGTATTAGGTTTTAATGTCGAAGTAAATTCTGTTGTGTCAGTGTTGAAAGAATTTGCACCTATTAAAGGTCGAGGGGTTGTGTTGGAAGGTTTCCTTGACGATTTTAGAAAAGTTACTGTTGTTGATGAAAGTTATAATGCGAATCCGTTGTCAATGAGATTAACTCTTGAAGGTTTTGATTTGCAATATAAAGATAAATCTAATAGATTATTGATTCTAGGAGATATGGCTGAGGGTGGAACTGATACTATTGAATTGCACAAAGGGCTTGCAGATACAGTACTTGGTGTAAATCCTTCTAAAGTGATACTTGTCGGGCAAAATATGTCGTATTTGTATAATGTTATAAAGTCAAAATGTAACTGTATTCATTATGCTAATATTGATAAGTTAGTCGATGAAAATTTTGATTATATGCAAAATGATGACTATGTCTTTGTTAAGGGTTCAAACTCGGTAGGTTTGGGTAAGCTTACAAAACTTTTAAAAGATAAATTTGAAGATAATAAAAAACTTTAAATATTTGATATTTTAGTGTATAATAGCATTGAAATTCTAAATTAAGGGAGAGTAATGAGTTATAAAATTTTATCAAAAAAAGAAATATGTCCAAATCAATTTGAAATAACAATTGACGCTCCTTACGTTGTAAGAAATGCAAAAGCAGGACAATTTATAATATTCAGAGTTGAAGAAAACGGAGAAAGAGTTCCTCTGACAATTGCTGATGTTAATAAAGAAAAAGGTGAATTAACATTGGTGTTTATGGCAGTAGGGTATTCAACCAAAAAACTTGCACAATTAAATGCAGGTGATGAATTAGTTGATATTGTAGGACCTTTAGGAAAACCTACCCATATTAAAAATTATGGAACAGCTGTCTGTGTTGCCGGCGGTTATGGAGCTGCACCATGCTATTTGATATCAAAGGCTTTGAAAGATGCAGGTAATAAGGTTTATATGATAGCCGGTGCTAGAACCAAAGATTTGTTATTTTGGGAAGATAAAATGAAAGAAGCTTCCACTGAGTTGTTTTTAACAACAGATGATGGTTCTTATGGTATCAAAGGTTATGGAACAGATGTATTAAAAGATATTATCTCAAAAGAAAAAGTTGATTATGTTATTGCTGTTGGTCCTATGCCAATGATGAGAGCTGTTGCAGAGTTAACAAGAGATAAAGGAATTTATACTGAGGCAAGTATGAATCCAATAATGGTTGATGGCACAGGTATGTGCGGAGCATGCAGAGTTACTGTTGGCGGTGAAACTAAGTTTGCTTGCGTTGACGGACCAGATTTTGATGCTCATAAAATTGATTTTGATGAAGTTATAAATCGTACAAAGATTTATAAAGATCAAGAACGTAAGCGTAGTGAAAATTGTAATTTGCTAAAACAGGCAAAAGAAAGTGCAGGGGTGTAAAAGTGGGTAGAAATGATATTCCGGTATGTCCGTTAGTTAGTATAGGTTCAGGTATTGATATGGTATGCAGCCAAGACAAATGTGCTTGGTATGTTCCTAGTGTAAAAAAATGTTCTATGTATTTGATTGCATACAATGCGTTACTTGATGCAAATGAAAAACAAAGAGCTAAAAAACCGGTTTAATAATTATGAAAATTGCATTATGTATTAAACAAGTTCCTGATACAACAGATATCAAGTGGACTGAGAGTAACACTATTGCCAGAGAAGGGGTCGAGAGTGTTATAAATCCTTATGATATTTATGCTACTGAGTTTGCATTAAAGCTTAAATCTGTCATTGACGGAACTTCAATAACTGTTTTTACGATGGGGCCTATGCAGGCAGATTCTATTCTTCGTAAAACAATTGCTCTTGGTTGCGATGATGCAGTGTTGGTTTCTGATAAAAAATTTGCAGGTTCTGATACTTATGCAACAGGATTGACTTTATCCAGAGCGATAAGAACAGCACTTCCTGATTTTGATTTGGTCGTTTGCGGACAATTTGCAGTTGATGGCGACACGGCACAAACCGGACCAAATATTGCTAATTTTCTTGATATTCCTCAAGTTACATATGTTAAAAATTTTGTGGAATATGTTGATGGTGGGCTTGTCCTAACTCGTGAAATGGAGGATTGTACAGAAACTGTGAAAGTTTCTGTTCCTGCATTAGTTTGTGTGTTGCAGAATGATTTTGAGCCTCAGCGACCAAAAATTCGAGGCATTATGAGGGCTGAAAAATCGCTGATAAAAGTTCTCTCAATGAATGATATTTCATTAACTCCAGAAAATACCGGTATAAAGGGCTCTCCGACATATGTCAGCAAGGCTTTTAGAAATTTATCTAAACATAATGCTGAAAAATTTAAACTTGAGACAGATGAAAGTGTCGAATTATTGAATAAAAAAATAACTTCAATTGGGGTGCTAAATAATGACAGATAAAGAAAATTCCGGAATTTTAATATATGCACAATTAACTCAAGAAGAATATATTCACACTGTGTTTTTTGAACTTGTTGACAATGCAAAAATTCTTGCGCAAAAACTTGGCGGTGTTGAGGTTAATGCGGTTATAATTTCAAAAAACGGACTTGCAGAAACATTTAAGGAATCTTTTCAAAATAAGGGACTGAATAATGTTTATGTATTTGAGGATGATAAATTAAAGGATTATTCTACAGAATATTATTCAAAATTGATTGTGGATTTAGTTGGAGTTATCAAACCTGAGATTTTGCTGGTTGGAGCGACAAATCAGGGAAGGGATTTAGCGCCTAGAGTTGCTTCTGCACTGGGGACAGGGTTAACTGCGGATTGTATTGCTTTGGATATTAATGAGAAGGGGCAGCTTGCAGCAACACGTCCGACATTTGGTGGTCAATTGATGGCAACAATCTTATGTAAAACTTATCCGCAAATGGCAACGGTTCGTCCCGGAGTGCTTAAAATTAATCCTGAAAATTCTTATTTTGATACTAAGTTGGTATCTTGTCCAGTTAATTTGTCCGGGGTGAAAAATCATGTAGAAATTATAAAAATAGAAAAAACTCTGGATGCTGTGATTAACGAACTTGATTCTGCAGAAATTATTGTTGCGGGTGGTAAGGGTTTAAAAAATGAAAAAGGTTTTAAATTACTTAAAGATTTTGCAAATGTAATTGGCGCATCTGTTGGGGCAACTCGTGGGGCTGTAGAACTGGGCTTAGCTCCTGTATCTGTTCAAATCGGGCAGACAGGGAAAACTGTTCACCCTAAAATTTACATAGCTTGCGCTATATCAGGTGCAATTCAACATACTGTCGGGATGGATGGATCGGATTATATTATTGCTATAAATAATGATGAAAATGCTCCGATATTTGATATTGCTGATTGTGGGATTGTTGGAGATGTTTTTGAAATTCTTCCTGCATATATAAAAAAATATAATAATGTAAAATGATTTTCAGGTTTGAAAAGTTAAAGGGGCTGCAAATATTATTTGCAGCCCCTTTAAAAATATTTCATTTATTATTCAATAACTTCAAGTAACCTTTCCCAAACTTCATCAATTGAGCCATCAGCATTAATTGTTCTTAATGCTCCTTTTTCTTTGTAATAATTGATGAGCGGTTCTGTTTCGTGGAAGTATGTTTCAAATCTTGCTTTTGCAATTTCTTCAGTATCATCTTTTCTTTGAGTCAGTGCAGATTGACATTTATCACAAACGCCTTCAACTTTTGACGGTTTGTATTTTATATTATAAATTTCTCCGCAAACAGGACAAGAACGACGGTTTACTATCCTTGAAACTAGAACATCCTGATTGATATCAAAATAAATTGCTCTAAAGTCAACTTTAGTATCTCCGTTTATTTCAGAGTTTATAACTTCGAGCATATCAGCTTGTTCGAGACTTCTAGGGTATCCATCAAGAATATAACCTTCAGTGCAATCGCTTTCGGACAATCGTTCTTTTATTATTGAACCTACGAGTTCTACCGGTACAAGGTTACCTTTGTCAATGAATGATTTAGCAATAATACCGTTAGGTGTTTCTTTGCTGATTTCAGCTCTCAGTAATGAGCCTGTATCTACATGCGGAAAACCAAGATATTCGGCTAATTTTGTAGTTTGAGTTCCTTTCCCGCAAGCCGGTGGTCCTAAAAATATGAGTTCTTTTTTCATAGTAATACTCTTTTCTATGTTATTTGTGAATAGTTTGTTATCTGTAATTGTCATAATTAAATCTCTGTATTGTCTCACTTCACGATTTATTGTATACCAATATATTTTTCATTTCAAGTGAAAAAGGCGGTCGGCAATTATGCCGACCGCCTTTTTTTTATTTTTAATTTTATTTTACGCTTTGGGCAAGTGCATTAACTACATCTTTATCCCATTTTTTATCAATTTCAGATTGCATAATTTCTAATGCAGTACTTTTTTCCATAGCTTTTCTGTATGGTCTGTCTGATGTCATAGCGCAGAACGCATCAGCTACTGCGATAATCCTTGAACCTAGCGGAATAGATTGACCTTTCAAACCTTCAGGGCTTCCTGAACCGTCAACTCTTTCTGTTTGATAGGTAATATATGGAACAACTTCTGATAAGAAGTTTATATTCATCAACAAATTAACCCCGATATTTGTATGGTTTTTAACTTTTTTAAGTTCTTCGGGTGATAATTTACCGTTATTTGCGAAAAGTTTTTCAGGTAGTGTTATTTTACCTATATTTTGCAACAATCCGGCATAGTAGATTAAATCTGTTGTTTTTTCGTTCAATCCAAGGTTTTTGCAAATGCTTCTTGCAAGTTTTGCTGTATTTCTTGAATGTGAAACTGTATATTGACCTTTTTTATCTACAGCATTAGCTAGTGATTCTACAAAACTTTGTTGAAAATCACATAAATCGCCAATGAGTGCAGTTAATTCTGCTCTTTGTTGTTTAAGCTCAATGTCTGTTGTTTCAGGTTGTTCAAAAAGCTTATTTGTTGTATCAACTGTACTTTGAAGTGTAATTGTTGTACCTAAAAGGTTTGCAATACTTATTACAAGCTCGATGTATTTATCTTCAAGCTTTGTGTTGATTTTTATTTCAATCATACCGACAGGGGTAAGTGAACTTTTCATAGATATATAAATATACCCGTCTTTTTCGATTATATCATCGTATATCAGGTTTTCGACGGAAATATCGCAGATATCTTCATTTGTGCCTGAATTACCTGCAATAGTAAGTTTATCTTTTAGTAAATATATTTTGCACTGTTCAACTTCAAGCATTTGTACAATGGATTTTGCAATAGATGTGTATATTGCGGTTTCTTCGCCTGTTGAAAAATCCAGTACACATAATGTGTTTTTTGAAGAGTAAATATCTGTCAGTTCTTTAAGTTGGTTTTCCAATCGTTCTTTTTTGTTAGATTTAACACTGATTTTTTTTGCTAAATCCTCTGAAATTAAAGATTCTGAGATAAAATCACCTAAATTAAGAGCAAACATTTCTTCAATAGGATCTTTTCCTGTTAAAAATTCAGATTGACCAAATAGGGAGACACCTGTTTGCTTTTTCTCTTCTTTATCCATAATTTTTCCTTTAACTACATGCCTTCATATATATATACGGTTTAAATTTTAAAAACTTTAATCTTTTATAAAATATCATACTAAAGTATTAGATATCTGTAGGGGAGTATATTGTTGCTTATTTTGTTTAGATTAATTATAATAAATTTATGAAAAATGTTGTGAAATTGAGTATTATTGTTCCTGTTTATAATGCGGAACTTTATTTGGAAAAATGTGTAAAATCATTGTTAAATCAGAATATTAAGGATTTGGAAATTATTCTTGTTAACGATGGGTCAAAAGATTCAAGTCTTGATATTTGTAATAATTTGGCAGCTGCCGATTCTCGAATTCGAGTTTTTAATCAGGAAAACTCCGGTCAAAGTAAAGCAAGGAATGTCGGATTAGATAACGCAAGAGGCGAGTATATTACGTTTGTTGATTCTGATGATTGGGTTGATTCGGATTATTATGAGAAGCTTCTGGATGCTTGTATAAAGTATGATTCGGATGTTTCCTGTGCATCTATTATTAGAGAAAGAGAACATACGAGAAAATTTAGAATTAATTATAAGGCAGAAAAAGTTTATGAAAAAGCCCAAGAAAAGATTGATGCAGCAAGAGTTCCGAATATGTGTTATGTTTGGAACAAGGTTTACAAAAAATCTTTTTTAGACTCGATTAATTTGCGATTTGTTGAAGGTATGTTTTTTGAAGACGTAGATTTTGTAACCCGTGCAGTGTATTTTTCTAACAAGCTTGTTACAGTGCCTAATACATATTATCACTATTGGACAAATGGCGTTTCAACAGTCAAAACAATGAGAAAATCTGACAAAAAATGTGCAGATTCTCTAAGGTCAAAAGATATGGTCTTGAAATTTTTTAAGGAACACAATTTAACAACGAATCCAAAATATTTAATTAGACGCAAAACGTGTATGAAATTATTTGGATTGACTATATTAAAATGTTACGAGTGGGAAGCAAGAAAAGTTTATTATTTATTTGGAGTACTTCCTGTATTTGAAACTTTTTCATATGCGTAAATGCGGATATAGTCAATGATTCTGAAACAAGTTCAGATGACTGATTCCTAGAGATATTTGACGTGATTAAAAAGGCGGGGCAAACATTTGTTTGCCCCGCCTTAAATCTATATTACATTTCTAATTATTATTTAGAAGTTGTTAATACATATTTAGCAGCATTTGATGCAGGTTCAAGTGTTGCATCGTGGAATACTACAGGGAAAACATCTGTCATGTGTTTTGCATCGTTTTTAACAATACAAGGAGTTTCAACAGCTGTTGATGTACTAGCATCTGTTGTACAAGAAACTTCTTTGTTAGGTAATGTTGTACCATTTACGTCAATGAAGCCCATACATTGTGGGTGAGCAGTAATCCAAGCAGCATTCATTCTTGTACCTAGAGGCAAAGCACAGTCTTGGTTTGCACCACTTTTAGCAGCATTACTAAACGCAATAATAGAACCATCTGCTAAAGCGTAAGTTAACCAGTTAGCAGGATTATTAGCACCTGTTAATACGTGAGGAGCATGAGCTGCAATACTTGTACTATATGGAGTTGTACTTTCAGCTGAACCTGAAGAAGTTGATTTTAATGTGATTGATGAAACTGTACCCATTGCAGTTTGTCCTGTTAATGTACCATTAAACAATGCACAGAAAGACATTCTACCTTCAGGGTTTTCAGTAGAATAAGTATCCGCAGATGTTGATGTACAAGCTTCAGTTGCACCTGCATAGTCAAAGTCATATTGAGCTTGACCCATCAAACCTGCTTGGTTCAATGTTGATAATGTCTTTTTAAATTGAGATCTAAATTTAGCACCATTAGTATTTGCAATCAGTGTAGGAATAGTCATAGCAGCAACTACACCAATAATACCCAAAGTAATCAATACTTCTGCCAAAGTAAAACCGAATCTTTTTGTCATAATTTTTTCACCTTTCTTTAAATAAACTTAACTATAACATACGCTTTACATTACGATTATATTACTATTTTTTTTAATGTCTGTCAACCATTTGAATGATTTCGCACGGGCTTGACAATAATAATATAACTCTTAGTTTTCTATTAAAATTATTCCCAAAATAATTAATTCTATAACATTAATCTTCAAAAACTAATCCTTAAGGATTAGTTTTTGAGAGTGTAAAGTTTATTTTTTCTTGTTATGTTTGAACTTAAAGGATTGTAAATATTTGTTAAAAATTTTTCAATAATTTTGTCCTTATTAAGATTTGTTAAATGTTTTGCTGTTAATTTTATATCTGCCTCTATCCTCGTTCCAACTCAAATATTCTGAATTCTCCGGCTTCAAGTTTGTCAAAATGAATATTTTCACAGTTTTCCATTGCTTGTGCGACGAACTCTTTTTCGTTCAATACGTATTCATTTTTTAAATTATAATCACTTGGGATGTATATTTTTTTATCAAAAATAGCAAAACCTTCTGTGATTTCTCTATAACTTTCTCCGGTCGGAGCTGTTTTTGTAACTTTTTCTGTCGGATATTTATGGTTAGATACTACTAAATATGCTTTTCTCATAGGTTCTCTAGTGATTAACCAAGCGCTAAATCCGTCTTCATCCTCTACTATTATTTGAGCTTCACCGTTATTGATAATGTTGTTGTTTTTTACAAATCTGTCGATTGCATCAAATTTTTCGTAAAAAGCTTCATTTTCGGAACGACTCATTGCAACTTCTTCTCCAATAGTATATTCAATCCCGCCTTGAGTGAAACTTTCATCGCCATCAACATACATTACAGGTCGTTGTGCGTATTTCCCTCCCGGTAACAGTTTATATTTTGCCCATTTATATAATGCTCCGTTTTCTCCAAGTTGTGCTGGATATTGGTCAATACAGTTAAATTCTCCATCTTGATTATTGTATGTTTTCAGGATAGAAAGCATATTGCCTTTTTTGAATTTAATATTGTAATTTGCCAAGTTTTGGTTATCATCAGTAATTTTTTCCGGAGTTTTATCAAATTGGCATACAATATCGTTGCCCCAAAGCAAGTCAAATTTCATATCCTGATGGTATTCTTTATAGAAATTGTCCCAAAGCATATATTCTGCAAGTGTCCCAAAATATGGAAGTCTCTTTTTCATTGTTGAATTTAATTTATTTAAAACATATTTTGGAGCACGGTAGCTTATAGGTACACCGTTTCTTTCCGAAACTTCATCTACTACGTGGTCAATGTGGTCAACTCTAAATCCGTCGAAATTGTAATCATTTTGAAGCTCTTTCATACTTTCAATAAATAATTCAATAACGTTTTCGTTAAATTTACCGTTTTCAAGATTCACGAAGTAGTAAGGAGTTTGGCAATCAAGGTTTGCAAATGCAGAAACATCATCGCCTTTGTAGTCAAAATGTTTAAATAACGGATATCCTCCACATTCACTCATTCCGTCATATACGGGAACTCCTGCTGAACACCAAGCACCTCCCGGTGCAGGCCACAACCCTTCTTCCATTAAAGCTTGTATTGTATCAATTTGTTTTGTTATATCTTTTTCTTGCAAAAGTTTTTTTGAAGGCTTGAAATCATGGATTTTTGCAACGATATCTTTAGCTCGTTTATGAATTTTTAGTTGATAAGCTTTTGACAACATTGTGTTAGAAAATTGTTTTTTGTGCTCAATCATTATTCCTTCAAAATTGTTATACAACTCTTGGAATGCAGGACTTAAATCTCCTGAATTGCCTTGAAGTCTTTGAATATAAATATCTTTTACGATTTGAATATCATCTTGGTCGTGGTCTTTTGATAAGAATTCTGCAACTTCATCAACTTTTGCTATTAATTGTTTTTGAAGTTCATTTATATCATACCAGCGAGCAATATTTGGATTAGCAAGTACAAATTTTGAAAATCTGCCGGTTTGCGGAAGTATATCATAAATTACAGGGTGTCCTGCAAGTTGAGCCAGTTCAATAAAAGTTTGAACTTGTCCTTTTGCATCAAGTCCTGTTAACTCTTCCAAAGCTTTGTCATTTAATTTGTCGCTGACCTCACTGCTTTTTGGAAGGTATGCACATCCAAATTCTCTCGGGTGAAATGGTATAAGATAAATTGTTGTGTTGTAAATGTTATTTTCTTTATTTCCTGTCGGAAGAATTAATAACTGCTTCAACCAATCGAAAAATTTGCCGGTTTCAGGCGATTTATTTCCGTTGCCAAGTGCAGCAAGGTTTATTAATTTAATATTATGACCTTCTCGTTTTATCCAGTCGGAATGTCTTTCATTGTTTCTTGATAAAACACTTATTTGGTTGTTTTTGAAATGAAATTTACCATCTTTAAATACGTTATTTTGTTTCCATTTTTCTTCAAGAGCAAAAAGTGTTTCTTCGTTTGTTAATTCATTTAGCGCTTTTTGATATGAATAAGTTAAATATCCGTATTTTTGAATATGCATAGTTAAATATTTTTTTCTGATTTCCGAAATATTATCAGACGGATAAGCCTTTTTTAATTCAGAATAAATTCTGTTTAACTCTGCATCTTTTGCTATTTCTGCTTTTTGATTCTTGAATAAAAATTTGAACATAAATATCTCCCTATTGTATAAAAATTATATCATAAGAAAATTTTAATTTTGTAAATTTTTAAGATTGCCTTGTCGGCTAATATCATTTTGCCCTTTAAGATATAAATTTGTAGGTAATTAGTAAGGTTAATTCCGTTTAGATTTTATGGAGATTAAAAAATGGAAACAATTCAAAAACAAATTTCAATTATTATTGTCGAAGATTTCAAGTTGACCAGAGTAGGTTTAAGATGTGCATTGAATGCAAATCCTGATTTGAATGTTGTTGCAGAATGCGAAGATGCTGCAATTGGATTAAAGGAGATAGAAAAGTTAAATCCGGATGTTGTATTGATGGATTTGGGACTTCCGGGGATGAATGGTATTGAGGCAATGCTTAAGGTTAGGGAATTTTCTTCAAAGATAAAAATTATTGCTCTAACTTCTCATGATAGGGAAGAAGAAGTTTTGGCGGCTTTAAGTTCAGGAGCAAATGCTTACTGTTTAAAAGATATTGATCCGTCGAAACTTGCAGATGTCATTCGAGATGTAGCACAAGGTGTATGTTGGATAGATTCGCTTGTTGCAAATCTTGCATTGAAATCTATCCCAAAGTCAGAAAATATCGGACTTTTAAGTAATCAAATTTCTGAACAGGCAAGAATTCCGTTAACAGAAAGAGAGTTTGAAGTTCTAAAACATCTTGTCGCAGGAAAAAGTAACACAGAAATTGCAAAGGAATTAATTGTCAGTGTTCATACAGCAAAGGCGCATGTTTGTTCAATTTTGCAAAAAATGTGTGTGAATGATAGAGTTCAAGCCGCAGTTAAGGCTGTAAAAGAAGGTATGGTGTAACTTTTAGTTTTTTAACATATGGAGTAATGTATTTGAGGGAAGTCCTATGACATTATCCAGGCTTCCTTCAATTTCTTTTACATATCCGTCAGGCAGTTCTTGAATTCCGTAAGAACCTGCTTTGTCAAACGGTTTAAAGTTTTCTATATAAAATTCAATTTGTTCTTTTGTAAGATTTTCAAAAGTTACTTTGGTTGTTGTTGATTTTATTTTAAATTCCAAGGACGGAGTATTAATAACAGCAATAGCCGTAACAACAATGTGAGTCTTTCCGGATAATTTATTTAGCATTTCGTATGCTTGAGTTTTATCTTCAGGTTTGCCGAGAATTTTATTATCAATTACGACAATTGTATCTGCTCCGATTACTTGAGCTTCTTCATTTATTTTTTTTGCAACATCAAGCGCTTTATTATAGGCAAGATTTTCAACAAAATCATAAGAGAAATCCGTCCGGTCATGTATTTCTTCATAACCTGACGGAATAATTTCATACTGTAAATTCATTTTTTTCAGAATATCGGCCCTTCTGGGAGAAGAAGAACCAAGGATAATTTTTCCCATGGTGTGTCTCCTTGTGTTTATCCCATTTTATCAGAAATGAGCACAATTTAACACAAACTTTTTATCTGCGGCCCATAGATTTTTGATAACGAGCTGTTCTTGCATTAATTGCGTAACAAGCAATGTTCAATCTCTGTCTAAGTTCCATCATGTTTTTTAATGTAGAAGCGTAATCATTCATAGCTTCCAACATTTTATTAGGATCAACCATAGATTCCATTGTGTCATGGTTATCCACTTTTTCTTCCTGATACTTTTGTACTAACATCTTATCGATGTAATCTTCTGCACCAACGCCCATGCGTAGTCCTCCCTATTGATTTGTAATCATCCTATTCCTGTAAAAAATATATCCTATATATTCCTTATATACTTATAAAGTTTTTTTATTTTTGGAAATTGCCTTTTTTATTGATTTAAGTTTACATAACTTTACAATAAGGAAATTGTGGTAAAAAGATTGGCTATGTCTGTAAAATTTATGATATAGTGTTTGTATGAAAGATATTACGATTACTGCTCCTGTTAAAAAACCTGAAGATATTTTGAAATTCTCAAAAAATACAAGATGCAGGGAGTTCTATGTATATTACACAAAATTTATGAATGATAATTTTGAGTATCTTTATGAATTTATTAATGCTGCCAAATCGGTAAATTCAAAATTGTTTGTAAATTTCAAACATGATATTACGGAAGAAGAATTGCCTGAGATAAAAAGGTTTTTAAAGTTCCTGAAAACGACGGAAATCTTTGGTATTTTTATAAACAGTTTTGCTGTACTTGAGGCTGTTAAGGTTTTTAAACTACCGTTCAAGGTTATTGCGGATTCGTATTTTGATATTCATAATCTTTCGGGAATTGATTTTATGAACAGTTTCCATAAAATTGACGGGGTGATTATTACAGAGGAAATTTATTTAAAAAATATTGCTAAAATCAAAAAATATACAAAACTTCCTCTTGCAATTGACTCAGATAATTTGCCGTGGTGTGCGGAAGATATTATTAAATTAAAAGCAATAGATACTGTTATTATAAAAGGTAAATTCCAAAATTCAGAGGAAATATTGGAAGGTATTCAGCTTATTGAAAAGATTTTAGATAAGCCTAAGTTGTTCAAAAATCAAAAACTTCCATTCAAACATGTTAGAAAATGTGTTTATCAGACAAATCATTTTTCAGGGGATATGGTTAGTCTTGACGGAGCGGATTTCAAATTTAGCAGAAATATTCAAAGGTATACAACTCCGTATATTGAACCTGTTGAGTTTTCGGGGAACAACCACAAAAATCCGTATCGAATAAATTTGCGTTTGACCTCATTATCTCATATAAAAGAGTTGAAAAAGTATATAGAACATTTGGGATTTAATCCTGTGTATTCGATTGAATACGGAGAAATTATTTCGACTTCGGATTTGTCGAAAAACAGTTTTTCAGATGTTATTACTAAGGTAAAAAAGTTTTGTGGTAAATATGGAATAAAATTCCAGTTATCTACTCCAAAAATATTGATAGAAAGAGATTTTGACAGGGTTTATGAATATGAAAAAGAGTTGTTGTTAGTTTCACCAAAACCGGATTCTCTTGTTATTAATAATATAGGTTATTTTTGGAATTTTATTAATGATTCGGAAGTTAATAATATTCCATTTGAAATAGGACAGGGGATAAATTTGTTAAACAGTATGTCTATAAAATGTTTGAATAATCTGGCTCAAATAAATACTGTGGATTTTAGTTCTTTTTCGGATTTGGATTTGATGATTAAAACATTAAAGAAAACAAAAAATGATATTCCTAACAGAAAATATACAATAGCGGGCAATAAAAGAGTTTCTAGTATGGGGTTGTGTCCGTTGAATAATGATAGTGCCGTTGTTTCAAGATTATCTTGTAAAGCTCCTTGTTATAAAGGTCAGTATGCGTTGAATGATCCGTCTAAAGATAAAATTTTTCCGTTTGTGTGTGATGGCTTTTGTAGAATGCATATGTTTGAAGATGAGGTTTTGTGTGATTTTGAAATTATAGAAAAGCTTGAATCTGCAGGAGTGAATGAGTTTGTATTTGATTTTAGTGCACTAAATTACAAACTTATCCCAATACTTTTAAATAAATACCTGAATTATACTAACAATGTTAAATAATATAATGCTAAATTTAATACATCTGTCAAAAAATATTTTTTTGAGCTATTATAAAAATAGTATTAGTTATTAGGGACGTGGAACATGACACAATCAAAAAACGAAGAAAAAGTTATAGGTATCCCAAGAGCGATGTCTTTTTATAATAATTACCCTTTCTATTACGGATTTTTTAATGATTTGGGTATAAAAATTATTTTATCTGATGTTACAACAAAACAGACAATGTCAGAGGGAGCAGGGCTTGTTGTTACTGAAACTTGTCTGCCTATAAAGGTTTATGTCGGACATATTTTAAATCTTTTATCAAAAGGCGTTGATAAGATTTTAGTTCCGTCTCTGCAATCAATAGACAATAAGATTTATAACTGTTCAAAAATCAGAGGATTGCCGGATTTGATTCGTAATGTTGTAAAACAACCGTTTACTATGATTGAAGCGACTTTGGATAAGTCTGAAAAAAATCAAGGTTTATACGAATTTTTGGCAGAATGTGTAAAACCTTTTGGTATTACTGATATGAAAGTTATTAAAAGAGCTTCAAAGGCAGGCTGGAGATGTTATAACAACTTCTATGTTATGACAAAATCCGGTATGACTTACTCAAAAGCTTTGAGTTATGCATTGCAAGGTAAAGTTGTTATTTCTAATAAAACGAAAGAATATCCGATTTCAATTGCACTTGTCGGGCATGGTTATAATATCTATGATGAGAGAGTTTGTATGAAAGTATTGGACAAACTTGAGAAAATGGATGTTGAAGTATGTACATCTTTACAATTATCTGCTGAGCAATTGGATGAAGGTATTGCAAGTTTGGGTAATGAAAAATACTGGGCAAATGAAGATGAAATGACCGGTTCTGCAGGTCATTACTTAAAGGACAGTAAAGTTGACGGTGTAATTACGATTACAGCATTCGGATGCGGTCCTGATTCATTGATGGTTGAAAGAATTACACGCAAGGCAAAACAATTCAATAAACCTTTGCTTAATTTAACAATTGATGAGCAAACTGGAGAAGCTGGTTTTGTTACTCGCTTGGAAGCGTTTGTTGATATGTTGTTTAGAAAAAAACGTGCAAGTATTGTTAATAAATTAAGTATAAACGATGATAAATCTCAATATTCTCCGAATGTTGAATTTATCGAGACTAAGTAGCTTTGTTGTTAATATTCTTTTAATTCAAGGATATTTTTTATTGAAAACAATCTATCCTTGTGATATTCTTAAGTTGCTTAAAATTAAAGAAAGAAGGATATAATATGTCAGAAACAAGAGTAAGAATAGCCCCATCTCCGAGTGGGAATTTACACATTGGAACAGCGAGAACAGCGTTGTTCAATTATTTGTTTGCTAAGAAAAACGGTGGTAAATTTATTTTAAGAATTGAAGATACTGACGCAGAACGTACTTCAAAAGAATATATCGATAATATTTTTGACAGTTTAAAAGCATTAGGTTTAAACTGGGATGAAGGTCCTGATGTTGGCGGTCCTTATGGCCCGTATACTCAATCAGAAAGATTTGATATCTATCCAAAATATGTTCAACAATTATTAGATTCAGGTTTTGCATATGAATGCTTCTGTACTCCTGAAGAATTGGAAAAAGAAAAAGAAGAAGCTACTCAAGCTAAAAAACCTTATGTATATTCTAAAAAATGTGAAAATTTAACTGAAGAAGAAAAGGCTAAATTAAGAGCCGAAGGAAGAAAGCCTGCAATCAGATTTAATATTGCAAAAGCTCAAAAAGCATTCCATGATTCTTCTATTTTAGAATTTGATGACCTTGTAAAAGGTAAATTACACATGGATACAGATCTTTTAGGTGATTTTGTAATCCAAAAATCAAATGGTGCTCCGACATACAACTTTGCTGTTGTAATTGACGATGCTCTAATGAAAATCTCGCATGTAATTCGTGGAGAAGATCACATTTCAAATACTTATAAGCAAATTTTAATTTTTGAAGCTTTAGGTATGGAAGTTCCGAGATTTGGTCATTTGGGTATGATTTTAGCACCGGATAGAAGTAAATTATCAAAGCGTCATGGCGCAACTGCAGTTTCTGATTTTGTAAAACAAGGTTATTTGACAGATGCTTTAATAAACTTTGTGGCATTACTTGGCTGGGCTCCTTCTGATGGTGAAGAAATCAAGCCTGTTGAAGAAATTGCGGCAGATTTTAGAATTGGTGAAATATCTTCATCTAATTCAATTTTTGAATATGATAAATTAAAGTGGATGAATAGTCATTATATTAAGATGCTTCCTATGGATACATTGAAAGAAATGTTAAAACCATATTTGGCTCAATATGATTTGTCGGAACTATCAGATGAACAATATACAAAAATGGTTGAAATTACAAGAGAACCATTAACCTTGTTATCTGATATTACAGAAGCTGTTCCGTATTTCTTTGGTAAAGATGTAGAAATTCAATCGGAAGTTCAAACAGGAACTATTGATACTGAAACTTCTCAAAATGTATTAGTTGATTTCGTTGAAAAAGCTAAAGATTGGGAATGGTCAGAAGAAACTCTTCACGAAAAATTAGCAGATTTCAGAGCTGAATGGAAAGAAAAAGGAGTAAAACCAAAAGTTACTATGTGGGCGATAAGAGCTGCTGTTACAGGCAGAACTTTCGGAGCTGATATGGTTGGTATTCTTGAAATTTTAGGTAAAGAAACTTCTTTATATCGTGCTCAAAAATCAATTAAACAAGAATCTAAAATATAATTTTATATTGATGTAAATGAAAAAAGGCGATGGAGTTTAACTCCATCGCCTTTTTTTTATAATAGTTTTTCTTAACTTTGTGTAATTTGGTTTTCCCCGAGTACAAACACTTTCCAATTAGCGTTTTCTTCAGGTATTTTTTTATAAAAATCTTTAACCAAAATTTGTTGAGTTTGGATTGGTATATAACCTTTAGTTTTTAGATATTCACCGAAGGTATCAGAGTTTTTAAGATATTTTTTTTGTTTTATAAGCGGATAAAATGCTCTTTTTTTACTTGCGATATCGCATAGCATAATGTTAATGATTTTGTCATAATCCAATTCATAGCCGCTGTTTAGAGTGATATCAAGTATGTAATTTAGTGTATCTGCTGTTGTTACAGAAAAATAACCTAAAATTTTACTGTTGTCTTCAATTAGATACCTTATTTTGTAATAATCATTAAATCCTTTTAGCAGAGTACTTTTGAATTCTTTTTCGTGTCTTAGAAGTGATGGTTTAAATATATTAATTACTTCAGAATTATATAGCTCCGCAATTTGTTTTGCATCTGAATCTTGAGCATAACGCCAAGAGATATCTGGTTTTATCGGAGTTGGTTTTTCAATTTTCCAAAGTGTTTCAGATGCGCACTGGCGGAATCCGCAGTTATTAATAAACAAATTAAACAATTCATCATGGCATTCATCAATTGTTACCATAAACGAAGTTGCCCCTTTTGCCCCATATTTGTGAACGACAAAATCAACTAAGCTTTTACCTGCATCGTATAAATTTTCTTTAAAAATAAGTCTTGTTATGTTGATTTTATAAGGGTTTCCTGGGGTAGTAACTGCTGTTATTAATCCTAAAATTTCATTTTTATCAGTAAGAATATACGACTCTGACTCAAATTTAAGCGGCAGAGGTAATATTGCATTACAGACACTTACAGGTTCATTTAGTACGGATTTTGCAAGGTTGTCCTTGTCATCCGTGCACAAATATGATACCAGCTTCTTTAATTTCCTGTAATCAAATGAGTTCAGTCTTCTTATTTGCATATCTGCATTATACTTCTTTTTATTGTTGCTTGCAAGAAATCTAAAAGGTTTAATATTATAAAATGATATATTTATGGTAGAATGGAAGAACAGAAGGGAATGAGGTGGATATGGAGAATCTTAAAATTTATCTTGATAACGAAATTAATCAGGAGCTTATTAAGTCTAAAAAGATAGCTGTTATAGGTTTTGGCTCTCAAGGTTATGGGCAATCTATGAATTTAAAAGATTCCGGTTGCGATGTAGTTTTAGGTCTGAGACAGGGTGGAAAATCCGATATTAAGGCGAAAAATTACGGGTTTAAAACTATGACGATAGAAGATGCTGTTAAGTGGGCTGATATTGTTCAGGTTTTGATTCCGGATGAATTACAAGCAGAAGTTTT
Organism: uncultured Clostridium sp.; assembly: GCA_964620875.1. Taxonomy (GTDB): domain Bacteria; phylum Cyanobacteriota; class Vampirovibrionia; order Gastranaerophilales; family Gastranaerophilaceae; genus Zag111. The sequence goes on from CAZUKK010000005.1 coordinate 20,099, forward strand.
TGAAACTCAAATTGAACCAAATATGCATACAGGTCAATATTTGATGTTTTCACACGGATTTAATATCCATTATAAAAGAATAGTTCCTTCTGATGGTATAAATGTAATTATGGTTGCACCAAAAGGTCCTGGTCATACTGTTCGTTCAGAGTTTGAAAAAGGCCGAGGTGTTCCGTCTTTAATTGCGATTTATCAAGATGCAACAGGAGATTCAAAGGATGTTGCTCTGTCTTATGCTTCTGCTATTGGGGCAGGTAGGGCAGGAATTATTGAAACAACTTTTAAAGAAGAAACTGAAACTGATTTGTTTGGAGAACAGGCTGTAATTTGTGGTGGTGTTTCAGCTTTAATGAAAGCAGGTTTTGATGTTTTGGTTGAAGCAGGATATTCTCCATATATGGCTTATTTTGAAGTCTTACACGAAATGAAACTGATTGTTGATTTGGTAAATCAAGGTGGATTAGCTGATATGCGCTATTCAATTTCAAATACGGCTGAATACGGTGATATGACCAGAGGTCCAAAGGTTATTGGTGAGGCTTCAAAAAATGCAATGCGAGAAATTCTTGAAGATATTAAATCAGGAAAGTTTGCTCAAGAGTTTGTTAATGAGATGGAAACAGGTTGTGAAAAGTTTAATAAATTACGAGATGATAATGCAAATCATTTAATTGAAAAAACCGGTGAGAAAATTCGCTCATCATTTGTTTGGGGTACAGAAAAATATATTAATAGAGATAAAAACTAGTAGAGGAAATAAAATGTTTAATACAGAAGATTCTTATGAAGTAGTTATATTTTCAATCGGTGATACTAAGGCCGGAACTAAAATGGGTAAGTTACAGTTAAGAAATACTGTTGATGATACTTTGCTTAATTGTATTTTATGGGAAGAAACATTGAATCGTTTCGATAGTAAAATCTTTAGAACAGGAAACTTAGTAAGAATTGTTTCTGCTACTTTTAATGAAAAATTTAATAATTGTTTGGTTTCTGCGTTAGAGTTATTGCAAGAAGCAAAACTTGGTATATCTGAAGATGAAATTGAAAAATATTATGCCAAGTTACAATCATATATTGATAAAATTCAAAACGAGGATTTAAGAAATTTTGTTAGAAATCAATTTGATAAATATGAAAAAGAATTTAAAATTATGCCTGCAGCAAAGCTTATGCACCATAATTATATAGGCGGGCTTCTTGTTCACACTGTTGAGTGTGTCGAGTTTGCACAATTAAATATGGAAAATTTCAAGTGTAAATTGAATTCGGATGAGGTTTATGCAGCGTGTCTGTTACACGATTTCGGTAAAATTTTTGAATACACTATTGATATAGAAACAGGTTTGATTGACTATGCTCCAAATTTCAGAGAAGAATGGGTATCACATTCTCAATACGGATTTTCACTTTGTATGATGGCAGGTTTTAAAATGGTAGCAAAAATGATTGCAGCTCACCACGGTCGTGCCGAATGGGGCGCAATTGTTGATTTGAACCAAAAGGATTTAGAACCTGAATTGTATTTGATACATTTTATTGATAATTTATCTGCCAAGTTTGGTAAAATTAGTATTCATATGTTATAAAACCTCCCTATAGGGCTAATGTTTCGCTATAATCAGAAAAATCAATCTCATATGTCGAAATGTTAACAAAAAAAATAAAAATTTACGTTATGAAACATTTTGAGTCATGGGGCATGGTTTATGATAGATTAGTATTATCAAAGGATATATTTAGGAATAGTTTTAAGGAGATAATGAATGTCAGAATATCTGAGCAAAGAAGAGATAAAACAATGGAGAAGCTCTTTAGAAAAAATTACGTTAGAGGAGTTTGCTGCCAGATTAGGGAAAAAGGTTGAAGAAAAAAAAGAAACCAATGACTTAATTGATATTGTCTTGCACGGAAAACCCGTTATATCAGAAATGCCGGAATGGAATTCTAAAGTTGAAAGACTTAGCGCTATTGCTGATAGAGCATATGAAAAGGAAAAAGATTTATATGTTTCGCCATTCTCTGCTCAGAATTTAATTATTGATGATGCAAAACCGGCTAAGGCTTCTAAACAACCAGAAATAAAATCTGAACCTAAAAAAGTTGTAAAAACTAAACCTTCAGCAAAGAAAGCGGAAAAACCTGTTTTAGATGAAAACCCAACAGGAGATACTTTAAGAGATGAAGTAAGAATTGTGTTTAAAAAAGCACTAACAGATAGAGAACAAAGAGTTTTTGACTATTTTGCATCTCATAAAAATGAAATAGTTTATGCTAAAGATTTGGCAGCTCTATTAGATTTACCAAGAGATTATGTTTATAAATATATTAAAAATTTAAGAGCAAAAATTGATGGCGAAGCTTTGAAAAATGCTGATAAAGGCGGTTTCGTATTGTCAATCTAGTAATAGAAATGTTAAAAGCGCCGAAGGTATTAACCTTCGGCGCTTTTTTATATAAAACTTTTATTTTATTTGTACTGTTGCACCAACAAATTCAAGTGCTTTTTTTGTTAAATCGGCTTCTTCTTCTGAGATGTTGACCATAAATTCAGAAGGAACGGTTTCAACAACGGTTTTAGCTGAGTTATAATCGATTCCTGTAATTTGTCTTAATGTTGCCATAACAGTTGCTTTATTAGCTCCTGCATTAATCATTACAAGTTTTTTTGCACCTGTGTTTTTTTTGATTACAAATTTTTTATTTGGATGATTTTCTTTTTTTAGATGTTCTTCTATTTTGAAATTATTCATATCAAATCCATATTTACGTTTTAGAAAATCTTGCAGGATAATTATTAACATAAGTGCTATACCTGCATATAAGAATTTTAAATCCATATAAAATCTATCCTCTTATAAATTACACACATGAATTTTATCACGGCTGTTTTCAAAAATCAAACTCAAAGTTTTGTAATAAAAAAGTCGGACATTTATAAAATGTCCGACTTTTAAGATTTTGTTTAAAATCAAACTACTTGATTTCAACAACAGCACCAGCTGCTTCAAGAGTTTTCTTGATAGCTTCAGCTTCGTCTTTTTTGATGTTTTCTTTAACTGCTTTAGGAGCTGCTTCAACTAAATCTTTAGCTTCTTTTAATCCTAAACCTGTTAAAGTTCTAACTTCTTTTAATACAGCGATTTTCTTATCAGCTGGAACAGAAGCTAATACAACAGAAACTTCAGCATCAGCATCTTCTGCTGGAGCTGCTGCAGCTGGAGCTGCTGCTACTGCTACTGGAGCTGCTGCTGATACGCCGAATTTTTCTTCCATAGCTTTTACTAATTCAGCTGCTTCTAATAATGTTAATTTTTCGATTGATTCTAAAATTGATTCTACACTCATTGTTTTCTCCTTTATATTATTTTGAGTTTTGTACTAAATTTGTGTTCCTATGCTACTTTTGAATATTGGATTGGAACAGATCCAATATTATGCCGCTTGATTAAGCAGCTTTTTGGTCTCGAACTGCTGCCATAGCTCTTGTAAGTTGAGAAAGAACTGCGTTGACAGAGTTTGCGATACCTGATGCCGGTGAATTGATAGATCCAAGCATTTTTGCAAAAAGTTCTTCTTTTGTAGGAAGTTCAGCCAATGCTTTTGTTTCTGCTTCTGTTAATAATTTACCGTCTAATACAGCACCAACAATAGTACCTTTTTTAGATTCTTTAATAAATTTTGCAACAGCTTTTGCAGGAGTAACAGGATCTTCAAATCCGAAAGCTAAAGCGATTGGGCCTGTTAATTTTTCAGTTAAAGCTTCATAAGCTGTACCTTTTACCGCAATTTTTGCCAAAGTATTTTTGGTAACCATATAATCGCCGCCGGCTTTTTGAACTTCACGTCTTAATTTAGTGATGTCTTCTACTGTTAAGCCTTGGTATTCGGTAATAACTGCAACTTGGGCTTTTTCAATATTCGCTTTAATCGCATCTATTTTTTCAGATTTAAATGCTTTTGTTGCCATTTTTTGCTCCTTGTATTATTGTTTATCGACCTGTAAATACTAAAAAAGACTTTGCTTTTCTAGTTTTACCGCAAAATCTTACACTAAGTCGTTTTATATTCGGCTTTTGGTGCTACTGTTATCAGTGCTATATTAAGTCTAAAACTCAATGTTTGCGCTGTGTTGCACTCGGTGTAACCTCGATTAGCTGATATATTAAGGGGAATGGGATTAGATTTATCGAAATTGACAAATAACTAAATATTCCGACCCCGCTAATTGTCTGCGGCTATGTTTTTATTATATATGAAAAGAGTTAAAAATCAAGCGAAAACTTTTCAGGAGAATGTTTTTGTTTGAATAATTTACAAAAATATACAAATATTTGGCAAATTTTCGAAAATGAATGTTTTAATTAATGTATGGTAGAAGAAGTTGGAAATATACGTTCTAATAAAAGTATGCACTATGGCACAGCTAATGTTGTCGGGGTTATAGATAATGTTCCTGACAGATTGCCAAGGGCAACTTTAGTCCCCCGAAGTGATACGAATAAAATATTTGAGCAAACTCATTATGACGTTTATAGCCGTGTAGATGCATCTAAGCGGAGTCTAAAATCTGAGAGTGGATTCCCTACTGTTTTAAAAATAGCTATTCCTGTGGTTGGAGCAGCCTCACTTTTACTCTTTGGTAAAAGTATCTGTAAAGGGTTAAAATCTTATTTTAAAAACTTTTTGAAATAATTATTCTACCAATTCAAATTCTTTTAACTGAGTGTATATGATTGGTGAGAATTCTTTTGTTGTAATTATGTCAATGATTTTGTACGAGTGTGGAATTGATATAATAGAAGGGGATGCAATATGGTAAACCCCGTTTTTCATATTTTCGGAATTAACATGGAAATGTCCTGATATTACGGCTAAAACATTAGTATGTTTGTCCAGAATTTCTTGATATTCTTCGACCTTGTAGGTTTTATGTGTTCTCAGACTAGGTTCTACACCTTCAGGATATACAACAGGGAAGTGTTGAAAGATAATAACATCTTTATTTTTGTTCTCATCCAATTCTTTGTTTATCCAATCCAAAGTATCTTTTCTATAATAGCCTACTGAGCCGGGGATGATTTCTTTTGCACCGTCAGCAATCAGAAAAACAAATCCTTTTTTTGAAAACTTGTAGTTTGGTTTTCTTTGAGGAAATAAAATGTTTTTTTCTCTCAAGATTTCATAGTATTTTACTTTAGAAAGTCCATTTGATTTGTACACATCATGATTGCCAAGCGCTATATAATAAGGGACTTTTAGTTTGCTTACTATTTTGACAAACTCTTGAAGATTTTCTTCTTTAGGATTGTTTATGTTATCTCCAGTGAAAATTACAAATGAGATATTTTGTTGTTTGTTAATATCTGCTACTGCGCTTTTTAAAATTTTTGCAGAAAATTCGGAATTAACAGACAAATGAGTATCTGCAACTTGAATAAACTTAATATTTTCAGCAAAAACGCTGTTTACCGAACAAATGATTGTTATAAAAAATACGACTAAAGATACTAACTTCTTCATAAAACTACTAATCTCCCTTAATATGGATTATATCATAAAATAAAAATATATGGTAAAATCATTAAAGGAGAAAACAATGAGATTAGATAAATTTTTAAAAGTATCAAGGCTTATCAAACGAAGGACTGTAGCAAATGAAGTTTCCGAAACCGGCAGAGTTTTGGTTAATGATAACCCTGCAAAACCCGCAAAACAGATTAAAGAAAGTGATATTATAACTATCCAATATGCAAATCGAGTAGTAAAAGCAAAGGTTTTAAAAGTTCCGACAGGAAATGTCAGCATTCAGGAATCATCTACTCTTTATTCAATAATTGAAGAATAATTTAACTTATTGTAAAGACATGTAACGAATTAATTCAGCTTTGAAATTATGACTTTTGTAAATACTTTATTAAAGTATAGAGAAGTATAATGGAGAGCTAAGATTATGACACAGATTAATGGTGCTAATAATATCGGTAAAGTAAGTGTAAATATCGGTATTGGTAATATTTCAAATGAAGTTTCTGCAAAATCGGTAGGCAGCACTTTTGGTGATGGATATAAAACAACTGCAGCTTTTGGTGTGGAAAAAAATATTGCGGGTTTGAGTGAATTACTTCAGAGCGGAAAATTTGATTTCGAACCTCCGGCTTATCCACACGGAGGTTTTGCTCAATTCAATCCAACAGATGCGGATTATAATAATATGAAACATTTGGATGTGATTTTAGACAGACAAGAAACAGCATTAGCGGAAGCTTAATAAAGAATATATTAAATAAAAAGAGGTCAAATAAAATATTTGACCTCTTTTTTGCTATTTTTGTTTGTAAGTTTAAACTGCGTATACGCTAACTTGTTTTCTATCACGTCTGTGTGGTTCAAACTTAACTGTTCCGTCGATTAATGCGAATAAAGTATCATCAGAACCGATACCAACATTATTTCCCGGATGAATTTTTGTTCCTCTTTGACGAACAAGGATATTACCAGCTTTAACAGCTTCTCCGCCGAATTTTTTAACGCCTAAACGCTTCGCTTCGGAGTCTCGGCCGTTACGGGTAGATCCCATACCTTTCTTATGTGCCATTTTTCATTTTCTCCTTTTTACTTTTGTACATTAACGATTTTAGACTACTTATTCAGCAGCTTCTTCAGTTGCAGCAGACTTTTTAGCAGCAGAAGTTCTGATTTTAGAAATCATAACTCTAGTATAGCCTTGTCTGTGTCCTTGTTTTTTTCTATAACCTTTTTTAGGTCTTTGTTTGTATACGATAATTTTTTTATCTCTGCCATGGATAACGATTTTACCTTCAACAGAAGCGCCTGTTACGTAAGGCTGACCAACTTTTGATTTTTTACCGTTAACAACCATAACGATTTTGTCAAAAACTACTTTTGAATCTTTTTCTCCGTCAAGTAATTCAACATCAACGTAGCGTCCTTCTTCTACTTGATATTGCTTTCCGCCGGTTTCGACTATTGCGTACATCTTATTTTCCTTTCGCTTGCGGGTTTCGTAACCCTTGAGGGGTTTTGTAAACGATTGACCCATAGTAATCACGTATTGTAATTATCTATCAGACCATTTTTATTGTCAAGCAATTTTAATATTTATTAACTTTGTTGTTTGTTTATAGGTGTTTGGAGTATCATGAAGTTATGAAGTTTGATAAGAATACATTAATACAGTGCACCGGAGCTGTTGTACTTAGGGATAATTTAGAGGAGAATTTTAGTTTTGGTATCTCAACGGATACAAGAACTATAGGGAAGAATGATATTTATTTACCTTTAAAAGGTGCTAATTTTGACGGTGAAAAGTTTATTGATAAGGCTCTGGAAGCCGGAGCAAAAGCATATTTTACGACAGATGATGAAGTTTTTGATAATGCTGATTTGGTTCTGAAAGTCAGTGATACAAAAGAGTCTTATTTAAAAATTGCACAGTGTTGTATTAAAATTTTAAATCCTTATGCAGTTATTGGAATAACAGGAAGTTCAGGGAAAACGACAACGAAAGAAATGATATATTCTGTACTTTCTCAGAAGTACAAAACTCATAAAACTTTTTCAAATCATAACAATGAAATAGGTTTTTGCCAAACTGTTTTGGGAATGGGTAAAGATACCGAGGTTTTGATTGTAGAAATGGGCATGAGAGGTTTGGGTGAAATTGAACTGATTTCTAAACATTTAGAACCTGATTATGCAGTTATTACAAATTCCGGTTCTGCACATGTAGGCAGATTGGGAAGTCTGGATAATATTGCTATTGCAAAATGCGAAATTGCTGCAGGCTTAAATCCTGATGGCGTTCTTTTTGCCTTAAATCAAGATATTATAAAAAAACATGTTAAATATAATGGTGATATTGCATACCATTCAATAAAAGATGTTAAAGTTCTGAAAAAAGCTCCATCTTATACTAAATTCAGATTTCATGGTGTAGATTATGAACTTAATGTGGATGGGGATTATAATATTGAAAATGCAATTCCTGCGATAAAATTGGGTATTCATCTTAATTTGTCTTATTCAGAAATTCGTCAAGGTTTGGCTGAGTATCGTCCGATAGAAAAACGTTGGGAAGTTGAAGTAATTGGCAAAAATAAATATATTAATGACAGTTATAACGCCAATCCTGAGTCAATGAAAGCTTCCGTAAAAACTTTTGTTGAACTTTATGAAAATCCTGTTGTTATTCTTGGAGATATGGGTGAACTTGGAGAAAATGAAATTGAATTACATCGGCAGGTAGGATGTTTTCTTGCTTCACTAAAGGTAAAATCGGGGATTTTCGGGAAGAAAAATATTAAATATTTAACTGTCGGAAATCTTGCGGGTGAAATTGGTAAAATCCTTGAGGATAATAATTTTGAAGTAGTGAAATTTAAGACTAACGATGAAGCTGCTTGTTACATTCTTGATAATTTAAATACTGGTAATACAATATTTTTAAAAGCTTCTAGGTCAATGAAGTTTGAGCAAATTTTAGAACAAATAAGAAAAGGGATAAAAGAGATATGATAATGATAGCTATAGCATTTTTGCTGGGTATGGTGTTATGTATGTTGTTTGGTGTTCCATACATTGACATGTTAAAGAAAAAAATGATTGGACAGTATGTAAAAGAGCTTGCTCCTGAAAATCATGCTAAAAAACAAGGTACACCAACTACCGGTGGTGTTTTTATAATTACTGCAGTTATATTGGCTTCAGTTATAGGTTTGTTGTTGGCTCAAAAAATGACAACAGTGGCTTTAATTACGATAATTACTCTGGTTTTCTATACTTTTGCAGGATTTCAAGATGATTATATTAAAGTTAAAGGCAAAGGTAATGATGGTTTAACTCCAAGAGGAAAGCTTTTTAGACAAATTGCCATAGCTTTGTTACCTACATTGTATTTAATTATTACGAATCCAAATGCAAGTAATTTTGCTATCGGAAGTTTTGTTATTGATTTAAAATGGTTTTATCCGTTTTTTGCGGTGTTTGTTATCACCGGTGCATCAAATGCTTATAATCTGACAGATGGCTTGGATGGACTTGCAGCAGGATGTGGAGTTCCTGCATTTATTGCTTGTTCTGTTATTTCTACTTCGATGGGTGAAACCGAATTGGCAATTATTTCTGCGGCAGTTGCAGGAAGTTTGTTAGGCTTCTTGAAATATAACAAACCTAAAGCAGAAGTTTTTATGGGTGATACAGGTTCATTAGCAATAGGAGGTTTGCTTGGAACTCTCGCCATACTTGGTAAATTTGAATTTCTTTTGATTTTCATAGGCGGAGTTTTTGTTATGGAAACTTTATCAGTAATTATTCAGGTTACAAGTTTTAAAACTACAGGAAAACGTATTTTTAAAATGTCGCCAATTCACCATCATTTCGAACTTTTAGGGTGGAGTGAAAAGAAAATTGTTGTGGTATTTTCTACAGTATCACTGTTATTATCAATAGTTGCGGTTGTATTGTTTGAACTGTTCAGCAGAGGAATTTTATAATGGATATAAACGGTAAAAAGATTTTGGTTTTAGGCTTGTCAAAAAGTGGTATTGCAGCCGCAAAACTGGCGAAAAAACGTGGTGCGGATGTCTATTTAACAGAAGGAAAAGAGGTATCTGCCGATAATGCTTATAAAGTAGATGAACTTAAAGCGCTTGGCATAAGTGTTGAATTTGGCGGACATTCTGATGGTTTTATTTCAGGTGCTCAGCTTGCAGTTACAAGCCCCGGGATACCTCCTCACAGCGAAATTATGCAGAAATTGAAATCTTTGAATATTCCGATAATTTCTGAGTTGGAGTTAGCTTATCTTGAATCGGATATTCCTTTTATTGTTATAACAGGAACAAACGGTAAAACTACAACAACAGCATTAACTGAATACGTTTTGACTAAATCCTTAAAAGTTAAAGCTTGTGGAAACATCGGACAACCTCCGTGTGATTTTGCGGATGATAATTTGGATTATTTTATCTGTGAAGCAAGTTCTTTTCAGTTAGAAATGAGTCCGACATTAAAACCTGTTATTTCTGTTTGGACCAATTTTACGCCTGACCATATTGATTGGCATCAAGGGTTAGAAAATTATTTTAAAGCAAAAGCTAAGGTTTTTGTTGGTAATCAATCTCCAAAATATAGTGTTTTAAATGCAAAAGATGCTAAACTTATGGAGTTTTCAAAACAAGTTGGCGGAATATTGTTTATGTTTGGTGATGAGGTTGGTGAAAATTGTTGCTTTGTTGAAAATGGCGAAATTATATTTAAAAATAACGGAGTAAAAGAATCAATTATAAAAATATCAGAGTGTCCGCTTTTAGGGGAACATAATTACCAAAATATTATGTGTGCCGTGATTTGTGCTAAATTGAGCGGTCTTGATAACAGTACAATTCGAGATGCGGTTATGTCATTCAAAGCCCCTGCTCACAGGCTTGAAAAAATTACACAGATAAACGGGACTACTTTTTATAATGATTCAAAGGCAACAAATCCGGAAGCCGCAATAGTTGCTATAAATTCTTTTAATAACACTGATGTGGTTTTAATTGCAGGCGGTCGTGATAAAAATACTGATTTAACCGAATTTTGTGAGTCTATAAAACACCATGTAAACACTGTTATTTTAATCGGAGAGGCGACAGAAAGGTTTGAAGATAATCTTCATAAAAACGGATTTTCTAATACTTTAAGAGAAAAATCTATGCAAAGTGCCATAGATAAAGCGATTGAATTAAATCCTGATGTTGTTTTGTTGTCTCCGGCATGTGCAAGTTTTGATATGTTTACAAGTTATGAAAACAGAGGGGAAGTATTCAGAGAATATGTCTTATCGAGAGTATAAATCACCGCAAAGACAAGAAAGAGAACGAAAAGAAAAACGCAAGGCTAAGAAAAATTCCGGCGTTATACTTTCTGCTCCCGATAAATCCTTGATTATTATTGTAACTTTTCTTGTAATAATTGGATTTTTAGCTATTTTTTCAACAACCGCTCCAAAATGTATGAGGGAGGGTATAAACCTCGCAACTTATCTTATAAAGCAGGGAATATTTACAATTGTTGGATTCTTTGCGATGGGATTTTTTGCCCATTTTGATTATAAAAAATTGGAAAGATATAATAAAAATTTTTTGTGGATAGTAATAGGGTTATTGCTTGTTTTACAATTTACCCCTTTGGGTGTTACCATAAATGGGGCTAAACGTTGGATAAATCTTGGTTTTATGCAATTGCAGCCGTCAGAACTTGCAAAACCTCTGTTTTGTATGTTGCTTGCATCAATGTTTAAAGAAAAAATTGACTTGAATTTGTTTATGAAAAATTTAACAAGTACTATAATCCCTATGGCGGTGATTATTTTGTTAATATTTAAACAGCCTAATTTAAGTATGGTAATTATCTTATTTATGACAACACTGGCAATGTATATTGCAGCTTGCGGACCATGGCAACCTTTGGCAGCAGGCGGAGGTGTTTTGGGGTTGGGAGTGTTGACAAAACTTCCGAAATTGCTTCATGGTTATCAGATGGATAGAATTACGGTTTGGTTAAACCCAGGTAGTGATGCGCAGGGAAAAGGCTATAATATTATCCAATCCCTTATAGCTTTTGCTTCAGGAGGATTTAGCGGAGCTGGATATGGTGCATCAATTCAAAAATTGGCATATCTGCCGGAATGCCATACAGACTTTATTTTTGCGATTATAGCGGAGGAATTTGGATTTTTGGGCTGCTTATTTGTTTTGGGATTGTTTGTCGCATTGGTTCACAGAGGTATGAGAATTTCAAAACGCTGTCCTGATATGTATGGAAAACTTTTGGCGATTGGTATTGTTTTTGTATTCGGATTTCAGGCATTTTTGAATATGTCTGTTGCAAGTTCATTTTTGCCTGTAACTGGTGTTACTTTACCTTTTATAAGCTATGGCGGTACTTCAATTATTGTTTCACTTGCTATGATTGGTGTTTTGTTGAATATTTCAAAACAGCGAATTAAAAGACTCAGAACGGAGGAAGTTAATGGGTAAAAAGTATTTTATAACCGGCGGTGGTACTGGTGGACATATATATCCTGCAGTAGCGGTTGCTGATACTTTATTAAAACTTGAAGATACAGATAAAATTTATTATGTAGGAAATCCTAATAATCTTGAAGCCTCAATAGTTAAAGATAAAAATTTTAAGTTCTTGCCTGTTAATTCATCAGGGATGCCTAGGAAAATAAGCTTTGCTTTGTTGAAATGGGGATTTAAAATGCTTTTTGCCTCAATAAAATGCTGCTTTTATATATTACAATATAAGCCGGATAAAATTTTTGGAACAGGCGGATATGTCAGTGCTCCGGTACTTTTTGCCGGGATGGTTATGAGAGTTCCGTATGTTATGCACGATTGTGATGCTCAGCCGGGACTTGTTACAAGAACATTTAAGACCTTTGCGCAAAGTGTTTCTGTTGCATTTGACTCTGCCAAGTCTATTCTGGAGGCAGGTAAGCCTAATAATAAATTTATAGTAAACGGAAATCCGATAAGGGAAGAATTTAAAATTCTGACAAAAGAGCAGGCAAGGAAAAATCTTAATCTTGAAAATAGGATGACGCTATGTATTATGGGTGGCTCTCAGGGGGCAAAAACAATTAACTCGGCTGCTGTAGGTATACTTAAATCTTTATCACAGGAACTTAACCTTCAAGTGATTTTTCAGACAGGGAAGAAGAATTTTGAACAAGTTATTTCTAAATTGGAAGAGGTTTATCCTGAATACAAGTCTGATAAAAATATAATAGTTCAACCGTATTTTGACAATATGACAGATGTGTTAAAAGCCACTGATATTGCAGTTTCTCGTGCCGGATCTTTGAGTATCTCAGAACTCTGTGCCTGCTCAATTGCTACAATTTTTGTACCTTATCCTTATGCTGCTGCTAATCATCAGGAAAAAAATGCTCAATGTCTTGTTAGTATGCATGCCGGAGTATTGTTGAAAGACTCTGCAACAAATTCTGAAACTCTGTATTCTTACATAAAAGAGTTGGCAGGTAATGAGGGCTTGTTAACAGCAATTCAAAATTCAGCAGCAAATCTGGCAAAGCTTGACGGTTGTGAAAGTATAGTAAAACAGATTCTTAATTAAGTTTCTATTTTAGTGATTCCAAATATGTTTTATTTGTGGCTATTGAATCTTTTGTAGCGCTGATTGAGTATGTAGGTTTGTTGCCAAATATATATTTAGCAGCGCTTAAAATATCTTCTGCAGTGATTTGATCAATTGTTTCAATATATTTATTAATGTAATTTAATCCGTAAAGTGAATTTGTTGAACTTGCTATTATGTCGTTTTTACTTGAATTGGTTTCTGTTGCTTGTAACATAGTTGTCTTAAGTGCTCGTTTCGCACTTCTCAACTCGTCATCTGTTACTTTCTGAGTCAGTAGTTTTTCTATATTTTCATTAAATCCGTCAATAGATTTTTTAATATTATCAAAACTTTTTTCACCTGTTTCTTGATTCTCTGTAGTTGTTTTTATTCCGAGTGTCAAAACTCCGATGTCATCTTCATACGAAACTTTTGAGCTAACCATATAAGCGAGGTGTCTATTTTCTCTCAAATCAGAGAATAAGCGAGAGGAAGAAGAACCTCCTAAAATTTCATTTAGCAGGGCAATTGCGGTTTTGTCTTTGATGTTTCCGCTATTCTTGAATTTAAAACCTTCTAAAATATGTGCCTGATTTTTTTTGTTTTCAAGTGTATAGACTTCTGTTCTATCAATAGGTTTAAATATAGTTGCTTGAGAAACGTCTTTTGGCTGAATAGGTTTAAATTGGGCAATTGCTTCAAATACCTGTTGTTTTAATTCAGGATGTTTAGAGAACGGTCCTGAGACAACAACAGAACCTTGAGATTTTGTTAAAATTTCATTATAGTATGCTTTTAAATCATCTACGGTAACGTCTTTTAAACTGTTTAAAATATCTTTTGAAGAGAAGCTTAAAGGTTGACCTGCAAAAATTGCTTTATTATATTGATCAAATGCTGAACCTTCATGAAGTGAATATACTTCTTGTAATCTTTTTCTGTTTTTTTCAACGACTTGAGGATTGAATTTCATTGTCAGAATTTTTTCATTAAATAATTCGAGTGCTTTTTTAGTATTTTCAATAGGGAAATCTGCACCAAGCATAAGTCCAAAATTATTTATAGAAATAATTGAAGAAATTCCCAAAGTATCACATGTTTTCAGATAACTTGAGTGAGTATGGCTTTTTGTTTGACAATTTTGAATGGTATCGTTTAATAAAATTGCGGTTGCTGCTTTTTTAGGTGTCCAATACTTTTCACTAAGTTCAAAGTTATAATCAATAACATCAGAGTTTGTATCATTAAATATTATTTCAAAATTGTTTGACATGTTATAAGATGTAATGTCTGACAAATTCAATGGAGTTTTTTTATTGATTCCTGTAAATGATATATTTTTTGAGTTATTTGTTTTGTAATTTGTATTGATTTGTTCAGGAGTTGTTCCGTTCGGGTGAATTACGGTTAATGCAGATTTGTTTAAATCAAGATATTTTTTAGCTGCATTAACAATATCTTGAGGAGTCATAGCATCAACAATATCGTTAAAATCTTTTATTTCATGCTCGGTATTATTCAGATATGCAGAACCGATAATTCTATTGATTCCTGCGGAAATCTCAAGTATTTTATTATTAGTTTTCTTTAATTTATTTTTTATAGCGGACATTTCTTCCTCAGTTGGAGGAACTTTTGAAAGTTTGTCCAAAACTGTATATAGTTCTTTTAAAAACAGTTCAGTTTTTTCTTCAGGGATTTTTGATATAACTTGGACTATAGAAGGGTCAGAGGGCTTTGAACTAAGTCTTTCAGTATTAAAACTTATAGGGTATCCGTATTTTTGTTCAAGTTTAAGACAACGAGAATTTTCTAATCCGCTTGCTAAAATGTTTAAAGCTCTGGAATGAATTTTGTCTTTTGTATCATTATTTTTAGGACCTGCAAAACCTAAATATACAGTTGCCGCCCCTTGAGATTTTGGAGAAACTATATCTTGGCGAATTTGCTTATCTGTCGGGGTAAGTGTTTCAAAATGGCGAGGTTCTGTTATTTTATTTTTTGCATTAAAGTATTTTGAAACTAATTCCATTGTTTTATCAGGGTCAACTTCGCCAGTAATAACTGTTGTCATATTTGCAGGGTAGTAATTGTTGTTGTAATAATTAACCACATCTTCTCTTGTTAAATTTGTGATATTGTTTGTTGTGCCTGCGATTAAATCAGTTGATGTTGATTTTATATTAAATAAGTTTTTTATTGTTTGGTTAAAACCGATAGTGTCATCTTCTGACATATACATATTGATTTCTGAATTTACGATATTTTTTTCTTTTTCAAGTTTTTCAAGCAGAAATTTTGGAGATTGAACCATGCCGGCATGAAGTTTTATTTGTTCTTCCAAATCGGTATCTTCAAGAAGACTGGATTCTATATAGTAATTTGTTTCTGCATATGAAGTTCCGGCATTTGAATCTGCACCCATTTTGTTTACTTCATCAAAAAATACTTTATCGCCCAAATCTTCAGAACCGTTGAATAAATTATGTTCAATGTAGTGGCTAATTCCTCTAATATTGTCTTTTTCATTGAAAGAACCTGTATTTACATAGGTTTTTACTACTGTCGTTCCATCTTTTGGAACTATTACAATTTTTTGACCGTTTGCCAGTTTGTACGCTTTAGCAGTTAAATTATTATTTAATTTAACATCCTCAATATATTTGTACGAAATTGGTGTTTTTACGTTGTAATCCGCAGTAACATTGTTTAGTTCCGTTACTGTAGATGTATCGGGTTTTTGATTTTGAGTGGTTTGAACAGTATTATATCCTGTATTGTTGTTAACCCGAGTTGCTTTTTTTGTCTCTAATATATAATTTTGGATTAAATTCATAGAAATTCTACCTATATAATATAGAAAACAAAATTTTTGAAAATTTTGCCAATATAGTTAAGAAATATTAATCTATGAATATTGTTTGGTCTCTGTCAGGACCTACCGAAATAATAGAGATTTTTGTATCAAGAATTTCTTCCAATCGTTTTATATAATTTTTGCATTCATTTGGAAGTTTTTCGTATTCACGAATTCCTGAGATATCGGTTTTCCATCCTTTATGAGTTTCATAAACCGGTTCAAGATATTTATGAATGTATACATTTGTCGGATATGATGTATAAATTTTGCCATCTCTTGAATCTTTGTATGCGGTACACACCTTGATTTCATCGAAGCTGTCAAAAACATCTATTTTGGTTAAAGCAATAGAGGTTAAGCCACTGACAAGACAAGCGTATTTCATTGTAACAGCGTCAAACCATCCGCATCTGCGAGGTCTGCCTGTAGTTACTCCGAATTCGTGCCCTATATCTTGTATTTTTTTACCGATTTCGTTTGTAAGTTCAGAAATAAATGGGCCTTCTCCAACTCTTGTGCAGTATGCTTTAGCAACACCAATAACTTCATCAATTACTGTCGGACCGTATCCTGAACCTGTTGCAGCTCCACCTCCAATTGGATTTGAACTTGTAACAAAAGGATATGTTCCGAAGTCAACATCAAGCATTACACCTTGAGCACCTTCAAATAGTATCTTTTTCCCTGATTTTTTTGCATCTGACAACATTTCTTGCCAATCAAAACAAACATAAGGTTTGAAAATTTCTGCATATTTTTTGCATAAATCTAAAACTTCTTCTTTAGTGTATGTTTTAAGGTTATAAACTTCTTTTAACTGCTTATTTTTTAATGGAAGAATTACATCAAGCTTTTCAGATAGAGCTTCTTCAGAATATAAATCCTCAATTTTTAGACCTATTCTGTGCATTTTATCTGTGTATGTAGGACCGATTCCTTTTTTTGTTGTTCCGATTTTACCTTTTGTAGCAGTATCTTCACTGTAACCGTCAACTTCTGTGTGCCAAGGCATTGTAATTGAAGCAAGCGGACTTACTTTTAATCCTGATAAGTCAATGTTTTCTTCTTTTAAACCGTTAATTTCTTTTTCAAAGTATTCCGGTAAAATAACAGTACCGTTTCCTATAAGACAGGTTTTTCCTTTATATAAAATCCCTGATGGAATAAGGTGAAATTTAAAAGTTTTGTTGTTTGCAACAACTGTATGTCCTGCATTGCATCCGCCTTGGTATCTGATAATCAAATCGGAATTCATTGCCAGCAAATCTGTAATTTTAGCTTTTCCTTCGTCTCCCCATTGTGCGCCCACAACAACTTTATTAACCATAATTTTATCCTCTTTATAATCTCTACTGCATTTATTAGTTTAGCATAAACACAGATGGATTTTATGCAAAAAAAAACCCTTTCTTTCGGAAAGAGTTTGGAATCTTTTTCAATTCCTCGTGTAGAAGGTTAGTGTGTAGTAGGTAGTGTATAATTTATGTCTCGTGTTTATTTTCGATTTATTGTTTGCTTATCGCTTACATATTATTAAAGTATTTTTAGAGTATATAATTGCTATATCTTATTGATGTTGTTACAAAATTTAATAATTGGCTCAAATAACTAAAGATTTAATCTATATAATCCGATAGCAAATTATATTGTTATGGGAATCTTATAAAAATGACAACACAAAATGTTAATAATAATTCAAAAATAAATCTTCATTCATATAAGGTAGGGTTGAAAAAATCTACACTTACCAATGATGCCCAAAAATCATTATTTGCTGCATTAGATAAGAATAATGACGGTGTAATTAATAAAAATGAAATTAAGGGGATTGTAAAGGGTAAACTAAAAGGTAACAATGGTAAAACTGTAGAAAAAGAATATATAAAAGTTAAGGATTTACCTGAAAATCGTTCATTAGTAATTGATGAAAACGGTAAAGAATGGGTGATGGCACATGACGGAACTATTTTAAAATCATCGTATGCTGCAGAGCAAAAAGGTGTTCCGCAAAATATTGTTAATGAAGGAAGACAAGAAAAAGCAGCAGAACAGCGAGCAAAAGCAGAACGTCAACAAAATTTAAAAGTACAAAAACAATCAGCAAAACAGATTGTTTCTGATTTGAAATCTGCAATAAAAGGTTTGAATGATAACAATGCAATAAAAAAAGCTTTAAATAAAATTGACAATCCAGATGAAATGAAGGAAGTCAACAGATTACTTGAAGCTGAGGGTTTCAAGGGTGATGATTTGTATTCTCCTCTTGAAAAATTTATGTATAAGGAGCTTAAAGAAAGTAGCATAATGTACAATTCTTTTGAGCTTTTGGAAGATAAAGTTCAAGGATGGATTAGTAATGGAACTTTAAAAGGACAGGATGCCATTAATGCTCAAGCAAGGATGGCGGCAAGAGTTATTTGTGATGGCGGAGATGGTTTAGGGACAAATTGCGATAAAATTAAAAAAGGTATCAAAATGATAAAATCTCCTGATGGAAGTCCACAGGGAGCAAAAGCAGTTTATGATAAAGTTAATAAAATTATTGCAAATCATTCAACCTTTTATGGTATTGGTGCTAAGTCAAAAGATTTAATGGATTACCTTGATGGTGAAATGTGGGATGGAGAGGTAAAATATCTTAGAGGAATTTTAGCTCAAAACAATGCAATTCAAGGTAAAGAAAAAGCTGAAGCTGTCTCAGATTTAACAAAAGAAGCTGTTTCAGGAGCTGGTACGGATATAGAGTATTTGGAACAGGCAATTTTGGCTATTAACTCTCCTCAAGATATGAAATCAGTGGAAGCTGAATTGAAGAAATATTGTGAAAGTAAAGGCATAAAGCCAAAAATAGCAGGTCAAAGTTATCTTCAAGCTATCTTGTATGATGAATGCGATACATTTATGGGTATTTCCACAGACCATAAAGAAATAAGAAAATTCACCGAAAAATTGATAAAACAAGGGGCTTATACTCCTGAACAAGCTGTAAAAGTTCGAGCAGAACAGGCAGCAATACAAATTTTGGAGGGTGATTATAAGAATGTTTTAGATGCTGTTAAACAAATTAATGATCCTCAGGTCTTAACAAGATTGGATGCACTCTTAAAAACTAAAAAATATGATGGTTTGGATGGTTTTCTTGCCAACAAATTTAAAGGAAATCAGACAAAACAAGATTTGATAAAAGCTGAACTGGCAGCAAATAAGTTGTTATCTGATAGCGATGCAGCAACTGTTGCACTAAGATTGATTCAAAATGGTGATTTTAATATAAGAGCAAAAGGTTTGGCTGCAATTAGAACAAATGCTCAAGCTCAAGCTGTTGACAAGGGTTTAAAATCTAAAAATTCTTCATTAGGTGCTGTTTATGACCAGTTTAATAAAGAAAAAGAAGAATATAAAAATAAAGCAAAATTATGGGATGGTATAGCCGTTTTTGCAAGTTCTATCGGGTTAGGCAGTGCAGCTGAATATATTTCTGACAAATATCGAGAAAATACTGATGTTTCGGATAATTTATATGTGGAAGCCGATAAGCCTCAAAATCTTACTCCGCAACAAAAAGAAGCTTATGAATTAACAGTGAAAAATTTTGAAGAACAACTGGAAAAAATGAAGGCTGATTATCAAGCGGTTTTAGATGGTCAGGGTGTTATTTCAGGTGCGGTTAATGAATTTTGTTCTATCTATAATATCGGAACAACAAGAGATGATATCGAGGCAAGAATTGAACATGATACAGAAACTTTACGTCTTTTAACTTTGGCAAAAGACGGTAAACTTCAAAAAATGGTTAATGGAAAGCCTGTTACTGTTTCTTTTGAAGATGTTTTCAAAGAACGTCAATCGGAATTTATAACAGCAAATGCTGCTTCAATTTCTGGTGTAAAAAATGATATTAAAGCTAAACCTGTAACTGAGTTTAGTGCAGAAAAAGTTGCAAAAGTGGAACAACAGGGAACTACTTTGGCTGCAATGAATGTTGCAAAAGATTATATTTCACAAAGTTGGTCTGAGTTAAATGATGCATTAAATTCATCAAAATCTGATAGATTAACGACAGCCATTTACAGTTCAATGGAAAAACTTTCCCAATTGTCAGGTGAAACTCTTACTCTTGATGCTTATGGTTTAAAAATGGAAAACGGAGTAATTGTTAATCAAAACGGAACGCCTGCAACAACTTCAGATTTAAAACAGATTGCTATGCAATTAAAACTTGGTTTGTCCGATATTTCAAATGTTATGCTGGGTCAAAGTCTTCCGATGGAAGCTAATGATGATAAGGTTTCAAAATTATTGGATAAAGGTTTTGACTCTAAATTGGAACAATTCAAGGGCGAATATCGTGAGGCATACGGTCAAGAACCTCCTGAAGATTTGCTTGAGTCATACAAAAAAACAATATCAAGAGGAACAATGGTCGTTAATGTTGGTACGGCTATAGGAGCTGTTATCGCTGCACCGTTTACAGGTGGTGGTAGTTTGGCGGTGTTTGTGGCAGCTGCAGGCGCAACTTTATTAACTCAAGGTTTAGAACAAGCTACAGATTCAAACGGATGGACAAATTCCGAATGGACATCTACAACTGCTGATGCTTGTTGGAACGGTGCTTTAGCTGTTGTCGGTATGAAAGTTGGTATGGTAGCTGATAAAGCTGTTGGAGGCGGTTATAAATTTGCAACTGAGATACTTGCTAAGAATGAAAAGATAATTAGAGCAATTGCCCCAAATATCAGTCCTGAAAAGTTGAAATTGGCATCTATTATTGTAGCAAGGGCAGAAGCAACTTTTGGCGAGGTTGCAAGTGATGTGCTGGCAGATTTGGTTCAAACTTATGCAATGAATGGCGAGTTTAATGAGCAAGAATTTACTACGAATTTATTATTCTCACTAGCAGGTAATGCCGCAGGACATATTGCAGGTGCAATTGGTGATGCAAAAGCTGCAAAAATGGACATTGAAGCAGGAAAAGTAGATGTTGATGTTCCAAAAGCAGAAGTAGATATGAATTCACCTAAAGTAGAAACTTCCGCACCAAAAGCAGAAGTAGATATGAATTCACCTAAAGTAGAAGCTTCAACACCAAAAGTGGATGCAGATATGAATTCACCTAAAGTAGAAACTTCCGCACCAAAAGCGGAGGTAGATGTAAATTCACCTAAAGTAGAAACTTCCGCACCAAAAGCGGAGGTAGATGTAAATTCACCTAAAGTAGAAACCTCTGCACCAAAAGCAGAAGTAGATGTAAATTCACCTAAAGTAGAAACTTCAACACCAAAAGTGGATGCAGATGTAGCTTCTCCGAGAGTAGATGCAACTGATTCAAAGATTGAAGTTAAGCCTGCAAGTGTTGTTTCTCCTTCAATAACTCCTGCTGCGCTTCCTGAAAACGCTAATTTTACAACAGCTATTATGTCTAACAAAAGTAGTGTTGAACAAGCTTTGAAAACTGCTGATTTAACCAATCCTGAAGTTATGAAAGTTTATACGGATATGTTGGCTGCAGAATTTCCTGCAATTAAAAATTACCCGAAAAAGGGTCAATTTATAATGAGAATGCAAGAACTTATGAATCATCCGAATTATGCTAATTTGAGTGATTACAATAAAACAATGGCTAAGTTGGCAATACTTAAATATGACGGCGTGTTAAATCCTGATGATTTGTATAGTAAATATAAAATCACGGTTCAGGCAAAAAGAAGAATTGAAGATATTGAATATGTTTTAAAAGGAGGAGAAGCAAAAGCGGCAACAGCAGCTGCTTTATATCATGCCGGAGATTTAGAGGTACTTAATATTATAAATGATGTTACCAAAAAGCTTGATGCCGGAGCATTATCTCAAGTTGATAACGCAATAAGAACTTCAACTCAGCAAGGTCATATGATGGTTCAACAGGCTCATATTGTTAACCCGAATCAAATACCTCAAATGGCTGTAGTGAAAGATGGTAAAACTTTTAATGTCAGAGTTATTGATTTAACAGATGATAATGTTTTATCAAATCTAGGTCAATATGGTTTTGAACCGGGAACGACTGTAGATGATTTGAGAATGACTGTTCATATGAATGATGATTTTAATAAAGCCCCTCGACAAACTATTGGCAGAATGATGAATTCAAGAGGTGAATTGAATTTATCAGCAAGTATCACAGACGGAACAAACCATCTTTACGGAGATATGCAGGTCGGTATCGTACTGGATTATGACCAAGGTGCTATTAGTTATGCTTCAAACTATGCAGCAGGAACTGGATTTGGTAAAGGCAGAGCATCTTTTGCTTCTGTCAAGCTTGGAGAAAGTGAATCTTTGGCAAACGGATTATTTATCAGAGACAGATTTATTGAAAATATGAAGGCTTGCGGTGTTGATGTTTCTGTAGAAGATTATGCTGCTTTGTCTACTATGTTTAAAGATAAAAAGATGACTAAAGTTCACTTTGACAGAATGTTCCCTGACGGAAAAATTTCTGTTAACGGTAAAGTATTTACAACAAATGATGTTCAAAGAGCACTTTCTCAAAGTTCAAGTGATTTGTTGACAATGCGTGCTCAAATCAATGGTAAATCTTTCAAAAAAGGCTTTAATGAAGTTAACGTCTATAACCCTGAAATTAGGGCTATTTATGTAAGAGATAACGGCGTAAGCTCAATTGAGGAAATATTGAGTGCAGATTTATTGAGATATGCTCAAGACAAAAAGATTCCTATTGTGTTCCAACGCAGTAAATATTCCGATTAATTATAAAACCTTAACTTTTTCTTAACTTTTGGACTGGCTAATCCTCTTGATTAGTTTTTTTGTTGGTGATATATTCAACATGTTATAGTAGTAAAATGTTACACAATAAGAAGGAGTAAAATCTTATGTCAAAAGTAAAAGTAGCAATTAACGGTTTTGGTAGAATCGGCCGTAACACTTTAAGAGCAGCTATCAGAGAAGGCATCTTCGAAGAATTAGATTACGTTGCTATTAACGACCCTGGTTTAACACCTGCTAACGCAGCTCACGTTTTCAAATATGACTCAGTTATGGGTACTTTCTGTGGAACTGTTGAAGTTGCAGAAGATGGTTTAGTTATCAACGGGCACAAAATTAAATTCTACGCTGAAAAAGATCCTGCAAATCTTCCTTGGAAAGATTTGGGTGTAGAAGTTGTTATTGAATCAACAGGTTTCTATACAGATGCTGAAAAAGCTAAAGCTCACATCGCAGCTGGTGCTAAAAAAGTTATCATTTCAGCTCCTGCTAAAAACGAAGACAAAACTATCGTTTTAGGCGTTAACGAAAATGAATACGATCCGGCTAACCACAATGTAATTTCAATGGCTTCTTGTACAACTAACTGCTTAGCTCCTGTAGCTAAAGTTATCAAAGAAAAATTCGGTATCGTTAAAGGTTTGATGACAACAGTTCACTCATACACTGGCGACCAAAGAATCTTAGACGCTGGTCACAAAGACCCTCGTCGTGCTAGAGCTGGTGCTTTAAACATCGTTCCTACAACTACAGGTGCTGCTAAAGCTGTTGCTCTTGTTTTACCTGAATTAAAAGGTAAATTGGATGGTTTCGCAATGAGAGTTCCTACTCCTGACGTTTCTTTAGTTGACGTTGTATTTGAAACTGAAAAATCTGTTACTGCTGAAGAAGTTAATGCAGCATTAAAAGAAGCAGCTGACGGACACGTATTATGCTACTCTGAAGAACCATTAGTTTCTTCTGATTACATCGGTTCAGCTCAATCTTCAACTGTTGACTCATTGTTAACAAAAGTTATGGGCGACAATATGGTTAAAGTTATTTCTTGGTACGATAACGAAATGGGTTATTCTACAAGATTAGCTGAAACTACAAGAATGGTTGCATCTAAATTATAATTTAAAATTTAGTTTGTAATATTGAAAGAACCTCAGAATTTTCTGAGGTTCTTTTTTTTATAATGTTTTTTTCTTTATTTAACGACTTTATTTAATCCGTGGGGTTTGTCAACATTTTTATGTAACCTTAGCGCAATCTCGAGTGCTAAAAGTTGAATTATAACTGCAATTGCGAATGTTTTAACGATTGGCTTTTCACAATCTATGTTAATATTATATGCTGATTTTATTTGATTGGTTCTATTTCCGATAATGCATATTGGCGGATTATAGCTTTCCTTTATTGTATTTAAATTTTTTATTGCCGTGTATGTCATATTATCGTTCAAAATATATACAAGTACGGATTTTTTATTGTTCAAAATTGCAACGTGTCCGTGCATAAATTCTCCCAATATGGATGAATTTGTATGGACATAGGAGGTTTCTTTTATCTTTAGGGAAGCTTCCTTTGCAAGTGCATATGACTGTCCGTCTGCAGTTAAAATTATGTGTTTATATTTTGATATAAATTTTGAGAGACTTTTAATTTTGTTATGCTGTAAATAAGCTGAATTAATAAGCGCAGGTATTGTTTTTACATCTAATAGATAGTCATAAATATCAATACCTTTTTTTTGTGCAAATTTAAATGCTAAAAGTGTTGAACACAGTAATTGTGAAATAAAAGATTTAGTTGCGGCGACACTTTTCTCAACACCTGCCAGGCAGGAAACTTTATATTCAGAAGAATTCCAAATGGTAGAATTTTCCTGATTTGTAATGCATAGGGTTTTTACCCCAAATTCTTTTGCTTTTTGAAGTGCTCTGTTTGTATCGGTAGTTTCTCCCGATTGGGTAATGAAAATATATAAAAGTCCATCATGAACGGCTATTGTTTCTTCAAGCAAAAATTCACTAGAATATACTGCACGAGCTTCTATTTTTGATATAGAACCAAATAATTCTGCAGCATATCTTGCGCAATGATAAGATGAGCCGCTTGCTACAATAATTATTCTTGATATGTCATCCGGAACATCCAAGAGTACATTACCGTCTTTTGTTATGTATGTGTTTAAAATATTTTCGGTAATCTGAGCTTGTTCAAAAATTTCAGATTCCATACAAGTTTTTTTACGTTTGAAATTAAAAAACATAGGTTTTCCTCACTTTATTTCGCCCTTTTTTAGAAATTCAAGCTTTTGGCTATGCAATTTTGGTTCAAAAAGGTGCGAAGGTTTTACCCGATTTATTAACCGATAATTCCTCTTAATAATTCATTAACAGTTTTAGGGTTAGCTCTACCTTTTGTTTCTTTCATAATCTGTCCGACAAAGAATCCTAACAGATTAGTTTTTCCGTTTTTGTATGCTTCAACTTCATTCGGGTGAGCATCTACAACTTTTTGTACAAGTTCTTTAATTGCACCCTCGTCTGAAATTTGGCTCAAACCTTTTTTCTCAACGATAACAGAAGCTTTTGTTCCGTCTTTTAACATTTCAATTATAATTTGTTTACCGATATTGTTTGAAATTGTACCTTTTTCAATTAAACTGATGAGTTCTGCCAAGTTTTCTGCGGTTAATTTTGTATCAGTAATTTCTATATGGTCTTCTTTTAGATAAGCTGCAATTTCACCCATGATAAAGTTTACAGCTGTTTTTGGATTTGCGCCGAGTTCTAATACTTTATCAAAGAATAATGCAAGTCCCATTTGTTCTACGATAACACTTGCATCGTATTCGCTAAGACCTAAACTTTGATATCTTTCTCTTTTTTGAGCAGGTAATTCAGGCATTTCATCTTTAATTCTTTGAACCCATTCTCTTGATATTTCTAAAGGCATCAAATCAGGTTCAGGGAAATATCTGTAGTCATGTGCATCTTCTTTACCTCTCATAGAACGAGTTTCACGAGAGTTATCATCCCACAATCTTGTTTCTTGAACAACTTGTCCGCCTTCTTCGACGATATCAATTTGTCTTTCTATTTCGTATTCAATAGCTCTTTGAAGTGCAGAGAATGAGTTTACGTTTTTAATTTCTGCACGAGTACCGAATTCTTTTGAACCTTTAGGCATTACTGAAATATTAGCATCGCATCTCATAGAGCCTTCTTCTAAGTTTCCGTCGCAGACTCCAATATATCTTACAATATTACGAAGTTCTTCCATATAGTTACGAGCTTCTTCCGAACTTCTCATATCAGGTTCGGAAACGATTTCTAATAAAGGTGTTCCTGCACGATTAAGGTCAACTAAAGAATAACTTGAACCTGCAAGACCGTCAGCACCTGCGTGAACCAATTTCCCTGCATCTTCTTCTAAGTGAGCTCTGGTAATTCCAATTCTTTTTCCGTTTATATTAAGATGACCGTTTACGCAAATTGGTTCATCATATTGAGATATTTGATAACCTTTTGGAAGGTCAGGGTAGAAATATTGTTTTCTGTCGAATTTGCAACGAGCAGGAATTTCGCAGTTTAATGCTAAACCTGTTAAAATTCCCATATTAACAGCTTCCATATTAAGTACCGGTAAAACCCCAGGCATACCTAACGTAATAGGACTTGTTAAAGAGTTCGGCTCTTGTCCGAATTCGTTTTTATCCGGTGCAAATATTTTTGATTTTGTTTTTAATTGTGCGTGAACTTCCAAGCCAATAACGACTTCATACTTATCTCTTATCTCTTTTTCTAACATTTATATTTCTCCTTATTTGACTCAATTCTAGCACAAAGGCATAAATATTGCTACAAATTCTTGTAAATGATATGGTCAGATGGACGATACAAATTTGCAATATTTCTAAAATAATGTATAATATTGTTGAATTAGTGGTGATGTGATGTTTAAAAAGCTTGCTCAAAAAATATCTGAAATGAATGATGGAAACACTTGTATTCCAATGACTTCACCTATGGAGTCTTCCAAGGAACAAGCTAAAAAAAACTTTCTAAAAAGTATGTCAAAGCATGCTCTGAATTTGTATGAACGACAAACTGATATAAATAATTTTACGAAATTGGCTATGTCCAACCCTGAGAACACATCGCACAATGATCTTGTTGAAAAATTATTTTCTGATAAATCAATTATTGATTGTATGAGTGAAGAATCTTTATTTGAGCTTTCTGAAAACAGAAGATTTTTAGATGATATAGGTTTATAATTATTTAAAGATTATAGGTAAATTGTAAAAAATTACCCATAAGATTCTCATTCCAAACTTGAACGTCTTCCGGTACGTATAGAACTGTCGGGGTGAAGTTCCAAATATATTTTATATTTGCGCTTACGATATGTTCTGCGGTACTTTGGGCAAATTGTCCAGGTACTGTTAGTATAGCAATTTCTGCCCCATGCTCTTTTGTAAATTTAGGCAAATCTTTAATGTTTAGAATAGATTTATTGTTTATTTGATTCCCGATTTTTGATTTATCGTTATCAAATAAAGCAATAATATTTAGACCGTAACTTGTAAAGTTATCGTATTTTGCAAGGGCCATGCCAAGATTCCCTGCGCCGATAATATATGCTTTTTTTGTTTTTGAAAATCCGAGTGTACTTTCGATTGACTTTTTTAATTCTTTTACAATATATCCGACACGAGACTTTCCTGAATTATTTAAAAGATTAATGTCTTTTCTGACTTGAGAATCGTCAATATGCAGAAGTGTTGCAATTTGTTTACTTGAAATGTATTCTTTACCTTCAGTTATAAAATCACGTAAAATACAGTGATAGAGAGTTAGTCTGTTTATTGTTTTTTCAGAAATTTTTGTGTTCATGTCTTTATTATACATTAAAAGTTAATAATTATTAGTTTTAATGGTATAATCTGTTTATGATGAAACATATATTTGAACAAAAAGTATTTTATTCTGACACAGATGCTTACGGAGTTGTTTGGCACGGATCGTATTTAAGATGGCTTGAAATGGGTCGTGTAGGTTTATGCGAAATGATGGGTCATAATATAAATGATTTGGTTAAACAAGACATCGTGCTTCCTGTAGTGAATTTAAATGTGAATTATAAATCTTCTGCAAAATTGGAAGATGAAATGATTATAGAAACAGAAATTTCCGCATTTCGAGGTTTTTCTGTAACTTTTAAACAGTGTATTAAATCAAAAGAAACCGGAAAAATATTTATTGAAGCAGAGGTTGTCGTTGTTGCAATAAGTAATGACGGAAAACTCTACAGAAGAATGCCGGAAGTTCTTGCTAATTCGTTTAAAGAGGTTATTAAATGTCCGGAACTCGTTTAAATAAATATATTGCATCTTCAGGTTTGTGTTCAAGACGAAAAGCTGATGAACTTATTGAGTCAGGTGCAGTTATGGTTAACGGTAAAAGAGTAACCGAACTTGGATTTTCTGTGGGACAAAAAGATAAAGTCTTTGTTAGCGGAAAACTTATTCATCCCGTAAAACATGAATACTACAGATTTTATAAGCCCGCAGGTTATATTACAACTTCTGATGATGAAAAAGGCAGAAAAACAATCTATGATTTATTGCCGGAATCTTTGCACGGCCTAAAGCCTGTCGGAAGATTGGATAAAGATTCTACAGGGCTTTTGATTCTTACTAATGACGGAGATTTGATAAATGAATTAACTCATCCGTCTGTTAAAGTTCCAAAACTATATAGAGTTTCGATTGATGGCAGAATTACTCAAAATGATATAGATAAAATGAACAAGGGTATTGAGTTAGAACCGAATAAAATGGCTTATGCTCAGGTTGACGTTCTTGATGTTGATAAAGCTCATACGTATATGGAAATTCTTTTGTATCAAGGGATGAACCGACAAATTCGCAGAATGTTTGAATTTCTTGGTTTTAATGTTGTAACATTAAAAAGAGTTCAGCATGCAACATTAAATCTTGATGGGCTGAAACGTGGTGAATTTAAGCCGATTAAACCTAAACAAATCAAAGAATTGAAGAATTTTTTAAACAGGATTGCTCAGAAAAAATGATAAAAGTTGCTATTGTCGGAAATATTGCAAGCGGTAAATCTACGGTTGAAGAAATTTTAAAATCTTTAGACTACGCAGTTCTTGATACTGATAAGGTTTGTCATGATTTACTTGTAGAGCTTCCGCAAATAGCAGAAACCTTTAATGATTTTGATATATTTGAAAATGGCTCAATTTCCAGAGAAAAACTCGGAAAAGTTGTTTTTAATGATATTGAACAAAAATCTGTATTGGAAAATATTTTATATCCTGAGCTTAAAATTAGGATTGAAGAATATTTCAAGCTAAATCAATCACAAAAATTTGTATTTGTTGCGATTCCACTCTTATTTGAATCCGGTATGGCAGATTTGTTTGATAAGGTTTTGTTTGTATATTGCAATGATGAAATTCGATTAAATCGACTTATGCTTAGAAATAATTATACCAAAGAGTATGCCCAGCTGAGAATGGACTCTCAGATGAGTCAGGATGAAAAAATAAATAACTCAGATTGGATTATTTATAATAACTCAACAGTTGAAGATTTGAGTAAATCCGTCATTAAGTTACTTGAACAAATCCGCTGATATCTCTGTGGTTGGCACTATAATGTCCTGTTGAAACTTTGTCGTCTCGATTTCCTTCAATGGTATCAAATGAGCCGTCAGGATATACCTTTGTTACAAATCCCGTATGGGAGGCTTTGTTTTCTCGTAAAATGAGTATGTCTCCGACTTTAACGTTATCTGTGATTGCTTTTGCTTTATTCCCTTGATGAGCAATATCAAGATACATACCTTTCTTTATCCCCCAGTTTTTTATGTTTTCTACTCTAAGATGAGGCATATCCCATTCTTTATGTAGCCCTGAAGGTGTTCGTAATCCTTTTGATGCATAAGTTTCATCTAATACATATTTAATAAAATCTGCGCACCATTCTCCGCTTTTTGAAATTTTTCTTGAGCTTCCGTCAGCTTCATTGTAGCCCATATATTTTTTTGCAGTATTTACAAAATCTTTTCTAAAATCATTTTTTGCAGAAGTATTAACTCCTGTAATATTAAATGTTCGATTAGTAATCTTTGGTGCTTCAGGTCTTGCCACAGGTTTGTTTACAGTTGCCGTTGGCTTCGGAGTTGTAGTTTTTGATGGCGTTACTGTAGTTTTTTGTGTTGTAGTGGCAGTAGCTTTTTTGTTATTGAATGTAGAAAATCCTGAACTTATATTGTTCCAAGAACATCCAATTAATCCGCCCCACAAATTATTGTTAGGTTGTGGGTTACCAAATGTAAAACCAAAATTTAGGAAATTTCCGGTTTGTTGCGGAACTCCGGTAAAGTTATTATTCAGTACTCCGCTCCATAGACTTGAACCTGAACTGCTGTTGTATCCTGAGAACATTGGAAAACACCAATTAGGACCTCCGCATTGAATTGTTGGAGACTGGTATTTTATAGTATCAAAATATGTAAATCCCGGATATTGTTTAGGTGTTTGGGCATTTACTCTATTATTTTCGTATATGGCTTGATTAACCCATTGCGAAGAATACATATCCATTGGTTGAAAAACATTTACAAACATTATTATCCCTGTCTAATTTCCCCTATATGTATATAAAGTATTTTTATTTTGAGAAATTGACCGTATATTTGTTTTTTGTAAAGTTTGTAAATTTTATAAATTAAACCACAGTTTCTTCTTGATTTTTGAATTGCATTTCATAAAGATGTTTGTAGTTTCCGTTTTCAATCCGCATAAGTTCATTATGTGTTCCTAGTTCTACAAGTTCACCTTCATTGATTACTGCAATTCTATCCGCATTATTGATTGTTGATAGTCTGTGTGCAATAACAAATACTGTTTTGTTCTGCATCAAATTATCAAGAGCTTTTTGAACGATAGCTTCAGATTCATTATCAAGAGCTGATGTTGCTTCATCCAATATTACAATCGGAGCATTTTTTATCATTGCTCTTGCAATTGCAACACGTTGTCTTTGTCCTCCTGATAATGATGCGCCGCGTTCCCCGACGTATGTGTCTATTCCGTTTTCAAGAGTTGTCAAAAATTCGTCAAGATGTGCCATTTTTATAACTTGATTAATTTCATCTTCTGTGGCGTTTGGTTTACCCATTAAAATGTTTTCTCTAATTGTACCGGAGAATAAAAAATTATCTTGAAATACGAATGAAATATTATTTCTTAATGATTCAATATCAAGGTCTTTGATGTCGATTCCGTCAAATTTAATATTCCCGCTTTTTATATCGTAAAATCTTGGGATAAGATTAACTATTGTACTTTTTCCTCCTCCTGAATTTCCGACAAGAGCAATAGTTTCTCCTATATTTATATTTAGAGAAAAGTTTTTCAATACAGGTAATCCTGATTCGTATTCAAACCATACATTTTCAAATTTGATTGAATTTTTCAATCCTGTCATATTGATAGCATGAGTCTTATTTTTTATATGTGGAACTAAATCAAATAACTCAAATACTCTGCCCAAAGCTACAAATGTTGTTTGCAAATCGGTGAGAGTTCTTCCTAAATCTTTAACCGGTTTGTAAAGTAATAATAGTGAAGTTATGAATGATGCAAAACTTCCAGCACTCATTTGTCCGCTTATAATAAGATGGTTGCCGTAAAACATTACAAGGGCAATTCCGATTGAGCAAATAAAGTACATTATAGGCGACATCCAGCCTACCCTTTTTGTTAGTGATATTGTCAAGTTGAATTGTTCGGTTATTTGTTTTTCAAACTTGTTATTTTGCAATTGTTGAAGATTATATGATGTCATAATCTTGTTTCCTGCAAAAGTTTCGTTAAAATTAGTTGTCATATCTCCTCCGACAACCATTGTAGCATTTGAAACTTTTTTGATTTTTTTTCTGATTAAAGTTACCGGCGTGATTGCGATTGCCATAACACCGACTCCGATAATTGCAAGTTTCCAAGAGTTATACAATAAAACAGTAACAAGTCCTACAATACCAAAACTTGCCATAATAAATGTTTTAAACGTATTTATGATATTTTTGGATGCGGTTTCAGGATCAGTTAAAAATCTGGTTAGAACAAGTCCTGAAGAATTTATATCATAAAATTTAGAGTCTAAAGATGTTAATTTATGGAATAGCTCTACTTTTAAAGCGTTAGAAATTTTATTACCGGTCCAATCTGTAAGGTAATTGTTAGTGTATTTTAATAAACCTTGAGTTAATGCAAAAAATACTATGCCAAACGGTATAGCGAGAGCTAACACATTTTGTTCAATGGTATAAGGTCCGATAATCCATGATTTTCCATTGATAACACAATCCATATATGGTTTTAGTGCATATGCAACAACCCCATCTAACAAACCTAGAGGAATAGCAATAATCATGTTTAAAATAATTCTTGGCAAGTGTGGTTTGATAAACGGCATAACTTTGTTTAGCAAGTAGCCGTATCTGAAGGCATCTTTAGATAACGTGTCTTTTAATTTATACTCCATAAGCTCATAATCCCTTTGTAATCTTTATCTTTTCAAAGATTATCGCATAAAAATTTAAGTTTTACAAATTATCTAACAGTTCTCTTATTGCTGAAATTTTTGCATCATCCATTTTGTGTCCGCCATGCTTTAAAATGGTGTAGTTTTGTAAGTTTGGAATGTGTTCAGCCAGTTCGTTTATTTTTGCAGCTCTGATATACATATCTTTAGAGGAATGTATCAGATATGTTGGTGTTTTATTACCGTTAAAATGTCTTTTAATATCAAAGACTTTTAAATATTCCTCTTTAAATCCCGGAATATATTTTATGTAAGATAGTTCAACTCGATTGGTTTTTGGACGTTTTAAAACTTTTCTCAGCCAGAATTCAAGCGAAATCATAGGTGCGATTAATATTTGAAAATCTATGTTTTTTTTCTTTGAAACTCTTGAGGCCAAATATCCTCCAAAACTGTGTCCCACAAGTCCGATTTCTTCAACACCTTTTTTGTTAAGATATGCAATAGCGCTAGAAACATCTTTATCTAAATCTCTTTCATAAATGTTGAAAGAGGGTTTGTTTTTTCCATATCCCCTATAATCAATTGCAAGTATTCCGAATTTAGAGTCTTTCAATCTTCTGTAAAGTGGTTGATTATTTGTGATATTTTGAGAAAATCCATGTAAAAATATTATGTATTTATTAGAATTGTTTGGATTAATATCTAAAGCTTCAATTTCCTCATTTTTCCCTACTTTAAGCTTTAGCCTTTTTGATATTGCTGCTAAATCATCTTCAAGTGGTATATATGGACGCTTAGAACCTTTTATGGATGTTTTAAATGTTCTATGTTTTAAAAATGCTCTTATGCATCTGTCAAATGGAAAAACTCCTGTAAAAGATATGTTTTGATCATGCTTGGTTGTTTTTACAAAAGTATCATGATTTATGTAATGGTTGATGATATTGGATTGAGTTTTAAGTTGTGTTGAATAAATCTTATGCTTAAATTGCTGACTATAAAGTTTATTGATATCAGAGGGATATCCTCTTAGATTATTTGTATAATTGAAATTTTGAACTTGCATATCTTAAATATATCCTTATCGTGCTTGAATATTTTATCACAAATAAAATTTTAAATTCAACTCTTGACAATAAGGTCTGCTTATTATAGAGTGTAAGCATTGATGGGCGTGTGGTACGCTGCCGAACAAAACGATTAAGTATCGTTTTGAGAGAGTGTAGGCACGCTGTCAAGAAAATCCGAAAAGGATTTTCGCAGACTTTGATAATTGAATATGGGCGTGTGGTGGAATGGTAGACACGCTAGTCTTAGGAACTAGTGCGAAAGCATGGGAGTTCGAGTCTCTTCACGCCCAGTTTAATAGACAATTAGACCTTTTGATGAACATGTCAAAGGGTCTTTTTATCTCATAGCTTAGCTTTGAGCCATTGAGAAAAAAGTTCGAGAAAACCAATTTTAAAATCTTGCGTTTTTTATCAATTCTCGAACTTTCGTACAAAGAATTAATCCTAGAAACCAAGTCTAGCAAGTATTCAAGCGTGATTTCAATTTCTTTATTATCTGTTGATACCTCAGCAATTTTATTTTCGAGTGTCTTTTGTTCCATTTCAATGCTTTGCTTTTCTGCTAAGTATTCTTCTCTAGTAAAATCTCCGTCAAGATAGACCTTTTTAAGCCTGTCTAAGCGTGTATTTAGAGCTGTTAATTGTTTTGTATGTAATAGTCTTTCTTTAGCTTGAATATCATCAGATTGCTTTAAATGAGCTTTTAGAACTTCTACATAAGGCTGTAAAGTTTTTGTTGACATAGACATTGACTTAAATACTCTTGACACCATATCATTAGCCACATTTTCGTTAATCTGTTTACAATCACAACCCTTTTTAGTGTTTGGTTTTAGGTAGATATATTTACCCTTCTTTATGTCAGGTGTAACGGTACAACCACACTTAGGACATTTAATAAGTCCTTTGAAGACTGTCTCATGCTTAGTAATCTTAGTAAACTGCTTGTTACGACCATTTCTCACATCTACACACTTCATAAATAATTCGATACTAACGATTGCAGGATAACAATGTTCGTAGTATTCATCATTTCTTTTTGCATAACCGCAGTAGAATACATTCTTAAGCATTCTTTCTATTTGACCTTTGAGAAGGGGCTTAAATGTTTTCTTTTTACTATATAACCTCCATTCTTTAGCAAGCTCAACAAGTTCGTTTAGCGAATATAAACCAGTTGAGTAATACTCAAATAACCTTCTTACTAAATAATCCCTCGATGTATCAAGCTCAATATTGGCAACTTTGGTTTCAGGGTCTCTCACATTTATGTATCCCAATGGTGCTTGCCCCATAGCCTTACCTTCTCTAACCATTTGTTCATGAGCTCTCTTAACATTCTCAGATATGCAATCTGTATAATTTTGAGCCATCATTACAGCAAAATTGTATCGCATTAAATCCTGAGAAGACGAGTTTTTATGTAATATTAGGTTTTCTTGTATAAAATGTAGTTCTACTTTGCCCGATAACCTCAATTCTTCTAACATGGGGGTTTCTTTAAATCCACGCTGTAAACGGTCAACTTTATCACAGATGATAGCAATAGGTTTCTTTCTAGCTTTTATCTGTTTCATCATATCTCTAAATCTAGGTCTTGTGCCTCTAGTTGAGCTTTCGGCAAAGCTACAAACTTGTACTACTTCAAGATTTTTTGAAGCACAATACCTTCTTTCTCTTTCTTCCTGAGCCTCTAAAGAGTATCCCTCAGCTTGTTCTTTTGAAGATACACGACTCAATGGAATAGCCTCTGTAATTTCTTGTTCAGCCTTCTTTTTAGTCGGTTTAATTCCTAGATGTGATAAATTTAATGTCATTTCTATATCTCCTATTATAAGTGTACATGAAAATAAAAGAGAAGCAGCTAAGCAGCTTCTCTATTGAGTTTAAAGTAAATGTTGTTTGATTATTCCTTTACGTACTAACAACTCATAACATTTAAAAAATAAATCTTCGGAGATGATACGTTCATATTTATGTTCGTACCAATTCCCTTTATGTCTTGCATATCCACAATAAAATGGGTTACTTAGGATATAAATAATTGCTTGATTACTTATTGGCTTTTTAGATATTTTGCCTTTAAGCCCAAAGTCTCTAGCAATATCTCCTAATCCATTAATGCCTATTAAGCCAGTTGCAAAAATGCTAAACAAACTTTTTATATTACTTGCAATATCTTTATCTATTACAACATCATATTGACCATTTTTGCGTATGACATTTCTGTATCCAATTGGTGCATAACCAGTTGCACGCATATCTTTTCTCATTTTTTCTTGAGATTTAAGGGTGTTAATTGAAAGCACAGTAGAATAGCATTTGGCAATGGTCTCTCTAAAATTTTCAAGAGTTAATTGCTTTTTAGCATCTTTGAACTCTTTATTTGTGATATTACCATTAGCATAATATACTGCTAAACTTTCAATTGGGTCATCTTTTGACTCGTCATTAAGTTTAAAGAATTTCATTTTAATTCTCCTTTTCTCCTATAGTTGAGTTTTGTAATTCCATATCAGCTTCAATAAGCAATATTAGGAAATTCAATACATTCTCATCTATAGAGGCAGTTTGTAAGTGGGTCTCTACTTCTCTGCCCATGCCAGCCTCCCACCGTTGCTTAGTATGGACATAAAACTTATTAGGCATAGCAGAGGCATACATTCGATATTTGAATATTTAGTTTTTATCTTCTCTGTTGCCATAAAGAAATTTTCCTCTGTCTTTCCTGCTATTATGACCATTGAATCATATGGAAACTAAGCCACTAAGGAAATTACAGCCGGCTTAGTTTGGCAACAAAAAAGAGGCTGTCATAGTCTAATTGACAGCCTCAACATAAATTTATGTAACAATTTAGAACTGAAACTAAGCCTTAGTTTGCTTAAATTTTAAAATCCTTTGAAATCTCATAGTAACCAGTCCTTCTATTCTTTTTAATAAGAGGTTTATTTGATTTTTCTATCTCTTTATAGAATTTATTTAATAGAGATACAGCACTATTTAAAATATCAGTATCCTCTTTGCTAATTCCGATATTTAAAGTGTTTCTAAGGTCATCAGGGGGTAAATTATAACTACCTATATTTTCAATCCATTTAACAATACAATCATACATCTTCTTTTGTTGATTAGGGTATTCCTTAATTTCATTGACAATTTTGCCTGTTGAGCATTTGTTGTATTGTCCTTTTATAAGGTCTTCAAATTCTTTCTTGAATCTATGAGCATTAATACAACATTTGAAATGAGTTACAGCATCATTCTTATATTCATTGACATAACACGGTTGAAACAACATATGTCCTATGCGAGTTAAATCAATATCGCATTCTATGTTGTTTATTTCTATATAACCTTTATAATACCCCAACACTATTGCATGGATATTTTTTGTATCTTCGACATAATAGTTCTTGCAATTATAGACCAGTATTTCTTGATAAAAGTCTCTACAAATCTTCTCGCTACAATAATGATTCGTCTCATCCCAAGTGAATAAATCATCTTCCCAATGGTTTTGAGCATACCTTCTAAGGGTATCGTCTAATAATAAACCATTCTCTTTGAGGTTTATTGATAACTCGTTGCTGTCCTCAGAATAAGCAATATTGTACCAGTCATTATATTCATATGGGATACGCTCATCATCATAATCTGATAACTCATTGATGATTTGTTCCTGTTTATGCTTAGGTAGTGTTTGTACATACGTCTCAAATACTTCAGAAACAAACACCTCAAAATTATCCTTAAAGTTATCTGCAATATGCTTGTTTTCGCAATTTATTTTAGCACCATTGTTCTGCAATAAGCTGAATAGAAAGCAAAGCCTATCGTCATTCATATAGATTTCATTTTTCTGAATAATACCCATAGTCTCAATATAGCACAAAATAATGATACTTTTTGGATTGTTAATATTATTAATATTGTTACTTTTGAATTTTGCCCCCGATTTTACAGCTTTTGAGAGGTATTCTATTTTTCTTTTGTTTGCATATAGAATAAAGAAATTAATGAATTAGTTAATTAATTCAATAAAAAGAAATAAATAAGAAGAAATGCAATTAATGGAAATTAATTAACTAATGAATTAATTGGAAATCTGCGTTAGCCGTTTCCAATATAACAGGATGAAGAAGTATTACCCCCTTTATATTTTAATTAGAGCTTCACTTAAATAGCTTAGAACTCTTAATTTGTAACTATGCACAATTACCTTTTATGGTAATTGTGCTTTTCATTAATCAGAAACGAAACACATTATATTACATTTTTATCTTGTCAAGTGAATTGACTATAAGAATCTAAAAAGCTCAGAAGCGAAACACATTGTATTACATTTTATTTTGTCAAGCAAATTGATAGTTACTTAAAATTAAGAGGTATTAATAATGAATACGAAAAACTTAACACTTGAAGAAAAAGAAGCTCTTATCGAAAAAAGCAGAAAGAAACTGCAAGCTCTATTGAATTATGGGTTTGAGATTTTCTCAGCTAATCAAACACAATACAATGCAGCAAATCAAATTGCTAGAGAGCTAGAAAATAATGCAACCTTTATTCTAACCCTGCCTGCTAACAAGTGTTTATGCTTGCAAGTGTCCGACATGGCACTTAAACTGTTAAAACCATACTTAAAGGATTTACTACATATAGGGCAAATTGCAACCAAGACAAACTATATCCTATTCAATTATGACGATGATATTATTGAACAGCTTGCCCCATTGGTAGAATCAAATGAGCAGATTCAATTAGTAGATACTTTTGAAATGACCTTTAATAAATATACTTTACCAACATACAAGAACACAGCGAAGCTGTACAACATAGAATCAGCCCCGGTATTAACAAATAAAGAAGTTAAGAAAATCCTAGAGTTACATAATAAGATAATTAATAATCAAGAGAGTTACTTCCTTTTATCTAACAATGTGTCTCATAGTTACAATATGCCAATGACTATATTAAGAAAACTTGGGGAGAATGTTATCTCTCTAAAAGCCTTAAATATCCTAGAATTGCTTATGGTCTTTGGTACTAATAGTAGTGCAATCTACCGCCAACAAAATGAAGATATTAAGCCTTTTGTTATCCCGGTTGATTTCTTTAACTTTGAAGATTTTAAGCTCAATCAAACAAATGATGAAATTATGAATAGTCTAAAAGAATTGAAATTAATAGGATTGGTTAATAGCTTTCAAACGATTGAGAATGCTTTTATAATAGAATCCAATGTTATAGTTAAAAGCATAAAGCAATATTCGTATAAACAGAATCTAGGTTACTATAAAAGCCTCTGTTTGCATCAACAGAGTTATGTATATACATTTATCAATTACCTTCGTTACATTAAGAACATAAAGCATATTGAAACCACTGAAGATTTGAGCGGTAAAAAAATAAAGAAGGAAGTTAAGGCTGAGGCATTAACAATATCATTAGAGGGGTTATTGTATAACCTAGAATTAGAAGATTATATACATAACCTTACATATTTAGCAGATATACTTAACAATCTGCGAGAAGCAGGCATGCAACAACTTTTATTGGTGCTTCCGCAAAATGCAAAGCCAATAACAAATGAAACTATTAAATACCTTTTTTCACACAGGGATAGATTGCATGAATTTTTTATATTAAACCCTAAAGATGAAAGAGTAGAAGACCTAGAAGACGTTTCTAATTCCTTTATGCTCTCTGATTATAGGAATCTTTTTCGTAGATAATAACACACCTAATGGTGTAAGGAGAAAATAAAATGTGCAACAACACTAATTTTGAACGTATTTACAGAGACATTGACAGTCTTAATAGTCGTAAAGACTGGTCTCGCTATTACATGGATGAATTAATATATGACATTAACCTAGTCCATAACGCACTTGAAACACTTGTTGAATACCGTGATAGTGATGAAGAAATGAGTCTGGATGAATATAACAGACTAGAAGACTACATTAAATTAGGCTCAAAACTTGAGAGAACAATAGATAAAGCTATAATCACACTAAGATGCGGTCATGATGTTTACATGGATGATGAATAACCCTCTTTGTATTTTCAGAGGTACATATATAACTATGTACCTCAATTATTATATTTTAGTCTGTACAACATAGTTTAATGGAGATACAGATATGCATAAAACCAAATTTATAACTATTAGAGTAGATGAAGATTTATATAATAAATTTAAATCTTTCATTAAAGAGAATCTTTTAAATGGTGCAGCGGTCATAAGGGATTTACTGAAAAACTACATAAGTAAAAATACTTTAATTTAGTTTTAGCCTTTAATTGTGGAGAATTGATAAATGGACAACAGAGAAAAAATAGAGAAAGTGAAAGACTTATTAAAAGCAAAGCAGAAAAAACAACAAGCTGAAACGATTAAAACATCCGAAACACCACAGGAAATGACACCTCTGGAACGTGAGCATGCACGTAGAAGAAAGATAGCAAATCAATTTGATAGCTATATAACTAATAAACTACTTCCTGGCTTAAAGAAATAGTATATACAGGAATTAGTTTGGGTATATTAATAGTAGTTTTTATATCCACGACCCTTATAATGTCTGACATGTGGGTAAAGCGATAGAGGGGGTATTTATTTAAGCCCCCATATTCTGTTAATCAGTACGCTGAACTTTTCTAGAATTTTCTGAAACTTTACATCATTTTATAAAATAATACTTACCTAGTTGTTTCGCTTCGATTTTATCGTATAAGTCTTTGGAAATTTCTTTGAACTTCCAAATCTTTTTAGGCGCTCCCATTACGGTAGTGTATGAATAATAGCCGTCAAATACTACATACATTTGATTCCTGATAAATTCATCATCTGCGAACTTTTTGTTTGTTACTATAAATAAAGGTCTATCTGTGTAGTGAGAAGAATACGCTCCTATTATTATACCATTTGTTACACTCTGTCTAACCTTCACAAATCCATAACCACTTTCGTTAAGCTTATATGCACCATTTTGTTTAGGAGTTTTGAATCCACCTAAAAAGCCCATTAAATCTCCATCTAAAACATATGGTATAGTGGTTTTAGCTAAAGTTGACTTTTGTTTTTGTTCATAAGCGACACTATAGTTATATATTTCTTTTGCCCTAGCGGTATATATATTAGTGTATTTGTTTAAATAATCAATATAATCAATATAGTAATCTTTATTTGGTATATTAGAATTTTTTATATAATTTATAACCTCTTGGTCTGAAGCAGTATCTTTTAGTACTTGGTATGCAACTAAAGTTGCCTTAGCATCTTTGATATGCCATTGCTTAAGCTGAGAATATTGACTTATAAAAGTCTGAAGACCATCATAATAATATTTATTGAATGCCATATTATTTTTATTAGACTTAAATTTATCATATGGTTCTTGCATTTTTGCAATATCTTCATCCCATATTTCTTTGTTTGTTAAGTCTGCTCGCTTATGTTCAGGTTTATATATTGAAAAGAATTGTGATAATAAATCTTCTTGTGCATTATAAGCAGCTAATGCAGGACCTATTTCTGACCAATTTGCTTTGAAAGCTTTTGTATATTTATCATCACCATAATAATTCTTAGGTTTTAATTTATAAGTTTTAGTTGTATTAGTAGATAATTCCAAAATCTCTAATGAGACATCTTTAGAAGTTTTTAAGAGCTTTAAACAGTCTTCAACACTTAAATCAACAGTTGGAGTATCATTTATTTTAAGAATGAACGAGTTTTGTTTAATACCTGCCAAATAAGCAGGAGAATTATTTGTTACTTTCTCTATAAGAACTGGTGTCTTTATATCCAATTTAGATTTAACTAACCCTAGCCCAACCCCTTTGGTTTTAGGAATATATTTAATAGTGTTTGAAAAACCTTTTTGATTCTGTAATTGGTACTTATGTCCTCTATTGTCAATATATGATGGGGTAGGAGATACATCTAGAAATACTTCAGAGCTTTGGTTAAAAAGTTTTTGGCACTGCTCCTCTGTTAGGTCATAAGTCTGTTTCCCATTAATAGTTAGAATATAGTAATTAGAAAATATACCTGCCTTATCTGCAGGAGAATTTGGTTCTACTTCCCTGATTAGTAAGGCTTGCCATCCAAATGGAGCAAGCTTTACAGCCTCTATGCCAGTGCCATATTCAGCGGCGAAACAAGATACATTTCCAACTAATAACATCATTAAAAGTAATAACTTTTTTATATTGATATTTCTCAACTTTTTCATCAAGCCTAACTCCAATAGTTAATACGTAATTCTATTAAATTCATTGTATCACAAATGCTTTGCAACGAATAAACTAAAGAACTAATCTGATATATAATTTTAAACAATACTATCCTGATTTATATGCTAGGGAGTCAGAACAGTAATGTAACGTTTCTTTTTATAAATACAGAATATTACAGCCTTATTAATAACTAATTATTGCTTTTCATGGTAATGTATAAGTAGAATGGAAGATATAATTTTAATCATTACAATAGCAACCTTAATTGTAGCAATTCCTATAATTAGATTTATATTGAGCTATAAGACCTATAAGAGTAGCAACTATTACAAAGCTACTCAAAACTCTTACTGGTCTGTACATTATGATAGTGGGTTGTATGGGGAATATAGTTTATACAGGTATTTACAACCATTTGAAAGAATAGGCTGTAAGTTCTTATTTAATTTATATGTGCCAAGAGATAATAATAAGACTTCTGAAATAGATATAATAATGTTTCATAGTAAGGGCTTGTTTGTTATTGAAAGCAAGAATTATAGTGGTTGGATATTCGGAAATGAAAGCAATAAACAATGGACTCAAACATTGCCTACCGGCTATGGAGAAAGCCATAAAGAACGCTTTTACAATCCAATAATGCAGAATGCAACGCATATAAGAGCAATTAGAAAGTATATTGATGATACAATTCCTATTTATTCAGTCATAGCGTTTTCTGATAAATGTACTCTTAAAGACGTTACAATTAAAAGTAATACCATTGTAACTTATTACAGTAACCTACAAAGAGAGATTGAATATATGTTGTCTGGAATCAATAATTATTCAATGACTCCAGAATTGTTAAATGAAACCTATGACAAACTCTCACAATATGCTAATGCTGATGAGTATACTAAATTCCAACATATTTATAATGTTAGATAATTTGTGTCCACATTTTCTATAAAGCTTTGCTATTTACTAATGACTTTATTGATAAACTTAATATCAGAGTTTTTGTCCGAAAACTCTTGATTAATCTTCTTTAGACCAACCTTTTCGAGAAAATGCTTTGCAAATTCTTTTTTACACTTTGCTGATTCTGAATCTTCTGGGAGTTCTGAAAAAACATTATTGATAGAACTTGCGTATAAATCAGACAACTGCACAAGTATATCATCCTTAGAATCAACATCTGTTAATGATTCCAGTTGTATTAAATATTTATATGATTGCTTTAATTCTGAATCAATCCCCTGTTTCAATTTCTCTTTTTCTATAGAATCATATCCACAGCCATCTTTATCTTGGATTATATTAATTTTAGCCTTATTGGATGCATACGGAGAACTACAAGTAGCTCTTACAATAAGAGACGCCAATTGCCCTTTTAGCAAGATTTCTAATAATTCTTTTGTTTTATTCTTTTCTGTACTTCTCTTTAAGCCGCTATTTTCAACCAAAATGGATATGAATGCCATTGGCAAACCTTCTTTGAATACAATATCTATCAATTCTTTGTAGAATGCAAGATTTCTTTGTTTAATATCAGCAAATTTCAACTCCGTTATATTCAAGTGATGTTTTTCGCTAAGTGACTTCTTTAATGAATTGAATCTAAGTCTTTGAGTGTCATTGTCTGATTTGCCATTCAATAGGACTCCTGCAAGAACAAAATATTTATGAGTCTTGCCACTTTCATCAAGATACATATAATAATCAGGAAATGCTCTAAGAGTCTTTCTTTTTGTTTTTCTATAGTATGAACTAAACTCGGCTTCACGTTTTGTTCTGTTTTTTCGAACTTCATCAATTGCAGGAAATAAGCCTTCTGTGTTTTGTATTTCTGCTCTTGTTCTTTGAATGTCATACATTTTAGGTATTTCATATAAATCATCCAAGTTTAAAATATTATCCTTTACATACTCTGGATAAAATTTCTTATAAAATTCAATTGATAAATATATGTCACTATTTCTGGCTGAGGGGT
The DNA here is from genome assembly GCA_964620875.1 of uncultured Clostridium sp. GTDB lineage: Bacteria > Cyanobacteriota > Vampirovibrionia > Gastranaerophilales > Gastranaerophilaceae > Zag111. The sequence goes on from CAZUKK010000005.1 coordinate 63,748, forward strand.
CTTGCCATAGTATATATGCAATCTTGTCTTTATTGCTGAATTTGTTTATATCTTTATTTTCTTTAATTGTATTGTGCAGTTTTTGTATATTAGACAGTCTTTTAAGAACAAGCATCTCATTGTATTTATTTTTAGCCATCCCTACTCCTTATACAAATATTTATTGCAATAGTCACTTCTTAAAATGTTGTTATTCTGATAATAAAGTTTTACTTATCTAACTTATTTTCAAAACAAGGTGATTATATACTGATTTTAGCATAAACGAACTAAATTGTTAAACCTTAGCAAAATAGAAATTCAAAAGTTATCTTATTATTTGTCAGAACTAAGAATATCTTTAAGATATGGTTTCATTTCTGTAATTTCATGCCAGTTAAAAGTTCGAGTTCCGTCAACTTTCTCCCACCATTTTTAAAGAGAGCCTGTAAAGGCTCTTTTTTTATTAGCAGTATTTTATTGTGGATAATGCTAAATTTACTGGCAAATTTTATTTTTACAGGGTTTATCATAATATGACACAATGGTTTATTTGTGTACATAATGAGTATTATAATTTAGTGCAAGGTAAAGTAGGATTTGGAATTTGATATGATAGACAAAAATTATACTGTAAATTTTAAAGGTTTAAATATGAGTAAAGTATCTTCAAATGATATGAAATGGCTTCAAAATAAACCTTGGTGGACTGAAAGTAAAAAAGCGATATCTGCATTGGGTGAAAAATATGATATTGAAATATCAAGTGTTTCCCAAAATATAGGAGTTAAAATACCTAATAATATATCTGTAATTGAGGTAAAAGCTCAAAATTTAAACTCTAAAAAGGGTTTATTTGGTTCGAGTTTTGGAACTGCATGGTTTGATATTGACTTATATGATATCTATAAAAAAGCTGATAAAACTCTTTCTGAAACAGTGAATAAAGCTATTAAAGATATTAGGTTTATGCTTTTCCAATAGTTTAATATTTAGACAAAGGAGTTTGAGAAATGATAATAAGTAAAATTAATATGTTAAATTATAATAAAAGAGTTTCGTTTGGAGAATCTGAAGGTCCTCAGTTTTTTGAAGAACGAGATTATATTTCTTCTACTGGGGATTATGAACTAAGGAAGCAAAATATTAATTATGTTTATGATTCTAAGCTGAAATGGCTGCGTGAAAATAATAGTAGCAGGGATTCTTTGTTTTACAAAAATGCAGTGAAAAATATTGAAGAATTACGGGCAAAAGCATTGTGTGAATTAGAGAAATTATTTCTTAAAAGTTTTCCTAAAAAGTAGAAATTTTAACTGTTTTTACAAGAAAAGAGCCTTTTAGGCTCTTTTCTTGTTTGTGTTAAATTATCTCATGTTTATTAATCTTTAATATTTTCTTCGTCTAGTCTTTCGCCGCAAAATTCACATTTTTTCGCATCTTGAGCAATCATTTCTCCACATATAGGGCATTTTTTTGTATTCTGGCTGTTTGATTTGGAATTTAACAGCAATACTATTATGCATAATATAAGTAGTGCTAAGATAGGTAAACAGCATACTACGACAGCACCTATATTTACGGTTGAGTAACTTAATGAAATATTATGTTCAGGTTCTGTAATTTTCCATGTGTAGCTATGTTTCTTTTCGTCTATGCTTGTAGCATTGTGAGTTTTAGCTTTTACCGGAATGTTAATAGTTATTTTAGTTTTTACTAAATCAACATCTTTTTTCCATGCGATGTCAAAGTTAAAATCATATGATGTAGTAAAAAATGTTTTATTAACGTCAACAAGTCTCTCGCTTTCAAGTTGAGTTTTAATAACCTCGTGTAAAAATAAATCGTCATAACTTATATCGTTTTCTTTTATATTATTGATTATTTCAGTAATTTTAACTCCGGATTTAGAGTCTTCACTTATTTCTTCAATAGTAAAATTAGGGTCATTTCTTGACTCGATTTCGCTTATTTTTGAAGATAGTTCTTTATCAATATAGTCCATTATTTCGCTACTGAATAGTGTCTTTTCTTCAAGTGTTGCGTTTCCTTTTCTGTCAATGGTGATAGTTGTGTCGGTATTTACACATCCGCAAAGACATGTTGCAGTGAAAAAAAGAATTCCACATAGAGTTATTTTGTTCAATAAAAGTTTAATCTTATCTTTCATACATATCTCCTTATAAAATAACTAATAAATTTATAACCTCGTGTTGTTTGTCTAATGATAACACAAATATGAGAAAAAGAATTTTTTTAATGTTATGTTTTATTCCTCTTTATATACCATTTTGATAATATCTATTTGAAATTTTTATAAAAAAGTTGTATAATGACCTAGTCAGATTACTATTTATAATAAGAAAGAGTTAAAAGAGGATAAAATTATGAAACTTCACATGCAGATACTAATAGCACTGGGTTTAGGTATTAAACGTAATTGGCATATATTTTTGGGTATTATTGCCGGTATTGTTGTAGGGGTGCTAATTCATTCCCATCCGGATTCCTATTTGATACCTCAGCTTAAAACATTTTTAGTATTTATAGGTCAAGTTTTCATAAGGCTTATCCAGATGGTAGTTATCCCGCTTGTTGTATCTGCAATTATTATTGGTATTACAAGTGTTGGTGATAATAAACAACTTGGTAAATTTGGATCAAAAATGATTCTATACTATGGTATATTAACCACTATTGCTGTTTCAATCGGTACAGTTTTAGCTTTGGTTATTAAACCTGGCACGGGAGCTGCGCATTATATTGCTGCAAATGTTGCATCTGATGTTCAGGCTTCAGTTTCTACGGCTATGGCAGAACAACAGGGTAATGTTCTTAATTTGTTCTTAGGATTTATTCCGAATAATCCTATTGCAGCATTTGCTTCAGGAAATATGATTCCTATTATTTTATTCGTATTATTATTTGCTCTTGCTCTAGCGAAAGTCGGAGATGTAAACAGACCAATCGTTTCTTTCTTTGAATCTGTTTTTGCGGCAACAATGAAAGTTACTGATTGGATTATGGTTTTTGCTGCTCCCGGTATTTTTGCTCTTACTGCAAGTGCTGTCTCAAGTTTCGGTGGCGAAATTTTTACAACAATTGCTAAGTATTTAATGGTATTGTTGATAGGTTTTGCTCTACAAATGTTTATTGTTTATCCGTTATTCTTAAGATGTTTTTCAAAGGTTTCTGCAATTATGTTGTTTTCAGCTGTTGCTGAAGCTATGATGGTAGCTTTTGGTACAGCAAGTTCTTCAGCTACTTTACCTTTGACGATTGCATGTTGTGAAAAACGAGGAATTTCTCATAAAATTTCAAGTTTTGTTTTACCTTTAGGTGCTACATTAAATTTTGACGGTACAGCTTTATTGCAAACAGTTGCTGTAATTTTCTTGGCTCAAGCTTATGGTGTTCCTTTGGATTTATTCTTAATTATTCAAATTGCAATTTTAGCAATTGTTGCATCTAGTACTTGTGCAGGTATTCCTAGTGGCGGTTTGATTACTATTTCATTAATCCTTAATGGTATGGGATTAAGTCCTGAACAGTTAGTTGCAGGATTTGCATTCTTGTTTACAATTGAAAGAATTACGGATATGTTCCGTTCAACATTGAATGTAACATCCGATACTGTAGTTGCGGCTGCAATTGCTGATAACGAAAATGAAATTAATTATGATTTGTTGAATAATCCTAAAGCTTATGAAGAAATTGCATAATTTGATTCTAACTTAGTATTTAATAACCGAAAGAGCCGTTAATCGGCTCTTTTTGTGTTATAATTTTTGCATGAATAATCGTGAATTTGGTAATATTGGTGAAGATTTGGCTTGCGAATACCTCTTAAAAAACGGGTATGAAATATTGGAACGAAATAAGCATTTTTCAAAATTATGTGAAATTGATATTATTGCTAAATTCAAAAATAAAATTGTTTTTGTAGAGGTAAAGACCCGAAAGAGTAATAATTTTGGCTCTCCATTAGAGGCTATTACTAAAAATAAATATATGAATATTAAAACCGGTGTGTTATCTTATGTTCAGGAAAATAAAATCAATAATTATCAAATTGATGCTATTGGAATAACCTTAGAACCTGAACTTGATATACAGCATCTTAAAAATATTTCCTTATAATGAATTTTTATAGTAAAATATTCAATATAGGGAATTTTTAAGGAGAAATATAAATGCTGAGAGGACCATTTTTAGATAGAACTTGGATGGCGCAGAATCCTGATTATGCTTCATCAGATATAGTAATGCTTGGACTCCCGTTTGACGGAACGGTATCATACAGGCCGGGGTCAAGGTTTGCACCGGAACAGATAAGACTTGCGAGCTGGGGGTTAGAGGAATATTCACCGACCTTTGATAAAGAATTATCTGATGTTAATTTCCATGATGCGGGGGATTTAGAATTTCCTTTGGGTAATACATATAAAACATTAGAACAAATAGAACAAAACGTCGAGGATATTTATAAGGACGGTAAACGGGTTTTTGGTATTGGTGGAGAACATTTGGTTACTTTACCTGAAGTTAAAGCTGTATCTAAGTTTTATGAAAATTTGGCAGTTGTACATTTTGATGCACATACTGATTTAAGAGAAGAATATATGGGCGAAGAAATGTCTCATAGTGCAGTAATTCGTCATATTTCAAAGTTTGTAAAACCTGAAAATATTAAACAAATCGGGATTCGTTCCGGAATGAAAGAAGAATGGGATTTTATGGCAAGAAATAATACCTTATGTCATAAGTATTCTGATTTAGATGGAATAAAGGATAAAAATATATTTATTACTGTTGATTTAGATTGTCTTGATACTTCAATAATGCCGGGGACAGGCACTCCTGAAGTCGGAGGTATGACATTTGATGAATTATTAGGCTGGTTCAAGTATTTGAAAGGGTTTAACATAGTTGGGGCAGATGTTGTAGAATTAGCTCCTGACTATGATACAAGCGGTGCTTCCACTGCTGTAGCAACAAAAGTTATACGTGAACTTTTAATGATTATGTAGGTATTAAACATGGTTTTGGATAACAGTAACAATATAGAACAGCTTGGATTATTTGGTGCGGGGGATAAAAAATCTTCGGTATCCTCTGATTCTAAGATTTCTGAGCCAATTATTTCAAGGGTTAAGTATCTGAAAGATGAAATAAATAAAAGTAATTATCAATATTATGTTGAAGAAAATCCATATTTAAGTGATTTTGAATATGATAATTTATTTGCGGAATTAAAAAAGCTTGAACAGGATTATCCTGAATTGAAAACTCCGGACAGTCCGACACAAAGAGTAGGTTCTGTTAGTGAAAAGTTCTTCTCTCACAAGCATAAATACCGCCTATATAGCTTGGATAATACTTATAATGCTGAAGAATTGAGAGTTTGGTATGATAAAATTTGCAAACAGTATGAAAGAAAACTTGAGTTGGTTTGCGAATTAAAAATTGACGGGTTAGCAATTGCGCTAACATATGAAAACGGACTTTTTACTCTGGGTGTAACTCGAGGAGACGGTGTAACCGGTGAAAACATAACCCAAAATTTGAAAACAATTAAAGCAATTCCTTTACGATTGTTTGAAGCTGAAAATTTGGAAGTTCGTGGCGAAATTTATATGCCAAAATCTTCGTTTGAAAAATTAAATCAAGAAGCATTGGAAAAAGGTGATAAAGTTTTTGCAAATCCTCGTAATGCGGCAAGCGGCTCTATCCGCCAATTAGATAGTACGATTACGGCTAAACGAGATTTATCTATGTTTACGTATACCGGCATTTTTGAAGGGGATGATAAAAATATAAAAACTCATTATGACGGTATGATGAGATTGAAAGAGTTGGGATTTAAAATTAATCCAAATATACGACTGGTTAAGGATATTGAAGGTGTAATTGAATACTGTAAAGAGTGGGAAATTGAACGTTTTAATTTAAATTATGCTACAGATGGTGTTGTCATTAAGATTAATGATATAGCGATACAAAGAGATTTAGGATATACTTCAAGAGCTCCAAAGTGGGCTACAGCTTTCAAATTCCCACCGGAGGAAGTTGCTACAAAACTTCTTGATATTGAATTGAATACAGGTAAGACGGGGATAATTACACCTGTTGCAGTGTTAGCACCGGTTCAGCTTGGTGGAAGTACGGTATCTCGTGCTAGTTTGCATAACTTTGATGAGATAGCAAGGCTTGATATAAGAATTGGTGATACCGTTTTAATTAAAAAAGCAGCAGAAATTATTCCAAAAGTTGTAAAAGTTATGGATACTCCGGAGCATACAAATCTTCCAGTTTTTGAGCCTCCGACAAAATGCCCTGCTTGTGGTGCTGAGTTGGTCGAGAGAGAAGGTGAAGTAGGCTTATATTGTATCAATCCGAATTGTTCTCAGCTTATGAGGGCAAAGATAGAATACTGGGCAAGTAAAGAAGCTATGAATATTGATTATGTCGGACCGTCATTGATTGAACAGTTATATGAAAAGCAATTTATTTCAACCCCTGCGGATTTGTATAGTTTGACGATGGATGATTTATTACAGTTAGATTTAGTTAAGGAAAAATCAGCATCAAATATATTTAATTCAATTCAGGAAAGTAAATCAAGACCGTTAAATCGACTGATTACAGCTTTAGGTATTCGTCATGTCGGCAAGGAAACAGCGGATATTTTGGCAGGTGAGTTTTCTTCTATAGATGAGTTAATGGGGACAGATTTTGAAAGATTAACAAATATTGAAACCGTCGGTGAAATTGTTGCAAAATCAATTTGCGATTATTTCAAAGATGAAAATAATTTAAGAATGATTGATGAGTTAAAGTCAGTAGGTGTTAATCCTACGTCGATTACAAAGCCTAAATCGGATAAGTTATCAGGAAAAACATTTGTACTAACAGGAACATTACAAAATATGACAAGAGATGAAGCAAGTGAAATAATTAAGTCCCATGGAGGTAAAACTTCATCTTCGGTATCTAAAAAGACCAATTTTGTTGTTGCCGGTGAAAATGCAGGCTCAAAATTAGACAAAGCTCAAAATTTAGGTGTTATAATATTGACAGAAAAAGATTTTCTTGAAATGATAGGATAGAAGGACAAAAATTTATGAAAATAATTCAAATTGATGGAATAAAAGGATTAATAACTGCAGTATTTATAGGGGTATGTTTGTTTGCTGGATTTGTAATTTTCCCCGGATATGTTTCTATGTACTTGTGGAATAAATATCTTGTGAATTTATGTATGTTTCCTGCATTGAATTTATTTCAAGGTGTTTTGTTGTGGGGAATGGTTGCAGTATCATACAGTATAGTTTCTAAAAAGGGGCTGGCAGTGTCTTTTAAAAGTACTCCGGAATTGTCTGATGCTGAATTGGATTCTATTATTAAATCCGCAAAAATTAATTCTCAAGTTCGTATGATGAGCCGTATGATATCTAAAGCTGATAAAGTTGATATTAAAAAAGTTGAAATTAAAAAGAGTAATACTCTAAAATCTGAGGAAGTTCAAAATTCTTTTGTATCTTCTCCGATTTTGTCTAATAAAACTGACATCTCTGAAAATAAAGAAGAAGAAAAAGTTTCAAATATAGAATAGTAATATTTAGGAGGCACTATGAAAAAGATTATTATTACAACATTGCTTGCAACTACAGTGTTTTCAATCCCTTTTGTGTTTAGTGAGGTAGGTGCTGCATGTTCGGATGATTGTAAAAAATCAGATAGAGGGGTTATTTCTGTTTCTTATACTGCAGAAAAGGAAGTTTTGCCTGATACTGTTGAAATCTCTATTGCAGTGAAAACAGAAAGTAATAAATCTATGCAAGAAGCAGCTTCTAAAAATAAGGAGGTTTCTGATAAGGTTTATGCGTATTTAAAATCTATGATAAATACGGAGAATGGTGATTATATTAAAACCTCTAATTATTCGGCACGACCAAGATATATTTATAATAGTGGAAAAAGATTTCTTGATAAGTATGACGTTTCAAACAACATAATAGTACATACAAAATCTATTGATAAGATATCTCCAATGATTGATAAGTCTTTGAGTCTGGGAGCTACTGATGTTGATAGTTTGAATTTTAGCTTGTCCGAAAAAGATGCACAATGTGCAGATCTTTTATCAACAGCAACAAAGCAGGTAAGAAACAGGGCAAACATTGTAGCAAAGGCTGCAGATACAAATGTTGTAGGAATTAAATCTATTGATACCTCTTGTACTGTAAATAGGCAAGGTGGTATGAATTATATGAGAAATTCTCTTATGGTGGCGAAATCTGCAGGAGTAGCGGAAGATTCAGGTACTGTTGAATCTGCTGTAATTGAAGCAGGTGTGATAAAAATTTATTCAAATGTAAATGCAACTTTTTATGTAAAATAATGATTATTAACATAAAGAATGGGCGGATTGATTGTCAATCCGCCCATTCTGCTTCTTTTCTTATTATTTAAAATCTTTTACCATATGAAATGCTGCTTTGATTGCTACCTTGCATTCCTTTTTCTTGAACTAAATTGTATTCAAATGAGCCATCATCTTTTTCTACTAATTCAAGTTTGTAAATTTCAAGATGTTTTGCTCCATCTAAATTATAAAGTTTTTCGCCTGTTCGTCCGTTTTCAGAGGTTTCTAAGAAATAATAAGTTTCACCCTCTTTAAATTGACTCATATCAAGGTCTAAACCGTATTTTGCAAATAGTTCTTTTGAATTTTCATTTATTTCAACTTTTTTATAAGTGTAGGTGTTTCCTTCTGCGTGATTAGTTGTGTCTTTTGCGATGATAGTATCAGGTTTTGTTTTGTCCTGTCCGCTGATATATACTTCATTGCCTTCAACAAACTGAGCTTTGCCATATTTGTCATTATGATTTAAATCTGCTCCACGTTTTTTTAACAATTCAATATCTTTTGCCGTAACTTTTGCATTGACTTTTTCAATTACCGGTTCTTCAGGCTTTTGGTCTTGATTTTGTTCCGGTTTTTTCTCAGGTTTTTCTTCCGGTTTTTGTGTTTTATCAGGTTCTTGAGGTTTGTCCGGTTTTCCAATAACTACTCTATTTCTGTCGCCTATAATAATTACAGTAGTTCCGTTGTTGTCTCCAACAGTTACATTTGTTTTTGCTGCAGGAACATCTTTTTTAGCTTTTGTCTTTGTTGGTTCTTTTGTAGCACTATCTTCGGTTGCTCCTTGAGGTTCATTTATTTTTTGAGCTCGAGTTTTTAGGTCAAGACCCAAGCTTGTATATAAATTTTTTCCATAATAATCAAAAGTGTTGTAAGTCTTTAATTTACTAAATCTGTTTAGATCGAAAAAAAGATTGTTTGTTGTAAATTTTGTCCCAAGTGAGTAATAATTTCTTGCTGTAAATGACCAAGGACAGTCGTTCTTGATTGATACTGAAAATCCATAATCTGCCATAATTTTCCCCTTATATATCCTTTTTTTTATATCCCCTATATATAAAGTTTTAATACTTTGAAAAATTGCTTTTTTTGTAAACTAATGTTAATTAAACATTAAAAAGGCGGAAAATCTTATTTTAAGATTTTCCGCCTTTTTCTCTTTTAAAATAAAAAATGCTTATATTTTTCTTTTACCGCCGTTAAGCCATGGAGCTGATTCTAAATCGTCAATATTGTATTTCAATAAGTAATCATTGCCGTCAGGTTTATATACGTCATTAGTGCTTCTAACGTTGCTGACAGGTTTTGTCGCTTGAGGCTTTTTAGCCGGTTTTTTATTATAACTTTGAGCTGCAAACACGGTAACTTGAGCTTGCACTAGTATTAATGCTATTAAGATTGCTAATTTTTTCATATTATGTTCTCCTAGTTTTCTTGCTAGTATTGTAACATAGAAATTACTTTTCCGCAATTTTTTAATTTTTCACGACCTTTAAGTGCTTCTAATTCGATTAAAAATGCTGCACCAATCAGGTTTCCACCTGCTTTTTTAACAAGAGAACACGCTGCTTTTGCTGTTCCGCCTGTTGCAAGAAGATCATCTACAACTAAAACGTTTGCTCCTGGTTCAATTGAATCTGCATGGATTTCAATTGAATCTGAGCCATATTCTAAATCGTAGGATTCTTTGATTGTTTTTGCAGGAAGTTTATTTGGTTTTCTGATTGGAATAAATCCGCAGTTAAGCTTGTAAGCCATAGGCATTCCAAAAATAAATCCTCGGCTTTCAATTCCAGCAATATAATCTATTTTGTATTCTTTATACTGTTCACAAAGGTAATCAATCATTGCTTTCATTGTTTGAGCATCTTTAATTCCTGTTGTGATATCTCTAAATATAATCCCTGGTTTTGGAAAATCCGGAACTGCTCTGATTTTATCTTTTACGTCTTGTATTGATAATGTTGTTGTCATTTATATTTCTCCTATTTTGATAATAATAATTTTTTTAATTCTTCTTTTGCTTGTTTAATTTTTTGTTTTGCTCTTTGTATAGCATGCTCATGCTGGATTAAACCATGAGTTGTTTTTCCCCAGTTCATATCTTTTTTGAAAAACAATATTTTTGTTCCAATGAATAATACCAGCGGAAACCATATCACAAGAAGATAAACTGAGGTATAAATTGATTGAATAAGTGCATCAATTCTTGGCATGTTATCGTATCTTCTTAGGCTGTATCGGCATGCTAAAACAAAACCAAGTCCTATTATGCAGCCCATAATCCCTGATGACATCAGAATATGCGGATTTGCATCTTTTAGCAATATTTTTAGTATAAGAATTCCGGCTTCAATGATAAACCATGCAGGCATAATGAATTCTGAAATGTAGGCTATCATGTCAAGTCTTACACGCATTGACATTTTTTTTGAAGTAAGAATTTCCCAAAAATATTCAAGATATCTTCTAATAGTACCTTCAAGCCATCGTCTTCTTTGTTTGAATAGAGGGAATAAATACATAATTCCTTCTTCATAAACGGCTGTATCTGCGCAAAATCTTACGTCCCATCCTTTTATGTGAAGTCTTGTAGACATATCTAAATCGTCTGTTATTGTGTAGTTGTTCCATCCGCCGATATCTTCAAGAGCTTCTCTTTTTATAAGTTCCCCGTTTCCTCGAAGTTCAACAGCTCCTTTTACTGAATCTCTGCCGACTTGGAAGTGGGTATCCATTGTCATTTCGTTGTTTTGACATTTTGTTAAAAGGTTTATATCTTTATTGCGGACAATTTTTCTTGCTTGGACAGCACCGACATCTTTTGGTTCAAGCTCGTAAACCAAGTTTGTTAAAAAATCCGTATCCATAGTTGCGTCAGCATCAAACACAAGTATTGCTTCACCTTTTGCCAGTGTTAACGCATCGTTTAAAACTGCGGATTTGCCAGGAAAGGCATCTTTTGGTCTGATAAAAGCTTTAACTTTATTTGGATATTCTTTTTCTAAATCTTTGATTACATTAGCGGTGTTATCGCTACTTCTGTCATCAATTGCAATTACTTCAAAATTTGGATAATCAAGGTTAAGAACAGTTTTTACTGTTGTCGCAATTACATATTCTTCGTTATGCGCAGGAATCATTATACTTACAAAAGGTTTGTAGTTTTCATTTTTAACTTGCGGACATTTCTTTTTATGTCGTTGTTTAATCTTGTGGGCAATGTTCGTAAATAAAGCGTAAGTTGCCATAAGCGACACCAGAATTGCCAATCCCCAAACTGTATAGCTCTGAAATAAGTATATAAAACCTGTAAGCCCCAATACAATTATAAATAATAATATTCGCTCTTTCATAATCACCTAATCTTTGACTGTATCCAACTTGACAAATGTCATATTAATATAATAGCAAAAACACTTCTCTAAGTCTTGAATATTAAGTATATTGATACATTTTCAATAAAAAATATTATAATAATTTATAAAATTTGTAAAATCTCAATCATTAGTATGTTTTTTTGCAAAAAACAATGTTAAATTTCCTTAAAATACTTGCATAGTTTGAAATTTTCTATATAATAAAACTTGTACATAAAAAGAAGGAGTTTTATTATGAACAAAGAAGAATTAGTACAAGAAATTTCTAAAAAAGCTAACGTTACACAAAAAGAAGCTGCTGAAGTATTATCAACTTTAGTTGATACAATTCAAAAAACAGTTGCTAAAGGTAAAAAAGTTACATTAGTAGGTTTCGGTACATTTGAACCACGCAAAAGAGCTGCTAGAACTGGTAGAAACCCTCAAACTGGTAAAGAATTAAAAATTCCTGCAAAAACAGTTCCTGCTTTCTCAGCTGGTAAAAAATTCAAAACTGTTGTTAACGGAAAATAGTTTCGTGTAACGATAATTATAAAATTTAGAGACTCTGTCTATTTGGCGGAGTCTCATTTTTTTGTTATAATTATTTCAAATAAGGGAGAGATTTTAATGTTGGATAGTATGTTAGCAGGTTTAATCGGGTGGATAGAAAGTGTAATTTCTTCAATGGGAGCTCCAGGCATTGCTTTGTTAATGGCGATTGAGTCATGCAATATTCCTTTGCCGTCGGAGGCGGTGTTACCGTTTGCGGGTTATTTGGTTTCTAAAGGTGAAATGGGCTTTCATGCTGCATCTTTCGCAGGGGCGATAGGTTGTGTTCTCGGATCTATTCCTTCGTATTATCTCGGGTACTTCGGTGGTAGAAAATTCTTTGAGAAGTATGGGAAATTTTTTCTTGTTTCAAAAAAAGATTTGGATGATGCTGATCGTTGGGTTGAAAAATACGGAGATTGGGCATTCTTTCTTTGCAGAATGCTCCCTGTGATTAGGACATTTATATCTCTGCCGGCAGGTATTCTAAAGGCTAAAAAACGTACATTTTTTACTTTAACTTTTTTGGGTTCTCTAATTTGGTCTTACATTTTGGTATATGTGGGAGTGAAATTGGGTGAGCACTTGGATAAATTAAAGGCAATTTGGCATAAATTTGATATTGTTATAATTTTAGGATGCCTTATTTTAGGTGGTCTATATGTTTGGAAACACCTTAAGCATTTAAATGAAGAATAATTTTTATAAAATGCATGCAAGAACCATCAAAATGAGTGTTCCTATTTGGAATGCTGTTGCCATGTTTTGACCAAATTTATTGCTGTCATAACGTTTTGCGCTTTTTTGTGCATTTATTGCACTGGATATTCGAGCAAGACGTTCTCCTTCTGAATCTGATGCAAATATACTGCCAAATATACTTGATTCAATTCTGGCAAGTCTTGTTGCCATTGGTTCGTTATCATATCGGGTTTTATAAAGAGTTTTTTCAATAGCTGAAATATTTAATTGTTTTGAAGGCTTAAATACGTTTGAGCCGTTTGGATAATCGTCAAAAGAGGAATATCTTTTACTGTTAAAGTTGTTATAACTGTCATAATCAAAGGTATCATCAGCCCCGTAGGAATCAAGATGATAATTTTCTGCCATACGGTTTATGTCGCCATTGTAAAAACTGTTTTCTTGTTTTGCCATTTCATTCCCAAGAAAACTTTTAGGCTTAATTTCTGCTTTTAGTCTGTCAACTCGTGTAGATAAATCTTCGTTTTCATAAGTCTTTCCGAAAGTTTTTGTTTCAAGATTTGTTAGCCTTGTTTTTAGGTTTTGAGTTTTAAATTCTTTATTAAATACTGATTTTTCAAGTTCATTAATCATCGGATAATCCATGTTTGCAGCTTCAGGAGGTTCTTTTTCTGCAATAATAGAATCTTCCGGTTCTCTAAAAGTATCTTCTGTCGGTGTTATTTCATGTCCGATTAAGTCCGCTGATAAATCTTTTTTTAACTTTGCTATGCGGGCTTGAGGTTGAGCATTTGAAGTTTGTCCGTATACTTTTGTTTCAATTCGATTGAGTCTGTTTGTTTCAGATTCGTTTGAATAGGTGTATCCATATAGAGAATTTTCAATTTTGTCTAAAATTGATAAGTTAGCACTGATTGCAGCCTGAACGCTTTGTGAAAATAATATTACAGCTAATAGAATAAGAAATTTTTTCATTTTTTTACTCCTTAGCCTAAGAATAATTTTTTTTATAATCGAAACCAATTCATCAAATTATTAATTTTAGATATTCTAAATCTAATTATTTTTTTCTAGGACAAAAGCAGTAAATTTTGACAAAAGCACTATTTAAAATACATATTAGTATTTTAATTTTAATCTTTTCTATTTCTAAAATTATTTATGCTCGCAAAGCTTTTAGAGCTTGAAGTTCTTTTTGATATGGAGAAATTGATGTTACTTTTTCTATTATTGCAGGGAGTTTTTCAATAACATAATCAATTTCTTTTTCTGTTGTAAATCTGCTTAAACTCCATCTGATACTACCATGAATTGCCGTAAACGGAACATTCATTGCTCTTAAAACATGACTTGGCTCTAATGAACCTGATGTGCATGCAGATCCAGAGGATGCACAAATTCCAATATCAGAAAGATGAAGCAGAATGAGTTCTCCCTCTATGTATTCAAAGCCAATGTTTGTTGTGTTCGGAACTCTGTTTGCTACTCCTGTGTTTAATCTGGCATTATAAATTCTGTTTATGATATTTGATTCAAGTTTATCTCTTAATCTTTTAACTTCAGTAGCTTCATAATGGAGGCCGTCTATTGCAAGTTGTGCAGCTTTGCCTAAACCTGCAATGTATGGTGTATTTTCTGTACCGGCACGCTTTCCTCGCTCTTGATGACCTCCGATAATTAGCGGAGTAATCATTGTTTTTGAGTTTACGTAAAGTGCTCCAATCCCTTTTGGTGCATGGAATTTATGACCGGAAATACCAAGTAAATCAACTCCTGCAGCTTGAACGTCAATTGGGATTTTCCCTGCTGCTTGAACTCCGTCAACAAAAAGTTTTGTTTCTTTATTTTTTGATTTAACAATTTCGGAAATTTTTTCAATTGGGTTAATAACCCCTGTCTCATTGTTTGCCCACATTATTGAAACAAGAGCAGTATCTTCTTTTATAGACTGTTCCAATTCCTCAAGGTTAAGTTCCCCATTTGAATTTACTCCGATATAATCGACATCATAGCCTTGTTTTTCTAATGTTTGATATAGATTTAGTACGCAAGGGTGTTCAATTTTTGTTGTTATAATGTGTTTTTTGTTTTTGTTGTAATTTAATACTCCTCGAATTGCAGTATTGGCACTTTCAGAGCCGCATGATGTAAATATTATTTCTTTTTCGTCTTTAGCGTTAAGAAAATCTTTTATAATTCCTCTTGATTCTTTTATTGCCTCAGACGATTTTTTTGCAAAATCATACATACTGGACGGGTTTGCGTATTCTTCTTTAAAATAAGGAAGCATTGTCTCCAAGACTTGTTCATCAACTTTTGTAGTCGCATTATTGTCCAAATATATAAGATTAGTCATTTTTATTGTACCTCAATTAGAGTAATATCTGTTCCGAGTGAATCTTGTAAAACTTTTTCTGCAAAATTTTTCAGAGTCATTGTTGAATTTTTGCAACCTGAGCATCTGCCTTTAAGTTTTACATAGATATTTTTGTTTTTTATATCAACAAGTTCAATATCTCCGCCATCTTTTTGAAGTTCCGGGGAAATTTGAGTTTCTATTACGTTGTTTACTTTCAAAATCCATTGAGTTGGTGTAAGTTTTTCGGCTTCGGATTTTTGTTTGTTGTAATAGGTATCTATAATATCTTGTATTACAGATTTACACTTGCCGCAAGCTCCGCCGGCTTTTGTATAGTTTGTAACTTCTTCAACTGTTTTTAATCCGTTTTGCTTAATAGCGTCCCAGATTAAGTTCTCAGTTACCTGAAAACATGTGCATACGATTTTTTCTTTCTTTTCGGTATTGTTGTGTTCATTTAAGATTTCATCTAATTCAATATAACCGTCGTTTTTGTAATTTTTTAATGCATCTTCTAATGCTTCATAACCCATAACTGAGCAATGCATTTTTTCGGGAGGTAATCCTCCTAACTCATCTGCGATATCTTTATTTGTAATTTTTCTAACATCTTCGACTGATTTTCCAATAATCATTTCCGTCAAAATGCTGGAACTTGCAACTGCAGAACCGCATCCAAAAGTTTGAAATTTTGCATCAACTACGATATCATTTTCTATTTTTAAATATATTTTTAACTGGTCTCCACAGGTCAATGAACCTGCAACTCCAACTGCGTCAGCGTTATCAATTGAACCAACGTTTCTTGGATTTCTATAGTGATCCATAACCTTCTCTGAATAATCCCACATTGTTTTTTCCTTTCCTATATTTATATTCTAACTCAAAAATAATCTTAAATAAGATATTTTAAGGATTATTTAATTATTTGTAATTTAAATTGTAACGAATTGTAAATAAAAGGCTTTAAATATTAAAGTTTGCAATCAAATAAGCCGATAAGACAAACATAGGAAAATTAATTACGAAAGGAAACTACATTATGGGTATGTCAGCATCACAAGCCAGATTTTTATGTTTGACAGCACGAAAGAGCAATGTTGAATTTGAAGGTCAACAAATTAACCAACAAAGAACAACATTGTCAAACGAATCAGGTGCATATTATTCAGAACTTTGTAATTTAGTAGTGCCGACTCCTCCATCTATTGATGATTATACAAAGGTTTCCTACACATTTGATGATGGCGCTTTAACAAACACTATTACTGCAATGATTGCAAAAGGTAATAATGAATATTCTATAAGCTATATTCAGCAATGGCAGGATGATTATTCAATTGTTTCAGCATCTTCAAGTATTATTGCAAGAAATCCAGATGTTGAATCTGCGACTGTATCATTAGTTGAATGTACAGAAGATGATATAAAGAATTTTGAATACTATTACATTGATGAAGCATTAGGAACAGCTACTCAATACACAAGAAACCCTGATAATACATTCTCTGATTCAGATGGAAATGTAGTTCCGGGTATTACCGAAGATAACTTAATTATTTGTTTGTATGATGCAAGCCAAAAAGACCCTGAACATGCAGTTTTGATGGTCGGTAAAGATGCAGAAACAGGTAAATATATTAAAGAAACTTACAATTATGATTATGCTTACAAAATCGGTTCTGCAGAATTAAGAAAGGTTGGAACTTTTGATGCAAATAAAGTTGAGTCTGATCCTTACTTAAGTACTTTATCTGAAGCAGAAATCAATGATTTGATGGAACAAGAAACATATTACCTTCAATTGTTAAATGAAAAAAATGGTACAAAAGGTTCTAATGATCCGTATTATGTAAGATATATTAAAGATGCAAATACCGGAGCTTACGTTCCTTACTTCTACAAAGCTTCTGATATTGAAAATGACAGAAATTATTTAGATAATTTATCTTCTGCAATCAATTGCTACACAGTTGGTAGTGCAGTAAAAACTAAAGAAGTTTTAAATCAAAAAGGTTCAGTTGAAAAAGATTCAACAGGAAGATACTTGTCTATCACTTTAGTTGATGAAGAAACAGGAAATAACATTACATACAATTTGGTAACAAATACAACTACAGATGATGCTGCATATAATGATGCAATGAATAAATATAACTATGAACAACATAGATATAATCAAAAAGTTCAAGATATTAACTCAAAAATTGAAATTGTTCAACAACAAGATAAAAGTCTTGAATTAAAATTAAAACAACTTGATACGGAAGAAAATGCTATAAACCAAGAATTAGATGCAGTTAAGAAAGTTATTACAAATAACGTTGAAAAATCTTTCAAAACATTTAACGCATAATAAAGTTTGGACAAATAAAAAAGGTGCTAATCGCACCTTTTTTTATGAATTAAATTTGGTCTAAAGAAATAGCCTTGACTCCTGCATATCTTGCTTTATCCATAAGTTTAACAACTGCTCCGTGAGTTGATTCTCCGTCTGTTTGGATTAGCAAACCGTCAGGATAATTTTTGTTTTCCTGACTTAAGACTGTGCCAAGTCGGTCTTGAGGAATTTCTTCATTATTTATATAATATTTATCATTTTGAGTTACAACAACTGTGAGGATTTTTGGAGAGTCCTTAACTTGAGATTCCGCAACATTTTCCGGAACGGTTAAGCTTATTCCCTGTTGGTCTAATAACGGTGCAATTACCATCATGATAATAAGTAAAACAAGAAAAATATCTGTTAATGGAGTTATATTGATTTCATTAAATGTTTCTCTCATAATTATTCCCCATCCTCCGGAATTTCAATGTCTTTGGTATTGTTTTTTAATTGTTTTTGCTCTTTTTTGTTTAGAGGTTCTCCGGCAACAATTAATTTTTGATATTCTGCATTTTGTGCGGCATTCATAACATCCATTATTGTTGCGCTTTTTATTGTTTTATCAGCCTTAACAATCAGTTCAGGTTTTTCAGCATCACCTTTTAACGCAATTAACTTATCTACTAATTTAGCATTTTCCGTTACTTCTCCGTTAACATACAAAGCACCATCTTTAGTGATTGATACGGTAACTTTTGAATCTTCAATATTAACGCCGTTATTAACTTCCGGAACTTCTACTGCGTTATCCATTGATTGGAATGACGGAGCGACGACCATCATAATAATCAGCAATACCAAGAAAATATCCGTTAATGGTGTAATATTGATTTCTGAAAACATTTTTTGTTTTTTATTAGTTGAAAAAGCCATTTTGTTTACCTGTATTATAAGTTAATTTTAGATGATGTGTAATGATCTTGAACTTCTTGTTCTGAATCTACGAAGCTTAAGAATAATAATTTAATTAGTTGGAAGTCATCTTCATAGTGTTTAACAATTGATTGGAAAGAGTTGAAGAAGATTACCGCAACAATCGCAACACCAAGACCGAAGGCTGTAGCAATCAATGCAGAACCGATACCTGAAGCAACTGTTGCCGCCTGATTACCTGAATCTGCCAATAAGTTGAAAGTTAAAAGAATTCTGACAACTGTACCGAACAACCCAAGAAACGGTGCAACACCACCAATTGTACCTAATATTGTTAAATGACTTTCAAGTTTTCTTGTAGCTAAAGCTGCTGAAATATCGAATGAACGAGAAAATCCTTTTTTCTGTTCAGAAAAAATTCTTACAGCTTCTTCAATAACTTCACCGATAACCCCGCCGCAACGAATTGCTGTATTTTGGGCTGCAGATAAGTCATTTTTTGATAAATCTTTGTTTAATTCTCTCATGTAAACAGTAATATCTCTTTGGTTCTTTTGATAAAACGACCATTTACTGATTACAACGCCGACTACCAATATTGAACAGAAAAAGATTGGTAGTAATACCGGCCAGTCCATTTTAATCGACTCTAATAATAATTCCATAGTTTTATCCTCACTTTGTTGTAATAACTCTACTAATATCTTGTAGCTCCAAATACATTGTAGTCAAATGTAAATTGGATATCTATACTTTGTCCTTTAAATTCAGGCGGTAATTGTCTGAACGGTGCAGCCAATTTTACTGCGTTTAATGCCGCATTATCCGCATTTTGTAATCCTGAAGATTTAAATACTCTGCAATTTAGCAATCTGCCGTCTTTTGCAATTGTAAATAAAAGAACTACACGTTTACTTTCATTGCCTTTAGGCGGATCCCAATTCATTTTAATTCTTCTTTGAAGTTCTCTCATGTATGGTCCGAAATCAGGTTCTCTAACGGCATCAATACCAGGTCTGCCACCTCCGCCACCAGGGTTTCCTCCGCCTGAGCCTGAGCCTTTGCCATAACCTGAACCAGTGCCAGAACCTCTTGTTCCTGAGCCTTGAGCTAACTTGTTACCCGAACCGCTTCCGATAGGTGCAAGTGATGGGTTAGGTGAATAATTTCCTCCTCCGCTTGTTCCACCGTTTTTAGATGTTCCAGAACCACTGATTGGTCCTGTTGCATATTGTCCGGATTGAGTTCCTCCTGTAGGTACAGGAATTTTAAATGGAGAACCGGTTGGTTTTGAAATTGTTTTTGGTGTCATCGGCGGTTTTACCGAAGGTTTAGCTGTTGGCGGTTGAGGTCTTGCAGCTTGAGGTTTCGGAATAGCCTGTTGTGGTTGTGCCGATGGCTGAACATTTTTTTGTTGTGTTGTAGCCGGTTGCGGTTTTGCTGTCGGCTTCGGTGTTATGTTTTGTGTAATTTTGTTCATTATTGAAGGCTTTTTAGGAGCTGGTGATGGAGATTCCGAAGATGGAGCAGGTTTCGCTGCAGGTTTTGAGGATGGCATTGAAACCGGTTTTTTAGGGTCATTTATTCCGCCGGATCTTGAATTTACATCAGCTCTGTTTTTAGTATTTTTATCTCTTGGAGTTTGGTCTTTTTCAACAAGAACAAACTCAATGTCATTAACTTTTTGTTTCGGTTTATCAAATAGAGTGAAGGTTATACCAAAAAAGGCTAAAATTGTTAAAATAGCCCAAATTATAGGAATTAAAACCATGTGAATAATGAAAGCTACAGTAATCCCTTTTCTTAATGTTATTGATTGCAAATCAATTCTTGTTACTGCAGGCATTCTATATTCTGATTTATCTCTAGTTTCCCCTGAGTATGGATTTTTTCTTTCTTTGTATTTCCCTAATAATGACATTTTATTTCCTAACAACAAATATTTATTAATTACTTTATCGTATATAATTCTATTTTAAACTTACAATAATATTATTGCCCGAATGACTTATTTTCAATATTATTTGGGTTAACGGTAATCGGTTGTGTTAATACAAGTTCAATGATTGTATTGACAGGAATATCAACGTCATCTCCTTTGTCCCAAATTGATTTAACAAGTCCGCCACCAGCTCCGACAGCAGTTGACAGCGCTGTTCCTTTTCCAAGGCTGCCACCTGAAAGCGGCGAGATTACAACTCCAGCAAGAGCTCCCGTCCCTGCACCGATAGCGATATCTTTTGAATAATTTTTTGCAACATCAAGTTTAGTGCCTCCGACAAGAGTTCCTGTGTTATCCATTGTTCTGACAACTGCAGATATAGGTATATTGAGTCCTGTAGGTGTAATTATTTGAGTAAATCTTAATGTAAGTTTTCCGTTAAGACTTCCGTGCTTAGCTTTTGATACTTCTATAACTGAACCGTATACAGTACTTCCTGTTGGTGCAATTCTTCCTTCGTTGTAATAAAAATCCGTGCCTAAAACAAGAGTTACACTCTGTCCTGTTACTGCTGTTTCCGAACTTACAGGAGATGTAACTATAGTTTTAAATGTTTGACCTGCCGGAACTGTAACGACACTACCTTTTAACGTGTTGTTATTAAGTTTGAAATTCTCATTAACTCCGTATACCGGACTAAAAGCAGTTGAAGTGTCTTGTTGAAATGAGTAGTTAGGGTCTGCAAAAACTGAACCTGAACAGGTCAATAATACTGCAACTATAAGTAATTTTTTCATTAATTACACCCTCCCTAAAACATTATTATAATTCATTGTACTATACATATTTTTTTTGTCAATTTGTAAAACTGTCTAGTCTGTCAGGATGTGTGTTATAGGTGCTGGTGCAGTAAGTATTATAATTTGCTGGTCGCCTGCTGAAATTTTTGTATGTCTGCCCATACTTCTTCTTCCTCCCGGTCTGACTTGAAGGGTTGCCATTCTGTGATTCCAAGAGATTCCTTGAAATTTGCTTTGATAATGTGGCATCTTAACCCATTCTGCAGGTTCTGTAAGTTCTCCGCCAATGAGATTTTCGTTAGACGTATAGATGTAACCTTTAATTGGAATTTCAAAACCGTCAGGGATGATTATTTTTGTTATTTTAATCTTCATTGAAGCATTTGTTCCGACTACAGGTTCGTTGATTTTTTCGATATAACCGTAGAATTCTGTGTTTCTCGGAATTACATTAGTTTCATACATAAATAAATCGCTTGTAGCTATAAATTTTAATTTGTAGCCTACAGGGCAAGTTTCTGTTGAGATTTCTTGTGTTGTTATTACAGGAATAAAAGAACCTTCAGGCAAAGTTATCTCATCATAACCTCGCATTTCAAGTTGAACTTTTGGTAAATAATCGGCTTTAACTTCTTGCGGAATTGCAATCGATAATATAAGTATTAGTAATGTAACCTGTAAAAACTTCTTCATATGTGTTATTATAACAGTTTTTCTCAGGATATCAAGGGGAACTGTTTTTATATTAGTATCTGATTTTCTTTTCTTATATAGTCAATGTATTCAAGTATTTTTTTATAATCATCTTCAACGACCATAACACTGCGAATTTTTGAAGCGTTGCGAATTCCTGCAATGTAGTACGGGTAGAATTTCCTAAAAAATTTTATTGCAATATTTTCCCCTCTTAGTAGAATTTCCATATCAAGATGTTGTTTCATCATATCAAGTTTTTTATTGATATCAGGTGTCGGAAGTTTTTCGCCAGTTTTAAAATAGTGCGCAATTCTGTGAATTAATGTCGGGTCTCCAAGAATTCCTCGACCCACAGCAACACCATCAGCTTCGCTTCTTTCCAGACATTCGACAGCATCTTCAATAGATGTAATATCGCCGTTTGCAAAAACCGGAATATCTACATTTTGTTTTAATAGTTTTATTTTATCCCAATCAGCTTTTCCTGCATAAAATTGAGCTCTTGTTCTGGCATGTAGTGTTATAAATTCAGCTCCTGCTTCTTGCATTTTTTGTCCGAATTCTACAAAATTCATTTCGTTTTGAGTGTAGCCAAGTCGAAATTTTACGCTTACGGGTTTTTCTGTCCCTTCTTTTACTGCTTTTACCAAGTCTGCTGCTAATTCAGGATTTCTCATTAGTGCCGAGCCGTCTTGCCCTTTAACAACTTTGTTGACAGGACAGCCCATATTAATATCTATCATGTCCGCAAATTGTGATAAATATTGGGCCGAATATTTCATCAAATGAGGTTTGTGTCCGCAAATTTGATAAACTATTGGATGATGATTTTCATCCAGTTTTGTAATCTCTGTTTGAACGTTTTGTGCCAAAAATTCTGAACTAATCATTTCTGTGGTAAGCAGAGCTTCTTGAGAATACTGTCTTACCAGTGTTCTAAGTACGTAATCGGTTATCCCTGCCATTGGGGCAAGTGAAACTTTACTTTCTATCAATTTAAATACTGTGTTATTTTGAGGCATATTCTTTTAATTCTTCGGCTCTGGCTTTTGCATATTGTTTGTATTCGTCATCTTGAACATCAGAATCCGCATATGCCAGATAGTAGTTATAAGCTTCTTTGTATTTTCCCAGAGCATCATAATCGGAAGCTATAAGATAATTACAAATGGTAAATTCATTGTTTAGGCTGAATGCTTTTTTCATGTCAGCTATAGCTTCATTTCTTTTCTGTTTTGTATCGTATATCATACCACGATAATAAAGAGCATAAGCATTATTTGCATCTTTTGATAAAATTTCGTTAAATATAACGAAGCTCTCATCAAGTTTATCAGCTTCATATAGTGCAATAGCATCATTAAGTTGGTTCGCTCTGTTCATATCTTCAAGAGATTGAAGGTATTCTATTGCTTGTGTGTTATTTTTATTGAAAGCAATAGATTTTTGCAAATAAACTTTTGTGTTTTCGTAATCTTCTTTTTCTCCGTATAAACATGCAATCGCATAAGCAATATCACTATCAATAGGTTTTAGCTCAAGTGCTTTTTTGTAGTGTTCTATTGCTCTGTCTGTGTCGCCCATTTCCTGATATGAAGTCGCAACACCAAGTATAGTTGATACGGTTGGTGGATTTATAGAAAGATAATATTTTATAGCCGTTTGGTAATCTTTTTGGTTATAAGCTTCTCCGGCTTTTGCTAACAAGTTGTCGGTTTGCATTGTTTTAAGGTTTTTATAAGTATCTGCAATGGTATTATTGTTAGGAAATTTGTTTTGAGCTGTTTTAATTGTTCTTAGAGCATCATCATATTGATTTCCCTGAGCTTGAGCCAATGCTAAATTTACGTATAGTTCGGCATTGTTTGGATTAGCTTTAATTGCATATCTGTATAGATTGATAGCATCTTGAGTTTTTCCTTTTTTGTGAAGTTCAAGAGCATATTCGTATAAAATTTCTCCCGGATTGTTGTCTGCCATATTTGTATTTATATATTGGGCAAATTCATCAACAGTCATTGTTTTTTTTGCATTTTCAATAGTATGAGCTTTTAAGAAAGAATTGCTTGGATCAAGTTCTGCGACTTTTTTAAACGCCTCTTGTGCAATTTTTGTTTCGCCAAGTTTGTCGTAGCATTGTGCTCTATATAAATTTGCATTGATGTTTTTCGGGTCGACTATCAAAATTGATTCATATGCCTTTATTGCAGTTCGATAGTCCCCTTTTTGTTGGTATAATGTTCCTGTATTTAATCTTGTATTAATGTTTGAAGGGTCTAAGACTGCAGCTTGTCTGTAATATTTTAGTGCATCTTCAAAATTGCCTTGTTTTTGTAAAACTGCGCCCATATTTGCGTTGAAATTAGCATTGTTCGGGTGAGATTCAACTTTTTTGCTGAAAGTTTTTTCTAATGTATATAAGATATCTCTGTTGTCTTCTGAAACTTTAGATAATACATAACTGTACTCTTTTAAAGCCAAGTCATCAGACTCCAGAATATCTAAAGTTTTTGCATAAGTTAATCGCAAGTTTAAATCTGTAGGAGCAACGAAAAGAGCTCTTTTGTAGAATTCAGCGGCTTTTGGTTTGTTGCCCAGAGTCATCATAATATCGCCCGTGCGTTCGAGACTGATTTTCTGTAAGTCTTTATTTCCTAAAGTTTGATTGTATTCATAAGCTGCTGCTTGTAAATTTCCTGCAGCTTGAAGTTTTTTTGCGGTATTAAATCTGTTTTGAGGTGAAAAATCAAAACCCATATTGTTCAAACATTGTTCCAGATTGTTTTCAACTTGAGGGATGTTTGAAGTTATGTTATGGGAAGAATCACTGTTAGGGTAGTATTTCATATAAAAAAGTGCACTTCTGAAGTCGTTAGCAGCTTTTTCCCAGTTTCGGTCATTATTTGCGTATTCGTTTGCATTTGCAAGATAAGCATTAATAAGTCCTATTCTTGCAGAAATGTCCATATAATTTATTCTTAATGCGCTTTTGAATTCTTCAATAGCTTGAGGGTATTGATACTGCGTTAAATAACTCTGACCAAGGTTAAAGTGTTCTTTGAAATCAGATTCAGCATATGCAATCCCACTTGAAAGTCCTATTATAATTGCTAATTTCCCTAGAGTAACTAATGAGTTTTTCATGTTTGCTCCCTTTTTTCTACATTCTATTACAACTATGGTTTTGTGTATATACACAATGGAGTAATTGTAACTTTCTGTATAGAAATACAAAAAGAGTAAGATAGAATACTATCTTACTCTTTAACGCTCATTTCAGGCCAGATTACATGTTAAAATCATTAACAGAGATAAAGTTTAAACATTCATCAAATAATGTTTGAATTGGTAATGAAATGTCTTGAAGTTGTTCGTTTCTTGAAATTTCGATACTCGATTCAGCCTGTGTTCTTTCCATACTTAATACTCCTTATTTAATTGTCGGGTAAATATCCTTTAATCTAACAATTTACTTATCGGCAGATTTTCTGAAAACTTTAATAAAAAACAAGAAAAATTTTGCAAAAAACCTTGTAATAGTATATATGATTGATATATGTAAAGTAATAAAAGTTAACAATTGCCCGATATGATACTATAGCTTTATTTTTATTTTTATGGTAGTATAAATAGAGTGATATAATTAAATTAAGGAGATAAAACAATAGCTAACGATTCAAGAACCGTAAAGGATAAGGATAAAACAATAATGAACGAACGTATTCGTTCAAAAGAAGTAAGATTGATAGATGAAAATGGCGAAAATCATGGTGTAGTACCTACAGCAAAAGCACTTCAAATGGCAGATGACGCCGGATTAGATTTAGTTTTAATAAGTCCAAATCAAGCACCACCGGTTGCGAAGATTTTGGATTATGGCAAATATAAATATGACATGGCAAAAAAAGCCAAAGAGGCTAAGAAAAAACAGCATGTTGTAGAAGTTAAAGAAGTAAAAGTCAGATATAAAATAGATGTTCATGATTATGAAGTTCGTTTAAAGAATGTTAGAAAGTTTATATCACAAGGAAATAAAGTTAAAATTGTTGTAATGCTCAGAGGACGAGAAATGCAGCATTCAAATTTAGCATTTGAACTTGCAAACAGATTTATTGCTGATTTTGCAAATGATGCAATAATGATAGAGAAGAAACCTCAAATGGAAGGTCGAAACGTAACCTTGTATTTAGCTCCTCAGCAATAATAATCAAAATATTGACAATAGAAATTGAGCGAATATAATAGAAGGGTAGCCTGCATGGGTTGCTCAACTAGCCGCAATAGCTCAGTTGGTAGAGCAAGGGACTGAAAATCCCTGTGTCCTTGGTTCAATTCCGAGTTGCGGCAAATTTTTAAAGACACCGTTTGAGGTGTCTTTTTTAATGCGAAAAATATAAATATCCTTATTTATACAACAATAAATGTATTGAAGTTGTTGAGAAAAGTGTTTATAATTATATATAGAGTTTATAACTATTATTTAAATAGCATATTAAAATTTTGAGCACTAAGTGAGGATAGATTTATGAAGTTAAAAGGTTGTCAAAGTTTTACTGATTGTAGATTTATACATGGGAATAAGACCCTTAAATGTCTGTCAGCGGCGGTTTTAGCAGCTTGCACTAGTGCTTCTTTTCAGAGCTGTGTTCAAGCCTCTGAAATTGATTTATCGCAAAAGCCTGTAGGCAAACCTACTTTAGAATATCTGAAAGATAATAATATTTTAATTCCTCAAAAAGAATATGAAAGGGATGCTAGTGGTAATATTCTAAAGGACGAAAACGGTAATCTAAAAGTTACGGCAGATACACCTATTCAATCTCCCGGAAGTGCTTATACAATTGTTGATGGTACGGAAGAAAATCATGCTATTGAATATAAGACTGCGGATGAAGATGGTAACATAAGTTCAAAATACTATAATATCAAATATACTGAACCTGCTGATTATGAAACTGTTGAAGACCAAGCTACTACTGAATTTTTAAAAACCGAACTGTCTCGTAGATATTATGCCGGAGGAGTGTTAAAGGTAAAAGAAGGTGAAACTACAAGTATTACTAATAAATTATTTATAAACAATAAAAGTTCAGCATCAGAAAGCGATAAGAGTATATGTGGTGGTGCATTGTATAATGCAGGGACAATAAAAAATCTAACTGCTGATTTTATAAATAATTATGCTGATTCTTATTATTCATACGGTGGAGCGGTTTATAATTCTGGCACAATAGAAAATATCATAGGTGATTTTATTGGTAATTATCATAAGGAATATTCTTCTGGAGGAGCGATTTATAATTCTGGCACAATCGGAAGCATTACAGGTGATTTTATAAATAATTATATTTATTATTATTCTGGAGGAGCGATTTATAATTCTGGCACAATTGGAAGCATTACAGGTGATTTTATAAATAATTATACAATAACTTCTTCTACTAAGGCTGAGTCTTCTGGAGGAGCGGTTTATAATTCTGGCACAATCGGAAGCATTACAGGTGATTTTATAAATAATTATACTATAACTTCTTCTACTACTACTAATCGTAATTCTTATGGAGGAGCGATTTATAATTCTGGTACAATCGGAAACATTACAGGTGATTTTATAAATAATTATGCTTCTTCTGATGCTGCTTATTCTTCTGGAGGAGCGATTTATAATTCTGGTACAATCGGAAACATTACAGGTGATTTTATAAATAATTATGCTTCTTCTGATGCTGCTTATTCTTATGGAGGAGCGATTTATAATTCTGGTACAATCGCCGAAAAAGACTCTGATGGGAATGTTGTTGGCGGTATAATTAACTCTAATTTCTATAACAACTGTGCAAAATCAACATCTGGCACAGCTAAAGGTGGTGCTATCTGGACAGATCAAGATTTAAATATTATCGCAGATAACGGAACTTCAACATTTAAAGGTAACTATGTTCAAGTTGGTGATGGTGAAAAAGATTACACAGCTATTTTTGCCCAAAACACGAGCTCTATTCATGATATTATTACTACTCCAACTTTAAACTTCTTAGCAAAAAATAACGGACAGATTACTTTAAACGATAAAATTGTTGGAGAATCTGATA